>NZ_JBEYIF010000006.1:0-197903 GCF_040635655.1 Streptomyces sp. NPDC006923
GCTGCGTGACACGGAAGCAGACAACACGCCTCAGTCCGACCTGGTGAAGCCGGAGTTCGAGGCGTGGTGGCAGGACAGCGCCGGCGGCCGTCGCGGAGACATCGCAGCCCGCTGCGGCACCCAACAGCACTTACGAAGGGTTATGGTGGAAACCCCCCCTCGGGCCGGTCCGTATCCCCCCCACGGACCGGCCCGTTTTCTGTGCCGGGGCCGCCGACCGACAGCCGGCGGCCCGGCGGCGGGCCGTTGGGCGGGCCCGCGCCGGGGGTGTCAGCCCCGGTCGGCCCAGATGTTCGTGCCCTTGGTGTCCACCGCGAAGTCGTCGATCTCCCGGAGGTCGTCCGCGGAGAGCGGCGCACCGGCCAGCGCGGCGACATTCTCGTCGAGCTGCTTCACACTCGACGCGCCGATCAGCGCGGAGGTCATCCGGGCGTCACGGAGCACCCAGTTCAGCGCGAGCTGTGCCAGCGACTGACCGCGACGCCGCGCGATCTCGTTCAGCCCGTTCAGCCGCCGCGTGACCTCGTCGGAGAGCAGATTCGGGTTCAGGGACTTGCCCTGGGTGGCCCGCGAGCCCTCCGGAATGCCCTTCAGGTACTTGTTCGTCAGCAGCCCCTGCGCGAGCGGCACAAAGGAGATGCAGCCCATTCCGGCCGTCTCCAGGGTGTCGAGCAGGCCGTCGTCCTCGATCCAGCGGTTGATCATCGAGTAGGAGGGCTGGTGGATGAGGGCGGGGACGCCCATCTCCTTCAGCAGCCCGGCCGCCTCGGCGGTCTGCTCCGCGTTGTACGACGAGACCCCGACGTACAGCGCCTTGCCCTGCCGCACGGCGGACGCCAGCGCGCCCATCGTCTCCTCAAGCGGAGTCTCCGGGTCGAAGCGGTGCGAGTAGAAGATGTCGACGTAGTCGAGTCCCATCCGCTCCAGGGACGCGTCCAGCGACGACAACAGGTACTTACGGGAACCCCATTCCCCGTAAGGGCCGGGATGCATCAGATAGCCCGCCTTGGTGGAAATGATGAGTTCATCCCGGTAGGCGGAAAAGTCCTGGGCGAAGATCTTGCCGAAATTCAGCTCGGCGGATCCGGGCGGCGGACCGTAGTTGTTCGCCAGGTCGAAGTGCGTGACGCCGAGATCGAAGGCGCGGCGCAGGATCGCGCGCTGCGAGTCGAGGGTGCGGTCGTCACCGAAGTTGTGCCAGAGGCCGAGAGAGATCGCGGGCAATTTCAGGCCACTGCGACCGCTGCGCCGGTACTCCATGGAGTCGTACCGGTCGTCGGCTGCGAGGTAAGAGGGAAAATCAGTCACGTCTCATTCCTTATCACGTACTTGTGACAGGCCGGGTTGGGTGACCGTGGTGACCGCGCAGTACTGTGACGGCTTCGGGGTCCTGGGCCGGCCCCAGGATCCCGCCAGCGGACGCGCCGGTCCCCATGGAATCGAGAGGTGGACTCAGTGAACCTGCGCGACCTGGTGTACGGGCTCTATGCACGCCGGGTGGAAGGCCGCCTCGATCACGCCCAGGTGCCCAAGCACATCGGCGTCATCCTCGACGGCAACCGTCGCTGGGCCAAGGCGTCCGGCGGTACGACCGAGCAAGGGCACAAGGCCGGCGCCAGCAAGATCCTGGAACTGCTCGGCTGGTGCTCCGAGACCAATGTCGAGGTCGTCACCCTCTGGATGCTCTCCACGGACAACTTCGACCGTCCCGAGGAAGAGCTCGTCCCGCTGCTGGGCATCATCGAGAACGCGGTCCGCGATCTGGCGGCCGACGGCCGCTGGCGGGTGCACCACGTCGGCACGCTGGACCTGCTGCCGGCCCGCACCCAGACCGTGATCAAGGAGGCCGAACAGGCCACCGTCGACAACAAGGGGATACTCGTCAATGTCGCCGTGGGCTACGGCGGCCGACAGGAGATCGCGGACGCCGTCCGCTCCCTGCTGATCGACCACGCGAGCAAGGGCACCTCCTTCGAGGACCTCGCCGAGATCGTCGACACCGACATGATCTCCTCGCACCTCTACACGCGCGGCCAGCCCGACCCCGACCTGGTCATCCGTACCAGCGGCGAGCAGCGTCTCTCCGGCTTCATGCTGTGGCAGAGCGCCCATTCGGAGTACTACTTCTGCGAAGTCTTCTGGCCGGCCTTCCGCAAGGTCGACTTCCTGCGGGCGCTGCGTGACTACGCGGCACGCCACCGCCGCTACGGTTCCTGACCTCCGCGCCCGGCGGACCTCCGCGGCCGGCCGGCCACGGAGGTCCGCCCCGCGTATTCGGGTGATAAGCGCGACACGCCGCGGCGCGCCGCCCGGCGTCAGGATCCCGTAAAGGTCCCCGGCGACGGGTCAGTTCCCGCAAGGCATCCGGGCCTCCGCCCCCGGCGCGCGCCCCCGTACGACCGGTCTCTTCACCCGGCATTCATCCGCCGTCCGTCATATGCCATGGCATGGCGGCGAGCGTTCGAGGGCATACCTCCTCCAGGTCGACGTCCGAAAAGTACTGGCAGCGATGCCGGCGGATGTCGCATCTCAGCGGACGGCATGGGGCCGTCCGCCCGGGAGGCCCTTTGCACCAGGACGACCGTGCGGTGAGACGTACGGGCGACATGGAGGGCCGGAGCTCGGCCCGCGCATGGGACCCGAGCCCGGCCCACCCGCCCGCGACGCCGTCGCACCCCGACCTCAGCCGAGGGGGTACGTCCTTCCGTGGTGACCAGCACAAAGCGCCGCATGCCCGACAGGCGCACCTATGTTCTCGACACCAGCGTCCTGCTGGCCGATCCGAACGCCATGTCCCGCTTCGAGGAGCACGAAGTCGTGCTCCCGATCGTGGTGATCACGGAGTTGGAGGCCAAGAGGCACCATCCGGAGCTCGGCTACTTCGCCCGGCAGGCGCTGCGCCTGCTCGACGACTTCCGAATCCGCTATGGCCGTCTCGACGCCCCCATCCCGCTGGGCGACCTGGGCGGCACGCTGCGCGTCGAGCTCAACCACTCTGATCCCGGCATCCTGCCAGCCGGCTTCCGATTGGGGGACAACGACTCACGGATTCTCGCGGTCGCGCGCAATCTGCAGGCCGAGGGGTACGACGTCACGGTCGTCTCCAAGGACCTGCCGCTGCGCATCAAGGCGTCGTCGGTCGGACTTCTCGCCGAGGAGTACCGCGCCGAACTCGCCATCACCGACTCCGGCTGGACAGGGATGAGCGAGCTGTCGCTCGCCGCTGATCAGGTGGACCTCCTCTATACGGAGGAGACGGTCCATGTGCCCGAGGCGAGCGAGCTGCCCGTGCACACCGGGCTGGTGCTCCAGTCCGAGCGCGGCAAGGCGCTGGGCCGGGTCACCGCCGAGGGAAATGTCCGGCTCGTCCGCGGTGACCGTGAGGCCTTCGGGATCCACGGCCGCAGCGCCGAGCAGCGCATCGCCCTCGATCTCCTCCTCGACCCGGACATCGGCATTGTGTCGATGGGCGGCCGGGCCGGCACGGGCAAGTCGGCGCTGGCCCTCTGCGCGGGCCTGGAGGCGGTTCTGGAGCGCCGGCAGCATCAGAAGGTGATGGTCTTCCGGCCGCTGTACGCGGTCGGCGGCCAGGAGCTCGGCTATCTGCCCGGCACCGAGGCCGAGAAGATGAGCCCCTGGGCGCAGGCGGTCTTCGACACGCTCTCCGCGGTCGCCGGCCGTGAGGTGATCGAGGAGGTGCTGGGGCGCGGCATGCTCGAAGTGCTGCCGCTCACTCACATCCGCGGCCGGTCACTGCACGACGCGTTCGTCATCGTCGACGAGGCCCAGTCGCTGGAGCGGAACGTCCTGCTGACCGTTCTGTCCCGGATCGGGGCGAACTCCCGGGTGGTGCTCACGCATGACGTCGCGCAGCGGGACAACTTGCGGGTGGGCCGGTACGACGGGATCGTCGCCGTCGTCGAGAAGCTCAAGGGCCATCCGCTGTTCGCGCATGTCACTCTCACCCGCTCCGAGCGTTCGCAGATCGCCGCGCTCGTGACCGAAATGTTGGAGGACGGCCAGATCTAGCCTGAATCACCACAGTTGGCGCCGCCCGGTGAAGCCGAAGAGCTTAGCCGGGCGGCGTTGTGCTGTGCCGCGATTTCCATAAATCTCTTGCGGCAAACGGGGTGTGAGCTTTCACACGCAACGAAGAATTGCCTCAGGGTGTCGCCGTCCGGCAGAGTCTTGCTTCCGTCAGGCCCCGCATGCGGCACACGTACACCTCCACAGGTGTGGCACCACACAATTCAACAACTGCCGCCGTATGCCGCCCGTGCACCACGCGGCAGTCCCCGCAAGGGGGTTGTCCAGCGGGCCCGTGTCTCCCGTGACCCAGCAGTGGGGAGGCCAGTGACAGGGGCACGATCGCGCCCGCGAGGTCACCTATGCGGGCGATGCTGGAAGGACACCGTGTGAGCCGGATCTCGGTCCGGGGATTCGCCGTGGCGTCAGCCACTGCGGTCACCACCGTCGGCGCTGTCGTGGGTGTCGCCTCGGGCGACCCTCAGACCTCGAACGACAACTTCGAGGCGACCGCAGCCGACACGACGCTCCTCGCAGACATCCCCGCAGGCCAGCAGGCGCAGGTCCAGACCGCGTCGCTGACGCAGCAGGCGGACGTGCAGGCGGCCGCCGCCGACGCGACCGCGAAGAAGTCCGCCGAGGAAGCGGCCCGTATCCAGGCCGCCAAGGACGCCAAGGCGAAGAAGGAAGCCGCTGACGACAAGGTCGAGCGCGAGCGCGCGGCCAAGGAAGCGGAAGAGCGCGCGAGCCGCGACGAGGTGCGTTCCGCCAGCGCCTTCGCGCCGCAGAGCTCCTACACCATCGCCCAGGTCCAGGCGATCGCCCGGCAGATGATCCCGGCCGACCAGTTCCAGTGCTTCAGCAACATCGTGAGCCACGAGTCCGGCTGGAACTACACGGCGCAGAACGCTTCGTCCGGCGCGTACGGTCTCGTCCAGGCGCTCCCCGGCTCGAAGATGGCCTCGGCGGGCGCGGACTGGCAGACCAATCCGGCCACCCAGATCAAGTGGGGCCTGAACTACATGAACGGCCGCTACGACAGCCCCTGTGGCGCCTGGTCGTTCTGGCAGGCCAACAACTGGTACTAGGGGTACGCGAAGCCCCTCAGGCCCGCACCGGCCCGAGCGGTACTCAACCCCGCGAAGCCCCCCGCCGTCCCTACGGCGGGGGGCTTCGTACGTGTACGGTCGGTGCGGACGGCTCCCGGGGGAGCGAGTGGAGAGCCCACCGGGGGGAAGAGGGAACATCATGTCAAGAGTGCCAGGATGGCTGGGTCGGCTGGGCGCGGAACTGACCCTTATCGGAGAGCGCTTGGACGAGCGCAGGGCCGAGGCGGAGGCAGGCGAGGACCTCGGGTCCTCGGCGGCGCCGAAGAGCGTGCCTCCACCGCCCGCCCACGCGCCCGCCGTGTCGGCCAAACCCGATCCCGTCGCCGCCATCCCCTGGGGGATCCGCGTCGCGGGCGAGGCCGCCTGGCGGCTGCTCGTGCTGGCCGGCACGCTCTGGGTGCTGATGCGCGTGATCAGCGCCGTACAACTGGTCGTCCTGGCCTTTGTCGCCGGGCTGCTCATCACGGCCCTGCTCCAGCCCACGGTGGCCCGGCTCAAGAGCCACGGGGTGCCGCGCGGGCTGGCCACCTCCCTCACCGCCATAGCGGGATTCGTCCTCATGGGGCTGGTCGGCTGGTTCGTGGTGTGGCAGGTCATGGAGAACATCGACGATCTCTCCAACCGGGTCACCGACGGTATCGACGAGCTGAAGCGCTGGCTCCTCAACAGTCCGTTCCATGTGACCGAGGACCAGATCAATGACATCGCGAAGAACCTGAGCGACGCCGTCGGCACCAATACCGAGGAGATAACGTCGGCGGGCCTGCAGGGCGTGACCGTGATGGTCGAGTTCCTGACGGGCATGCTGCTGGCGATGTTCTCGACGCTCTTCCTGCTGTACGACGGCAGGCGGATCTGGGAGTGGACGCTCAAACTGGTCCCGGCGCAGGCCCGGGAGGGTGTGGCCGGAGCCGGGCCCCGTGCCTGGCGCACCCTCACCGCCTATGTGCGCGGCACGGTCATCGTGGCGCTGATCGACGCGACCTTCATCGGTCTGGGGCTCTACTTCCTCGATGTGCCGCTGGCGGTGCCGCTGGCCGTCTTCATCTTCCTGGGCGCCTTCATCCCGCTGGTCGGCGCGGTGATCTCGGGCGCTCTGGCCGTGGTGGTCGCGCTGGTCACCCAGGACGTGTTCACCGCGCTGATGGTCCTGGTCGTCGTGCTCGCCGTCCAGCAGATCGAGGGCCATGTGCTGCAGCCCTTCATCCTGGGCCGCGCGGTACGGGTGCATCCGCTCGCCGTCGTCCTCTCCGTGGCGGCCGGCGGACTGGTCGCGGGCATCGGCGGCGCGGTGGTGGCGGTGCCGCTGGTGGCGGTGACCAATACCGTCGTCGGCTATCTCCGCGCGTACAGCCAGGGGCAGTATGCGCGGAGTTCCCCGCCGCCGCCGGCCGAGGCGGTGGCCGACAGCGCGCCGGAACCGCCGCCCGCCCCGGCGCCCGCGGTCGTGGCACCGTCCGGCGCGGTCGCGGCCCCGGAGGGGCGCGAGAACCAGGAGTGATCCGGTCTGTCCGAGTGGGGCCCCGTGGAATGTCCACGGGGCCCCTCGGCAATCGGGGCTCACTCAGCGAGGACGGCCTCGGCGTCGAGCGTCGTGCCCACGGCCTGGATCACCGAGGCGATCTTGAAGGCTTCCTGGACGGCCTCGCGGTCCAGGCCCGCCTTGCGCAGCACCCGCTCGTGCGCGTCGAGGCACAGGCCGCAGCCGTTGACGGCGGAGACGGCGAGCGACCAGAACTCGAAGTCGACCCGCTCCACGCCAGGGTTGCCGATGACGTTCATCCGCAGTCCGGCGCGCAGGGATCCGTACTCGGGGTCCGACAGCAGATGCCGGGTCCGGTAGAAGACGTTGTTCATCGCCATCATCGCGGCGGCCGTCTTGGCGGCGGTGTACGCCTCGGCGCTCAGCCGGGACTTCGCCTCCGGCGCCAGCTCGCGCAGCACCGTCGCCGAGCGTGACGCGATCGCACAGGCCAGCACCGTGCCCCAGAGCCGCTGCTGCGGCAGCTCGCTGTTGCCGATGACCGAACCGAGGTTCAGCCGCAGGTCCTTCGCGTAGTCCGGCAGGGCCGACTTCAGATCGTCGAGTGCCATCGCGGCGTCACACGCCCGACAGAAGCTTGGCGGAGTCCAGGGTTTCCTCTCCCTTGTTCCAGTTGCACGGGCACAGCTCGTCGGTCTGGAGGGCGTCCAGCACCCGCAGGACCTCCCTGGGGTTGCGCCCGACGGAGCCCGCCGTCACCATCGCGAACTGGATCTCGTTCTCCGGGTCGACGATGAAGACGGCGCGCCTGGCGAAGCCGTCCCCGTCCTCGATGCCCAGGTCGCGCATCAGCTCGTGCCCGGAGTCCGCCATCATCGGGAACGGCAGGTCCCGCAGGTCCGGATGGTCCTTGCGCCAGGCGTGGTGGACATACTCCGAGTCGCCCGAGAAGCCGAGGAGCTGGGCGTCACGGTCCCTGAAGTCCTCGTTCAGCCGGCCGAAGGCCGCGATCTCGGTCGGGCACACAAAGGTGAAGTCCTTGGGCCAGGCGAAGACGACCAGCCAGGTGCCTTCATAGGTCTTGTGGTTGATCTCCTCGAACTCCTTGCCGCTCTCCAGCGAGACACAGGCGGTCAGCTCGAACGCGGGGAACCTGTCACCAACAGTGAGCATGCGCACTCCTTGTGGGGGAGGAAATCCCTTTTGAGGGCTTCCGGGGGCCGGACAGGTTACTGATGGTGGCACAGAGAACGCGGACCACAGAAATAACCGACATGGCCGCCGCCGGCGGAGGTGCCCCTCCCGGGCGGTACGCCGGTCGCACGGGCCGGCGGGGCGGAACGCCCGGCCGGCCCGGCGCCTCACTCCGTCCGCAGGCCGTCCGGCCGCATCACGCGCCAGAGGAACGGCAGACTGCCCACCGTCACCAGCAGGATCACGGCGACCCCCGCGCCCGCGAAGGGCAGGAACACCGACCAATCCTTGACCGGTTTGTTCACGATGTGCAGCATGGCGTCGCCGAGGACCAGCCCACCGCCGATCGCGAGGACGGTGCCCGCCACAACCGGCACGGCCGTCCCCCACAGCACCGACCAGGCGAGGGTCGATCTGCGGGTGCCGAAGGCCACCAGAGCGGACAACAGCCGCTTGCGCTCCCGGAGTTGCTCGATCTGCGCGACCAGCATGCTCGCGGCGATCAGGGCCATCGTGGCGGCGCCGCCGGCCAGCAGGCCCGTCTGCACGGTGGCGTACTGCTTGTCCCGCTCCATGTTCTGCAGCTTCCACACGCGCATCGTCGGGTCGAGGCGCGCCGCGGTGTTGCGCACATGCTCCTCGGCGTCGGGTGTCCGCCTGTCGACACGGATCGCGGCACGGGTCGTCCCGCCGGGCAGCCGGCCCGTGTCGACGGCTCCCGTGGTGGCGAGGATGCCGTCGTGTTCGGTGCCCATCGGGTCCGGCACGGTCCGCACCGTACGGGTGGACGCGGGCAGGGTCCACAGGACCGGCTTCGAACCGTCGCGCGTGGAGCCGGCGTTGAGATCGACGGGCTTGCCCGGCCGGGCCGTCTTGTCGATCCACGCGTTGCCTTCCGTCTGCCCGGCGGTGTGGGCGACGAAGGTGTCGCCGTCCCGGCAGGACGGCAGCCGGGCCAGTTCGCGGAGGGTGGCGCAGGCGCCGATCGTCAAGGTCGTGGTGGGCTGGATCTCGCCGGTGGCGACGCCCCCGGGCCGGGTGACATACGTCTCGACGACGCCGATGACGGCGGTGACCCCCTGTGTGCGGCGGAAGTCCTCGGTCATCCGTTCCGCCAGCGCCCCGTCACCGAACTCCGTGCTGATGTCGAGGCCGGCGCGGGCGGCGTCCTGGCCCGTCGGTTTCAGGAAGTCCTCCTGCATCCCGCCGAACATCATCTGGAGGGCGATCGCGCCCGCCACGGCCACGGTGATCCCGCTCACGGCGCGGGCCGCGGTGCCGCTGCCGAGCTGGAGCCGGCGCATGGCGAGCTGCCAGGGCACGGGACCGCCCCGCAGCCGGGCCACCACCGCCTCCACCAGCCACGGCAGCAGGGCGGTGAGGCCGGTCAGCACCAGCAGCGTCCCGGCCGCGACGGGATACGGATCGACTCCCTCGCTGTCGCCCTCGACGGTCTCCGTCAGGGCGAGGACGGCGACGCCGACGACGGGCATCAGCAGCCGCCACCAGAGCCGGCGCCGGCGGGGACCGGATTCGCGTACGACGCCCAGCGGTTCGATGACGACCGAGCGCAGGGCGGCCAGGGTGACCAGGACGGCCGACGCCGGTACGGCGAACACGATGAGCGCGGCGAGCGCGGGCACCGGCGCGATGTCGGCGGGGAAGGCGCTCAGGCTCCACAACTGCACACCGCCCGCCAGGGGTCTGGCGGCCAGGAAGATCACGGCTCCGAGGACCAGCCCCAGCACCGCGCCGCACAGGGCCTCGCCCGCGGCGATGCGCCGGGTCATCCTGATGTCCGCGCCGACCAGCCGCAGCGCGGCCAGCCTGCGGTCCCTGCGGTCGCCGCCGAACCGGACGGCGGTGGCGATGAAGACGGCCACCGGGGCGAGCAGCACCACACAGATCAGGATGATCAGCACCACCAGGACCGGATTCGTCGGAAGCCCGGGGTCGTGCGCACCGTAACCGGCCGCCCGCAGGGCGCCCCTGTCGGTGGAGAGGGTGTCGCTGCCCGCGTAGAAGCGGAGTTCGCCGGGGGCGAGCAGGCCGCGCTCGGCGATGGTGCCGACGTCGTGGTAGTCCAGCCGCTCCTTGAGGAGGGCGCCGTCCGGCGAGCCGAGCAGGTCGCGCAGCGCGGGGGAGACGAGCATGCCGCCGGGGCCCGGCAGCGCGGTCACCCCGGGCGGCTTCGGCGCCTCCGGGCCCTCCGGGCGCAGCAGTTGACCGCCGACGGGGTCGCCGCGGTACTCGGTGCCCGCGTCGGCCCACAGCAGGGCCGAGCCGTCCGGCGACTGCCCGGACGACGCCTCGGCGGCCCGCCGCGCGTCGCCGCGTTCGGCGCGGGCGGCGGTCATGTGCGGCACGGACGCCGCGAAGAAGAGCAGCGCCACACCGAGTCCGACCCCCACCGCCGTCAGCGCGGTACGGGCCCAGCCCTCGCGGCCGCCTGACAGGGCGAACCGGATGCCGAGCGCGAGGTCGCGGGGCCAGGCGCCGAAGCCGTCGGACCCGGATTCCGGCCGCGGGACGGCGGTCTTCCGCCGGTCGAGGAGGGTCATCCCGCGTGCTCCAGGTCGCGGCACTTTCCGTCCCGCACGACGATCTCGCGGTCCGAGTAGGCGGCGACCCGCGCCTCATGAGTGACCAGAACGACGGCGGTACGGATGGACCTCGCCGCGTCGGTCAGCAGCTCCATCACCCGCTCGCCGTTGAGCGAGTCGAGCGCTCCGGTCGGCTCGTCGGCGAAGATCACGCGCGGATCGCCGACCAGCGAACGGGCGACCGCGACCCGCTGGCCCTGTCCGCCGGAGACCTCGCCGGGCCGCTTGTGCCCGACACCGTCGACCTCCAGGCGCTCCAGCCATGCCAGCGCGGCGCGCTCCGCCTCCTTGCGGCGGGTGCCCGCGAGCCGCAGCGGCAGTGCCACATTCTCCAGACAGGTCAGCTCGGGCACGAGCCGGCCGAACTGGAAGACGAAGCCGAAGGCGTGCCGGCGCAGGGCGCTGCGCTCGGCGTCCGTCATCGCGCCGAGCGTCCGGCCCTCATAGGTGATGGTGCCCGAGTCGGGGCGGACGATCCCGGCGAGGCAGTGCAGCAGGGTGGACTTCCCGGAGCCGGACGGGCCCATGACGGCGACGACCTCGCCGGGACGGATGGCGAACGAGGCGCCGTCGAGCGCGGGGGTGGCGCCGTATGCCTTGCGCAGATCCTCGGCGACGAGCAGGGCACCGGCGGGCGTCATGCGCGCACCTGCTCGGCGAGTTTGTCCAGCCGGGCGGCGGCCAGCTCCAGCCAGCGCAGATCGGCCTCCAGATGGAACAGCGCGTGGTCGCAGACGAGCTGGTCGGCGAGGTCGCCGTGCCGCTTGCGGTCGGTCAGGGTACGCATCAGCCGCAGATGCTCGGCGCGCTGGACGTCGAGCAGCTCGTGCGCGCTGCGGCCGGTGAGCAGCGCGAGGACGAGCTTGGTGTAGAGCGTCGACTGGAGGTAGGGCTCCGGCTTCTCCGGCTGGGAGAGCCACTGGGCGACATCGGTGACGCCGGCATCGGTGATGGCGTACCGCTTGCGCTCGGGACCCCCTCCGGCCTCTATGCCGTCGACCTCGACCAGGCCGTTCTTCAGCAGCCGGGACATGGTCGAGTAGACCTGCCCGTAGTGGAGCGGCCGGTCGTGGCCGAATTTCTCGTCGAAGGCGCGCTTGAGGTCGTAACCGTGGCGCGGTCCGGACTCCAGAAGCCCGAGCAGGGTGTGGCCGATAGACATGGAGAGCACTCTACACCGTGTGTATACCCGTTGTGTATAGCGATTTTTTGCAGCCTTCCCGGCAGTCGGTGCCTCCCCGGCGCGGCCGGCCGGGGAGGCGCCGGCTCACTCCCCGTCGGGCGTGCTCCCCGGATCCGGGCCCGCCGGGCCCGGATCCGGCCGCTGCGCGGCCTTCGGGGGCCGGCCCCGGCGCGGGATGGGCGCCGCGCCGCCGGGGAGCCGGCCCGCCTCCGCCAGGGCCCGGCGGAGCAGGAACTCGATCTGCGCGTTGGTGCTGCGCAGCTCGTCGGACGCCCAGCGGGCCAGGGCGTCGTACACCGCCGGGTCCAGTCGCAGGAGGGCCTGCTTGCGTTCGGTCACTGGTAGAGAGTGCCCGTGTTCACGACCGGCTGTGCGGCCCGGTCCCCGCAGAGCACGACCAGCAGATTGCTGACCATCGCGGCCTTGCGCTCCGAGTCCAGCTCGACGATGTCCTGTTCGGTGAGGCGGGTGAGCGCGGCCTCGACCATGCCGACCGCGCCGTCCACGATCAGCCGGCGGGCCGCGACGACGGCGCCCGCCTGCTGGCGCTGGAGCATCGCGGAGGCGATCTCCGGGGCGTAGGCGAGATGGGTGAAGCGGGACTCGATGATGTGGACACCGGCCGCCTCCACCCGGGCGTGCAGCTCGACGGCGAGCTTCTCGGTGATCTCCTCGGCGTTGCCGCGCAGGGACAGGCCGTCCTCCTCGTGCGCGTCGTACGGGTACTCGATGGCGATATGACGGACGGCCGCCTCGGTCTGGGTGGAGACGAACTCCAGGAAGTCGTCCACCTCGAAGGTCGCCTGCGCGGTGTCCTCGACCTTCCAGACCACGACCGCGGCCAGCTCGATCGGGTTGCCGTAGGCGTCGTTGACCTTGAGGACCGCCGTCTCGTGGTTCCGGACCCGGGTCGAGATCTTGCTGCGCGAGGTGAGTGGATTCACCCAGCGCAGTCCGTCGGTGCGGATGGTGCCGCGGTAGCGGCCGAAGAGCTGGACGACCCGGGCCTCGCCCGGCGCGACCATGTTGAGTCCGCACATCGCGAAGAACGCGGCTATGTCCGTCAGGACGCCGACCACGATCAGCGCGGCCTTCGGTCCTGCCGAGCCGAGCGTGGCACCGAGGACGATCAGGCCGGCACCGGCGATCAAACCGAAGAGTCCGAACAGCAGTGCGAGACCACCCCCGATGCTGTGGGCGGAGAATTCCCGGACCTGCGGCGCGGGCATCTCGGGCAGGTCGTCGGGCGCGACGGTGCTGGTGGAGGCCATATTCGTTCCCCGTTTCTGTGGTGCCGCCGCCATCCGGCGGTGGCTATCATTGTGATAGCACATTAGCTGTCTTCACAACCCTCTGGCGCTCTGGTGAGTCGGTTCCATGGGAACGGGTGCTGATTGTCACGTCCCAAAAGGAAGGAAACAGTGCCCTTTGTCATAGCGGGCGGTGTTAGCTTTCTGAGCTGATTCCGGTGGGTGAGAGCTGCGAGCGAGTCCGACGACACGATCTGAGAGCGGAGCGACACGGCGATGGGCCGAGCTGAAGCCAGACGGGCCCGGCAGCGCACGACGCGCCGGGTGACGAACGCGGGCGGCATACGCCGCCTGTTCACACCGAAGAAGCTGCTCGGCACCTTCTTCGGGCTCTGCCTGCTCGCCATGGGCGCGTTCGTCGTGATCTATGTGCTGGTCCCGGTGCCGAGTGCCAACGCGCAGGCCGAGATGCAGAGCAACGTCTACAAGTACAGCGACGGAAAGATCCTGGCGCGTACCGGCGAGGTCAACCGCGAGATAGTCGGGCTGGAACAGATCCCCCAGGACGTCCAGCGCACCTTTGTCGCGGCCGAGAACAAGACCTTCTACAAGGACTCCGGCGTCGACCTCAAGGGCACCGCCCGCGGTCTGATGAACACCCTCTCGGGCAAGGGCAAGCAGGGTGGTTCGACCATCACCCAGCAGTACGTCAA
The DNA here is from genome assembly GCF_040635655.1 of Streptomyces sp. NPDC006923. Lineage (NCBI taxonomy): Bacteria > Bacillati > Actinomycetota > Actinomycetes > Kitasatosporales > Streptomycetaceae > Streptomyces > Streptomyces sp. NPDC006923. The sequence continues at coordinate 13,562 of NZ_JBEYIF010000006.1, forward strand.
GAACTACTACCTGCAGCAGGACCAGACGGTCACCCGCAAGCTCAAGGAGCTGGTGATCTCGCTGAAGGTGGATCAGAAGAAGAGCAAGAACGAGATCCTCGCCGGTTACATCAACACCAGCTACTACGGGCGCAACGCGTACGGCATCCAGGCCGCCGCCCAGGCGTACTACGGCATCGACGCCGGTGAGCTGAATGTCGCGCAGGGCGCCTATCTCGCCGCTGTCCTCCAGGCCCCCAGCCAGTACGACTGGGCCGTCGCCACCGACACCGGCAAGCGGCTGGTCACCGAGCGCTGGAACTACGTCCTGGACAACATGGTCGGCGAGCACTGGCTGGACCCCTCGGCCCGCCGGGGTCTGAAGTTCCCCGTGCCGCACGCGCCCAAGGCCGCGCCCGGCATGGAGGGCCAGACCGGCTACCTGGTCGAGGCCGCCAATGACGAACTGGCCCGGCAGGGTGTCGACAAGGCGGCCATCGACGCGGGCGGCTGGACGATCACCCTCAACATCGACGAGAAGCGGCAGAAGGCGCTCGTCGACTCGGTCGACAAACAGCTCGAAAGCAAGATCGACCGCAAGGAGAACAAGACGGACGCCACGGTGCAGGCCGGGGCCACCTCCGTCGACCCGAAGACCGGCCGGGTGGTCGCGCTCTACGGCGGGGTGGGCGCCACCGAGCACTGGATCTCCAACGCCACCCGCACCGACTACCAGCCCGCCTCGACCTTCAAGCCGGTCGTGCTCACCTCCGCCCTGGAGAACGGCTCGAAGACCCAGGACGGCCGGAAGATCGACCTCGGCACCGTGTACGACGGCACGAGCAAGCGGCCGGTCGAGGGCAGTGACACCCCCTTCAACCCGGAGAACGAGGACGACCGGGACTACGGCCCCGTCGACGTACGGACCGCGATGGAGGACTCGATCAACTCCGTCTTCGCGCAGATGGTCGTGGACGTCGGTCCCGGCACGGTCAAGCGGACCGCGCTCGCCCTCGGGATGCGGGACAAGAACTTCCCCGAGCGTCCCGCGATCACGCTGGGCACCATGAACGCCTCGACCTGGGACATGGCGGGCGTCTACGCGACCCTCGACAACCACGGCCGTAAGGTCACCCCGGCCATCGTGAAGTCGGCCGAGCACAAGGACCGTACGGTCAAGCTGCCCGATCCGGTGGGCAAGCAGGTGGTGAGCCGGGAGACGGCCGACACCGTGACCCATGTGCTCCAGAGCGTCGTCGACAACGGTTCGGGCTTCGAGGCCGACACCCCCGACTACGACGCGGCGGGCAAGACCGGTACGTCGGAGAACAACAAGTCGGCCTGGTTCGCCGCGTACACCCCGCAGCTCACCACGGTCGTCGCGCTGTTCGGCGAGTCGCCCCGGGACGGCGGCGGCCAGGTCACCCTGACCGGCACCGCCAACTCCGGCCGCGCCAACGGCGGCGGCTTCCCCGCCAGGATCTGGGCGGCCTACACGCTGGCCGCGCTGAACGGCGGCTCCGACGCGAAGTTCGACCTGGAGTACACGGAGCCCGTACCCGACAGGCCCACGGCGCCGCCGGTCGAGACCGCCCCCGAGCAGACGCCGAGCGAGGAGCCGACCAAGACCGCGCCGCCTCCGCCGGAGCCCGAAGAGACTCCGAGCGAGACCGCCCCCACGGCGCCAGAGGAGTCGCCGCCGCCCACCCTCCCGACCGATCCCGGCACCGACCCGGGCGGCCCCGAGAGCGGCGGCCCGACGGAGGCCCCCGGCCCTCCCGACGGACTCCTGAGACTGCCCGCGGGCCGGTGACGGCGCGGCCGAGGTGAGAAACGGCGAAAAGCGGCGGCCCCGGCGGACGCGTTCGCGTCCGGCGGGGCCACCGCTCCCGGCCCGGAGTCAGCCGCCGTTCGCCTTCGTGGCGATACGGTCGCCGATCTCCTTGTCGATATTGCGCCAGTACTGGAGCGCCCGCTCCAGCACCGGCCGGGACACGCCCTGTGCCAGATGGCCGACGACGTTCGACACCAGCCGGTCGCGCTGCGCGTCGTCCAGCACCTCACGGACCTGAGTGCCCGCCTGGCCCCAGTCGTCGTCCTCGCGGTGCAGCCTGGCCGCCTCGCGCACCATCTCGCCCGCCGCGGCCCAGCCCGCCGGGTCGCCGAAGCGCTCCGTGTCGGCCGCGGGACCGCCGTACGAGTTCGGCGCGTACGGCATCGCCGTGTGCGACGCCTCGTACCGCATCGGTCCGTCCTTCGCGTACGAGTTCACCTGCGAATGCGCCCGGTTCGGCGGGAGCTGCGTGTAGTTCGGGCCGATCCGGTAGCGGTGGGTGTCCGGGTACGAGAAGAGCCGGCCGAGCAGCATCTTGTCCGGGGACGGGCCGATGCCCGGCACCAGGTTCGAGGGCTCGAAGGCGGCCTGCTCGATATGGACGAAGAAGTTGTCCGGGTTCTCGTTGAGGGTCATCCGGCCGACATCGATCAGGGGGTAGTCGCCGTGCGGCCACACCTTGGTCAGGTCGAACGGATTGAAGCGGTAGTCCGCCGCGTCCTCGAACGGCATGATCTGGACCTTCAGGCTCCAGGTCGGCGCGTTCCCGGACTGGATCGACTCGTACAGGTCCCGGCGGTGGTGGTCGGCGTCCGAGCCGGCCATCTCGTCGGCGTCGGCCTGGGTGAGGAAGTCGATGCCCTGGTCGGTCTTGAAGTGGTATTTCACCCAGAACCGCTCACCGGCGGCGTTCACCCACATATAGGTGTGCGAGCTGTAGCCGTTCATGTGGCGGAAGGACTTCGGGATGCCCCGGTCGCCCATCAGCCAGGTCACCTGGTGCGCGGATTCGGGTGACAGGGTCCAGAAGTCCCACTGCATGTCGTTGTTGCGCAGCCCGGTGGCCGGGTGGCGCTTCTGCGAGCGGATGAAGTCCTGGAATTTCATCGGGTCGCGTACGAAGAAGACCGGCGTGTTGTTGCCGACCATGTCGTAGTTGCCGTGTTCCGTGTAGAACTTCAGCGCGAAGCCTCGGGGATCGCGCCAGGTGTCGGGGGAGCCCAGCTCACCGGCGACGGTGGAGAAACGCGCCAGCATGTCCGTGCGCTTGCCCGGCTGGAAAAGGTCGGCCTTGGTGAACTGGCTGACGTCGTTCGTCACTTCGAAGAAGCCATAAGCGCCTGCTCCCTTGGCGTGGACCACTCGCTCGGGGACCCGTTCGCGGTTGAACTGGGCCATTTTCTCGATGAGATAGTGGTCCTGCATCAGGATCGGGCCGTCGGAGCTGATGGTGAGCGAGTGCTCGTCGCTCTCCACCGGGATGCCGACGTTGTTCGTCGTGTAAGGAGTCCTGGGGGGTGACTCAGTCACGAGCGTCCTCCCGTCGATAGAAGGCCCGGGAAACCGGGGGCGACCCGGGAAATGGCAGCGGTCAATTGGCCGCCTGCCCCAGTCAACCTCCGTGACACCAGGTCGGCAACATCTGGATTTGGTCCAGACCTGACCCCGGTCCGGATTACGTCCTGGTCGGAAGCTCGAACCAGACCACCTTGCCGGTGGACAGCCGGGTCGCTCCCCAGCGCCGTGCCAGCCGGTTGACCAGGAAGAGTCCCCGGCCGCCCTCGTCCGTGTCCCGGGCGCGCCGCTGCCGGGGCAACTGCGGCGAGTCGTCCCCGACCTCGCAGCGCAGTACATCTGTACGGAGCAGCCGCAGCGTCACGGGGCGCTCCGCGTACCGCACGGCGTTGGTCACGACCTCGCTGATCAGCAGCTCGACCGAGTCGCTCAGCTCCTCCAGGTCCCAGCGCGCCAGCGCCCGCCGGGCCAGTCGCCTGGCCCGGCCCGGAGCGGCGTCCTCCGGCTCCAGGAACCAGTACGCGACGTCACTCGGCGCGATCCCGTCGAACCGGGCCGCGAGCAGTGCGATGTCGTCGTCCCGGTCGCCGGGGCCCAGTACGTCGAGGACGTCGTCGCAGAGCGCCTCCAGCGGCGGCGAGTGATCCGGCCCGGTGAGCTGCGCGGTGGCCGCGAGGCGCTCCCGGAGCTGCTCGATGCCCGTCCACACGTCACGCAGCCGCGACTCGACGAGCCCGTCCGTGTAGAGCAGGAGGGTCGCTCCGGCGGGCGCGTCCAGCTCGACGGCCTCGAAGTCCACCCCGCCGACCCCGATGGGGGCACCCGGCGGCACCCGGAGGACCTCGGCGCGGCCCCCCAGGTGCAGGAGTATGGGCGGCGGATGGCCGGCGTTGGCGATGGTGATCCGGTGCGAGACCGGGTCGTACACCGCGTACAGGCAGGTCGCCATCCGGTCCGTGCCGAGGCGCTGGGCCTGCTCGTCGAGATGGTGCAGCACCTCCTGCGGCGGCAGATCGAGGCCCGCGAGGGTCTGCGCCGTCGTCCGGAGCTGGCCCATGATCGCCGCCGAGGTCATGGAGTGGCCCATGACATCGCCCACGACCAGCGCCACCCGGCTGCCCGGCAGCGGGATCGCGTCGTACCAGTCGCCGCCGACCCGGGCGGTCTCGGCCGCCGGCAGATAGCGGGAGGCGAGCCGGACCCCCGTGGGCTGCGGGAGGTTCTCCGGCAGCATCGTGCGCTGGAGCTCGTCGGCGATGTACGCCTCGCGTCCGTACAGCACCGCCTTGTCGATCCCCAGCGCCGTGTGGGTCGCGAGCTGCGCCGCGACCAGCAGGTCGTTCGGTTCGAAGGCCGCGCGGTCCGGCCTGCGCAGGAAGACGGCCGCGCCGATGACCCGCCGCCGCCCGCGCAGCGGCGCGAGTATCGCGCGGTGCCCGCTCGGTACGGCCCGGTCGGCGCCCAGCAGCTCGGGCAGCGCGGCGCGGGCCGCGGCCGAATCGCCGAACACGGGGCGCACCCCGCGCAGCACCTCGGAGAGCGCGCCGCCCGAGAGCACCTCGCACAGCTCGGACGCCGGCATCACCTCGGACTGCGGGTCGAGGAGCGGCAGCAGCGCCGTGGGGGAGATCTGCGTCGGGATGCCGCCCGGGACCGTGCCGTGCTCGGGATCCTCGTCGGTCAGCCGGAGCCGGTCCGTGCGCCGCAGACGCAGGACGAAGGGGGAGACCGGCCGTTCGTCGCCGACCGGCAGCGGATCGCGCAGATAGACGAGGATGGCGTCGGAGAACGTCGGCACGGTCGCCCGGCACAGCCCGAGCACGATCTCGTCCAGATCGATGCCCCGGGCGATGCGTCGGGTGGCGGCCCCCACGAAGCGCAGCCGGTCGCCCTCGCGCCGCGCGGTCTGCGCGGGGTCGGGCGTCGGCACCGCGGGCTGTGGGACGGCGGAGGCGCTCGCCTCCTGCCGCGGCCGTGTGCGTTCCTGAGACCGGGCAGCCAGGGGCTGCCGGCCTTCGTGGGAGGTGGGGTGCTCCGTCACGCGTGGGGTTCCGTCCGTCCGGGCCGGTGGTGCGATGCGATCGCGTCGAAGGAGCGGCTGCCGTCCCGCACGGCTCCACCCCCTCGGAAAGTGACTCACGTTCGTAGTGACTAGCGGTGTGACGTGTGTGTGACTTGCGGTCAGGTCCGGTGCCGCGCTGCCCCGTTGACCGGGAGCGGCCTTCCGGAGGACGATCCTACGTTTGAACCCCGGGGGTACATCAAGGGTCTCATGACGTCGGTGACGGAGCCCCGGCGATCACGGCGCCGGCCGGTTCATCCCGCCGGGACCCCGGAGCGTCCCGGTGCCCGGTCCCAGCCGTCCGGCAGTTCGGGCACCGTCCAGCGCGGATCGGGCCGCCAGTGCTCCCAGCCGTCACGGAACGGCGAGCCCCAGGAGGCGACCACGTCGATCGCCGCCCGGCCGGCCTCCCTGACCTGCCGCGCCAGCTCACGCTCCATCAGCCCGTCGTGCTGGGCCTGGGCGAACTCGTCCTCGTCGCGCCAGCGCCAGCTCCGGTCCGGGAAGACGTCGATGTCGAGGAAGTGGTCCTGCGAGTCGACGCCGCCCGACCAGCGGGTGCGGGGCTCCTCCAGATTCACGTACCAGTTCTGGAAGCGCCAGCCGCGCTCCCACCAGAGCCAGACCGACCAGGGCTCGCCGGGCCGCGCCAGCTTCAGCACGCCCATGCCGTACCACCGGTCGCGCACCACCGTGCGCGGCTTGGTGTAGCGGCTGGCCAGCGGCTCGCGGTGGACCGGCGTGCCGTCCGCGAGGACCGGCTTCACACACGGGGTGTCCGGTGCCAGCCAGGCCGCGAGCAGTTCGTCCGTGTCCTGCACGACCGTGACGGGACGGCAGATGTGCACCCGGTCACCGGCGTTCTCGCGGTAACGCCACAGGATCTGGGTGCCGGGCGTCCAGTGCCCGTCGGCTGCCGTCTCTGTCATGCGCAGATCCTAGGCCCTGGAGCGGGACACCGTCGGCGGGGCCGGCGACGCGGCCGGGAAACCGGACCGCCGGACGCCGCCGTGCCGGTGACTGTTCACGGCCGGGTCATGCGCAGTACGTCCAGCGCCTCGTCGAGCTGTTCCAGGGTGAGATCGCCGCGCTCCACGTACCCCGAGGCCAGGACCACCTCGCGGATCGTCCTGCGCTCGGCCAGGGACTTCTTGGCGACCTTGGCGGCCTCCTCGTAGCCGATGTACTTGTTCAGCGGAGTGACGACGGACGGCGAGGACTCGGCGTACTCACGGGCCCGTTCGACGTGGGCGGTGATCCCGTCGACCGTGCGGTCCGCGAGCAGCCGCGAGACATTGGCGAGCAGGCGTACGGACTCCAGGAGGTTCTTGGCGATCACCGGGAGCATCACGTTCAGCTCGAAGTTCCCGGCGGCGCCGGCCGCGGCGACCGTGGCGTCATTGCCGGTGACCTGCGCGGCGACCATCAGCACGGCTTCCGGAATCACCGGATTGACCTTGCCGGGCATGATCGAGGAGCCCGGCTGGAGATCGGGGAGACTGATCTCCGCCAGCCCGGTGCGCGGGCCCGAGGCCATCCAGCGCAGATCGTTGGAGATCTTGGTCAGGGAGACGGCGAGGGTACGGAGCTGTCCCGAGGTCTCCACCAGGCCGTCGCGGGCGCCCTGCGCCTCGAAGTGATTGCGGGCCTCGGTCAGCGGCAGCCCGGTCGTGCGGGCGACCTCGGCGATGACGGCGGCGGAGAAGCCGGGCGGGGTGTTGATGCCGGTGCCCACCGCCGTACCGCCGAGCGGCAGCTCGGCGAGGCGCGGGAGGGAGGCGGTCAGCCGCTCCACGGCGTAGCGGATCTGCGCGGCGTAACCGCCGAACTCCTGCCCCAGTGTGACGGGGGTGGCGTCCATGAGATGCGTACGCCCGGACTTCACGACGTCCCGGAACTCCTCGGCCTTGCGCTCCAGGGCCGCGGCCAGATGGTCCAGCGCCGGCACCAGTTCGCCGGTGACGGCCGCGGTGGCGGCGATGTGGATGCTGGACGGGAAGACGTCGTTGGAGCTCTGCGAGGCGTTGACATGGTCGTTCGGGTGGACGTCCCGGCCGAGGCGCTCGGTGGCGAGTGTGGCGAGCACCTCATTGGTGTTCATGTTGGAGGACGTGCCCGAGCCGGTCTGGAAGACGTCCACCGGGAAGTGCTCGTCCCAGCGGCCCTCCGCGACCTCGGCGGCGGCCTCCTGGATGGCCTCGGCGATGTCCGCACCGATCACCCCGAGATCGGCGTTGACCTTGGCGGCGGCGGCCTTGATCCGGGCCAGCGCCTCGATGTGGGCGCGTTCGAGCCGCTGCCCCGAGACGGGGAAGTTCTCCACGGCGCGCTGGGTCTGGGCCCGCCACTTGGCGTGCGCGGGGACCCGTACCTCGCCCATCGAGTCGTGCTCCGTGCGGTACTCCGCCGGGTCCTGTGTGTCCTGTGCGTCCATCGCTTATGACCTCCTGGAAGCCTGAGCAGCGGTCCTGACCTGTGTATTCCCCTTCCCGCGCCGATCGGGCCAACGTCCCGCGGCATCACCCCCGCGCGGACCTCAGCCCCTCGGCGATCACGTCGAGGAGGGCGCCGGGCTCCCGGGTCAGATACATATGCCCGCCGTCGAGCTCGGCGGTGGTCAGCTTCCCGGTGGTCGCGTCCGCCCACTGGGCCGCCTCGACCGCGCTGACCAGTGTGTCCGTGCTGCCTCTGACCGAGGTGACGGGCGTGGACAGCGGACGGTCCGACAGCGGGCGGTAGCTCTCGTGGAGCTGTACGTCGGCCCGCAGCGACGGCAGCAGCAGCTCCCGCATCTCGGGGTCCTCCAGCGCGGGATGCGCGTATCCGGCGAAGGACCGCACCCGGGCGACGAACTCGTCGTCGGGCAGTCCGCCCGCCCGGTCGGCCCGTACCGTCCAGGGCCCCGGGGAGCCGCTGACGAACAGGGCGTCAAGACGGACCGCGGGGTCCGATTCGAGGCGGTGCGCCAGCTCGTACGCGAGGACCGCGCCCATGCTGTGCCCGAACAGCGCCACCCGGGCGCCGTCCGCCAGCGCCCCGGTCACCTGGCCGTACGCGTCCTCGACGGCCGGGGCGGCGGTCGTGTGGGCCGGTTCGGCGAAGCGCTTCTCCCGTCCCGGCAGTCGCACGGGCAGGACGCGCAGCCACTCGGGGGCGTAGGCCGTCCAGGGGGTGAAGAACGACGGACCCGCGCCGGCGAACGGCAGACAGATCAGGACGGTCTCTTCCACGGCGGATGTCTCCGGTTCCTTGGGACGTGGGCTTGGGTGGGGACGTGAGCACGGCTACCGACCCTGCGACTGCGGCGGAACAGGCGGGCGGGGCCCGTCAGCCGCCCGAGACGAAGGCGCCGAGGACGGCGGCGAGATGGCCGGGATCGGCCGCCCCGCACAGTTCGCGCGCCGAGTGCATGGACAGTCCCGGCACGCCCACGTCGACCGTGGTGACGCCGAGCCGGGCGGCGGTGAGCGGCCCGATCGAGGTGCCGCACGGCATCGCGTTGTTGGAGACGAACGGCTGCCACGGCGCTCCGGCCCGCTCGCACGCCTCGGCGAACACCGCGATGCCGGTGCTGTCGGTGGCGTACCGCTGATTGACATTGACCTTGACCGTGGGGCCGCCGTTGGGCAGCGGACGATGGTCCGGATCGTGCCGTTCCGTGTAGTTGGGGTGTACCGCGTGCGCCATGTCGGCGGAGACGCACAGCGCCCCGGAGAGGGCGCGCGCCCAGTCCTCCGGACCGCCGCCCCGGGCGGTGACGGAGCGGCTGAGGGTCCGTTCGAGCATCGGGCTCTGCGCGCCCGTCTCGGAGCCGCTGCCGGCCTCCTCGTGGTCGAAGGCCGCCAGGACGGGGATGTACGCGGGCTGTTCCGCGGCGGTCGCGGCGTTCGCCAGCGCGGTCGCGCCCGCGTGCACCGACACCAGGTTGTCCAGCCGGGACGACACCACGAACTCCCGGTCCGCGCCCAGATATCCGGGCCGCTGGATGTCATGGAGCATCAGGTCCCAGGCGAGCACCTCGGCCGGATCCACCTCGGCGGCCCCCGCGACCCGGCGCAGCAGCGCGCCCTCCTCCGGCGCCCCCAGCGCCCACAGCGGCGCGATGTGCCGCTGCCGGTCGAGTGCCAGCCCGTCGTTGACCGAACGGTCGAGATGGATGGCGAGTTGCGGGACGCGCAGCAGGGGTTCGTCGATCTGGACGAGCCGGGTCCGCGGCCCGGTTCCGGCGCCGGACCCGCGCAGGGCGAGCCGTCCCGAGATGCCCAGATCGCGGTCGAGCCAGGTGTTGAGGGGGACCCCGCCGTAGATCTCCACCCCGATCTGCCGCCAGCCGGCCGAACCGGTGTCGGGTCTCGGCTTGACCCGCAGATTCGGTGAATCGGTGTGGGCGCCGACAATCCGGAAGGGCGTGTGGGCGGGCGCGCCCTCCGGGACGTACCAGGCGATCAGGGCGCCGCCGCGGGCCACGAAGCAACCGCCGGTCGTGTCCGACCAGTCGTCCGTTCCGTACAGCTCGCGGAAGCCCGCCTTCTCCAGTCTTCGGACCGCGCTCGCCACCGCGTGGTACGGGGAAGGGCTCGATCCGATGAACGACAGGAGGTCGTCGGCGTGGCTGCGGTGGGGGGCCGGCGTCATACGGCGTCCGCCTTTCCAGTGGTGGGGGGGATCGGTCCGGTCGGCAGCAGATCGCTGACCGGCCGGTCGGGGAAGGCGCAGAACTCCGCGAGCAGCGCGGCGTAGGAGGACAGCAGATCTTCGGCCGTCCCACGGTTCCACAGGTCCGCGGAGTACTCCAGAAACGTCCTGTACCCCCGAACGCGGTCCCGGCACGGTGCCAGGCCGAAACACAGCTCGCTGCGGGAGAGCGGCGGCGCCAGATCCTCGACCTCGACGCGGAGCCCGGGGATCTCGATGTCCGTGTCGAGCGAGTTCTGGAAGGCGAGGATGTGCGGCACCCGGTCCGGGACGTCGCGGGCGCCGGCCTCCCGCATCGCCCGCATGATCCGGGCGGTGGGCAGCACATGTGCCATCGCGCCCATCGCGCCCTCGCCGGTGCGCGTCACCAGGGCGGCGCGGCTCTCGTCCGGATCGATCCGCACCCGCACCATCACGGCGGTCGAGGTCATGGCGACCAGCGACTCGAAGGCGGTGCCCTGGCGGTTGGCGTACGGGACGCTGAGCAGGATGTCCCGCTCGCCGGAGAGCCCGGCCAGGAACACCCCGAGCGCGGTCGCCGCCACCGCGAACGGTGTGGTGTGCCGGGCCGCGGCGAACTCTTCGACGGCCGCGCGCACCTCGCCGGAGGCGAGGCCCCGCACGGTGTCGCCGCGCCCGCTGAGCCGCTCGGGCCTGGGCCGGTCGGTGGGGACGGGCACCCCGGACGGGACGCCGTCGAGATAGGCGGCGCAGTACGCGGCCCTGCGCGCCTCCGTCTCCGGATCGTGGTGCGCGAGCTGCCGGCGGGCGTAGTCCGTGGACTGCGCGCCCGGCGGCGCGAGCGTGTGCGGGACGCCGGCCGCGGCGGCGGTGTACAGCTCGGCGATCTCCGCGAGCAGCAGCGACAGGGACCAGCCGTCGGCGCAGATGTGGTGCAGGACGAACATCAGCGCCCACCGGTCCTCCGCGACGCGCAGCAGCCGCAGCCGGGGCAGCACGGGCCGGGTGAGATCGAAGCCGCCGCCGGCCGTCTCCCGGCACAACTCCTCGAAGCGGTCTTCCCGTTCGGCGGCGGGCAGCCCGGTGAGATCCTCCACCGGCAGATCGAGGGGCGGGGGTACGACCACCTCCTGCCACCAGGTGCCGGCTCCGGTTTCCCCGGCGCCGGTGTTGTCCCCGGTCCTCTCCCCGGCCCTGACGAACCGGGTGTGCAGCGCGTGGTGCCGGGCGGTCAGCTCGGTGAGCGCCGACCGCAGCGCCTCCGGATCCAGGGCTCCGGTGAAGCTGATCCTGGTCGGGATGTTCCACACCTCGGAGTGCGGCACGGCGTGGTGCCCGGCGATCATCCGCGCCTGCTGATCGCTGACCGGTGCCCGGTCGATCACCTCGGCGCCGGTGAGGCGGTCCAGCAACTCCCGCTTGTGGTGGCGCAGTTCGGCCAGGAGTTCGTCGGTGAGAGCGGTGCGCGGCGCGTCGTAGCGCAGCACTCCGCCCGGCCCGGCGGCGAGGCGCACATCGAGCGCGGACAGCCGGTCGAGCAGGGCGTCGATCACAGTTCCCCCCGTACCCGCGCGCCGGCCGCCGCCGGGCCGGCCGGCGCGCCGGGACCGCCCGCGAGCTGTTCGGTCATGGCGCGCAGGGTGGCGTCCATAAAGAAATCGGCCATCGGATAGTCGACGCCGAGGACATCGCGTACCCGGTTGACCAGCCGGATGGCGGCGATCGAGTTCCCGCCGATGTCGAAGAAGCTGGTGTCCGCCGGGAAGCCCCGGACGTCCAGGACCGACTCCCAGACGTCCCGGAGCACATCGGCGACGGCGCCCCTGTCCTCCTCCGGGGCCCCCGCCTCGCCCACGCGGAGATCCTCGCCGCCGCTCGCCATCGACTCCAGCGTCCGGTCCAGCTCGCCGAGGAGACGGCGCCCGGTCTCCGCGTCGAAGAGATCCGCGTCGTAGCGCAGCCGCAACCGCAGTCCGGCGGCGGTACGGGTGGCCATCAGGGCCAGTTCCAGCGGCGCCGACGCCGTCCCCGCGGTCACCTCCTCCGCGCGCAGCCCCGGCAGATCGATCCGGCTGAGTGTCTCGGCGTCCAGATCCGCCGAGACCGTGATCAGCGGCCGGGGGCTGCCCGGCGCCGGATGGACGCCGGCCAGCAGGGCGTCCGGATCGACCTCCTGGTGCTCGGCCGCCTCGAACAGGGCGCGTCCGGTGGCCCGTACCGCCTCGGTCACCGTCATCGCGTCCGTGAGCGACGCCCGCAGCGGCAGCAGCGCCACATGGAAACCCACGGTGTCGCGGGTCTCCGCCGTGCGCCGGCCGAAGGTGGAGCCGAGGACGAAGTCGTCCTGCCCGGAGCGCCGCCGCAGCACCAGCCGCCAGGCGGTGAAGAGCGTCGCGAACAGCGTGACGCCCCGTCCGCCGCTCCATTCCTGGAGCCGCGCCGTGCGCCCGGGATCCAGCCGGATCGCGGCGGCGCCGCCACGGCCCCCGGTCCGCCGCTCGCGCGGCCGGTCGGTGGGCAGTTCGAGCACCGGCGGCTTCTCCCCGAGCCGCGCACGCCACCAGGCCAGATCGGCGTGGTCGCGCACCGGTTCCGCCGCACCGGCGGTCGTACCGGCGGGCCGTTCGAACACCGGGGCGCGGTGCTCCAGGGCGGCCCGGTACAACTCCTCCAGATCGGCGGCGAGCAGAGCGGCGGAGTGCGCGTCGGTGACGATGTGGTGCATGCCGAACACCAGCACATGGTCGTCCGGCGCCAGCCGGACCAGCCGCGGTGTGAACAGCGGTCCCCGGGCCAGGTCGTAGGCGCGCCCGCTCTCCTCGGCGAGTGCCGCGCCGATCGCCTCCGCCGGGTCCCGGTCCCGGGCGTCGGTCAGCCGCAGCGGGACGCGCCACCCGTGCCGCACCACCTGGAGCACGGTCTCGTCCCCGTGTCCCGCGCGGAACACCGTGCGCAGCCCGGCGTGCCGGGCGACCAGGCCGTCCACGGCGGTACGCAGGGCGTCCTCGTCCAGCGGGCCGCGCAGCCGCACCGCCTGTGTCTCGTTGTACGCGGCGGGGTCCGCGAGCAGCCGCGCCGCGAGCCACAGCCGCCGCTGGGCCGAGGTGGCCGGGGCGACGGTCTCGGCCGGACGGTCCGCGCCGTCGTCCCGCGCGGCTCCTGCGCCCTCCGTCGCGCGTCGCGGGCCGCCGTCCTCCGGCGAGGGACGCGAGCGGCGGCGCAGCAGATCGAGCTGGTCCAGTCCGGCCCGCAGCCGCTCCACGGGCAGTCCGAAGTCGACGAGCGCGGCGATCTCGTCCACACCGGCCCGGCGCAGCGCCTCCACGAACGGCGCGCAGCTCTCCGGCGTACCGATCATCGCCCGCTGGTCGCAGTACCGGTCGTACGCGCGGCGGAACAGATAGTCCAGGTCCTCCTCGCCGGCCGCCGCCACATCCTCCGCGCTGTGGCCCAGCGCGGTGGCGGCCGACCGCATCAGCAGCGACGAACGCAGATACCGGCTCATCGGCTCCAGCGCCTCGGCCCGCGCCGCCTCGTGGTCCGTGCCCAGATAGGTGTGGACGAGGACGGTCACCCGGCCCGCGTCCGGGTCGAGCCCGCTCTCTGCGCGCACCCGCCGGTAGTGCGCGACATGGCCGCCCAGTTCGTCCACGGTCTGGTTCATCAGATGGGTGACGACGCCCAGTCCGCGCCGGGCCGCCTCCTCGTAGGAGGCACGCTGTCCCGTGGTGGCGAGGAACATCGGCGGGGTGTCCTGGACCGGCCGGGGATGGATCCGTACGTCCGTCTCCGTGCCCTCGCCGGTCCGCCGCCGCACGGCCTCACCGCGCCAGAGCCGCCGGATGTCGTCGAGATGGGCGAAGGCGATCTCCCTGCGGTCCGCGAACCGCTCCGGGTGCAGGGCGAAGTCCCGCGCGTGCCAGCCGGTGGCGCAGCCGATGCCGACCCGGCCGCCGGAGAGATTGTCGACCACCGACCACTCCTCGGCGACCCGGATCGGGTCGTGCAGCGGCAGCACGACGGACCCGGCGTTGATCCGGATCCGGGCGGTCTCGCGGGCGAGCGCGGCGGCGAGGACGGCCGGGTTGGGGAAGAGGCCGCCGAAGGAGTGGAAGTGCCGCTCCGGCACCCAGACGGAGCTGAAGCCGTGCTGGTCGGCGAAGCGCGCGGTCTCGACGAGCGCGTCGTACGCCTGCGCGGTGCCGCTGCCGCCGGTCTCCGGGTAGTCGCCGAAGAAGTACACCCCGAAGTCGGGGGCGGGCCGGGGCCGCGCGGCGGCCCCGGCCCGGCCCGCGCGGGCGGCCGGGAAGAATCCGCCGTCGCGCAGCTCGCGCAGTGAGCCCTTGACCGCGGCGGCGATCTCCTCGGTGTGCTCGTCCGTGTGCGCGGTGGAGAGGTAGAAGCTGCGCCACTCCCAGACATAGAGGCCGCGCAGCAGCAAGTGGTGGTAGAGCAGTTCCATGTCGGCGCGGTGCGTGAAGCGGAACATCGAGCCGAAGTGAGCGGCCTCCAGCGGGAATTCCTCGTCGCGGAAGAAGCGGTTGAGATCGGCGGCGAGCGCGTCGGTACGGGCGTTCAGCCGCTCCTGGAGCCCGGGGCCCTGCTCCGTGAGATGGGTGAGCACCGCTCTGGCCGCGGCCATGGAGAGGGGGTGCTGCATATACGTACCACCGAAATAGGTGGTTTCGTGCGGCGGCCGGCTGTCGTCCCCGTACTGCCAGAGCCCGCCGTCGACCCCGTCGAGGATGTCGGCCCGGCCCGCGACGGCGCCGATCGGGAAGCCGCTGCCGAGCGCCTTGCCGTAGGTGGCGAGGTCGGGGACGACGCCGTAGTGGTGCTGCGCGCCGCGCGGGTGCGGCCGCAGCCCGGTGAGCATCTCGTCGAAGAGCAGCACGATGCCCCGGCGGCGGGTCAGCTCCCGCAGCGACCGCACGAATTCGGCGGGCCGCAGGCCCGGGTTGCGGCACTGCACCGGCTCGACCAGGACGGCGGCGATGCTGTCACCGAGTGCGTCGATGGTGTCGAGCGCCTCCTGGCTGCCGTACTCCAGCACGATCAGCTCCGCGACGGCGCTGCCCGGGATGCCCCGGGAGACGGGGACCGTGCGGCGGCCCTCGGCGTCGCCGGGCCTGCCGAGCACCGAGTCGACATGGCCGTGGTAGGAGCCCCGGAACATCACGGCCTTGTCGCGCCCGGTGGCGGCGCGGGCCAGTCTGAGCGCGGCCGAGTTCGCCTCCGTGCCCGACCCGGCGAAGGCGACACGCTCCATCCCCGTCAGTCCCGCGAGCAGCTCCGCCACCTCGCCGGTGTCGGCGGAGCGCGGCCCGAACCGCAGTCCCCCGGAGAGATGCCGCCGGACGGCGTCGGTGACGAACTCCGGCTCGTGCCCGAAGAGCAGCGCGCCGAACCCCATGGTGATGTCGGTGTAGTCGTTGCCGTCGACATCGGTGATCCGGGCGCCGTGGGCGGAGCGCGCCGCGATCGGATACAGCATCTCCTTGGTGGCGGCGCGGAATCCGACCACGGCCCGGCTGTCGGCCAGCACCGGCCGGTGGCGCGCGGCGATCTCCTTGGACGTACGGGTGCGCTCCGTGAACCGCCGGATCAGGGCCTCGGTGTGCGCCCGCTGGCCGGCGCCGGCCCCCGCACCGGCCATGCCGCCCGCCGGGTCCACGACACGACGGGGGCCATGGCCGGGATCCGGCCGGTCCGCGGGCGGCGGCTCCCTGCGCGGGTCCGTGCCGGCGGCGGCCCGGCGGCGTCCGGCCGCCGCGAGCTGCGCGGTCAGCCGTTGCGAGAGTGTGGCGGCCCTCGCCACCTCGGCCCCGGCGGTACCCGCCGCGCCGGTCTCCTCCACCGTCATCGGTCCGTCGCCTCCGGTGCGCCGGTCAGCAGGGCGACCGCGTCGGAGAGCTGGGTCAGCATCGCCGACTGGGCCTGTGCGAGCTGCCGTATCTGCCGCGAGAGTTCCTCGATCTCGGCCCGGGTCGCGTACGCCGGTTCCGGCCCCGGTCTGGGCACCGCTCCGGGTTCCGGTTCCGGTTGTGCTTCCGGTTCCGGTTCCGGCGGCGCCGTACGGGCGGTTATCAGCCGGGCCGTCAGCCTCGGTGTGCCCGCCTCCTCCAGGATCTCCCGTATCGCCAGCTCCGCGCCGAACTCCGCCTCCAACTGCCGCACCATCCCCACGAGCTGAAGCGAGTCCGCGCCGAGACCGACATACGAGCGGTCGGCGCCGACCTCCGGCAACGGATAACCAAGATGACGGGCGGTCAGCGCCAACACCCGCTCCAGTACGGCCTGTTCGGTCATGCCATCCTCCGTTGGGCGATCGTAGTCACGCGCGGACACCGGCACCGGCGGCGGACCGGTCCAGTACGACTGATGCTGGAACGGATAGGTCGGCAGCGGCACCCGCCGCCCGCCGCCACCGGCGAGCAGCGCCGCCCAGTCGATGCCGGCTCCCGAGCAGTGCAGCAGGGCCACCGCCTCCCACAGCCGCCGGGTCGGCGCGGCGGCGACACCCGGCAGCGCCCGGCGCGCCATCCCGGTCAGCGTGGCGCCGGGCCCGAGCTCCAGCAGTACGGCGGGGCCGCCGGCGTCCGGTGCCACCGTCCGCAGCACCGCGTGGAAATCGACGGGCTCGCGCGCCTGCCGGACCAGATAGCCGGGGTCGGGCAGCCAGCCGGGCGGGCGCACCACACCGTCGAGACCGCTGACGAAGGCGATCCGGAGCGGACGCGGCCGGGCCCGGCCCGCTGCGGCACGCAGCTCGTCGAGGACCGGATCGAGCAGCGCCGAGTGGAAGGCGCGGTCGACGGCCAGCGGCTCATACGCCTCGCCGCGCGCCGCGAGCAGGTCCCGCGCCGTCGCCACGGCCCCGGGCGGACCGGCGACCACATGGTGACGCGGGCCGTTGACCGCGGCGAGTTCGAGCTCCCCGACGGCGCCCAGCAGCTCCTTCACCCGCGTCTCGGTCACGAACACGGCGAGCATCGCGCCCTCGGCGGCGGACCGCATCAGCCGCCCCCGCCGGCACATCAGGCGCATGGCGTCCTCCGTGCTCAGCGCCCCCGCCGCACAGAGCGCCGCGTACTCGCCGGCGCTGTGCCCGGCGACGAGCGACGGCGTGACACCGAGGTGTTCCCACAGCCGCGCCTGGGCGATCTGGAGGGCGAAGAGCGCGGGCTGCGCGAACGCCGTGTCCCACCCGGCGGGCCCGGCGCCGCGCACCAGCCGGTCGAGGAAGTCACCGTCCCCGGTTTCCTCCGCGTACACCCGGGCGCAGCGCGCCAGGACCCCGGCCACCACGGGGAAGCGCGCGGCGAGACCGGCGGCCGTGCCGGGACGGCCGCCGCCCTGTCCGCTGAACAGGAAGACGGACCCGGCCGGACGGTCCGGGCCGGCCACCGTCCCCGTGGTGTAGGTGTCCGAGGGCACTCCCGCCAGGAACGCGTCGAGTCCGGTGCGCGCGTCCTCGGCGGTCACCACCAGCCGGTGGCGCAGATGGCGCCGTCCCAGGGCGGTACTGACCACCAGATCGGCGGGCGCGGTCGCCGGATGCCGCGCGAGATGGTCCCGGAAGGCGCGGGCGTACGCCACCAGCGCGGCCCGGCTGTGTCCGGACAGCGGCAGCAGCCGGGGCGCGTCCGCCGCTCCGGCCACGGCGGCAGCCACCGGTGGCGGCGCCTGTTCCAGGACGACATGGGCGTTGGTGCCGCCCAGCCCGATGGAGTGCACCCCGGCCCGGCGCGGCCCGTCTCCCCCGACCGGCCACGCGCGCTCCCGCTCCGGCAGCAGAAAGGGGCTGGTGGCCAGGGCCAGCGCCGGATTGGGCCGGGAGAAGTTCACCAGCGGCGGTACGATCCCGTGCCGCAGCACCAGGACCGCCTTGATCAGCCCCGCCAGACCCGCCGCGCTGTCGAGATGCCCGATGGCCGGTTTGGCGGAGCCCAGCGCGCAGAAGCCGACCCGGTCGGTGTGGCGGCGGAACGCCTCGGTGAGCCCGGCGAACTCGATCGGATCGCCCTTGAGCGTGCCCGTGCCATGTGTCTCCAGATAGCCCACAGAATCGGCCGGCACACCGGCGGCGCGCAGCGCGCCCAGCACGGCGTCGCGCTGCCCGGCGACGCTCGGCGCGGCGAATCCGGCCTTGGCCGCGCCGTCGTTGGTCACCGCCGAACCGAGGATCACGGCGTGCACCGTGTCCCCGTCCGCGAGCGCGCGCTCCAGGGGCTTCAGCAGAACGGCCGCGACCCCGTTGCCGCCGACCGTGCCGTCCGCGTCCGCGTCGAAGGCCCGTACCGTGCCCGTCCTGGAGATCGTCGAGCCCTTCATATGGCGGTGCCCGGTCACCTGCGGCACATGCAGCGCCGCCGCCCCCACCACCATCAGATCGGCGTCACCGGCGCGCAGCGCCTGGCAGGCCAGATGGACGGAGACCAGCGCGCTGGAACAGGCCGTCGCCACATTGACCGCGGGCCCGGTCAGCCCGAGCCGGAAGGCGGCCCGGTTGGCGGTGAAGTCGGGATAGTTGCCGACCTGGATCTGTTTGACGGTCATCCAGTCGCCGGACCCGGCCTCCCCGGCGAGGTTCCCGGCGAGATAGCTGTGCAACGAGTACAGCCGGTAACCGGTACTGGCGTAGACCCCGATCCGTAAGTCGTCGCCGGCGCCCGCGTAACCGCCGTCCTCCAGCGCCTTGTAGCAGCACTCCAGGAAGAGCCGCTGCTGCGGATCGGTGACGGTCGCCTCCCGGCCGCTCATCCCGAAGAACTCCGCGTCGAAGCCGTCGATACCGTCCAGCAGGGCGCTGGCACCGGTGAATCCGTCCGCGCGGTACTCCGCGGGCGGCACCCCGGCGGCGGCGAACTCCGCGTCGGTGAACCGCCGTACGTGCGAGACGCCGCCCCTGATGTCCCGCCAGTACCGCTCCGCGGTGTCAGCTCCCGGGAACCTCAGCGCCATCCCGATCACCGCGATGCGCTCCTCCGGCATCCGCCTCTCCTCTCCCCGCCGGGGCGCGCCCGGCCCCGCGCAGCCTCACCACCCGGAACACGAACGCGACCGCGACCAGGATGGCCGCTCCGTGGGACCACGCGACCACCGCCAGCGGGGAGTACCGGTCCAGTGCCAGGGCGACCAGGATCGTGCCCACGCCGAAACCGAGATTCTCGAAGGTCGCGGAGAGTCCGAAGGCATGTCCGCGCAGTTTGTCGGAGAGCGTCTGCAGATGCGAGGTGTACGACACCTCGGTGAGCCCGTCGGCGGCTCCCGCGACCAGAGCGATCACGGCGGTCGCCGCCAGCGGGAAGCCCGCGAACGCGAGGATGAAGGCGCCGGACATGGCGATCGTGCCGTAACCGAAGCCCAGCGCGCCGACCGAACGCCCGGTGCGTTTCGCGTACCGCTGGATCAACTGCTGGGCGAGGACATTGCCGAGCGCCCACAGACACCAGAACGCGCTGACGAATACGGCGGGACGCGAGGCGTCCAGCTCGCTGGAGTACACCGGCAGCGCCGCGTTGTGCGAGGACGAGCCGAAGGCGTCGACCCCGCGCAGCGCCACCATTAGCCCGAGACCGGGCGCGGCGGCCAGCGCGGCGAACGCGACGGGTGTGCGCCGCCGGCCGGCCTTCTTCTCCGTCGCGGGCGCCCGCTCCGGGCCCTCCCCGGCGGCCTCGGCCGGGTCCGGCGCGGTGGCCTTCCCCCTGCCGCCGCCCGCGATCGGCAGCAGCGCGACGGTCACGGCGCAGATGGTGAACGTCGTCATGTCCACCACGAACGCCGCCGTGTAACCGACGAGCGAGACCACCACGCCCGCCGAGGCGAACCCGGCCACCATCGCGAGTGAACGTCCCGTGATCGAGAGGGAGTTCGCCCAGCCGCGCCGGTCGGCGCCCACCATCTCCGGAATGGAGCTGCGCAGGGCCACCATGAAGAGCGTCCCGCAGCCGCCGACCACCAGGGAGACGGCCATCAGGGCCGCCGTCCGCAGTCCGTCCGGCGCGAAGATCAGCAGGAGCATCACTGCGGCCTGCGCGACATTCGCCCAGAGCATGACGCTCTTGGCCCTCCACCGGGCGAGCAGACCACCGGCCAGCAGACCGGCCACAAAACCGGCGCCCAGCCTTACCGCCATGAACAGGCCCAGGGCGAGCGCTCTTCCCGTCGTCTCGTAGACGAACAGATTGAGCGCCACCATATTCAGGAAGGTGCCGTACGAGGAGATCGCGTAACCGGCGACAAGGAGCCGGTAACGCCGTTCTCCGAGGGCCGTGTTGTTCGCGTGGTCGATGCCGGGCGTCACGGGCACATACTCGTCGAGTCACCGCGATCATTGATGTCGCCCCGTCAGTACAAATGTAATCTGCATACTTGTGAAGGACGATCATTCCAGCACACGGGCATGTGATTGCCGCGAATCGTCGCCGGACCGGCCGTGTGAAGCGGCCCTGGCGGCATACCGGCGCGCGCTCGTGGAAGGAGCCCTTCCGGGAGACGAGGTGCCCGGTTGTCTGCGTTCCCTGCATCTTGTGGTGGAGGACCGGGACTCGCCGGGATTTATGATCCCCATTTCGCCCGAGACGGCATCGTTCGCCGCGCTCGGTCCCATTGAGGAGGCGCTCGCGCGGCAGCGCGGGAACCTCCGCTCCGCGCGCGCCGCGCTCTCGGTCTTCGAGGCCCTGTACGCCGATGTGCACCGGCGGGAACAGCCCGCGCTCACCCGGCTCACCGGCCACGCGGCCATCAGCAAGGCGCTGGACGCGGCGGTGGGGAGCTGCCGGGAGGAGCTGCGCACCGCTCAGCCGGGCGGCGGGCGTCCGTCCCCTGTCCTCGGCGAGGCCCTGCCCCGCGATCTGCGGACGCTGCGGCGCGGCGTACGGCAGCGGACGATCTATCAGCACACGGTCCGCACGCACCCGGCGACGCTCTCCTACATCGAGCAGGTCGTGGCGGCCGGCGCGGAGATCAGGACGCTTGCGGAGGTCGTCGACCGGTTGATCATCTGCGACCGGGACGTCGCGTTCATCCCGTTCTCGGAGGAGCCGAACACCGCCCTGCGGGTCCAGCATCCGGCCCTGGTCCGCTTTCTGGTCAACTACTTCGACAACGCCTGGGCCAGGTCGGTCCCGGTCAGCCCGGACGCGGCGCCGACACGCAGCCCCGTCATCACGTCCGACCTTCAGCGGACCATCCTGCTGGCGGTGGTCAACGGCGAGACGGACGCGTCGATCGCCCGCCGGGTCGGCATGAGCCGGCGCAGCGTCGCCGAACACATGCGCCGGGTCTCGGCACAACTGGGCAGCAACAGCCGCGCGCAGCTCGGCTATCTGCTCGCCACCTCGGGGCTGCTCGACCCCTGAACGGGGCCGTGGCCGCGCCGGTCTCCGCCGGACGGCCACCGGCCCTGCCGCGACGGGGCGGTCAGGCCAGACCGGGGCCGCGCACCGGGATGCTGGTGAATGTCGGCGCCGGCGCCGGCTCGGTGAAGAAGTCGTTGCCCTTGTCGTCCACGACGATGAACGCGGGGAAGTCCTCCACCTCGATCTTCCAGACCGCCTCCATGCCCAGCTCCTCGTACTCGACGACCTCGACCTTCTTGATGCAGTCCTGGGCGAGCCGGGCGGCCGGGCCGCCGATCGAGCCGAGATAGAAACCGCCGTGTGTGCCGCAGGCGTCGGTGACCTGCTTCGAGCGGTTGCCCTTGGCGAGCATCACCTTGGAACCGCCGGCCGCCTGGAACTGCTCCACGTACGAGTCCATCCGGCCCGCCGTCGTCGGTCCGAACGAACCGGAGGCGTAGCCCTCGGGGGTCTTCGCCGGGCCCGCGTAGTAGACCGGGTGGTCCTTCAGGTACTGGGGCATCTCCTCGCCCGCGTCCAGGCGTTCCTTGATCTTGGCGTGGGCGATGTCCCGGGCCACCACCAGCGGTCCTGTCAGCGAGAGCCGGGTCTTGACCGGGTACTTCGTCAGCTCGGCGAGGACCTCGTCCATCGGCCGGCTGAGGTCGACACGCACCACGGTGCCCTCGTCCAGGTGCTCGTCGGTGGTGTCCGGCAGGAAGCGCGCCGGGTCGGTCTCCAACTGCTCCAGGAAGACGCCCTCGGCGGTGATCTTCGCGACGGCCTGGCGGTCGGCGGAGCAGGAGACGGCGATGGCGACCGGCAGCGAGGCTCCGTGGCGCGGCAGCCGCACCACGCGCACGTCGTGGCAGAAGTACTTGCCGCCGAACTGCGCGCCGATACCGATCTTCTGCGTCAGCTCGAAGACCTTCTCCTCCAGCTCCTTGTCACGGAAGCCGTGGCCGGTGGGGGAGCCCTCGGCCGGCAGCTCGTCCAGGTAGTGCGCGGAGGCGTACTTCGCGGTCTTCAGCGCGAACTCGGCGGACGTACCGCCCACGACGATCGCCAGGTGGTACGGCGGGCAGGCCGCCGTACCGAGCGAACGGATCTTCTCCTCCAGGAACGTCATCATGGAGGTCTCGTTGAGGACCGCCTTGGTCTCCTGGTAGAGGAAGGACTTGTTGGCCGAGCCGCCGCCCTTCGCCATGAAGAGGAACTTGTACGCGCCGCCGTCGGTCGCGTACAGCTCGATCTGCGCGGGCAGGTTCGAGCCGGTGTTCTTCTCCTCCCACATGGTGAGCGGCGCCATCTGCGAGTAGCGCAGGTTGAGCTTGGTGTACGCGTCGTAGATGCCGTGGGAGAGGGCTTCCTCGTCGCCGCCCGCCGTCAGCACGTTCTGGCCGCGCTTGCCCATCACGATCGCGGTGCCGGTGTCCTGGCACATGGGGAGCACCCCGGCCGCCGCGATATTGGCGTTCTTCAGCAGGTCGAGCGCCACGAACTTGTCGTTTGAGGACGCCTCCGGGTCGTCGACGATCCGCCTGAGCTGGGCGAGATGGGCAGGACGCAGATAGTGCGAGATGTCGTGCATCGCCTCGGCGGCGAGGGTGCGCAGCGCCTCCGGCTCGACCTTGAGGAACGTACGGCCGTCGGCCTCGAAGGTGGAGACACCTTCGGCGGTCACCAGGCGATAGGGCGTGGTGTCCTCTCCCAGGGGGAGCAGATCGGAGTACGCGAACTCTGGCATTACGGCCATTCCTCACTCGACAGACGGCGGCGCGGCCCCCATTGGCGGCGCGGCACCCAGCGTAGGCCCTGCCCGGCGCGCGGCCCCGGGCGCCCGGAGTCCGGCCGCGCTCCGGCGGTGCCGCTGTGGAGGACGGCCCGGCGGCAGCGGGGCGCGTGGGCGCGAAAGACCCCTAGTCGCGATCTATCGCGTTTCGCTACTCTGGGGCGGTGGACCTCGAAAAGCACCCTCAGAAGCCGCTCGCATCGGCGGAGCCCGCGGGCCTCCGGGCCTCCGACGCCGACCGGGACAGGATCGCGGACATCCTCCGGGAGGCGCTGGCGGAGGGCCGCCTGGACGCCGAGGAGCATGCCGAGCGGATCGACTCCGTTTATCGGGCCAAGACCGTCGGCGAACTGGAACCGCTGGTGAGGGACTTGCCGGCGGCCGGCGCCGGGGCGCGGCCCTTCGGCGCCCCCGGGGTGTCGGCGGCGGCGTCGGCGTCGGCGTCGGGATACGGATACGGCCCCGAGGGCTCCGCGGCCCCGGTCGACAACCTTGTCGCGGTCTTCAGCAGCTCGACCTGCAAGGGGCGTTGGCGCGTGGGTGGCAGGACCAATGCCTTCGCGCTCTTCGGAAATGTTGAGATCGATCTCACGGAGGCTCTCTTCGGGCAGCGGACATCCGTGATCAACGCGACGTCCATTTTCGGAAGTGTCGAGATCCGGGTGCCCGAGAACATCTCGCTGCGCGGCAACGGCACCGGCGTCTTCGGGAACTTCGAAGTCGTCACGCTGGAAGCGCCGGACGGTGAGGCGCCGGTCGTCGTTGTGAATGGTTTCTCGGTGTTCGGCAATGTCGAGGCCAAGCCGAAGCGCGGGAAACTCATCGCGGATCTCCGTGACCGTTTGCGCAAGCACCTCGGTTAAGGTCCGGGCCGCCTTGTCCCCCATGGCTGCGGGATGGCTGTTTTCGGCCAAAACCGGCCGTCGGTGATTGCGTGTCGGTAATTCCGCACTGCGTTCCGAACTCCGGAACTGAGTGCCACGCAGTGCATAGGCGCGCGCACAGCGGGTAGGGAGTGCTGCATCGTCTCTCGCTCGCGAAGCCGTCGTCAGGAGTAGACCGTGCTGCAACTGCCGCATCAGCCCCTGCAGGTCGCCGCCGTGCCCCCGCAGCGGAGTCCCGCTCGGGAGGATCAGGCCGGCCCCTGGCATTCGGAGGCGGTGTGCCGCCGTGACGAGGCCGGATTGTTCTTCGCCCCGTCGAAAGAGCCGACGGCCGCGAGGCTGGCCCGCGAGGAGGCCGCGAAGCGGGTCTGCGCCCGCTGTCCGGTGATGGTGGACTGCCGGGAACACGCGCTGCTCCAGCCCGAGCCGTACGGCGTCTGGGGCGGGCTGACCGCGGCCGAGCGCCGCGTCGTCCTGGCCCGCCGCCGCAGGCGCGAGGTGGAGCTGAGGAAGGCCGCCGCGGCGGG
The DNA here is from genome assembly GCF_040635655.1 of Streptomyces sp. NPDC006923. NCBI lineage: Bacteria > Bacillati > Actinomycetota > Actinomycetes > Kitasatosporales > Streptomycetaceae > Streptomyces > Streptomyces sp. NPDC006923. The sequence continues at coordinate 38,153 of NZ_JBEYIF010000006.1, forward strand.
CGACCGGGTCGCCGCCGCGGGCTGACCCGCCTCGGGCATCGGGGCTTTCGGGCATCCGGGCAGCCTCGGGCGTCCGGACATACGGAAGGGGCGTCCCCGCCGCACCGCGGGGACGCCCCTTCCGTAAGGGCCCTCCGCCCCACCGGGGTGGCGGCGGCGCCGTGGCCGTGCCGGGCTGCCGCTGAGTGGCGCAGCCCTTACTTCGCGCGGTCGAAGTCGATCGTGCTGTACGCCCGGAGCTTGGACAGCCGGTGGGTCGAGTCGATCTGCCGGATGGTGCCCGACTTGGACCGCATCACCAGGGACGACGTCGTCGCGGTCTCCGAGCGGTAGCGCACCCCGCGCAGCAGCTCGCCGTCCGTGATGCCGGTGGCGACGAAGAACACGTTGTCGCCGCTGACCAGGTCATCCGTGGACAGGACGCGGTCCAGGTCGTGCCCGGCGTCGATCGCGCGGCGCCGCTCCGCGTCGTCCTTGGGCCAGAGCTTGCCCTGGATGACACCGCCGAGGCACTTGATCGCGCACGCCGAGATGATGCCCTCGGGCGTGCCGCCGATGCCCATCAGCAGATCGACGCCGGTGCCCTCGCGCGCCGCCATGATCGAACCGGCCACGTCGCCGTCGGAGATGAACCTGATCCGGGCGCCGGTCTCCCGGATCTCCTTGACCACGCCGTCGTGGCGGGGCCGGTCCAGGATGACCACCGTGACGTCGTCCGGAAGCATCTGCTTGGCCTTGGCGACCCGGCGGATATTGACCGAGACGGGCGCGTTGATGTCGACGAAGTCGGCGGCCTCGGCTCCGGTGACCAGCTTGTCCATGTAGAAGACCGCGGACGGGTCGAACATGGTGCCCCGGTCGGCGGCGGCCAGCACGGCGATGGCGTTGGGCATGCCCTTGGCGTTGAGCGTGGTGCCGTCGATGGGGTCCACGGCGATGTCGACCTCGGCGCCGGTGCCGTCACCGATCCGTTCGCCGTTGAACAGCATCGGGGCTTCGTCCTTCTCGCCCTCGCCGATGACGACCACGCCGTTCATCGACACGGTGGAGACAAGCGTCCGCATGGCGTTCACCGCGGCGCCGTCCGCGCCGTTCTTGTCGCCGCGCCCGACCCAGCGGCCGGCCGCCATGGCGGCGGCCTCGGTGACCCGGACCAGCTCCAGGGCGAGGTTGCGGTCGGGTGCCTCGGGAGGCACCTCCAGTGGGGGCGGCAGTTGATGTTCGGTCATCGGAGCGCACCTTTCTGGACGACTCTGGACGACGACGGCCGGATAAGAGGGTGATACGACTGTATCCGCACCTCGACAGTTTGAGCAGAGGGGCCCACGTATGAGCGCGGGGCCTTGATGCGACGATGGTGGGGTGGCAGCTCAGCGAGGCAGACAGACGGTGCGGGACCTGGTCCTGTCGATGGCGGTCATCGGGGTCGTCGTCGCCGGGATCTATGTGTTCATTCCGCATGACGAGAAGGCCGATCCGGTCCAGGCGGTCGACTACCGGGTCGAACTGGTGACGGCGCGGCGGGCCGCGCCGTACGCGGTGCTGGCCCCGGCGGGTCTGTCGCAGAAGTGGAAGCCGACGTCGGTCTCCTACGAGCGGCAGAGCGACAACGCGTGGCACCTGGGCTATCTGGACCCGGACGGCGAATACGTCGCGGTCGAGCAGTCGACGGCGGCGGCGGAGAAATATGTGCCGGAGGTCAGCCAGCGGGCCGAGGACACCGGCAGGACCCAGCGGGTGGCGGGCGAGACCTGGCAGCGCTGGGAGGGGCCGAAGTACGACGCCCTGGTCCGCACCGACGGAGGCGCGACCACGGTCGTGACCGGGACCGCTTCCTACGGTCGGCTGGCCGAGATGGCGGCCGCGCTGGGCTCGGACCCCGCCGGGAACACGCGCTGAGCACCCGCGTCGGGAGACGCCGGGGGGCTCGGGCCTGAGAACCGCTGACGAGAGGGCCGCCGCCCCGGCAGGGGACGGCGGCCTTCTCGCGCTCGGGCCCGGATGCTCAGACGGTGGTGATGACCTCGTCGTAGGAGAGGCGGGGGGAGCGGGGGAACCAGGCGTCCTCGCCGGGCTTGCCGATGTTGACGACCATCAGCGGGGTGTGGTCGGCGTCCAGGAACTCCTTCTGGATGCCGGCGGCGTCGAAGCCGGTCATCGGGCCCGCGGCGAGACCGGCGGCGCGTACGCCCACGATGAAGTAGGCGGCCTGGAGGGCGCCGTTCAGCGCGGCGCTTCCCTCGCGCACCGCGCGGTCACCGAAGAAGAGGTCCTTGGCCTGCGGGAAGTGCGGGAAGAGCTGCGGCAGCTCCTCGTGGAAGTCGTTGTCCGCGGCCAGGATCGCGACCAGGGGCGCGGCGGCGGTCTTGGGCTGGTTGCCCTCGGCCATGTGCTGGACCAGGCGCTCACGGGCCTCCGCGGAGCGGACCAGGACGATCCGCAGCGGCGACATGTTCATGGAGGTGGGGCCGTACTTGACCAGGTCGTAGATCGCCTGGACCTGCTCCTCGGTCACCGGTTCGTCGGTGAACGTGTTGGCGGTACGGGCTTCGCGGAAGAGGAGGTCCTGAGCGGCGGGGTCAAGAACGAGGGACATCTGGCGGTACCTTCCGGACAATGCGACAGTTGGAACGATCACCTCGTACGGTAACGCCAAGATAAATTAAGATTCAACAAAAACCGTGGTCCGGGTGATCCGATTCACAGGGTTCCCGCGCGGCCCGCCGGGTAGAGATCACTGTCCTTCGTTTCCGGCAGCCGGTGCCTCCCCGCCGGGTCCCGGCGTACCGCGCGTGTCACCGGCGGCACCGCCGCCCGCCGCGCTCTGCTCCGACAGCGACGCGTCCAGCCGCGCCCGGGCGCCCTCCAGCCAGCGGCGGCAGACCTTCGCCAGCTCCTCGCCCCGCTCCCACAGCGCCAGGGAGTCCTCCAGCGAGGCGCCGCCCGCCTCCAGCCGGCGTACCACCTCGATCAGCTCGTCCCGCGCCTGCTCGTAGCCGAGGGTGTCCGGGGCCGTGGCCGCCGATGTCCCGTTGTCCGTCCTGGCCATGTGATCCACCTTAGGTACGCGCCTGTGCGCGCGATCCGTCAACGACTGCGCGGCGGTGCGGGGTCACTCCGCGACCCGCACCGTGAACTCGCCCCGCGCGACCCGGGCCCGCAGCTCCTCGGCCGCCGTGATGTCCCCGGGCGACCGTACGACCGTGCCGTCCGCGCGCTGGAGCACCGCGTAACCGCGCTCCAGCGTCGCCGCGGGAGACAGCGACACGACCCGCGCCCAGGTGTGCGACAGCTCCGAGTCCGCGCGGTCCAGCAGATGCCGAAGCACCCGCCGGCCCCGGTCGGCCAGCGCGTCCACCTCGGCCTCCCGCTCCTCCACCATCCGGTGCGGCCGCTCCATCACCGGCCGGGCCAGCGCGTGGGCGAGGCCGCGCTCCTCCCGGTCGAGCAGCCCCCGTACCGTCCGCAGCGCCCGGTCCCGGAGCGCCTGAACGCGGTCCAGCTCCTCGCCGACGTCCGGCACGGTCTTCTTCGCCGCGTCCGTCGGTGTCGAGGCCCGCACATCCGCCACAAGATCCAGCAGCGGGGAGTCCGGCTCGTGCCCGATCGCGGAGACGACCGGGGTGCGGCAGGCGGCCACCGCCCTGACAAGCTGCTCGTCGGAGAACGGCAGGAGATCCTCCACACTGCCGCCGCCGCGCGCCACGATGATCACGTCCACCTCCGGCAGCCCGTCCAGCTCCTTCACCGCCTGGACGACCTGGGCCACCGCGTTGACCCCCTGCACCGCCGTGTTGCGCACCTCGAAGCGCACCGCGGGCCACCGCCGCCGCGCGTTCTCCAGCACATCGCGCTCGGCCGCCGACGCCCGCCCGCACACCAGCCCGATGAGCTGCGGCAGAAAGGGCAGCGGCTTCTTGCGGTCGGCGGCGAACAGACCCTCCGCGCCCAGCGACTTCCGCAACCGCTCCAGCCGCACGAGCAGTTCACCGACCCCGACCGGCCGTATCTCCGTGGCCCGCAGCGAAAGCTGACCACGCGGCGCGTACCACTCCGGTTTGGCCCGCACCACCACCCGGGCGCCCTCGGAGACCACATCCGCGATCGCGTCGAAGACCTGCCGGAAGCAGGTGACGCCCACCGAGATGTCGTACGAGGGATCCCTGAGCGTCAGAAAGACGACCCCCGCGCCCGGCCGCCGCGAGAGCTGGGTGATCTGACCCTCCACCCAGACGGCACCGAGCCGGTCGATCCATCCGCCGATGAGCCGTGACACCTCGCCGACGGGCAGCGGGGTGTCCGCCGAAGTGTTGAGAGCCATACCGGGAGCGTATCCGCCGCCTGTGACATCACTCGGAGAATGTCCCGCCGACGGGCCGTGGCCCACCGGCCGTCCGGGGCCGGTGCCGGACGGACCTCCCCCTGCTCCGGGCGGCCTTACGATGGGGCGCATGACTGCTACGTCCAGCCCGTCGCCCGCCGCAGCCCCCAGTGGAGACGCCGTGCGCCGCGCCGGCAAACGCGTCCTGCTCGCCGCTCCCCGTGGTTACTGCGCGGGTGTGGACCGTGCCGTGATCGCCGTCGAGAAAGCCCTGGAGCAGTACGGCGCACCGATCTATGTCCGCCACGAGATCGTCCACAACAAGTACGTCGTGCAGACCCTGGAGCGGAAGGGCGCGATCTTCGTCGAGGAGACGGCGGAGGTCCCCGAGGGATCGATCGTGATGTTCTCCGCGCACGGGGTCGCACCCGTCGTCCACGACGAGGCGGCCGGCCGCAGGCTCGCCACCATCGACGCCACCTGCCCGCTGGTGACCAAGGTCCACAAGGAAGCCGTGCGCTTCGCCAACGAGGACTACGACATCCTGCTGATCGGCCACGAGGGCCACGAAGAGGTCATCGGCACCTCGGGCGAGGCGCCCGACCACATCACGGTGGTCGACGGCCCCGACGATGTCGCGAACGTCGAGGTCCGCGACGACTCCAAGGTCGTCTGGCTCTCGCAGACCACGCTCTCCGTCGACGAGACGATGGAGACGGTCGACCGGCTCAAGGAGAAGTTCCCGCAGCTCATCTCGCCGCCGAGCGACGACATCTGCTACGCCACGCAGAACCGTCAGATCGCGGTCAAGCAGATGGGCTCCGACGCCGATCTGGTGATCGTTGTCGGCTCCAAGAACTCCTCCAACTCGGTGCGGCTGGTCGAGGTCGCCCTCGGCGCGGGCGCGGGCGACGCCCATCTCGTCGACGGCGCCGACGAGATCGACGAGGCATGGCTCGACGGCGTGTCCACGGTCGGTGTGACCTCCGGCGCGTCCGTCCCGGAGATCCTGGTCGAGGGCGTGCTGGAGTGGCTCTCGGGGCGTGGCTTCGAGGACGTCGAGATCGTCAAGGCCGCCGAGGAGTCGATCACGTTCTCGCTGCCCAAGGAACTGCGCCGCGACCTGCGGGCGGAGGCGGCAGCCCTCGCCGGGAAGTGACGGCGGGCGGTCCGCTCATGTCCGGCCCACCGCTCCGGCGCGGGACACGCGCGCCGGAGCGTGAGCGGGGGAGCGGGCGCCGGCGCCGCCAATGCGGGCGTCCGGGCCCGTAATTGGGCCGTCCCGGAAGTCGCCGCCGTGGTCTGCCCGTAACGTTGTGTCCATGAACGTCTTCGGAGTGGACATCGGCGGCTCGGGAATCAAGGGTGCGCCCGTGGACCTGGAGCGCGGCGATCTGGTTGAACCGCGACATAAAGTACTGACCCCACACCCCGCGACGCCGGAGAGCGTCGCCGACGGTGTGGTCGAGGTGGTACGGCACTTCGGCTGGTCGGGCCCGGTCGGCATCACGTTTCCCGGCGTGGTCACGGGTTCGGTCATCCGTACCGCCGCCAATGTCGACAAGGCATGGATCGGTGTGGACGCCGGGCAGGTGCTCGGCGACCGGCTGAACCTCCGTGCCACCGTCCTCAACGACGCCGACGCGGCGGGCGTGGCCGAGATGGCCTTCGGCGCGGGACGCGGACGTAAGGGCACCGTGTTTCTGCTGACCTTCGGCACGGGGATCGGCAGCGCGCTGTTCACCGACGGCAAGCTGGTGCCCAACACCGAGCTGGGCCATCTGGAGCTGCACGGCCACGACGCGGAGAAGCACGCCTCGACGAAGGTCAAGGAGGACGAGGATCTGAGCTGGCACCACTGGGCGCACCGGGTCCAGAAGTATCTGGCCCATGTGGAGATGCTGTTCTCGCCCGAGCTGTTCATCATCGGCGGCGGGGTGAGCCGCAAGGCCGACAAGTTCCTGCCGCTGATCGAGGGGATCAAGGCCGAGGTCGTCCCGGCCGAGCTGCAGAACAACGCGGGGATCGTGGGCGCCGCGATGGCGGCGGCCGGGAGGTGACACCGGCGCGGTGACGGCCGGTGCGACGGCTTTACGACGGCCTTACGACGGCTTTACGACGCCCGTATGAACGCGACCCGTACGCCCGTACGAACGCGGCCTTGTATGCCCGTACGGACGAGCACGGGCGCGCCGTCACCGCGCGTGAGGGCGGACGGACCGTCCCTCCCGGGCGGTCTATCCGCGCCGCACGGCCCTGGGGGTGCCGCTCCTGGGCGCCGGGGGCCGCGCGGCGGCCACTCCGGTCCTGGTGGTGAAGGTGGCGGCGGTGTTCTGGCTCCGCAGCCGCCGGCTCATCTGCCGCACCTTCCGTACGGAGGCGATGAGCCCGGCGACGAGCGTCCCGCCGTAGAGCCAGCCCGCGTGCACCGCGAGCGCCGTGACGAGCGCCATCGTGTGCCCGCCGAAGCCGCTGCCGCCGGTGATCGGAATCGTGCCGACCGCGAAGGCGATCGGCACGCTGATCGGGGCCGTCACCAGGTCGGCGGTCCGTACCCAGAGCGCGGTCAGCGCGCTGACCGGCAGGAACAGCAGCCCGTACGCCAGGGGCGCGCCGTCGAGGAGCAGCTCGTCGAGGAAGGCGACGACCAGCATCGCCGAGACGGCGAACAGGCCCGCGCCGAGGCCGGTGAACCGGGGATTGGGCAGTCTGCGCAGCCGGACCACCACCGGCGGCACCCGCCGGGGCGTCGGCTGCACCCGGTAGACACCGACGCTCTCAGCGACGGCGCCCTGCCGTGCGAGAGGGGGCCGCGGCTGCTGCCGGGGCTGGGGCTGACGTGTCCTGTGCTGCTCCACCCGAACAACGTAGGTGGCGAAGGGGGAGGATTCAGGGGTTGGACACGCCCTTTGGGTGACCTTGGCGTTGAGTTCGACGCCGAAGGGCAGACCGCGCGCCGTCCAGGACACCCCGCAGGGCGGGCCGAGGGCCGCCCGGGACCCGTCGCTGACCGCCGCGGGCCGCCCGTAAACTGGGGGATCGGGCCACACCGGCCATCTGCCAGTCCTCACTCCAGGAAGTCGCCAACGTGTCGCTCACGATCGGAATCGTCGGCCTGCCGAATGTCGGCAAATCGACCCTGTTCAACGCCCTGACCAAGAACGACGTGCTGGCGGCCAACTACCCGTTCGCCACCATCGAGCCCAATGTCGGCGTGGTCGGCGTGCCTGACCCGCGTCTGAACAAGCTCGCGGAGGTCTTCGGCTCCCAGCGGATCCTGCCGGCCACGGTCGACTTCGTGGACATCGCCGGCATTGTGCGCGGCGCCTCCGAGGGGGAGGGCCTGGGCAACAAGTTCCTGGCGAACATCCGTGAGTCCGACGCGATCTGCCAGGTCATCCGGGCCTTCAAGGACGAGAACGTCGTCCATGTCGACGGCAAGGTCTCGCCGAAGGACGACATCGAGACGATCAACACCGAGCTGATCCTCGCCGACCTCCAGACGATCGAGAAGGTCCTTCCGCGCCTCCAGCGGGAGTCGCGCATCAAGAAGGACGTGCTGCCGAAGGTCAAGGCCATCGAAGAGGCCCAGGCCATCCTGGAGACCGGCGAGACCCTCTTCTCCGCGGGCATCGTCCAGGGCACGGAGAAGGCGGAGCCGCTGCACGACCTGCACCTGCTCACGACGAAGCCCTTCCTCTACGTCTTCAACGTCGACGAGGAGGAGCTGACGGACGACGCCTTCAAGAACGAGCAGCGGGCCCTGGTCGCACCCGCCGAGGCGATCTTCCTCAACGCGAAGCTGGAATCGGACCTCGCCGAGCTGGACGACGAGGAGGCCCTGGAGCTGCTCCAGTCGGTGGGCCAGCAGGAACCGGGCCTGGCCACCCTCGCCCATGTCGGCTTCCGCACCCTGGGCCTCCAGACCTACCTCACGGCCGGCCCCAAGGAGTCCCGCGCCTGGACGATCAAGAAGGGCGCCACCGCTCCCGAGGCGGCCGGTGTGATCCACACCGACTTCCAGAAGGGCTTCATCAAGGCCGAGGTCATCTCCTTCGCCGACCTGGTCGAGACGGGCTCGGTGGCCGAAGCCCGCTCGGCGGGCAAGGCCCGTATGGAGGGCAAGGAGTATGTGATGCAGGACGGGGATGTGGTGGAGTTCCGCTTCAACGTCTAGCGGCTGGCTTATCACCGTCGCTGATCTGGCAAACATGCAGGTCAAATGGGGTCTGACTCTTCTGAGTCGGGCCCCTGGTTTTTTCCCGTGCTGGGATGGTGCTGGGATGAGCTGCGGATGCCGGTGCTGGGATGGGTGCGAGCAGGGGCGCTGACCGAGTGTGAAGGTGGCGTGGACGTGGCACTTTTCCTACTCGTTTGACACACTCGGGGTATGGGTGAGACGACGTACAGCATCGGGGAAGGGCCGGCGACGCGGGTGAGCTTGTCGCTGCCCGAAGGGACTGCGGAGGCGATCCGGTCGCGGGTGGGCAAGCGGGAGTTCTCCGCGTTCATCGCTGAGGCGGTCGAGCGTGAGCTGCGCGGGCAGGTCCTCGACGAGTATTTGGCGGACTACGAGAGCCGCAAGGGGCCGGTTTCCGAGCAGGCTCGTCAGCGGGCACGGCAGGTCTTCGACGAGGTGTTCGCCGAGGAGGGCGAGTGGCCCGCCGCAAGCTGAGTCACGAGGGGACGCTGGTCCTCGACAGCGAAGGGCTCTCGAAGATGCTCGCCGAGGACGAGCAGGTGGTGGCCCTGGTCGCCGAGGCGCGCTCGCGCGGTATGGAGGTCGCGATCAGTGCGCTCACCATCATCGAGGTCGTTCACGCTCGTACGAATAACTCCCGCTTGAGCTGGGTGCTCTCCGGACTGCGCGTGGTACCGGTGGGCGACGAGGAGGCGAGGGCGGCTTCGAAGTTGCTGATGGATGCTGGTTTGCACGGGCACAAGTACGCGATCGATGCGGCGGTTGCCGAGGCCGCGCTGCGACAGCACCGCCCGGTGGTCATGTTGACCTCCGACATCGACGACATGGTCAAGCTCTGCGGCGATCGGGTCCGGCTCGTGGCGGTCTGACTTCCGAGGTCGGGAGTGGTCCAGGGGGCTCTTGGGCCGGTCTTGCCCCAGACGTCTGGCGCACCGTCATTCAGGCCGTGCCGTACCAGGCCGTTCTGGCAGGCGATGCCGAGGAGTTGGGCGCGGTCGCGGGCGCCGAGTTTGGTTACCGCGCTCTGGCTGTGGGTGCGCACGGTGAGGACGCTGAGGACGAGTTCTTCGGCGATCTCGCCAATGGGCGGCTTCCGGTGAGAGGAGGGCCTGGCTTGCGGCCGTTGGTGCGGATACCCGCGAGCAGTGCGTGGGTGATCCGACGCTGCATAGGCGATGGGGCGCGTGTGCCGTCGATCTTGTCGTGATCGGTTCATGTGCCAGAGTGGAGCGTTCGCGACCGTTCAGGCGAAGTTCCACTCTTCGCTGGGCAGCGAGTGCCACAGGTCGAGCCAGTCATGGGCTAGGAAGAGCGGTCGGGACAGGACGACGTCGCCGGCCCGCTGGGACCGGATCGCCAGGCCGAGATCGGCGAAGACCGGATCGGCGGCGGGGCTGTACGTCAGGCTGCCGGACCGCAGTGTCGTGCGGTGGACGAGCCACTCCTCCACAGGGGAAGGCGCGCAGCCGGTCAGCGGGACTGCGGCCAGTCTCACCTGGGGGCCGGTGAGGGCGTTCACAGCGACACACCCCAGGCGGCCGTCACGGAAGAGGGCTCTGATCCCGATCTCGGCGAAGTCCGCGTAGTTGAGTTGTTGGTCTTCGCCGTGATGGGAGTAGGACGAGACGGCCGGTCGTTCGCCGAGGGCATTGGTGATCTCCTCCGAGGTCATCCCGAAGTGCAGGGGGCCGACTCCTACGTACGGCGTGAACGTCCACTCGGTTCGCTCCTCCTCCCCGACGATTCGCCACGGGCCCCGGTACCCCGCCTCGCTCCCCGCGGCGGCCACTGGCGGCTCGGGTGCCGGCTCGTGCGGGGCCGCTTGTGCGGACGCGGTCCGGTCCTCACGCCGACGGCCGACTTGTTCCGGAGCCGCAGTGTCCTCCCAGCGCCAGCGGCCCTGAATGCGCGGCGCGACAGTGAGCGGGTTCCGGCGTCCGCACGCACGGGATTTCCTGAACTCGCGCGCTTTGATTCCGACCGGCCACGTGTTCCCGGCGCGGATCAGGTGCCATGGACGGCGGAGCGATGCCCGAGGCGCGCCACCCTGCTGCCGCCGTCGGCCGCCGTCTCCCTCAGGCGTGACACCTACTGGACGGGCTGAGGCCGGACGGGCTGGGACGCCGCAGGGCCCGCGGCCGGGGCCAGTCCCGTTGTGGCACCGGCACCGCAGAGGGGTACGACCGCGCTGCGGTCCGTCCAGCCGCCGACCGCCGCCCAGCAGGCGACACCGGTCGGCTCGACAAAGAGGCCACGGGCGGCCAGATCGAGCTGGGCGGCGCGTAGCTGATCCTCCGTCACGGTGAGGAAGGTGCCGCCTGACTCCCTGACGGCACGCAGAATCTGGCGGGCGCGCGGCGGGTTCCGGATGGCGATGCCCTCGGCGAGAGTGGGCGCCGGGGCGGGAGCGGCCCCGGTGAGCAGTTCGTCGGCGCCCGCGTGGAAGGCGGCCGCCAGCGGTGAGACCGCCTCGGTCTGGACGGCGATCAGAGCGGGGCTTTCGCCGATGAGCCCGTGCGCACGCAGCTCGCCGATCGCCAGCGCCGCGCCCAGCAGCAGGGTGCCATTGCCGACCGGGACGACGACGGCCTCGGGCAGGCGGCCTCCGAGGTCTTCCCACAGCTCGTAGACATAGGTCTTCGTGCCGTGCAGGAAATACGGGTTGTGGACGTGGCTGGCGTAGAACGTGCCCGGTTCGCCGGCTGCCGCGCGGGCGGCCAGGGCCGTGGCCTCACGGCTGCCCTTGACGCGTTCGAGGCGTGCGCCGTGCGCCTGGATCTGCTCGGTCTTCTTGACCGGGGTGGCCTCGGGGACGTAGACCGTGCAGGGCAGCCCGGCCCGCGCGCAGTAGGCCGCGACGGCGGTGCCGGCGTTGCCGCTGCTGTCGGCGATCACCCGGTCGGGCCCGAGCCGCCGCGCCAGTTCCGCCAGGAGCACCGCGCCGCGGTCCTTGAAGGAGAGCGTCGGCATCAGGAAGTCGAGCTTGGCGGAGACGGACGGTGTCAGCGGGACGAGCGGCGTACGGCCCTCGCCGAGGCTGGTGAGCGGCGCGGAGAGCGGCAGCGCCTCCTCGTAGCGCCACAGCGAGTTGACCCGCCGGGGAAGGGATTCGAGCGGTACGGGCGAGGCGTCGAAGTCGAGATCCCAGGGCCCGCCGCAGACGGGGCAGCACCAGGCGAGCGACTCGACGGGGGAGCGGGTGCCGTCGGCCGGGCAGCGGTACGTCGTCATGGCGGCCAGCATGGCAGTTCCGGACGGCGCAGGCGTACCCACCCGAACGGCAGAGCCTGGGACATACCCCGATCATCACTTCGAGTGAGACTCTGGCCCATGCTTGCGGTCAACAACCGACGGTTGTCAGTCTGTTGCTGTCTGTCAACCTGATGGGAGTGGCCAGTGGCTTTCGGTGAGCAGCCCGCTTATCTGCGCGTTGCGAGCGATCTACGGGAGAAGATCGTCAATGGCGCTCTGCCGCCGCACACCCGACTGCCCTCGCAGGCCCGGATTCGCGAGGAGTACGGCGTCTCCGACACGGTCGCGCTGGAGGCGCGCAAGGTCCTGATGGCCGAGGGGCTGGTGGAGGGCCGCTCCGGATCCGGTACGTATGTGCGGGAGCGTCCTGTCCCGCGCCGGATCGCGCGCTCCGGCTACCGGCCGCCGTCCGGCTCCAGCCCGTTCCGCCAGGAGCAGACGGAGGAGAGCGCGCGGGGCACCTGGGAGTCCCGCAGTGAGCAGGCCGGGGCCGAGCCCGAGATCGCCGCCCGGCTGGGCATCGAGCCGGGCGACCGGGTGATGCGCACGCGCTATGTGTTCCGGGACGGGGGCGAGCCCATGATGCTCTCCACCTCCTGGGAGCCGCTCGCGGTGACCGGGCGCACCCCGGTGATGCTGCCCGAGGAAGGGCCGCTCGGAGGCTGTGGAGTGGTCGAGCGGATGGCGGCCATCGACATCGTGGTGGACAACGTCGTGGAGGAGGTCGGCGCGCGTCCGGGTCTCGCGGAGGAGCTCCTGGCGCTCGGCGGCGTACCGGGCCATGTGGTGATGGTCCTGGAGCGGACGTATTACGCGTCGGGGCGGGCCGTCGAGACGGCGGATGTGGTCGTCCCCGCCGACCGGTACCGCGTCTCGTACCACCTTTCCGTCAAGTGACCGCTGGCCGGACGCTCTCGTCCGGCGGCCGTGACGGCGAGTTAACGCCCGGCCCGTCGCCGTAACGGCGGGGCAATCACCCGCTGATGCGGCTTGTCATGTCCGCCTCCTACCTTCCCGTCTCTACCGGTATACCGCCGACGAACGGACGTTACCGATGACGGACACCGAGGCACCAACCGCGATATCCGGCGCGACCCCCGTCGCCGGCGCCACCGGACCGAGCCTGCCGAGGCGCAGTTACGCGAAGCTCGCCGCCGACGAGAGCCGCGAGGACTATTCGCTCCGCTATGCCCCGCACTCCTTCCGCCGCTGGTCGCCCTCCACGGTCGCGGGCACCGCGCTCGGCGGTATCGCCTATCTGGCGGACTTCGCGATCGGTGCCTCGATCGTCTTCACCTACGGTTTCGGCAGCGGATTCGCCTCCATCCTCACGGCGGCGGCGATCATCTTCCTGACCGGGATCCCGATCGCGCGGGCCTGCGCCACCTACGGCCTGGACATGGACCTCGTCACCCGAGGCGCGGGTTTCGGTTACTTCGGTTCGACGCTGACCTCGCTCATCTACGCCTCCTTCACCTTCATCTTCTTCGCGCTCGAAGGCTCGATCATGGCCCAGGCCATGCATCAGGCCGTCGGACTCCCGGTCGAGATCGGCTACTTGGTGACGACCCTGATCGTCATCCCGATCGTGTTCCGCGGGATGGGCGCGCTGGCGAAGGTGCAGGCGTGGACCCAGCCGGTCTGGATCGTCGGCATGGTGCTGCCGTTCGTGGTGCTCGCCTTCAACGCGCCGGACGCGTGGGGGGCCTTCGGTTCCTTCGGCGGTACGGAGGGGGCCGGTGCCGGTTTCTCCTGGATCGGCTTCGGGCTGGGGACGGGCGTCGCGCTCTCGCTCATCGCCCAGATCGGTGAACAGGCCGACTATCTGCGCTTCATGCCCGCCAAGACCGAGCAGAACAAGCGCCGCTGGAATGCCGCCGTCCTCGCCGCGGGACCCGGCTGGGTCATCATCGGCGCGGCCAAGCAACTCGGCGGCGCGTTCCTCGCCTTCGTGGCGCTGGAGGCGGTGGGCAGGACGCATGCCCTGGAGCCGATCGCTCCGCAGATCGAGGCGCTCAGACCCTGGCTCGGTTCGTTCGCCCTGCCGGCGGCCGCGATCTTCGTCATTGTCTCCCAGATCAAGATCAACGTGACCAACGCCTACAGCGGCTCGCTGTCCTGGTCGAACTTCTTCTCCCGTATCACGCACAGGCATCCGGGACGGGTCTGGTACATCTTCCTCAACCTCGCCATCGCCCTGACGCTGATGGAGATGAACATGTTCGCGGCCCTCAATAAGCTCCTGGGCTTCTACTCGAACGTGGGCATCGCCTGGATCACGGCGGTCGCCGCCGACCTGGTCATCAACAAGAGGATCGGGCTGAGCCCCGCGTACATCGAGTTCAAACGGGCCTATCTGTACGCGGTGAACCCGGCCGGCTTCGGCGCGATGGTGATCGCCTCCACCGTCTCGATCCTGGCCTTCTTCGGACTGTTCGGCGAGTACGCGGAAGCCTTCTCGACCTTCATCGCGGCCGGACTCGCCCTGGTCCTCTGCCCGTTGATCGCCTGGGCGACCAAGGGGAAGTACTACCTGGCCCGGCCGAATCCGGTCAACGGCCCGCAGGTCGAGGTCGACGACATCACCGCCACCCATGTCTGCGCGGTGTGCGAGACGCCGTACGAACTGCCGGACATCGCGGACTGTCCCGTCCACTCGGGGCCGATCTGCTCCCTCTGCTGCTCGCTCGACTCCGCATGCGGCGACGCGTGCAGGAAGGGCGCGGCGGCCGGACCCGTACTGATGCCGGTGCCCACGGTGCGGGTGCCCCCCGCACCGCCCAGGGACATCACCGCCGGAGCGCATCTGATGACCCCCGGGGACTGAACGGCCCGGCCGAACTCCGGGACGGCGGACACCGGTCCGGCGTAGGCTCAAGCCGGCGGACGAGGGGACCACAGGGGGCGCGTGCGCCGGTGCGTGCCCGCCGGTTCCGGAGTTTTGTTGGCCGGATCGGTATCTCTTTGTGAAAACTCGTATCCGCTGCGTGAAGGTCAGGCGTAGGCTCGGGCATATGCGGATTGCGGTTTCCTGGGGAGATTCAGAGAGATGCGGGCCGACGGCGGGAGGGGCACGATGAACGACGCTGCTGCCCTGCTCCCATGGCTGGTGATACGGCAGGACGACAACGGCAACCGCTATCGCGTCGGCAGGTATGCCACGCAGGACGAGGCGCAGAAGATCGCGGACAGCCTCGACGGCCGTGGCCACCAGCAGCTCTACTGGGTGGAGCGCGTCGGCCAGGCCGCGCGCTGACCCGTCCGGCCCGCGGCGCGGTCCCGGGCCCCACGGGCGGATCGCCGCCGTATGCGCACCGGGGCGGCGGCATCCCCGGGGCCCGGGCCCCCGCGTTACGCTGCGGCGCATGGGTGATCGTGTAGTGGTGGCGGGCGCCGTGTACGACCGGGGCAGGCTGCTGGCCGCCCGCCGTAGCGCGCCTCCCGAGCTGGCCGGCCGCTGGGAGCTGCCCGGCGGCAAGCTGGAGCCCGGGGAGGGGCCCGAGCAGGCTCTGGTGCGCGAGCTGCGGGAGGAACTCGGCGTGGAGGCGCAGCCGATGGAGCGCATCCCCGGTGAGTGGCCGCTGAAGCCCGGCTATGTGCTCCAGGTGTGGACCGCCCGGCTGCTCTCCGGTGAGCCCCGCCCTCTTGAGGACCACGACGAGCTCCGCTGGCTCGGTCCGGACGAGACGCACACGGTGGACTGGCTCGATCAGGACCGGCCGGCCGTGGCCGAGGCCGCCCGCCGTCTCCGGAGTGCCCTCCGGCGGCCCTGAGCCGGTGGTCCCGCCGGTCGCGTGGCTCCGCTCCACCCGCGCCGGGGCCGCGCCGGGGCGCCCCCGCGTACTCCATCTGCGCCGGCCCGCCACGGCCTCGGCGGTAGCCATGCCATATATCGGGTATGTGCAGATTGTCCCCCTGAAAAGGACCTGGTTCAACCATCGGTCTCGGGAAGTGATCGGCTTGATCGGCACAGAGGGCGCATGCGCCGAGTGGACCTTTCCTGCCGCACTCGACGCCGTGCGCGACGCGCGCCATGCCGTCTACGACACCCTCAGCGCCTGGGGCGCGCCTCCCGCCACCCGGGACATGGCCGTGCTGCTGGTCAGTGAGCTGGTGACGAATTCCCTCCGCTACGCGGCGGGACCGATCGGCGTACGGATGGCTGTCCACGCCCTCGCCCCCAGCCCGGGCGGTCCCGGCGACTCCGGCGCCGCACAGCCCGCCGCGCTGCTGGTCGAAGTCTCCGATCCGCTTCCGGACGTCCCGACCGAGCGTCCCGCGGGGCCCGACGACGAGGGAGGACGCGGGCTTCACCTTGTGGCCTGTTCCGCCCGTCGCTGGGGCACGCGACGAGGGAAGACGGGTAAGACCGTGTGGTTCGAGCTGCCCCTCCCTGGTTAGAAGTGTGAAGGGACAACGATCACGCTGGACTCGGCTCAAAGAGAACGAGACCCTGCTGTGATCGTGAACGCCGTGTCGCCTGGGGCCGTAGTGCTGAATACTGCGGACATGGCCGGTCCGGTGCGTGAGCTGGAGGGGACGGTCGCGTGAGCGAAATATCTGGGACGACGGGCGACGTCGTATGGCAGAGCAGTCCACCCGGCTCGATGTATGACTACATCAGAGTCGCTTCCTTCTCGATCGGCCCGGACGGGCTGGTCGACCAGTGGAGCCAGCGGGCCGCCGAGCTGTTCCACCTCGGCCCGCACGAGGTCAGGGGCAAGGACCCGGTCGAGGTGTTCATGCCTCCCGACCTGCGCTCGCGGGGCCACCGCAAGATGAGCGAGATCCTCGACGGCAAGGAATGGACCGGCCTGGTGCCGTTCCGGCTGGACCGGGAGCGCGGAGAGCACGGTCTCGCCGAAATCTATGTGATGCCGAGTGAGACGGAGAGCGGCGAACGGGGCGCTCTCTGTATCGTCGTCGATGTCCGCGCACTCCGCCGAATCGAAACCGACATCGCCTCTTCGCAGGCGATTTTCGGCCAATCTCCTTTCGGCTTCCTGCTGTTCGGCGTGGACCTCAGAGTGCAGCGCGCCAACCGGCGCTTCGCCGCGGTCTTCGGCGGCGAGGCCAACGACCACCGGGGCCGGACGGTCCACGACTATCTCTCCCGCCCCGAGGCCGAACGCATGACCGCCTCGCTCAAGCGTGTCCTGGCGACCGGCGAGCCCGTCACCGACCTCCAGATCGTCGGCACCCGGCCCGGCGGCAAGGAACGCCGGCACTGGTCCGTCGACCTGTATCGCGTCCACAGCGGCTCGGGCCGCCCCATCGGCGTCGCCGGAGTCGGCACCGATGTCACACGCCGTCATATCGCCGCCCGCGAGGCCGCCAGCGCCCGCCGTAACCTCGCCCTTCTCAATGAGGCGAGCGCCCGGATCGGGAACTCCCTGGACCTGGAGACCACCGCCCGCGAGCTGCTCGATGTCGCCGTCCCCGGTTTCTGCGACCTCGCGGCCGTCGACCTCTACCAGAGCCTGCTCACCGGAGAGGAGGCGCCGCCGGGACGCTGGGGCTCCTCCGGGAGCGAATCCGGCGGCGGCAGCGCCCGGCTGCGCCGGGTCGCCTTCGCCAGCGCCGTCTCCGACGCCCCGCTGACCGGTCCCGACGGACTGGGCGACAGCGGATATGTCCCGCCCGAGGTCGGTGCGGTGCACCGCTTCCCCTTCAGCTCGCGCGGCGCGAACGCGCTGCGCACGGGCCGTGTGCAGTCCATACCCGGCGGGGCCGGCAGCCTCATCCAGTCCACGCTCGCCGTCCCCATGGTCGCCCACGACACCGTCATCGGGCTTGTCCAGTTCTCCCGGGCGAAGGGCAGCGAACCCTTCGGCGAACGGGACCGGACGCTCGCCGCCGAACTCGCCGCGCGCGCCGCCGTCTGTATCGACAACGCCCGCCTCTACCGGAGGGAGCACGAACGCGCGCTGATCCTGCAGCGCAGTCTGCTCCCGCCCGGCGACCCGGAGGCCGCGGGGCTGGACATCGCCTGCCGCTATCTGCCGGGCAACACGGCCACCGAAGTGGGCGGCGACTGGTTCGATGTCATCGAACTGCCCGGCCACCGGACCGCGCTGGTCGTGGGCGATGTGATGGGACGCGGGCTGCGAGCCGCCGTGGCCATGGGGGAGTTGCGTACGGCGGTGCGGACCCTGGCGCTCCTCGACCTGGAGCCCGCCGAGGTGCTCTCCGCGCTCGACGAGATCGCCCGCGGCCTCGGCTCCCCCATCGGCGCCCAGCAGGCGTCGCGGGTCGCCCACAAGTCGCGGGACGCGGACCTCTCCGAGGTCTACCTCGCCACCTGTGTGTACGCCGTCTATGACCCGGTCACCCGGCGCTGCACATTCGCCAACGCCGGCCATCTCCCGCCGGTGCTCGTCGAACCGGGCGAGGAGGCGCTGCTGCTCGATGTGCCGCCGGGGATGCCGCTGGGCGTGGGCGGTGAACCATTCGAACAGGTGGAGGTCGAAGTGACGGAGGGCGCGCTGCTCGCCCTCTACACGGACGGCCTTGTCGAATCCCGCGACCATCCGCTCGACGAGGGACTGACCGCCTTCCGCGCCGCCCTCGCCAACTCCGGACGGCCGCTGGAAGACGTCTGTGACCATGTGCTGAGCACCCTTGACACCCGGCACGGCGAGGACGACATCGCGCTCCTGATGGCGCGTATCCAGGGCCTGCCGACCGGCGCGGTCGGCGACTGGCGGCTGCCGCGCGAGCCGCGCTCCGTGGGCCGGGCCCGGGAGCTCGCCCGCGCCCAGTTGCTCGCCTGGGACCTCGAACCACTGGTGGACACGGTCGAACTGCTGGTCAGCGAACTGGTCACCAATGCCATGCGCTACGGCGAGGGCGAGATCAGGCTCCGGCTGCTGCGCGACCGCACGCTTGTCTGCGAGGTGTGGGATGCCGGCCTCGTACAGCCGAGGCGGCGGCGGGCCCGCGACACCGACGAGGGCGGCCGGGGACTGCAACTGGTCGGCCTGCTGAGCGCCGCATGGGGCTCGCGCCGGACACCACGCGGCAAGACGGTCTGGTTCGAACTCGCCCTGCCCGACGGCGGCCCGGCGGCCGAACCCAGCGTCGAACAACTGCTGAGCATGTTCTGACGAGTTGTCGGCGCCCTCTCCCGGCCCAAGAGCGCGGACCGGGCCTCCGGAGCCGAGAGCGAGCAAGGGACCGCCCGCGAGCGGGCCAGGTCTTGCGGAAGTCGCCGGGGCACCCTGCCGGGTACCGCCGTATAACCTGAACGCCTCCCGGGCCGGGGATGCCCCGGAGGCTGGTGTTCCGGGGGAGGGGGGCGGCTGTGCGAGCACGGCTGCGCGGATTCGAGCGACCGCGACGCATATTGACAGGTGCCTGGCGCTCTCCAGGGGCGCGGTGGCCCAAGCGGATCGCGCTGGCGCTGGCCGTCCTGCTGGTCGTGCCCGCCGTCACCGGCGCGGTCGCCCTGCGGGTCACCTACACGGGCGGTATCCAGGACGGCACCCAGACGCGCGGCCGGGACGCCATCTGGCTGGGCCACGCCTGGGTGGACGGTCGTAAGAAGGACGCCGACCTCGACGCCTTCGCGCGCCGGATCCGCGGGACCGGGATACGTGACCTCTATGTCCACACCGGGCCGCTGGAGCACGACGGCACGCTGCCCGCCGCGCGCCATCCGGGGGCACGCCGACTGATCGACGCCGTGCACCGCGAGATTCCGGGTGTGCGCGTGCACGCCTGGCTCGGTGACAAGCTGGCGACCGAGAGTCCGGACGGACTGCGCCTGGGACGGGCCTCGTCCCGCGCCAACGTGGTGCGTTCCGCCGGACAGATCCTGGATGTCGGCTTCGACGGCGTCCACTTCGATCTGGAGCCGCTGCACTCCGGCGACCGCGACTATCTGTCGCTGCTGGACGATCTGCGCACGCTCACCCGGGCACGGGACGTGCCGCTCTCCGTCGCCGCCCACCAGATCGACCCGCTGCCCGCGCTCCACTCCGTCGTCGGAGCCGTCAGCGGGCACCCGAAGTGGTGGTCGCAGGCGTTCTTCA
Organism: Streptomyces sp. NPDC006923; assembly: GCF_040635655.1. NCBI lineage: Bacteria > Bacillati > Actinomycetota > Actinomycetes > Kitasatosporales > Streptomycetaceae > Streptomyces > Streptomyces sp. NPDC006923. Next base: position 57,960 of record NZ_JBEYIF010000006.1, read on the forward strand.
CGGAGGTCGCCCGGAGGGTCGACCAGATCGCCCTGATGTCGTACGACACCGCGCTGCCGGTGGAGAGTCTCTACGGCGGTTATGTCGCCCAGCAGACCGTGCTCGCCCTGGAGGCGACGCCGGAGACCACCGACCTGCTGATGGGGCTGCCCTTCTACCACACGGAGGAGTGGGGGCATCACGCCCACGCGGAGACGGTCCCGGCCGCGATCCGCGGTGTCCGGCTGGGGCTCGGGCGCGCCGACCGCGACCGGGAACGCTTCGGCGTCGCGCTCTATGTCGACTTCGCGGCGACGGAGGCCGACTGGACGGCCTATCGCGAGGGATGGGGCTGTGTGACTCCGGCCGCATGCTGAAACGCGCGAGGGGCCGAGACCGAGGATGACAGGGAACCTTGCAAGGTTGCCTGCCTATCTCGTACGGTGGGGCCATGTCCGAACAGTCCGACGACCCGACCGCCGAGCAGGTCGCCGCTGATCTCTCCGCCGTTCTCGGCCGGCTGATGCGGCGGCTGCGGACGGCCTCTCCTGACAGCGGGCTGACGCCCTCGCAGCGATCGGTGCTGGCGCGGCTGGGCGGCGAAGGGCCGTCCACCACGGCCGCGCTGGCCCGCGCCGAGTATGTACGGCCGCAGTCCATGCGGCTGACCCTCGGGGCGCTGGAGGACCAGGGCCTGGTCCAGCGGACACCCGATCCCGACGACGGCCGGCAGTCCGTCGTGTCCGTCACGGATACCGGCCGCACCGTCCTGGCCGGGCTCCGCGCGGCCAAGCACGGCTGGCTCTCCGAGGCGCTCGACGCCGAACTGGACGGCGCCGAGCGCCGCACCCTCGCCGACGCCGCGGCGCTGCTGCGGCGGCTGGTCGAGAGGTGAGCCCAGGGACCGGACTTCCGGCCGGAACCGCCACCGGAGTGGACACGACCGCCGCGACCGGAATGTCCACCGGCGCCGGAAGCCCGGGCTTCTCGGCCCGTCTCACCGCGCCCCTGCTGCTCGGATCCCTGCTCAACCCGCTCAACACCACCATGATCTCCACCGCCCTGGTGGCGATCGGCCACACCTTCGGCATCGGCGCCGCCGACACCGCGTGGCTCATCTCCGTCCTCTATCTCGCCAGCGCCGTGGGCCAGCCCGTCCTCGGCAAGCTCGCCGACTCGTTCGGCCCGCGCCGGGTCTTCCTCGCCGGCCTGGTGATCGTCTTCGCGTCCGGCCTGATCGGAGCCGTTGCCCCGTCCTTCGGCTGGCTCGTTGTCTCCCGGCTGCTGCTCGGTGTCGGCACATCCGCCGCCTATCCGGCCGCCATGTCCGTCCTGCGTGACGAAGGCCGGCGGGTCGGCAGGCCCGCGCCCCGTACCGTGCTGGCGCGGGTGTCGTTCGCCGCGCTCGGCAGCGCCGCCGTCGGCCCGACCCTCGGCGGTCTGCTGGTCGCGCTGGTCGGCTGGCGCGGCATCTTCGCGGTCAACCTGCCCGTCGCCCTGATCGCCTTTGCCGCCGGGCTGATCTGGATCCCGAAGGACCCGCCCCGCGAGAGCGCCGTCACGGGCCGCTCGCTGCGCGACACCCTTGATCCGCTCGGTATAGCGCTGTTCTCCGCCGCGCTGACCGTCCTGGTCTTCTTCCTGCTCGATCTCGCCCGGCCGATGTGGTGGCTGCTCGCGCCCTTCGGTGTGCTGACGGCCGTCCTCGTCGGGTGGCAACTGCGCCGGCCCCGGCCCTTCATCGATCTCCGGATGCTCGCGGGCAACGGCCCGCTGGCCCGCACCTATCTACGGCACGGCGTCAGCTATCTGCTCATCTACTGCGTGATGTACGGCTTCACCCAGTGGCTGGAGGAGGCCAGGGACTTCTCCTCCGGCGAGACCGGTGTGCTGCTGCTGCCGATGTCGGTGGCCGCGCTGGTCTGCTCGCTCCTGGGCGCCCGTACGAAGGGCATCTACGGGCCGCTCGCTCTCGCCTGTCTGCTGCTCACCGGCGGCTCCGTCCTGCTGTTCTTCGTCGGCGGTGACACTCCGCTCGCCGTACTGCTCCTCGCCGGAGCGTGCTTCGGCATCCCGCAGGGCCTGATCGGTACGAGCAACCAGGCCGCCGTCCAGGCCCATGCCCCGCCGGAGAGCATCGGCTCCGCCGCCGGGCTCCAGCGCACCGCGCAGTACATCGGCGCCATCGCCGCCTCCAGCCTGATCGCCCTCGCCTACGGCCGGCAGGCCGGCGACGGCGGTCTGCACCTCATGGCCGGCGTCTGCGCCGTCCTCGGGCTGCTGCTGATCGTCCTGACCCTCACCGACCGGGCGCTGCGTGCCCGGTCCTGACCACCGAGATCATCCGTACCGCAAGGAGTAGCACCATGAGCGCCACCGTCCTCGACCCCACGACCGCACTGATCGTCGTGGACCTCCAGAAGGGCATCGTCTCCCTGCCCACCGCCCACCCGACCGCGGATGTCGTCGCGCGTTCGGCCGAACTCGCCGCCGCCTTCCGGGCCAAGGGCCTGCCGGTCGTGCTCGTGCGCGTCACCGGCGGGGCGCCGGGCCGCACCGAAGGCCCGGCGCGTGGTGGCAGGCCGGCCGCCGACTGGGCCGACCTGGTGGCCGAACTGGACCAGCAGGACGGCGACATCGTCGTCACCAAGCAGCAGTGGGGCGCCTTCTACGGCACCGACCTGGACCTTCAGCTCCGCCGCCGGGGCGTCACCCAGGTCGTCGTGACCGGCGTCGCCACCAGCATCGGTGTCGAGTCCACCGCCCGGTCCGCCCATGAACACGGGTATCACGTCACCGTCGCCACGGACGCGGTCACGGACATGGACGAGGACGCCCACAAGAACAGCGTCGAGAAGATCTTCCCGAGGCTCGGCGAGACCGACACCACCGACGCGATCCTGAAGCTCCTCGGCTGAGGGCCGTCCCGCCGGGGATCACCCGGAGGGTCCCGGGGCGGGGGAAAGTGCCGGGGGCCCGTTGTCCGGGCGACGACCAGGACAGCGGGCCCCTGCTCTCCGGCTGTCCTTCCCGGCTCTCCGGTTATTCGCCCCGGCGCCGGATCTTGTTGCCCAGCCATACGAGCGGGTCGTACTTCCGGTCCACGGCCCGTTCCTTCAATGGGATCAGCGCGTTGTCCGTGATTTTGATGTGCTCGGGGCACACCTCCGTACAGCATTTGGTGATGTTGCAGTAGCCGAGTCCATGCTCGTCCTGGGCCGTCTTCTTCCGGTCGAGGCCGGACTCCTCGGCGGCGTCCAGCGGATGCATGTCCAGTTCGGCCACCCGCATCAGAAAGCGCGGTCCGGCGAACGCCGTCTTGTTCTCCTCGTGGTCCCGCACCACATGACAGGTGTCCTGGCACAGGAAGCACTCGATGCACTTACGGAACTCCTGCGAGCGGTCGACATCCACCTGCTGCATCCGGTAGTCACCCGCGGCGACACCCGGCGGCGGCACGAACGACGGCACCTCCCGCGCCTTTGTGTAGTTGAAGGACACATCCGTCACCAGATCCCGGATGACCGGGAAGGCCCGCAGCGGGGTGATCGTGATCGTCTCCTCGCGGGAGAAGACGGACATCCGGGTCATGCACATCAGCCGGGGCCGCCCGTTGATCTCCGCGCTGCACGAACCGCACTTGCCGGCCTTGCAGTTCCAGCGCACCGCCAGATCCGCCGCCTGCGTCGCCTGGAGCCGGTGAATGATGTCGAGGACGACCTCTCCGTCGTTCACCTCGACGGCGAAGTCCTCCAGCCCGCCGCCGTCGGCATTGCCCCGCCACACCTTGAACTGCGCTTCATATGTCGTCGACACACTCGGGCTCACTCGTGAAGCTCCTCTTCGGCGAGGTACTTGACCAGCTCTTCCTTGTCGAACAGGGCCAGCAGGTCGGGGCGGATGGGCTCGGTCGTCTGCCGGGCGAGCGTGATCCGGCCGTGCAGGGGATCGGCCCCCGGTCCCTCGGTGGCGGCGGCGAGCCGGCAGAGCAGATTCACCCGGCGCCAGTCGAGGTCCATGCCCGGCCAGTCCTCCCGGGTGTGGCCGCCACGGCTCTCCGTGCGCGCCAGGGCCGCCCGCGCCACGCACTCGCTGACCAGCAGCATGTTCCGCAGATCGAGCGCGAGGTGCCAGCCCGGATTGAACTGCCGGTGTCCCTCGACCCCGGCCCGCCCGGCCCGTACGCGCAACTCGGCCAGTTTCTCCAGGGCCTGCTCCATCTCGCCCTCGCGCCTGATGATGCCGACCAGGTCGTTCATCGTCTGCTGGAGCTCCTGATGGAGGGTGTACGGATTCTCCACCGGCCCCCCGTCCGCCGACGGCCCGCCGCCCGCGTCGCCGCCCGCCCGGTCCTCCGCGTGGAACGGGCGGAGCGCCTCGGCCGCCGCCGCGTCGATCTCGGCCTGGTCCACGACCGGGCGCGCGGTGAGCCCGGCCGCGTACCCGGCCGCGTGCAGTCCCGCCCGCCGTCCGAAGACCAGCAGGTCGGAGAGGGAGTTCCCGCCCAGCCGGTTGGAGCCGTGCATGCCTCCGGCGACCTCGCCCGCCGCGTAGAGACCGGTGACGCCCGCGGCGGCGGTCTCCGAGTCCACGGCGACCCCGCCCATCACGTAGTGGCAGGTCGGGCCGACCTCCATGGCCTCCGCGGTGATGTCGACGTCCGCCAGCTCCTTGAACTGGTGGTACATCGAGGGCAGCCGGCGCCGGATCACCTCGGCGGACATCCGCGTCGAGACATCGAGGAAGACCCCGCCGTGCGGAGAGCCCCGGCCCGCCTTGACCTCGGAGTTGATGGCGCGGGCCACCTCGTCGCGCGGAAGCAGTTCGGGCGGGCGGCGGTTGCTGTCCGGGTCCTCGTACCAGCGGTCGCCCTCCTCCTCCGACTCCGCGTACTTCTCCTTGAAGACATCGGGGATGTAGTCGAACATGAACCGCTTGCCCTCGGAGTTGCGGAGCACCCCGCCGTCACCGCGCACCGATTCGGTGACGAGGATCCCCTTGACCGAGGGCGGCCAGACCATCCCGGTCGGATGGAACTGCACGAATTCCATGTTCAGCAGGGGAGCGCCGGCGAGCAGCGCCAGCGCGTGCCCGTCGCCTGTGTACTCCCAGGAGTTCGACGTCACCTTGAAGGACTTTCCGATACCGCCCGTGGCGAGTACGACGGAGGGCGCCTCCAGTACGAAGAAGCGGCCCGACTCGCGCTCGTAGCAGAAGGCGCCCGCGATCCGGTCCTCTCCCGCCGGGCCGTGCTCCTGGAGGACACGGGTGACCGTGCACTCCTGATAGACCTTGAGCCGCGCCTCGTAGTCGCCGAGTTCGCGGAAGTCCTCCTGCTGGAGCGAGACGATCTTCTGCTGGAGGGTGCGGATCAGCTCAAGGCCGGTACGGTCGCCGACATGGGCGAGCCGGGGGTACTCATGTCCGCCGAAATTGCGCTGGGAGATCTTTCCGTCGGCCGTACGGTCGAAGAGCGCGCCCCAGGTCTCCAGCTCCCAGACCCGGTCCGGTGCCTCCTGGGCGTGCAGCTCCGCCATGCGCCACTGGTTGAGGAACTTCCCGCCGCGCAGCGTGTCCCGGAAGTGCACCTGCCAGTTGTCCCCGGAGTTCACATTGCCCATGGAGGCCGCGATGCCGCCCTCGGCCATCACCGTATGGGCCTTGCCGAAGAGGGACTTGCAGATCACGGCGGTGCGGGCGCCGCGCTCGCGTGCCTCGATGGCGGCCCGCAGTCCCGCGCCCCCGGCGCCCACCACCACGACGTCCCACTGCCGGCGTTCGAGTTGCGTCATGTCTGAAGACATCCCCTAGAAGAAGCGCGGATCGTCGAAGGCGCCGGTGGCCAGCAGATAGACATAGAAGTCGGACACGGCGACGCTGATCAGAGAGGCCCAGGCGAGCTGCATGTGCCGGTTGTTCAGCCTGCCGACCCAGCCCCACAGCCGGTAGCGCACCGGGTGCTTCGAGAAGTGCCGCAGCCGACCGCCGATCACATGCCGGCAGGAGTGGCAGGACAGGGTGTACGCCCAGATCAGCCCGATATTGACCAGGAAGATCAGCGAGCCGAGACCCAGATGGCCCCAGGCGTAGTCCTCGTCGCGGAAGGACAGCACGGTGTCATAGGTGAGGATGCCGGCGACCGGCACGGCCGCGTAGAAGAAGTAGCGGTGGATGTTCTGCATGATCAGCGGGAAGCGGGTCTCGCCGGTGTACTTCGTGTGGGGTTCCGCCACGGCGCAGGCGGGCGGCGAGGCCCAGAAGCCCCGGTAGTACGCCTTGCGGTAGTAGTAGCAGGTGAGCCGGAAACCCAGCGGGAAGATCAGGATCAGCAGGGCGGGGGAGAGGCCCCACCAGCTTCCGAAGATCTCCCAGTTCGGCCCGTTCCGCATGGGCGCGCAGTTCTCCGCCAGACAGGGCGAGTAGAACGGTGAGACATAGGGCGCCGCGTAGTAGTCCGCGTTGGCGAACGCCCGCCAGGTCGAGTAGACGATGAAGGCCAGCAGTCCGGCGGCGGTCGCGGCCGGCGCCAGCCACCAGCGGTCCGTCCGCAGATGGCGGGACGCGATGGCGGCGCGGGTGGAGCCGCGCACGCCCGTGCTTCCGTGCGCGCCCGGACTGACAGAGGGGGGTTGGGTGCCGGTGGCCAAGGAGCTCTCCTCAGGCGTGCTTCGGACGTGGCGCCGTTCGCGCGGGGGCGGCTGCCGTGGACGGCCGCGGGCGGACGGCCCCGCGGCGCGGGGGCCGCGCGGGCCGGGTGCCGGACGGGACCTCGGGCGTACGCGCTACGGCGCCCGCCGGTCGCGCACGCCCAGGCCCTCGTCGTCCGAGTCCGTCCACAGCGCGGTGTTGTACGGGGTGTCGGTGATTGTGACCAGATCGTCGGCGCGGCCGGCCACCAGAGGCCGGGACTCGTTCTCCCGGAGCTGAGCGAGGCTGCGTTCCAGCCGTCCGACCGTGCGGACCAGGTCGTCCAGGCAGCGCCTGACCGCTGTCAAATCGTCCTGCAGGGACATGAGATGGCCTCATTTCCACAGTGGCGAATCGCATGAAGGACGCCGAGGGATTCCCCCGGGACGCTCTTGTACGCGCCTGAGAGTGTTCCGCGTCACATCCCCGCTTGTGAAGGCGTGTGCCCCCTCTTTTTTACGTACGCGATGCGCCTGCGGTGCCTTTCGCGCCCCTGCGGGGCGGGGCTCCCCTCCGGGCCCGGGGCCGGGCCGGGCTCCGCCGTTCGGTGCGCGCGTGGGCGAGGCGGAGCCGCAGCGCCATAAATAGTCCGTACATACTTGGGCGATTAGGACAATATGAGGGCCATCTGACGGTGGACGCCGGAGACCGGCCCGGGGTCCGCCGGCGGGGTCGGGTGTCCCTGTCCGCTCGTCGCCGTATGCGTTCACGCTTTCGATACTGCTGGGTGTTTTTGCTGGTTCGGTGCCCTTTTGGCTGTCCGGTGGGCGGCCGGCTCGCTGTCCTTGTTGAGCCGCACGGGTGGCCTTTGCGGTGACTGCCGCCGTGTCTGCGTCGCGGCCCAGGTCCGGTCCACTTCAGTGGGTGGGCAATAGGTGTGATCATCTCTAAATTCCACAAACAGGACGAAGAGGTACAAGCCATGTCCCACGTCGGCGCCCCACGCGGGAGGACATGCTCCCGAACGCTCCGCTCGGTCGCGCTTCTCACCACCGGTGTGCTCGCCCTGCCCTCCCTGTCCGCCTGCTCCTCGGAGGACGACGGCAACAAGGCCACGGCGGCCCCCGACATCGCACCGGCCGGACGGGAGTGGGTCGGCCAGGGCGGCACCCTGCACTGGGCGATCGACACCATGCCCGCGACGCTCAACGCCTTCCAGGCCGATGCCGACGCCTCCACCAACCGGATCGCCGGTGCCGTACTGCCCTCCCTCTTCACGCTCGACGAGCGTGGCCGCCCGAAGATGAACCCCGACTATCTGGAGTCCGCCAAGGTCGTCGAGCGCGAGCCGAAGCAGGTGGTGCTCTACAAGCTCAACCAGCAGGCGGTGTGGAGCGACGGCCGGGAGATCGGGGCGCAGGACTTCGCGGCCCAGTGGCGTGCGCTGCGCGGCAAGGACTCCGCGTACTGGACGGCGCGCAACGCCGGCTACGAACGGATCGAGAAGATCGAGCGCGGGGCCAGTGACCTGGAGGTCAGGGTCACCTTCAACAAGCCCTACGCGGACTGGAAGTCTCTCTTCAGCCCCCTTTATCCCAAGGATGTGACGGCCAAGCCCAACTCCTTCAACGACGGGGCCAGGACCACCCTCAAGAAGACGGCCGGCCCCTTCACCGTCAAGAAGGTGGACCGGAAGAAGAAGGAAGCCGTCCTCGTCCGCAACCCCCGCTGGTGGGGGGAGCCGGCCAAGCTGGACTCGCTCGTCATGCGCGCGGTGCCCAGGAGCAAGCGGGCCGCCGCCCTCGCGGCCGGCCAGCTCGATCTCGCGGAGGTCGACAGGAAGGTCGTCGAACGCATCGCCCTGGCCAAGCGGGACAAGGGCGGCGGCGGGCAGCCGCTCACCCATGGCCCCGGCACCGAGATCACCGCGGCCTCCGCGCTCCGGTCCTGGGCGCTGGCCCACGGCTCCGACGAGGAGGAGGCCGAGGCGGCGCAGGAGGCCCGCGAGCAGACCGTCGCGTCCATCAAGCGGTACGCCCGTGAGCAGAAGTCCCTGGACGCCTACGAGGTCCGGAAGTCGCTGGAGCCCGCCTACACGCAGCTCGCGCTGAACGGCCAGTCAGGACCGCTCGCCGATGAGCGGGTGCGGCGCGCGGTGGCCCGCGCGATCAACCGCCAGGAACTCGCCGACACCGTGCTCAAGCCGCTCGGACTGCCCGCGAAGCCGCTCGGCAGCCATCTGGCGCTGGACGGGCAGCAGGCGTACGCGGACAACAGCGCCGCACTCGGCAAGCAGGACACCCAGGAGGCACAGGCGCTGCTGGCCGACGCCGGCTGGGTGCCGGGCGGAGCCCGTAAGAAGGCGGACGGGGCGAAGGCCGGCAGCAGGGGCAAGAAGGCCGACGCCGAGGAAGAGGCGAAGCGGCACGAGAAGAAGGCCCCGGACCGGAAGGCCGAGGAGAAGGCCGAGAGACAGGCGGCCGAAAAGCTCAAGGAGGAGGAGAAGAAGAACAACACGGAGGACAACAAGCCGGACGTCCCCTCCGACGAGGGCACGTACATCGTCGGCGACGAGAAGCCCGGCGAGAAGGCACCCAGCCCCGAGAGGGCCACACACATCCTCGCTCCCGCCCCGGCGGCCGCCTTCCAGGGCACCACACTGCTCCGTCAGGCCGCGGTCCTGGACGACTCCGACGTGCGGCCGCAGACGGTGAAGGCCGCGCAGGAGGCCCAGGAGAAGCCGGGCGGCATGGCCGGCGCCTACGCCCCGGCCGGCACCGCCGCCCCCAGCGGGACGGCCACCCCGCCCGTCCTCACCGGCCCGGTCGGAAAGAACGGCAAGCCGCTCACCCTCCGTTTCGTCCTGCCCGGCGGCGAGGGCTCCGAGTCGCTGCGCGCCGTCGGTGAGCGGATCTCGCGGATGCTCGACCGCATCGGCATCGACACGGAGATCACCAAGGTCTCCGACGACAACTACTTCAAGGACCACGTCTCCTCGGGCGACTACGACCTGGCGCTCTACTCCTGGCCCGCCACCGCCTACCCGGCGACCGACGGCCGGCCGATCTTCGCCAAGCCCGTGCCCGCCAGCGACGGCTCGCTGCTGGTGGAGCAGAACTACACCCGCGTCGGCACGGACCACATCGACCAGCTCTTCGACCGGGCGGCCGGCGAGCTGGACGAGAACGCGGCCCGCGATCTGCTCAAGCAGGCCGATGCCCGTATCTGGGCCGCGGCCGGTTCCATCCCCCTCTACCAGCGCCCGCAGCTCGTGGTCGTCAAGCCGGGACTGATGAACGCGGGGGCCTTCGGCTTCGCCACCCCGCGCTACCAGGACATCGGATTCAAGAAGCCGGGCACCGCGGGCCCGGACTCGGAGGACTGAGCGCCCGCAGGCCCGGCTCCGGGACCAGCAGCAGGTCAGAGCCGCAGAAAACAGCAGAACCGACCGACCGACGTGCCCGCCGGCCTCCCCCGGCGGGCACGTCCGTGTCCGCCCCGGGCCGGCGAGGCCCCCGCCCGGCTCCGCTCCGCCCGGCGCCCGCGCCCCGGCGCCCGGTCCTCCCGGGGATCCCCCCGGATCGGGCCGGGAAGCCCCCGACTCCCCGGCCCCGTACCATGGGACGAGCCGTGGCGGGTCCGCCCGGCGGGCGTACGAAGGAAAACGCCGCATCCCACGATCGAGAGAAGCGCCAGCCAGCATGCCCACGCGCCACGACATCCGTAACGTCGCCATCGTCGCCCACGTCGACCATGGCAAGACCACTCTGGTCGACGCCATGCTGAAGCAGGCCGGCGCTTTCGCCGCGCACGCAGCCGAGCACCTCGACGACCGGATGATGGACTCGAACGACCTGGAGCGTGAGAAGGGCATCACGATCCTGGCCAAGAACACCGCCGTGAAGTACCACCCCAAGTCGGGCGGCGACCCGATCACGATCAACATCATCGACACCCCCGGCCACGCCGACTTCGGCGGCGAGGTCGAGCGCGGCCTGTCGATGGTCGACGCGGTCGTGCTGCTCGTCGACGCCTCGGAGGGCCCGCTCCCGCAGACCCGCTTCGTGCTCCGCAAGGCGCTCGCGGCGAAGATGCCGGTGATCCTCTGTATCAACAAGACGGACCGCCCGGACTCCCGGATCGCCGAGGTCGTCGACGAGACGTACGACCTCTTCCTGGATCTGGACGCGACCGAGGAGCAGATCGAGTTCCCGATCGTCTACGCCTGCGCGCGGGACGGCGTCGCCTCGCTGACCAAGCCGCAGGACGGCACGGTCCCGGCCGACAGCGACAGCCTGGAGCCGTTCTTCTCCACGATCCTGGACCATGTGCCGGCCCCGGAGTACGACGAGGCCGCGCCGCTCCAGGCCCATGTCACCAACCTGGACGCCGACAACTTCCTCGGCCGTATCGCGCTGTGCCGCGTCGAGCAGGGCGAGCTGAAGAAGGGCCAGACCGTCACCTGGATCAAGCGTGACGGCACGATGTCCAATGTCCGCATCACCGAGCTGCTGATGACCGAGGCGCTCACCCGCAAGCCGGCCGAGAAGGCGGGCCCGGGTGACATCTGTGCCATCGCCGGTATCCCGGACATCATGATCGGCGAGACCCTGGCCGACCCGGAGAACCCGATCGCGCTGCCGCTGATCACGGTCGACGAGCCGGCCATCTCGATGACCATCGGTACGAACACCTCACCGCTGGTCGGCAAGGGCGGCAAGGGCCACAAGGTCACCGCGCGCCAGGTCAAGGACCGGCTGGACCGCGAGCTGATCGGTAACGTCTCGCTGCGTGTCCTGGACACCGAGCGTCCCGACGCCTGGGAGGTCCAGGGCCGGGGCGAGCTGGCGCTGGCCATCCTCGTCGAGACCATGCGCCGGGAGGGCTTCGAGCTGACCGTCGGCAAGCCCGAGGTGGTCACCAAGCAGGTCGACGGCAAGACGCACGAGCCGATCGAGCGCATGACGATCGACTGCCCCGAGGAGCACCTCGGCGCCATCACCCAGCTCATGGCGACCCGCAAGGGCCGTATGGAGACCATGACCAACCACGGCTCGGGCTGGATCCGGATGGAGTGGATCGTCCCGTCCCGCGGCCTCATCGGCTTCCGTACGGAGTTCCTGACCCAGACCCGCGGCACGGGTATCGCGCACTCGATCTTCGAGGGCCACGAGCCGTGGTTCGGTGAGCTGCGGACCCGGAACAACGGTTCGCTGGTCGCGGACCGTGCCGGTTCTGTCACTCCGTTCGCGATGGTCAACCTCCAGGAGCGCGGTGTCATCTTCACCGAGCCCGGCACCGAGGTGTACGAGGGCATGATCGTCGGCGAGAACTCGCGCGCCGACGACATGGACGTGAACATCACCAAGGAGAAAAAGCTCACAAACATGCGTGCCGCCTCCGCGGACACCACCGAGAACGTGGTGCCGCCGCGCAGGCTCTCGCTGGAGCAGTCCCTGGAGTTCTGCCGGGACGACGAGTGCATCGAGGTGACCCCGGAGACGGTCCGGATCCGCAAGGTCGTCCTCGACCAGAAGGAGCGCGGCCGCGCCGCGTCGCGCGCCAAGCGCTGACCTGCCGCCCGGCGCTGTGCCTGACATCACGTCAGTACGACGGCCCGGTCCACCGCGGAAACGCGGCGGGCCGGGCCGTTCGTCAATCGCATTTCTCTGCCGGGGTGTCCGGATATCGACCATCGCTCTCCGGAACATGTGTTAACGGTCCGTTTCGCGGGTGTCTGTCTGCACTCAGTTTGTCCGGATTTCGGGCGGACAGGGTACTTCGATGTTGTCAAAACGAGACCCTCCAAGTGTGGTTTACGGCCGGGCTGTACTTAATAGTTGGCTCCATTGAGCTCGGGTCAATGGGTCATGCGCTGTGGGGAGCGCCGACTCACGAGCACACTCGGGGTAATTGACCAGCGCGCTGCCAGGGGTGTCAGCGCGCGTAGACAATGCCCTTCTTTAGTGACTAGTGGACTCATGAGGAGGAACCCATGCGTGGTGCCAAGAGCGCCAAGTGGGTCGCGGGTGCGATAGTCGTCGCCCTGGCAGCGACCGCCTGTGGTGGCGGTGGCAGTGACAGTGGCGATGACATGAACGCGGGCAAGGCCGACCCGAACGGCATTCTTGTTGCCCAGCTCGGCGAGCCGCAGAACCCGCTCCAGCCTGCGAACGCCAAGGAGAGCCAGGGCAGCCGTGTGCTGCGCACCATCTTCTCCGGGCTGGTGGACTACGAGCCGGGAACCGGCAAGCTCGAGTACATCAACGCCGAATCCGTGACCCCGAACGCGGACTCGTCCGTGTGGACGGTCAAGCTCAAGCCGGGCTGGAAGTTCCACGACGGCACGACGGTGACGGCCAAGTCCTACGTCGACTCGTGGAACTGGTCGGCCAACGTCAAGAACAACCAGACCAACTCGAGCTGGTTCCAGGACATCAAGGGCTACGCGGACGTCCACCCCGACAAGGGTGAGCCCAAGGGCACGACGATGTCGGGTCTGAAGGTCCTTGACGACAACACCTTCACGATCACGCTGAACGGTCCGGTCTCGTACTTCGCGTACAAGCTCGGTTACGACGTGTGGACCCCGCTCCCCGAGGGCTTCTTCAAGGACCCCAAGGGCTACGGCGAGAAGCCGATCGGCAACGGCCCCTACAAGTTCGTCTCGTGGGACCACAAGAAGCTGATCAAGGTTCGTAAGTTCGACGGCTACACCGGGCCCAACAAGGCCAAGAACGGTGGCATCGACTTCAAGAACTACACCACCGCCGACGCCGCCTACTCGGACCTGCGGTCGAACAACCTGGACTGGATCGAGCAGGTCCCGACCACGGCCCTGACGAGCTACAAGCAGGACCTCGGCGACCGCGCGATCGACGCGGAGTACTCCGCGGTCCAGTCGCTGGTCCCGGCGTTCTACACCAAGCAGTTCAAGGACATCAACCCCAAGGTCATCCAGGGTCTGTCCATGGCGATCGACCGTGACACGATCACCAAGACCGTGCTGCACGGCACCCGTACCCCGGCCGACTCCTTCGTCGCCCGCGGTGTGCTCGGCTACAAGGCCGGCGCTCTCGGTGACGTCGTGAAGTACGACCCGGCCAAGGCCAAGGCCCTCATCCAGGAGGGTGGCGGCGTCCCGGGCAACAAGATCTCGATCCAGTTCAACGCGGACCAGGACCACAAGCCGTGGGTCGACGCGGTCTGCAACAGCATCCGCCAGGCCACGGGCGTCGACTGTGTCGGCGACTCGAAGCCCGACTTCCAGGCGGACCTGAACGCGCGCGACAACCACACGGTCAAGTCCATGTACCGCGGTGGCTGGGTGCTCGACTACCCGGTCAACTCGAACTTCATGCGCGACCTGTACGGCACCACCGCCGCGGGTAACACCTCGGGTTACTCCAACAAGGCGTTCGACGACCTGGCGTCCAAGGCTGACAAGGCCGCCACGCTCGACGACACGGTGAAGATGTACCAGGAGGCCGAGCAGCTCCTGAAGAACGACATGCCGGCCATCCCGCTGTGGTTCTACAAGAACAACTCCGGCCAGTCGACGAACGTGTTCGGCAAGATTCCCTACGGCCAGGACGGCGACCCCATCTTCACCGACGTCCAGGTGAAGTCGAAGAAGTAAGCATCGGGACCGCCGACCGGTGCCGCCGCCCCCGCGGGGGGTGGCGGCACCGGTCCGCAGGCGTAGGCCCCGGGACTTTCTCCCCCACACCCCGGGGCGGAGAAAACGAGGAAGGCCATCGCCGACCCCTCACGGCATGGAGGCATGATGGGGCGCTACGTCGCCAGGCGACTGCTCCAGATGATCCCGGTTTTCATCGGGACCACTCTGATTATTTTCCTCATGGTCCACATTCTTCCGGGTGACCCCATCCGGGCGATGTGGGGAGACAAGGCGGCAGACCCCGCACAGGTCGCGTCGCTCCGCCATGAGTTCGGGCTCGACCAGCCCCTGTGGAAGCAATACGTCGACTACATGGGCAATCTCTTCCAGGGCGACTTCGGTCAGACCTTCGGTGGCCGCGCGGTCATCGACGAGATGTCCGAGTCCTTCCCGGTGACGCTGCGGCTCACCGCGGTCGCCATGATCATCGAGATCATCGTGGGCATCGGCCTCGGCGCCTGGGCGGGCCTCAAGGCCGGCAAGGCCGCCGACACCGGCGTGCTGATCTTCACCCTGATCGTCATCTCGATCCCGGTGTTCGTGCTCGGCTTCCTCGCCCGCTTCGTCCTCGCGGACGAACTCGGCTGGGTGCCGCCGAACGTCCAGGACTCGACGAACTTCGGGCAGTTGTTCCTGCCGGGGTTTGTCCTGGCGATGCTCTCCATGGCCTATGTGGCACGACTGACCCGTACGACGTTCGCGGAGAATCTGCGCGCCGACTACATGCGGACCGCGATGGCCAAGGGCCTCCCGCGCCGCCGTATCGTCGGCGTCCACCTGCTGCGCAACTCGCTCATCCCGGTCGTCACCTTTCTCGGCACGGATGTCGGCGGTTTCATCGGCGGCGCCGTTGTCACCGAGGGCATCTTCAACGTCCAGGGTGTCGGCAACCTTCTCTACAAGGCGCTTCAGCAGCGCGAGGGCTCCACGATCGTCGGTGTGGTCACGGTCTTCGTCCTCGTCATTCTTGTGATCAACCTGATCGTCGACCTGCTGTACGCGGTCCTGGACCCGAGGATCCGGTATGCCTGACGTGATCAAGACCAAGACCGAAACAGTCGTCGACGCCATCGCTCCGCCGGAGGCCGACGCGGCGGCGGTGTCGGCCGCGGGCCACAAGGAGCAGGGCAAGCCCCGCAGCCTCTGGGGCGACGCCTGGTACGACCTGCGTCACCGCCCCATGTTCTGGATCTCCTCGATCCTGCTGCTTCTGCTGCTGATCGTCGCGGCCTTCCCGGGCATGTTCACCAGCGTCGACCCGCGTTCCGGCGACCTGACCAACCACTTCCTGACCAAGCCGGCACTGGGGCACATCCTCCAGCCGGACTGGTTCGGTTACGACGGCCAGGGCCGCTCGATCTATGCACGTGTCGTCTACGGCACCCGGGCCTCGATTCTGGTGGGTGTCGGCGTCACCGCGCTGGTGACCCTGCTCGGCGGTCTGCTGGGCATGCTCGCCGGTTACTTCGGCGGCTGGCTCGACTCCATCATTTCCCGGATCACCGACATCTTCTTCGGCATCCCCTTCCTGCTCGGTGCCATGGTCGTCCTGAACGCCTTCACCGAGCGCAAGGTGTACGTCGTCATCCTGGCCCTCGCCTTCCTGGGCTGGACCTCGATCTGCCGGGTGATGCGCTCGTCGGTGATCACCGCGAAGCAGGCGGACTATGTGACGGCGGCCCGCGCCCTCGGCGCGGGCACCCCCCGGATCCTGTTCCGCCATGTCCTGCCGAACGCGCTCGCCCCGACCATCGTGGTGGCGACGATCGCGCTGGGCGGCTACATCTCCGCCGAGGCGACGCTGTCGTTCCTCGGCCTCGGACTGGCCGACCCGACGATCTCGTGGGGCATCGACATCGCCCAGGGCAGCAAGGACATCCGGGACAACCCCCATGCCCTGTTCTTCCCGGCCGGCGCGCTCAGCCTCACGGTCTTCGCGTTCATCATGCTGGGCGACGCGGTACGCGACGCGCTCGACCCGAAGTTGCGCTGAGGAGGGCGTACGTGACCATCATCGAAGAAACATCAAGTGTCCCGGCGCCCCGTGCGGGCGGCCCGGCCTCCGGACCGCTCCTCGAAGTCCGCGATCTCCACGTGGAGTTCCACACCAGGGACGGCGTCGCCAAGGCCGTCAACGGCGTGAACTACAGCGTCAACTCCGGCGAGACCCTCGCGGTGCTCGGTGAGTCGGGCTCCGGCAAGTCCGTGACGGCCCAGGCCATCATGGGCATCCTGGACATGCCGCCCGGCAAGATCCCGCAGGGCCAGATCCTGTACCGCGGTCAGGACATGCTGACCATGAGCTACGAGGAGCGGCGCAAGATCCGCGGCCAGAAGATCGCCATGATCTTCCAGGACGCGCTCTCCTCGCTCAACCCCGTGCTCTCGGTCGGCTACCAGCTCGGTGAGATGTTCCGGGTCCACCAGGGACTCTCCAAGAAGCAGGCCAAGGCCAGGGCCATCGACCTGATGGAGCGGGTGAAGATCCCGGCCGCCAGGGAGCGGGTCAACGACTACCCGCACCAGTTCTCGGGCGGTATGCGCCAGCGCATCATGATCGCGATGGCGCTCGCCCTGGAGCCGGACCTGATCATCGCGGACGAGCCGACCACCGCGCTCGACGTGACCGTCCAGGCCCAGGTGATGGATCTGCTGGCGGAGCTCCAGCGCGAATTCAACATGGGGCTGATCCTGATCACCCACGACCTCGGCGTCGTCGCCGATGTCGCGGACAAGATCGCTGTCATGTACGCGGGCCGTATCGTCGAGACCGCGCCGGTGCACGAGCTGTACAAGCGCCCGGCCCACCCGTACACCCGCGGACTGCTGGACTCGATCCCGCGCCTGGACCAGAAGGGCCAGGAGCTCTACGCGATCAAGGGTCTGCCGCCCAACCTGCTCAAGATCCCGGCCGGCTGCGCGTTCAACCCGCGCTGCCCGATGGCGCAGGACATCTGCCGTACCGAGGTCCCGGCGCTGACACCGGTGACCGAGCAGGACGGCAGCGAGCTGCCCGGCCGCGGCAGCGCGTGCCACTTCTGGAAGGAGACGATCCATGGCTGAGCTCAACAAGGCGGACGCGACGCCGTCCGAGCTCGCCGGTGCCACCCCGAACGTCACCGAGGTGGAACTGGTCGACGCGGCCTCCGAGAGCGCGGCGGTCGCCGCGATCGAGGCGCCGGTCGAGCGTGGAGAGCCGATCCTCCAGGTCCGCAACCTGGTCAAGCACTTCCCGCTGACCCAGGGGATCCTCTTCAAGCGCCAGGTGGGCGCGGTCAAGGCCGTGGACGGGGTCTCGTTCGACCTGTACCAGGGCGAGACGCTCGGTATCGTCGGTGAGTCCGGCTGTGGCAAGTCCACCGTCGCCAAGCTGCTGATGACGCTGGAGCAGGCGACCGCCGGCGAGGTCTTCTTCAAGGGCCAGGACATCACCAAGCTGTCCGGGCGCGCGCTGAAGGCGGTCCGCAGGAACATCCAGATGGTGTTCCAGGACCCGTACACCTCGCTCAACCCGCGTATGACGGTCGGTGACATCATCGGCGAGCCCTTCGACATCCACCCCGAGGTGGCTCCCAAGGGCGACCGCCGCCGCCGGGTGCAGGAACTGCTCGATGTCGTGGGTCTCAACCCGGAGTACATCAACCGGTATCCGCACCAGTTCTCCGGCGGTCAGCGCCAGCGCATCGGCATCGCCCGGGGGCTCGCGCTCAACCCCGAGATCATCATCTGCGACGAGCCGGTCTCGGCGCTGGACGTCTCCGTCCAGGCGCAGGTCATCAACCTGATGGAGAATCTGCAGGACGAGTTCAACCTCTCCTACATCTTCATCGCGCACGACCTGTCGATCGTCCGGCACATCTCGGACCGGGTCGGTGTGATGTACCTCGGCAAGATCGCGGAGATCGGTACGGACACCCAGATCTACGACCACCCGACGCACCCCTACACCCAGGCGCTGCTGTCGGCGGTCCCGGTGCCCGACCCCACGGCGCGCGATCACCGCGACCGGATCATCCTCAGCGGCGATGTCCCGTCGCCGGCGAACCCGCCGTCCGGCTGCCGCTTCCGCACCCGCTGCTGGAAGGCACAGGAGCGGTGCGCCACGGAGGTGCCGCTGCTGGCGATCCCCGAGCGCTTCAAGGACTCGGACGGTCAGGTCGCGCACGAGTCGGCGTGCCACTTCGCCGAGGAGAAGGACGTCGTCCACGCGGCGTGATCCCTGTCTCGTGCCCGCACGAGTACGCGCGAGCGGCGCCCGGACCTTCTGGTCCGGGCGCCGCTCCGTGTCCGGCGTACGCGCGGTGCGTACATCCAGGGGACGCGGCGCCCCCGCGGACGGGACGGCTGAGCGTGTTACGCGCTGACCAGCACGATGTCGGATTACATAAGACAAATGGTCCGAGGGCGCACATCCACGCACCGGGCCACGGTTGTCGGACGGGCCGCGTGCCTGTCGGCCGTGGCCCTCGCCGTGACGGCCTGCGGGGGCGGCGCCGTCGTCACCGGCGGTCCCGACGGTGTGGTGCGCTCCTCCTGGGGCGATCCGCAGAACCCGCTGGAACCCGCGAACACCAACGAGGTCCAGGGCGGCAAGGTCCTCGACATGATCTTCCGCGGGCTGAAGAGATACCACCCGGAAACCGGCCGGGCCGAGAACGCGCTCGCCGAGCGGATCGACAGCCGGGACGCGAGAAACTTCGCGATCACCGTCAGGGCCGGATGGACCTTCAGCAATGGCGAGAAGGTCACCGCGAGGTCTTTCGTCGACGCCTGGAATTACGGCGCGGACCTCCGGAACAACCAGAAGAACTCCAGCTTCTTCCAGTACATCGACGGTTATGACAAGGTCCATCCGGAATCGGGCCGGCCCACCGCCCGGACAATGTCCGGACTGAGCGTCACGGGCGAGAGGACCTTCACCGTCAGGCTGGCGCAGCAGTTTTCGAGCTGGCCCGACACGCTGGGATACGCGGCCTTCGTGCCGCTGCCCCGGATGTTCTTCGACGACCACGCGGCCTGGCTCGCCAAGCCCGTCGGCAACGGCCCTTACACGGTGGAGAGATACATCAGGGGATCGCAGATGTCGCTGCGTACCCGTAAGGGCTATCCGGGCACCGAGAAGGTGCGTAACGGCGGAGTGGACCTCATGGTCTACACCGACAGCAACACCGCCTACACCGATCTGGTCGCGGGCCATCTCGATCTCGTCGACGACATCCCGGCCGCGCAACTGAGGAATGTCAGGGGCGACCTGAGCGGGCGGTACATCAACACCCCGGCCGGCATCATCCAGACCCTCGCCTTTCCCTACTCCGACACACGCTGGAACACGCCGGGCGCGGCCAAGGTGCGCACCGGCCTCTCCATGGCGGTCAACCGGAAGCAGATCACCGAGACGATCTTCCGGAACACCCGGACACCGGCCACGGACTGGACCTCCCCGGTCCTCGGCGCCGACGGCGGCTACCGGGCCGGGCTCTGCGGCCGGGCCTGCGTCTTCGATCCGGCCGCGGCGAAAAGGATGATCCGGGCGGGCGGCGGCATCCCCGGCGGCCGGCTCACCATCTCCTACAACGCCGACTCCGGCTCCCACAAGGAATGGGTCGACGCGGTCTGCAACAGCATCAACAACTCGCTGGGAAACGACCGGGCGTGCGCCGGCCGGCCGATCGGCACCTTCGCGGACTTCCGCAACCAGATCGGCCAGAGGAAACTCACCGGGCCGTTCCGGGCGGGCTGGCAGATGGACTATCCGCTGATCCAGAACTTCCTCCAGCCGCTCTACTACACCAACGCCTCGTCCAACGACGGCAAGTGGAGCAACGCCGAGTTCGACCGGCTCATCAACGAGGCCAACGCGGAATCCGAGGCGAAGCAGGCGGTACGGAAATTCCAGCAGGCCGAGGACGTCGTACGGGACCAGATGGCCGCGATCCCGCTCTGGTACCAGAACGGCAGCGCCGGTTATGCGGACCGGATCTCCGGGGTCGCGCTGAACCCGTTCAGCGTCCCCGTCTACAACGAGATCAGGGTCCGCTGATGCGGGAGCGAGGACGGCCCGGCGCCCGCCCCCGCCCCGGGCCCGGCACTTTCACCGGCACCGCGCCCGGAGGGCCGAATCCGCGTCCCGACGACCACGATCTCCGGAGCGCCTCATGGGACGTTATGTGATCCGGCGGCTGCTGCAGATGGTCCCCGTCTTCGTCGGCGCCACCCTGCTGATTTTCCTCATGGTCAATGTGATGGGCGACCCCGTCGCGGGGCTCTGCGGGGACAAGCAGTGCGATCCGGCGACCGAGGCCCGGCTGCGGGGCGAATTCGGCCTCGACCAGCCGGTGTGGCGCCAGTACCTCACCTATATGGGCCATGTGTTCTCCGGCGACTTCGGCACCGCGTTCAACGGGCAGAAGGTCATCGACCTGATGGGTGACGCCTTCCCGGTGACCATCCGGCTGACGATCGTGGCCGTCGTCTTCGAGATCGTCATCGGGGTGAGCCTCGGAGTGATCACGGGACTGCGCCGGGGCCGCCCCGCCGACACGTCCGTACTGCTGCTGACGCTGGTGGTCATCGCCGTCCCGACCTTTGTCACCGGTCTGCTGGCACAGCTCGTGTTCGGCGTGGAATGGCGGCTCATCGGGCCCTCGGTCTCCTCCGCCGCGACGGTCGACGAGCTGATCGTGCCCGGCCTGGTGCTGGCCTCGGTCTCCCTGGCGTATGTCACCCGGCTGACCCGTACCTCGATCGCCGAGAACGTCCGCGCCGACTACGTCCGCACCGCCGTCGCCAAGGGCCTGCCCAGACGGCGGGTCATCACCCGGCATCTGCTGCGCAACTCACTGATCCCGGTGGTCACCTTCATCGGTACCGACATCGGCGCGCTGATGGGCGGCGCCATCGTCACCGAGCGGATCTTCAACATCCATGGCGTCGGATTCCAGCTCTACCAGGGCATCCTGCGCCAGAACACCCAGACCGTGGTCGGTTTCGTGACCGTACTCGTCATTGTCTTCCTGGTCGCGAATCTGCTGGTCGACCTTGTCTACGCCGTTCTCGACCCGAGGATCCGGTATGCCTGAGCAGCAGCTCCCCGCACCCGGTCACCGGTCGGCAGCCGTGGCGCCGACCGGGGCCGGCGGCGCGATGGACCTCGCCGTCAGCGAGGGGGCCGCCCTGGAGCGGGGCCCCGGAGAACCGGGTGCGGGCGGGCCCGCCGGCAAGCCGCGCAGCCTCCGCTCGGACGCCTGGCGGGATCTGCGCCGGAACCCCGTCTTCCTTGTCTCGGGCCTTCTCATCGTCTTCCTGGTGGTCATCTCGATCCGCCCCTCGCTGATCGCGGGCGGCAATCCGCTCTCCTGCGATCTGGCGAGGGCCCAGGAGGGCTCCGGGCCCGGCCATCCCTTCGGCTTCAACGGCCAGGGCTGCGACGTCTACACCCGTACGGTGTACGGCGCCAGGACGTCGGTGGTGGTCGGCGTGTGCGCCTCGCTCGGTGTCGCGGCGGCGGGCTCGCTGCTGGGCGGGCTGGCCGGTTTCTTCGGCGGATTCTGGGACGCGGTCCTCTCCCGGATCACCGACATCTTCTTCGCCGTTCCGGTGGTCCTCGGCGGTCTGGTACTGCTGTCGGTGGTGACCGGTTCGACCGTCTGGCCGGTGATCGGCTTCATGGTGCTGCTCGGCTGGCCGCAGATCTCCCGGATCGCCCGCGGGTCCGTCATCACCGTCAAACAGCACGACTTCATCCAGGCGGCCCGGGCACTCGGCGCCTCCAGCACGCGGTTGCTGCTGCGGCACATCCTGCCCAACGCCATCGCGCCGGTGATCGTCGTGGCGACCATCGCGCTCGGTACGTTCATCGCGCTGGAGGCGACCCTCTCGTACCTCGGCGTGGGGCTCAAACCACCCACCGTGTCCTGGGGGATCGACATCTCGGACGCCTCCCCGTACATCCGCAACGCCCCGCACATGCTGCTCTGGCCGGCCGGCGCGCTGGCGGTCACCGTGCTCGCGTTCATCATGCTCGGCGACGCCGTACGCGACGCCCTCGACCCCAAGCTGCGCTGAGGAGCCGCGTCCCGTGTTGCTCGAAGTACGCGATCTGCGAGTGGAGTTCCACACCCGGGACGGCATCGCCAGGGCCGTCAACGGCGTCAGCTACGCGGTGGACGCGGGCGAGACGCTCGCCGTGCTGGGGGAGTCGGGTTCCGGCAAGTCCGTCACCGCGCAGGCCGTCATGGGGATCCTGGACACCCCGCCCGGCCGGATCACCGGCGGCGAGGTGCTCTTCGGCGGGAGGGATCTGTTCGGGCTCACGGCGGAGCGGCGACGGCGGATCCGGGGCGCGGAGATGGCGATGATCTTCCAGGACGCGCTGTCCTCGCTCAACCCCGTGCTCACGGTGGGTGCCCAGCTCGGCGAGATGTTCATCGTGCACCGGGGGATGTCCCGCAGGGAGGCCCGGGTGAAGGCCGTCGAGCTGATGGACCGGGTCAGGATCCCGGCGGCGCGGGAGCGGGTCGACGACTACCCGCACCAGTTCTCCGGCGGTATGCGCCAGCGCGTCATGATCGCCATGGCGATGGCGCTGGGCCCCTCGCTGATCATCGCCGACGAACCGACCACCGCCCTGGACGTCACCGTCCAGGCCCAGGTGATGGAACTGCTCGCGGAGCTGCGGCGGGAACGCGACATGGGGCTGATCCTGATCACCCACGATCTGGGAGTGGTCGCGGATGTCGCCGACCGGATCGCGGTGATGTACGCGGGCCGGATCGTGGAGACCGCGCCGGTGCACGACATCTACCGGGCTCCCGCCCACCCCTACACCCGCGGTCTGCTGGAGTCGATCCCGCGCCTGGACCGGAAGGGCCGGCAGCTCTACGCCATCAAGGGACTGCCGCCGAATCTGCTGGACATCCCGCCCGGCTGCGCCTTCCACCCGCGCTGTCCGCTGGCCAGGGACGTCTGCCGCGCCGAGGTGCCGCCGCTCTACGAGGTGGCGCCGGGCCGGCGCAGCGCCTGCCACTTCTGGACGGAGACGCTCGATGGCTGAGGCCATTCTGGAGGTGCGGGACCTGGTCAAGCACTACCCGGTGACCAGGGGCGTTCTCTTCAGGAAACAGATCGGGGCCGTGCGCGCGGTCGACGGGGTCTCCTTCGACCTGGCGGCCGGCGAGACGCTCGGGCTCGTGGGCGAGTCCGGCTGCGGCAAGTCGACCGTGGCGAAGCTGCTGGTCAATCTGGAGCGGCCGACGTCCGGCCGGATCCGCTACCGGGGCGACGACATCACCCGGCTGTCCGGACGCGCGCTGAAGTCGGTGCGCAGGAACATCCAGATGGTGTTCCAGGATCCGTACACCTCGCTGAACCCGCGGATGACGGTCGGTGACATCGTCGGAGAGCCCTACGAGATCCATCCCGAGGTGGCGCCCAGAGGCGACCGGCGGCGGCGGGTCCAGGAGCTGCTGGACGTGGTCGGCCTCAATCCGGAGTACATCAACCGCTATCCGCACCAGTTCTCCGGCGGCCAGCGCCAGCGCATCGGTATCGCCCGGGGCCTCGCGCTCCGCCCGGAGATCATCGTCGCCGACGAACCGGTCTCGGCCCTCGACGTCTCCGTGCAGGCGCAGGTCATCAATCTGATGGAGCGGCTCCAGGACGAGTTCGGCCTCGCCTATGTCTTCATCGCCCACGACCTCTCGATCGTGCGGCACATCTCCGACCGGGTCGCGGTGATGTATCTGGGACGGCTGGCCGAGACCGGTACAGACGCGCAGATCTACGGCCACGCCACACATCCCTACACCCAGGCGCTGCTCTCCGCCGCGCCGCTGCCCGATCCCGCGCTCCGCGAGCGCCGCGACCGGATCGTCCTGACCGGCGACGTGCCCTCGCCGGCGCGTCCGCCGTCCGGCTGCCGCTTCCGCACCCGCTGCTGGAAGGCGCGGGAGCGCTGCGAGGCGGAGGTGCCGGAGCTGGCGGTACCGGCGGCCTTCCGCGCCCGGACCGGGCCCGCCGCGCACCCGTCGGCCTGCCATTTCGCGGAGGAGCGGCGGATCGTGCCGGGTCCGGGGGCCGGTGCCGCGGAGGAGTGGCTGGATTCAGGAGACAAAAACGTATAAGTGGTGGCAAGGTCGTTAACACGGAGGCAACTTCGCGGACCCGTCACCGATATACGGACGCGTCAGGCTGTGGAGCGTACGGCCGTGCGGGTGCCGTGGACCGGCCGGGACTTACGAGTCCCGGCCGGTCGCCCGTGTGATGCCGGTCCCGGCGGGCCGCTCAGGACATCCCCAGCGACCGCTTGAGGAAGTCCACCTGGAGCAGCAGCAGGTTCTCCGCGATCTCCTCCTGCGGCGTCATATGCGTCACACCCGTGAGCGGCAGTACCTCATGCGGCCGGCCTGCGGAGAGCAGCGCTGAGGAGAGCCGCAGGGTGTGTGCCACCACCACATTGTCGTCCGCCAGACCGTGGATGATCATCAGCGGCCGGGCCGGGCTCTCCGGGGCCGAGAGCCCTTCGTCGGTGACGAGGGAGTTGGCGGCGTACACCTCGGGCGCCTCCTCCGGGGTGCCGAGATAGCGCTCCATGTAGTGGGTGTCGTAGAGCCGCAGATCGGTGACCGGGGCGCCCGCGACCGCCGCGTGGAAGACATCGGGCCTGCGCAGGACCGCGAGCGCGGCCAGATAGCCGCCGTACGACCAGCCGCGGATCGCCACCCGCCCGGTGTCCAGCGGAAACCGGCCGGCGAGGTCGCTCAGCGCCTCGACCTGGTCGTCCAGGGTGAGCAGCAGATTGTTCTTGACCGACTTCTCCCACGCGGGCGAACGGCCGGGGGTGCCCCGGCCGTCGGCGACCACGACCGCGAAGCCCTGGTCGGCGAACCACTGCGAGGTGAGGTGCGCGTTCTGCGCCGCGACCACCCGCTGGCCGTGCGGGCCGCCGTACGGGTCCAGCAGGACCGGAAGCGGGCCGTCCGTCTCCCGGTGGCCGGCCGGGAGCAGCACGGCGCACGGAATCCGGCGTGCGCCCCCTTCGGTGAGCCGCACGCGGGCTGTGAGCACCGGCTGCTCGGCGTACGAGCCGATGGTGACGGGTTCCCCGCCGTTCCCGTCCCCGCCGTCTCCGTGCTCGTCGGCTCCCGTGAAGACCTGTACCGACGATCCGGCGACGGTCGGCCTGGCCGAGACCAGCACCGTCACCGCGCCCGTACGCACGGCGGAGTGCACTCCCGCGCCCGCCGAGAACCGCTCGATCCCCAGCTCGCTGACCCGGTACACATGGATCTCGCCGGTCTCGGGATCCGCGGCCTCCTCGCCGGCCGACGCCGAGACCAGGATGTCGTGCTCACCGATGTCCAGCACCGAGCGCAGATGCAACTGGGGCCCGGTCAGCGGCCGGTCGCCGACCACCAGCACCCGGGCGCCGCCCTCGTCGGCGATCCGGACCAGGCGTCCGTCCGGCGCCCAGGCGGGCACCCCGGGGAAGAGTTCCAGCCACGCCGGGTCCTCGTCCTGGTGCACGGTCCTGGTCGCGCCGGTCTCCGTGTCCACCGCCAGATGGAGCTGGCCGCCCTGGTCGCGGCTCTGTACGAGCAGCAGCGGGGCGCCGGCCTCCGACCAGTGCACCCGGGCCAGATACGGGTGGCGCGCGCGGTCCCAGGTCACTTCCACCCGCGATCCGTCCAGGCCGACCAGGAACAGCCGCACCTCGGCGTTGGGCGTACCGGCCGCGGGATAGGCCACCCGGGCCGGCTCCCGGTCCGGGTGCGCGGGGTCGGAGATCCACCACCGCCGCACCTCGGCCGTGTCGACCCGGGCCACCAGCAGCCGGTCGGAGCGGGGCGACCACCAGTAGCCCCGGGAGCGGCCCATCTCCTCGGCGGCGACGAACTCCGCCAGCCCCCAGGTGACATCGGCGCTGTCGGCCTTCTCGGGGCCTGCCAGCTCCCGGTCGGCCTCTCCGTCCGCCCCGACCACGCGCAGCGCTCCCTGGGCCGCGTAGGCGATGTGCCGCCCGTCCGGAGAGGGGCGCGGGTCCAGCACCGGTCCGGGGACGCGCAGTTCGCGGGTCGTCCCGGCCCGCAGCTCGGCCGTGAACAGCCGTCCGGACAGCGGGAAGGCGGCCAGCTCGACCGCGCCGTCCACCGCGTAGCCGACGATGCCGGCGGACCCCTCACGGCTCCGCTCGCGCCGTGCCCGCTCCTCGGCGGAGAGCCGCTCGGCGGCGCCGCCCAGCAGCACCCCGGGGTCCGCGGCGATCCGCTCGCGCCCCTCGGCCGACGGCGAGCCGTCGAGATCGAGCACACAGAGGCGGTTCGCGCGGTCCGTCCCCGAGGCGGACCGGAGGAACACCACCCGTGCCCCGTCCGGCGACACCGTGAAGGCGCGCGGGGTGCCGAGGGTGAACCGCTGGGTCCTGGCGTACTGGCGCGGGAACGAGATCTGCTGCCTCAAGGTCATGCGACCGAACCTAGCGTCCGTGCGCCCCCGTGTGCTGCCGTGCACCGACGGATGCGCACGCACGGATAGTTATGATCCGTAGCGTTAGGTGGGTATGAATCTGCCGGCACATGCATGCTGCGTTTTCCCGACTGAGAATTTATGGAGGTGAACCGCCGTGGCACTCTCGATTTCGGCGGTGGTGCTGCTGGCGATCGTCGTCTTCCTGCTGGTCCGGAAATCCGGGCTGAAGGCCGGACACGCGGTGGTCTGCATGCTGCTCGGGTTCTACATCGCCAGTTCCTCCATCGCCCCCACCATCAGCGAACTGACCACGAACGTGGCGGGGATGATCGGTGGGATCAAGTTCTAGCCATTCTGCCGTCGACTATCAGCCAATCTTCACCGACCGGGGAGACCGGGGAGAGCCTCGTGCCGCCTCGTAGGCTGTCCCCATGACCGATCTCCCCGCTCGTCGTCTGCTGCTCGTGCACGCGCACCCGGACGACGAGTCGATCAACAACGGCGCCACCATGGCCAAGTACGCGGCCGAGGGCGCCCGGGTCACCCTGGTGACCTGCACCCTCGGTGAGGAGGGCGAGGTCATCCCGGCCGGCCTCGCCCACCTCGCGGCCGATCAGGAGGACCGCCTCGGCGCCCGTCGCATCGGTGAACTCGGGGCGGCGATGAAGGAGCTGGGCGTCACCGACCACCGCTTCCTCGGCGGCCCCGGGCGGTTCCGGGACTCCGGGATGATGGGTCTGGAGCAGAACCACCGCGAGAACGCCTTCTGGCACACGGACATCGACGAGGCCGCCCCGTACCTGGTCGAGGTGATCCGTGAGATACGCCCCCAGGTGCTGGTGACCTACGACCCCGACGGCGGCTACGGCCATCCCGACCACATCCAGGCCCACCGCGTCGCGATGCGCGCGGCCGCCCTGGCGGCCGAGACCGGCTACCTGCCCGGGCTGGGCGTCCCGCACGGCATCGCGAAGATCTACTGGAACCGCGTACCGCGCTCGGTCGCCGAAGAGGGCTTCGCCCGGCTGCGCGCCGCGGGGACGGCCTTCCCCGGTGTCGCGACGGTCGACGACCTCCCGGGTGTGATCGACGACACGGAGATCACCGCGGCGGTCGACGGGGCGCCGTACCGGGCGGCGAAAACGGCCGCGATGCGCGCCCACGCCACCCAGATCGCCGTGGACGGCTCCTCCTTCGCGCTCTCCAACGACCTGGCCCAGCCGATCTTCGCCACCGAGTACTACCAGTTGGCGCACGGTGAACCGGGAGCGCCGGCCGGCGAGCGGGAAGACGATCTCTTCGCGGGAGCGGGCGCGTGAGCGCGCGACGGCCGCAGCCCGGCGGCCCGTTCGCGGGGCAGTCCAGACCGGGACGTATCGCCCTGTATGCGGGCCTGTTCGTGCTCGGGGCGCTGGTCGGGGTCGCCGGCTCCCTGGCCCAGGGCGGCCTGTTTCCCGGTGGCTTGCTGCTGGCGCTGCTCGCGACGGCCGGCCTCTTCTACGGCGGGCTGTACGTCACCGGCACCCAGCTCGGCGTGGCCGCGCCCGCCGCGGGCTGGCTGGTCGCGGCCGTCCTGCTGAGCATCCCCCGCCCGGAGGGCGACGCGGTCTTCGCGGCGGGACTCGGGCCGCTCGTCTACCTGCTGGGCGGGATGGTGGTGGCTGTGATGTGTGCCACCATGTCGCGGTTGCCGCAACCAGGTACGAAGTCCGGCCGACTTGGGAAGTGACGCGTCCGCCAACAGCCGAAACGGCCTTGTCCGTACGGCCCGCGGAGCGTCCCTTGCCACGGCCGTCGGGTGTGTGTCACCGGAGGCCAGTATGGTGGTGCGCGCTCCGGGCCGTCCCCTCGCCTCCGGCATGGGGGACCCGAACAGTTGAGTACCAGTAAGAACGGGCGGCGGAGCCAACCGGGAGAACCTGCTTTGAGTCGTGAAACTGACAGTTCGTCCTCCGGGCCCCAGGGGCGCGGCGGAGCCGCGTACCCCTCGGGGACACCGCCGTACGGATCCCGCCAGTATCCGTCGCTGCATCCCCAGCAGGACGCTCCGGAGGAGACGGGTACCGCGTCCGTGCCCCAGCAGGACGCGCCCAGAACCGAGACCACGCTGACCACCCGCATCCGGATCAACATCCCGGGTTCGCGGCCGATCCCGCCCGTGGTGATGCGTACGCCCATGGGCGACGGCGAGAGCACCGACGGCCGGGGGGTGCCCGCGGGCGAGTCCGCCGGGAAGATTCCGGGGCCCAGCACGCCGCCGGACGCCGACGCGGGACGGCCCGGAGGCGCGGAGGACAAGCCTGCCGGGGACAAGCCCACCAGCGACTGGTTCGCGCCACGCAAGGCGTCGGGCGCGGGCGCGGGCATGGGTGCGGGCGCGGCGGCCGTCGCGGGCGGACCGACCCCGCCGCCGGCCGAGCCGAGCGGCGACCGGCGCCCCGACCAGCCGTACTACCCGGAGAGCCGGCAGCCGCATCCGCCGGCCGGCGGCGTTCCCGGGAGCAATGGATACGCGCCCGGCGCGGCGGCCGGACCCAGCGGTCCGACCACCGGCCCGGTCACCGGCAGTTCACCGCTGGGCACCCCGCCCGCCGCGCTGGGCACCCCGCCGGGAGCGGGCCAGGCCGGTCCGCCGCGGATGCCCGACGACACCGCCGAACTGACCCCGCAGCAGCCCGCGCCCGGTCCCGGCCCCGCCGGGCATGTCTCCGGAGACACGCTGACCAGCGGTATCCCCGTGGTCCCGCCGGAGCACCGCACACCCTTCCCCGGCTCGGGCCCCCAGGGCGCCGGTCCGCACACGGATCCGGCCGGCCGCCCCGACGGGCCCGGCCCCCTCGGCCGGCAGGACCAGGGCTTCTCGACGCCGGACTTCCCCGGACCGGTCGGTCCCGCCCAGGGCACGCCCCCGTCGGGCCCGGCGCCCGCGCGCGCCGCCGCTCCGGCCAGGCCCGCCAAGAAGGGCCGCTCCAAGCTGATGCTTCTCGGCGTCGTGGTCGTCGTCGCGGCCGGCGGGCTCTACGGAGCCGGTCTGCTCATGAACCGCTCCGACGTGCCCAAGGGCACCACCGTCCTGGGCGTGGACATCGGCGGCACCCGGGACCAGGCGGTCAAGAAGCTCGACGCCACCTTCGGCGAGCGGGCCGTCGCGCCGCTGCGGCTCAGCATCGCGGGCAAGACGGAGGAACTGGCCCCGGACCGGGCCGGACTCAGCCTGGACAGCCAGGCGACCGTCCGCGCCGCGGCCGGCAGCGACTACAACCCGGTCTCGGTGATCGGCTCGCTCTTCGGCGGCGCACGGATCGCCGAGCCGGTGATCCCCGTCGACGAGGAGAAGCTGAGCGCGGCGCTGAACGATCTGGCGGGCGTCTCGGGCTCGGCCGCCGACGGGACGATCAAGTTCGAGCCGGGCCGGGCCGTCGCGGTCCCGGGCAAGTCGGGCAAGGCGCTGGACGTCAGCCACTCGATCATCTCGGTACGGGACGCCTACCGCGCCCAGGTCCAGACCGGGAAGACGAACACGGTCGCGCTGCCCGTCGCCACCCGTGAGCCGACGATCAGCCAGGCGGAACTGGACCGGGCGATGAAGGAGTTCGCCGAGCCCGCGATGTCCGGCCTGATCACGATCAAGGCCGCAGACAAGCAGATCCAGTTCGGCCCGGCGAAGTCGCTGCCCAAGATCCTCTCGATGAAGCCGATCAACGGGAAGCTTGTCGAGGTCTACGACAGGAACGCCATCGACCAGCTCCTGGAAGGCGTCTTCGACGGCATCACCATCACCAAGGGCGACGGCAAGCAGTACCCCGTCTCCTCCGCCGATGTGGCCCAGGCCATGCAGAAGGCGCTGCTCGGCAGGACGCCGGCCGAACGCACCCAGGTGATCGACCTCGATCCCAGCTAGGGCGTGTTCCGAACGTAGCGCCGCGGTGCGTCGCGGGAGCCCTCGCCCCACCGGGCGAGGGCTCCCGTGTGTCCCGGCAGCTCTCCGGACGGCTGATCCCCGGCGGCTCGGCTCAGTTGAGCATCGCCCGCGCGGCCCGGGCCCGGCCGCGGATCGCCTCCGCCGTCGACGGCTCGACGGCGGCCACCACCCGCGCGTACTCGTCCATCTCCGCCGCTCCGCGCAGAAACTCCCCACGCCGGACGAGCAGCTTGGCGCGGTCGTAACGCAGCCTCGCCGGATGGGCCGGGAGCAGCATGCACAGCTCAACCGCCCACAGCGAGACATCGGTGCGCTCCGGGCGGATCTCGGCCCAGGCGCGGATGTTGTTCAGGACGCGCACGACGATGTCGAGCGGATCGGCCGGAGCGAACATGTCGGGCCGTGACGGAGCCCCCGTGGCGCCGCTGACCAGCAGCTCCGCGTCGGGGCCCGTCAGCAGCCGCCCGCCCTCGAACGGATCGGCCAGGATCCGCTCGGCCGGATCCCCGAACCCGACCACGAAATGGCCGGGCAGGGCCACGCCGTACACCGCCGCTCCCGCTCGCCGGGCCACCTCGATCCAGACCACCGACAGCAGGATGGGAAGCCCGCGCCTGCGCCGCAGCACCTCGGGCAGCAGCGAGGACTCCAGCCGCTGGTACTCGGCGGCGGAGCCGCGGAAGTCGTGGCGCGCGCCCAGCAGATCCGCGAGCGCGGTCGCCCAGGCGCTCGCCCCGCTGACGCCGTAGGGCAGCAGCCCGGCCAGCCGGTCCAGCTCGGCCTGGGCCGCGTCAAGACCGGCCTCGCCCAGGGAGGGATCGGCCTCCGCGCCCATCAGCAGACAGAGCGTGGCCAGATCGGGCCGCTCCGCACGGGCCTCCTCGGCGAAGAGCCGGCGCCGGTCGGTGGATTCCGGATGCATACGCGCCTCGTACCCGCTCAGCTGGATCGGAAGTGGTGATAACGGTGGTGGACCGCGAAGCCCATGCCTTCGTACAGCGCACGTGCCCCGTCATTGTCCGCCTCGACCTGGAGCCAGGCGGCCGACGCGCCCTCTTCCAGCGCACGGCGGGCGAGCGCGGTCATCACCGCGGTGGCCAGGCCCTCACGCCGGCGGGCGGGATCGACCTCCACCGCCATGAACCCGGCCCAGCGTCCGTCGACCACACATCTGCCGATCGCCGCCGGGACATCCGAGGCGCCGGGCACGGTGGCGAACCACACCGAGGGGCCGCTGCCCAGTACGTGCGCCACATGTGGCCCCGGGGTACCGGACCTCTGGTAGCGCCGGAGCCAGGCGGTGTCGCAGGTACGGTCCAGCCGCACCGGCGGCCCGCCGGTCTCCTCCGGGCCGGGCCGGTCCCCGAGCGGCGCGAGCGCGGCGACGCGCAGCTCCGCGGTCACCTCGGAGCGCCAGCCGCGTTTCTCCAGCTCCGCGCACAGCAGCTCCTGGGTGCCCTCCGCGCCGGTCGCGGTCTGGACGTACGCGGGCAGGCCGCGCTCGCCGTACCACCGGCGCACATGTGCCAGCGCCTCGTCGAGCGGCAGCCCGGGATCACCGAGCGGCAGCACCGAATTGGCCCGTCTGGTGAATCCGGCGGCCGATCTGAGCAGCCACTCGCCGAGCGGTTCGCTCTCCACCGGCTGC
Source organism: Streptomyces sp. NPDC006923 (assembly GCF_040635655.1). Taxonomy (NCBI): domain Bacteria; kingdom Bacillati; phylum Actinomycetota; class Actinomycetes; order Kitasatosporales; family Streptomycetaceae; genus Streptomyces; species Streptomyces sp. NPDC006923. The sequence continues at coordinate 90,282 of NZ_JBEYIF010000006.1, forward strand.
CATGCGCGGGCGGAGATCCGGGCCAGTTCCTCGAACGCCGCCGCCGGCCCCCGGCGCCTGGCGGGCGCCGCCGGCACCACCTTGCCCGCCACCAGCGCGGCCTCGGGGACCCGGACAGTCTCACCGGTCCGCCGTGTGATGAGCAGCACACCGGCGTCCCAGGATGTGAGAACGCCCACCGTGTCGGTGAACTTCTCCGGGCCCGCGCCGCCGCCCGTCAATCGCCTGACTGATACCCGTTTGCCCACGTCAGCCTCTGTCACGCGGACCTCAAGCCGTCCGCCGGCGGTGAATTCCACGGCTCTCTGCGCCCCTCCTGTTCGGATCGTGCCCAAGAACGGAGATACTAGATGCGGGCATCGACGACGCCGCGCTCCCGCGCGCCCGTGGACGGAGCCGCAGATCGGCCCGCCGCGCCCTATCGAGGAGGAACGACAGCGTGACCTACGTCATCGCGCAGCCTTGTGTCGACGTCAAGGACAAGGCGTGCATCGAGGAGTGCCCGGTCGACTGCATCTACGAGGGCTCCCGGTCCTTGTACATCCACCCGGACGAATGCGTCGACTGTGGAGCCTGTGAGCCGGTCTGCCCGGTCGAGGCCATCTTCTACGAGGACGACACCCCGGAGGAGTGGAAGGACTACTACAAGGCGAACGTCGAGTTCTTCGACGAGCTCGGTTCGCCCGGCGGTGCTTCCAAGCTCGGCCTGATCGAGCGCGACCACCCCTTCATCGCAGCGCTGCCGCCCCAGAACGGCTGACAGTGCGCCCCCGGTCCCGCACGGCCCCCCCGGCCGTGCGGGACCGAGGCGTTCTCGTCCGCACGAGGTACCAGAAAGAGTGAGCACCGTGTCCGCAGTCTCTTCGCGCCTTCCCGACTTTCCCTGGGACAGGCTGGAGCCCCACAAGGCGACGGCCGCGGCCCATCCGGACGGGATCGTGGACCTGTCCGTGGGCACCCCCGTCGATCCGGTGCCCGCCCTGGTCCAGCGGGCTCTGGTCGAGGCGGCCGACTCACCGGGGTATCCGACGGTGTGGGGGACGGCCGGGCTGCGTGACGCGCTGACCGGCTGGGCCGGGCGCCGGCTCGGTGCTCGTGCGATGACCCACGCGCATGTGCTGCCGGTGGTGGGTTCCAAGGAACTGGTGGCCTGGCTGCCCACCCAGCTCGGACTGGGCGCGGGCGACCGGGTCGCCCATCCTCGGCTCGCGTACCCGACGTACGAGGTGGGGGCGCGGCTGTGCGGCGCCGAGCCCGTCCCGTACGACGACCCCACGGAGCTGGACCCGGCGGGTCTGAAGCTCCTCTGGCTCAACTCGCCGTCGAATCCGACCGGCGAGGTGCTGCCCGGCGAAGAGCTGGCCAGGATCGTGGCCTGGGCGCGTGAGCACGGTGTGCTGGTCTTCAGCGACGAGTGCTATCTGGAGCTGGGCTGGGAGGCCGAGCCCGTCTCCGTGCTCCATCCGGACGTCTGCGGCGGTTCGTACGAGGGGATCGTCGCCGTCCACTCCCTCTCCAAGCGCTCCAACCTGGCCGGATACCGCGCCGCGTTTCTCGCGGGCGACCCGGCGGTGCTCGGGGAGCTGCTCCAGATCCGCAAGCACGGCGGGATGATGGTCCCGGCGCCGGTGCAGGCGGCGACGGCCGCGGCCCTCGGCGACGACACGCACGTACGGGAGCAGCGGGCGCGGTACGCGGCGCGCCGGGACGCGCTGCGCGGCGCGCTGGAGGCGCACGGCTTCCGGGTCGACCACAGCGAGGCCAGCCTCTATCTCTGGTCGACGCGGGACGAGCCGTGCTGGGACACCGTGGCCCACCTCGCGGAGCTGGGCATCCTGGTCGCGCCCGGCGACTTCTACGGTCCCGCCGGGGAGCGGCATGTACGGGTGGCGCTGACGGCCACCGACGAGCGGATCGACGCGGCGGTCAAGCGGCTGGGCTGACGCCGGAAGCGGCGGTTGACGGCATGCGGGCGGGCCGGGGAGTACGTACTCCCCGGCCCGCCCGTTCGTACGCGGGTGCGGCGTGCGTGTCAGCCGAGCGGCAGGCTCTGGACGGGGAGCTGTCCGGTCGGCAGGCCGCCGCCGAGTGCGGTCGGCCCGGCGCCCTTGGTGGCGGTCGAGGCGGTCTCGCCCAGCACGTCACCGGCGCTGTCGGCGGTGTCACCGGCCAGCTTCTGCGCGGCGGGGGTCGCCGCCTTGCCGGCCTTGCCGACGCTCTTGCCGGCCGCCGGGACGGTCTTCTTGACGGCCTTGCCGCCGACTTCGCCCGCCACCTCGGTCGCCTTCTGGGCGCCGCTGTCGACGGCTTCGCCCACCGCGGCGCCGTCGAGCGCGCTCACCGCACCCAGGCCGGTGGTCTGGGGAAGTGCCGCCGCGCTCGCGGAACCGGCCGCTCCGACCACGGGGGCCGCACCCGCGGCGATGAGCAGCGCGGCACGGGCGATCCGACGGGTCAGGGGGAGGGACATGATGCTCCTTTGGCGGGAGGGAAACAGTGCTTGTCCGTCGATCGGACGCAGTGACAACCCCTCGAAGGGCCGCGAAGGTTGCGGCGAGCAAGGGTAAAGAGTTGGTAATGCGTCGCATTATCGGCTACGGATAAAAACGGGCAAACGATGCCGTTAAGGAGAGTGTGACGAACCGTCACTTCCCTTGATTCACAAGGGATTCGACGGGTGGAGGTGTGCTGATCCGAATCATCCGAAGAAATATCACGCGGTAGGACCGGGGGCCGCCCGTCCGGGTGATCTCTCGTACTACTGCGCGGTGCGAATTCGAATTTCCTGGGCGCCGGGCCCGGCCGGATCGCCCTTTCCCTGCCAGCCGCGCTCCGCGTCCTTCGCGCTCCAGGTCCGGCCCGCGTAGCGGACCTCGTTGATCCGCAGGGCGGCCGCCTGGGCCACCGCCCAGTGCGCCAGCTCCCAGCCGCGCTGCGACGGCGAAGGCCCTCCCACCGATTCGCCGGCCGAGTCGCCGGCGTCCGCCGCGGCCGGTACCGGCACGGACACATCGGCGGCCGTGCGCGAGGCCCCCGACCGGCCGGTGGCCGCGTCCGGCGGCAGCACCCCGGATCCGAAGGCCCGCACCAGCGCCGTCCGTACCTTCGCCGGGTCTCCCGGCACGCTGCCGTTCGGTGCCGAACAGGTCAGGGAGGCGGCGAACCGGCCGGTGAGCGCCGCGGCCAGCAGCGCCGCGTCCGGCTCGTGCTTCGCGTACGCCTGCGGGAAGCCACTGCGCTGGACGCGCTGGGCCGCCACGGTGAGCGGCAGCCGTGAATAGCCGGGGACCTTGGCGAGATGGTCGTAGAACTGTCCCGCCGCGTAGGCCGGGTCGCGGATCTGGGCCGCGGTGCCCCAGCCCTTCGAGGGACGCTGCTGGAAGAGCCCCAGCGAGTCCCGGTCGCCATGGTTCAGATTGCGCAGCGCGGACTCCTGGAGGGCGGTCGCCAGCGCGATGGTGACCGCGCGCTCGGGCAGCCCGCGCGAGGTGCCGACCGCGGAGATCGTGGCCGCGTTCGCGGCCTGTTCCGGAGACATCTCGTAGCGGGGGCTGCCGTCGCCCGAGGGGTCCTGGGCCCGGACCACACACCGGGGCGCGCCCCCGCCGCCCGTCGTGTACTGCACCGCCACATACGCGGCCAGGGCCAGCAGTACGGCGAGGGCGGCTGCGATACGCAGGAGGCGGCCGCGACGGGAGGGAGAGGCGGTCTCGGACACGCGCCCACCGTACTGGAGTCGGACGGTGCCAAGATCCCGGTCGCCCGGGACGGGACGGGCCCGCCGGAAGGAGAGCTCGGGCCGGGAGGAGAGCTAGGGTCAAAACCATGTCTGAGACCATGCTCGACCTCACTCTGGACGGCCCGGCGCTCACCGCCCGCCTGGTCGACTTCCCGTCGGTCAGCGGCGAGGAGAAGCCCCTCGCCGACGCGATCGAGCAGGCGCTGCGCGCCCTGCCGCATCTCACCGTCGACCGGCACGGGAACAACGTCGTGGCACGCACCCGGCTGGGACGCGGCGAGCGGATCATCCTCGCCGGGCATATCGACACGGTCCCGATCGCCGGCAATGTGCCCTCCCGGCTGGACGCCGACGGGGTGCTGTGGGGCTGTGGCACCAGCGACATGAAGTCGGGGGTCGCCGTGCAGCTCCGGATCGCCGCGACGGTCCCCGAGCCCAATCGCGACCTCACCTTCGTCTTCTACGACAACGAAGAGGTCGCCGCACATCTCAATGGGCTCGGACATCTGGCAGAGGCACATCCGGACTGGCTGGAGGGCGATTTCGCCGTACTGCTGGAGCCCTCCGACGGCCAGGTCGAGGGCGGCTGCCAGGGCACGCTGAGGATCCTGCTGCGGATGACGGGGGAGCGGGCACACTCCGCGCGCAGTTGGATGGGGTCCAACGCCATTCACGCCGCCGCGCCCGTCCTGGACCGCCTCGCCGCGTACGAACCGCGGCGGCCGGTCATCGACGGTCTGGAGTACCGGGAGGGGCTCAACGCCGTACGGATCGAGGGGGGCGTGGCCAACAACGTCATCCCCGACGAGTGCACCGTCGTCGTGAACTACCGCTACGCCCCGGACCGGGGCGAGGAGGAGGCCCTCGCGCATGTCCGGGAGGTCTTCGCGGACTGCGGGGTCGCCGACCTCACCGTGGACGACCACTCGGGCGCCGCCCTGCCCGGCCTCTCGCACCCGGCCGCGGCCGCGTTCATGGCCGCCGTGGGCGGTACGGCACAGCCCAAGTTCGGCTGGACGGACGTCTCGCGCTTCGGCGGCCTCGGAGTGCCCGCCGTCAATTACGGCCCCGGTGACGCGCTGCTCGCCCACAAGCGCGACGAGCGGGTGGCCGTCGAGCGGATCACGCACTGCGAGAAGCGGCTCCGTGACTGGCTCACCGGGTGAGAACGTACGGGAAGTGAGGGCCGGACGGACTGCCGCAATTTCGCCGTTTGTCACGTCCGTGGTCCTACCCTTGCCGAGAACAGCGCACAGCAGCGGAGGGAGCAGGTCATGGGCATGCCTGACGGAGCGCAGAAGCCGGAGGAACAGCGGCTCGGACCGGTGATCCGCCGCCGGGAGCAGGTGCAGCCCGGCACGACCGATCAGCGGCTGCTGGACACCGAGGGCGACTCGGAGTGGGTGCACACCGACCCCTGGCGAGTGATGCGCATCCAGTCGGAGTTCGTGGAGGGCTTCGGCGCGCTCGCCGAGCTGCCCAGTGCCATCAGCGTCTTCGGGTCGGCCCGTACGCCGGTGGACTCCGCGGAGTACGAGGCGGGGATCCGGATCGGCGGGGCGCTCGTGGAGGCGGGCTTCGCGGTGATCACGGGCGGCGGGCCCGGCGCGATGGAGGCCGCTAACAGGGGAGCGCGGGAGGCCCGGGGCGTCTCCGTGGGGCTCGGGATCGAGCTGCCCTTCGAGCAGGGGCTGAACCAGCATGTCGACATCGGTGTGAACTTCCGCTACTTCTTCGTCCGCAAGACGATGTTCGTGAAGTACGCGCAGGGGTTCGTGGTCCTGCCCGGGGGGCTCGGCACGCTGGACGAGCTGTTCGAGGCCCTCACCCTGGTCCAGACCCGCAAGGTCACCCGCTTCCCGATCGTGCTGTTCGGCACGGCGTACTGGGGCGGACTCGTCGAGTGGCTGCGGGACACGGTCGTGGCGCAGGGCAAGGCGTCCGAGCGGGATCTGCTGCTCTTCCATGTCACGGACGACGTGGAAGAGGCGGTGGCGCTGGTCACCAAGGAGACCGGGAACTGACCCGGCGGCTCAGGCCAGCCCCCGGCGGGCCACCGCCGGGGGCCGGTGACCGGCGACGGCCGCCACCATGTCGAGCACCTGCTTGGTCTCCGCCACCTCGTGGACGCGGTAGACCCGCGCCCCGAGCCAGGCCGACACGGCGGTCGTGGCGAGGGTGCCGATCACCCGCTCCTTGACCGGCTTGTCGAGCGTCTCGCCGACGAAGTCCTTGTTGGACAGCGAGACCAGCACCGGCCAGCCCGTCTCGGCCATCTCGCCCAGCCTGCGGGTCGCCTCCAGCGAGTGGCGGGTGTTCTTCCCGAAGTCATGACCGGGATCGATCATGATCCCGTCCCTGCGGACGCCCAGTGCCAGGGCGCGCTCCGCCAGGCCGACCGTCACACGCAGGATGTCGGCCATCACGTCGTCGTACACGACCCGGTGCGGCCGGGTCCTCGGCTCGGCCCCGCCGGCATGGGTGCAGACCAGCCCCGCGCCGTACCGGGCGGCGACCTCCGCGAGCCGCGGGTCGACCCCGCCCCACGCGTCGTTCAGCAGGTCGGCGCCGGCCGCGCAGACCGCCTCGCCGACCTCGTGCCGCCAGGTGTCGACGCTGATCACCACGTCCGGGTAGCGGCGGCGGACCTCGGCGACGAAGCCGACCGTACGGCGAACCTCCTCCTCGGCCGTGACCTCCTCGCCCGGCCCCGCCTTCACACCGCCGATGTCGATGATGGCGGCGCCCTCCGCCACCGCGTGCTCGACCCGGTCCAGGGCCGGTTCGTCGCGGAACGTCGCACCCTGGTCGTAGAAGGAGTCCGGGGTCCGGTTGACGATCGCCATGATCACCGGCTCATGGGCGTCGAATTCCCGACGTCCCAGCCGCAGAGTCCCGCCGCGCATCCCGTGTTTCCTCCTCGCGTCCGTTCCGCCTGCGACCTTAACCGTCTTCACTGTCGGTGGCTCATGGCACGATCGGCACCGGACGTTTCGCTGCCCGGGGAGAAGCTCGTGTTCTTGTTCTTGCTCATCGCGATGGTCGTGGTGGTCGCCGCGGTCACACTCGCGGTCGTCGGCGGCGGTGACCGCGCGGTCCTGCCCGAAGCCGCTCCGGAACGGCTGGTGGACCCGCTGCCGCCGAACCGCCCCGTGGGCCGCGCCGATGTCGAGGCGGTCCGGCTGCCGGTCGGCATGCGCGGCTACCGGATGGCGGATGTGGACGATGTCCTCAGCCGGCTGGGCGCGGAGCTCGCCGAGCGGGACGCGCGGATCGCGGAGCTGGAGGCGGCGCTGGCCGGAGCCCAGGCGACGGCGGTGTCCTCCGTCGAGCTCTTCAAGAAGCCGGGCGAGGAGCCGGAGCTGTGAGCGGGGACGGCGTGGTGCCGGGCCCCGACGGCAGAGCGCGCTGTCCGTGGGGCCTGTCCACCGAGGACTATGTCGCCTACCACGACGCCGAGTGGGGCCGCCCGGTCCACGGCGACGACGCCCTGTTCGAGCGTCTCTGTCTGGAAGCCTTCCAGTCCGGGCTGTCCTGGATCACGATCCTGCGCCGGCGGGAGGGCTTCCGCGCCGCCTTCGCCTCGTTCCGGATCGCGTCCGTCGCGCAGTTCGGCGAGGGGGACCGGGAGCGGCTGCTCGCCGACCCGGGCATCATCCGCAACCGCGCCAAGATCGACGCCACGCTCGCCAACGCGCGCGTCCTCGACGCCTGGTCCCCCGGCGAGCTGGAGGCCCTGATCTGGTCGTACGCCCCCGACCCGGCGAAGCGCCCCGCCCCCAGGACCACCGCCGACGTCCCGGCGGTCACGGACGAGTCCACGGCGCTCGCCAAGACCCTCAAGAAACGCGGCATCCGCTTTGTGGGTCCCACCACCGCCTACGCCCTCATGCAGGCCTGCGGCCTGGTCAACGACCATCTCGCCGGCTGCGCGTTCCGTACCGCCTGAGCGCCCGGCGGACGGCTCCGCGCCGAACGCCGGGAGCCGGACGGCGCGAGGGGAGCCCCCGGCGGCGGGATCCGCCGTACAACCGCCTCAGCGGCCCACGTACTTCGGCCGCTCCTTCGCCAGGAACGCCCGCACCGCGATCGTGTGGTCCTCCGACGCGCCCGCCCTCGTCTGGAGTTCGTTCTCCTTCTCCAGCGTCTCGGCCAGCGAGTGCTCCGCGCCGTACGCCAGGGACTCCTTGATCGCCGCGTACGCCAGGGTCGGGCCCCCAGCCAGCGCGCGGGCCACGGCGGCGGCCTCCGCCGCCAGGTCCGCCGCCGGGACGACCTTGTCGGCCAGGCCCAGCTCGTACGCCTCCCGCGCGGACACCGACCGCGGGAAGAGCAGCAGATCGGTGGCGCGGCCCCGTCCGATCAGCCGCGGCAGCGTCCAGGAGACCCCGGAATCCGCGGTCAGCGCGACGCCCGCGAAGGACGTGTTGAACGTGGCTGTCTCCGCCACGACCCGGTGGTCCGCGGCGAGGACGAAGCCGAGGCCCGCGCCCGCCGCCACCCCGTTGACCCCGGCGACCACCGGCTTGGGCATCTCCGTGATCGCCCGCACGACCGGGTTGTAGTGCTCGCTCACGGTGTCCATCGTCCGGCTGGTGCCCGCCTCCAGGTCGGCCGCGAGCAGGGCCGTGTGCTCCTTGAGGTCCTGTCCCACACAGAAGGCCCGGTCGCCCGAGGCGGTCAGCAGCACCGCGCGCACGGCGGGGTCGGCCGCCGCCTCCCGGAGCGCGTCCCGGAGGGCGGTCTTGGCCGCGATGTTCATCGCGTTCATGGCCTCGGGCCGATTGATCGTGATCGTTGCGAGTCCGTCACTCACCTCGTACAGCACGGTGTCGGCCATGATCGGGTCCCCTTCGCGGCTCGGGCAGTCCTGTCCGGGCCCAGCATGGCGGAGATCACCGAGGGGAGCATGTGACCTGCGTCTAAGAAAGTCGGGTTCCCGCCGGGGGCATGGCGGCGCAGTATCGCAGGCGGATCGCCGAATTGAGTCGTTTTGCGTGAGCGCGTTGCGCAAGCGATGCCGTCCGATGTTGGTCATCGGGTCACGCCATGCGGGATAATGGGCCTGAAGCAATGTGTTCGATGCCGGTGACACAGCGCCTGTCATGGGGCCGCCGGCGGTGATGAGCTGGTTTCAGGAAGGGGAACGAGCATGGCGGCCATGAAGCCGCGAACGGGCGACGGCCCGCTCGAGGTGACCAAGGAGGGGCGGGGCATCGTCATGCGCGTTCCGCTCGAAGGCGGCGGTCGGCTTGTCGTCGAGCTGACTCCGGACGAGGCGGATGCGCTCGGCGACGCTCTGAAGAAGGTCGTCGGCTGAGCGGAACGCTCACAGTCTTCGGGGCCGTTGGTCACCCCCGGATCGACACCAGCGCTGCCCCGGCACGGATCACTCCGTGCCGGGGCAGTGCCTTGTTCACGGGCGCGCCGGGCGCGGGTCAGCAAAGGGGCCGGACGGCCTCAGCCGCGCCGTACCGCGCAGAGCAGTCCGTCGCCCACCGGCAGCAGGGACGGCTGCAGCTCCGGGCTCTCCCGTACGGTCCGCAGCAGCTCCCGCAGCCGCAGCACCTCGGCGGGCTGGGCGGCCGAGTCCACCGTCCGGCCGTTCGCGAACACGCCCTCGAAGCAGATGAGCCCGCCGGGTCTGAGCAGACGCAACGATTCATCGAGATAGTCGAGGCACTCCAGCCGGTCCCCGTCACAGAAGACGAGGTCGTATCCGCCGTCCGCGAGCCGGGGCAGCACATCCAGGGCGCGGCCGGGGATGAAGCGCGCGCGGTTGCCCGCGAAGCCTGCGGCCCGGAACGCCTGCCGGGCGAACTGCTGGCGATCGGGCTCCGTGTCGACCGTGGTGAGGACGCCGTCCGGCCGCATGCCCTGGAGCAGGTACGTCCCCGAGACACCGGTGCCGGTGCCGATCTCGGCGACCGCCTTGGCGTCCAGGGTGGCGGCGAGCAGACGCAGCGCGGCGCCGGTGCCTGGTGACACCGAGCGAAGGCCCGCCTCACGGGCCCGGTCCCGGGCCCAGCGGAGTGCTTCGTCCTCGGCGACAAAGGCGTCGGCGAACGCCCAGCTCGTCTGCCGGTTGGCGGTAATGACCCTCTCCTTGTCCCGTTGGCGGCGCAACGGTGACTGTATCCGCTGCGCCCGGGAACCCGCAGATGGGACCAGGCGTTGTGAAGAGTGGGGAAAGGCATGGATCAGCACATGGGACCGGCCCCAAATGCGCGTAAAGATTCTTATCCGGAGCTAACGGGCGGAGTGGCTATGGTAGGGGCTCCACTGGACACCACCAGAGCCGACAGGGGAGGTGCGGCTGCGCCTGTGGATCGGGGAGGAGTGCTCAGGCGTCTTCTCAGGTCGGCTGGTGAGCCGAAATCCGTGACCAACACTGCTGACCGTTCTCGCTCCATCGACTCCGCAGTTACAGCGACCTTCGCATCGGATGCGGAATCGCCGGCGTGGACGCCTCCCACCTGGGAGGAGATCGTCAGCACGCACAGCGGACGTGTCTACCGCCTCGCCTACCGCCTCACGGGCAACCAGCACGACGCCGAGGACCTGACCCAGGAGGTCTTCGTCCGGGTCTTCCGTTCGCTGTCGACCTACACCCCCGGCACCTTCGAGGGCTGGCTGCACCGCATCACCACCAACCTCTTCCTCGACATGGTCCGCCGCAAGCAGCGGATCCGGTTCGACGCGCTCGGTGACGACGCCGCGGAGCGGCTGCCCAGCCGGGAGCCCTCGCCCCAGCAGGTCTTCCACGACACGCACTTCGACGCGGACGTCCAGCAGGCGCTGGACACCCTCGCGCCCGAATTCCGGGCCGCGGTGGTGCTCTGCGACATCGAGGGGCTCTCGTACGAGGAGATCGCGGCCACGCTGGGCGTCAAGCTCGGCACCGTGCGCAGCAGGATCCACCGCGGCCGTTCGCATCTCCGCAAGGCCCTGCAGCACCGTTCCCCCGAGGCCCGGGCCGAGCAGCGTGCCTTCGTGTGCGTGGCGGGGGAGGGCGGATCGGCGTGAGTGGCATCTGCCCGACCCCTGCTGAGCAGCATCTGGGGGACCGACTCGCCGCCTTGGTCGACGGAGAGCTGGACCACGACGCGCGTGAGCGTGTGCTGGCCCATCTGGCGACCTGCGCCAAGTGCAAGGCAGAGGCCGACGCCCAGCGCCGGCTGAAGAACGTTTTCGCGCAGTCCGCTCCGCCGCCGCCCTCCGCGGGGCTGCTCGCCCGACTCCAGGGGCTGCCGGGGGGACCGCCGGGAGACGGCGGCGACGGCAGAGGTCTGTTCGACGGAGGACGCTTCGGTGACGGCGTCTTCGGGGTGTCCACGGAGGGCTTCGGCTATGCCCCGGTGGGCCCGCACGCCGGCGTGATCCCCGGCGGCTCCGGTTTCCGTATCCACGAGGTCGCCCGCCAGGAGGCCGAGCGTTCGCCCTGGCGCGGCCGGCGGTTCGCCTTCGCGGCCGCCAGCGCCGTGTCGTTCGCCGCGATGGCGCTGGGCGGCACCCTGCCGCTCGGGACACCCGGTGACGGCCTCCCGCGCGGCGCGGGCAACAACGTCACCCCCCTGCGGGCCCCGGCCGGGAGCACGGCCCCGGTCTCCGTCGGGACGGAGTCCACCCGGCGGCAGAGCGGGGGCGACGGCATCCTGCCGCAGTTCGCCGGCGGCCCGGCCCCCACGGCCCCGCCCGGGATGCTCCAGGCGCAGACGCTCTCCGAGCGCTCGTTCTCGCCGGGGATCCTCACCGGCTCGGCGCCGCTGCCGCTGGTGCGGCCCACGGGCATGGCGCTCCAGATCGACGAGGTGTCCGGCACCCCCACGGCCACCCCCAGCCCCACCCGGCTCGCCGCACCGACGCTGCCGGCCGCGCCGTTTTCGTCCCGGCGCTGACAACGTCCCTGCGCGGACATTCGTAAACCTGGTTGAATCTTTCGCAGGGTGCCCCCGCCGGGGCGCGGAACGGCAGTTGCGGGGAGAGCATGGACGACGGGAAGCCCACCGGGCCCAGGGCGAAGTGGTGGAGCCGTCCCCCGGCGGGACGCGCGACACCGGCGGAGCCGTCGCGCGAAGCGGCTCCGGCGCCCGGCGAGCCGCCCCGGATACCGGGGGAGCCGGGACCACTGCCCGGCCCGGTGTCCGCCGGGGAAGTCTCCCCGCCGCACCAGGTCGGTCAGCGAGTACCCCGGCAAGAGCGGCCCACACCTCTGCACGAGCCCGATGTCTACAGCACACCGCCCTACGGCGAGCCGGGACCCTGGGCGCCCGCTCCTCCCGTACAGCGCCCCGCTCCCACTCCGGCACACGGCACCCCGCTGCCTCCTCCCTACGCGGCCCCGGGTCCGGGCGACACCCCCGCGCCGCCGCCCGGCCATCCGGCCGCGCCGCACCTCCCGCCCTTCGCGCAGGCGCCCCATCAGCTCCCGCCCACGCCGCCGCAGGCTCCTCCGGGAGCGCCGCAGTGGCAGCAGTACGACCCGTGGAACCCGGCAGGGCAGCGGCAGCCCCTGACGGGGTACGGCGAGCCGCGGCGGCGGCGCCGGCCACGGCTGTCCGGAGCGGTGCTGCTGGCGCTGGTCACCGGCGTGCTGGGCGGCGCGGTCGGCGCGTACCTCGAAGGCAACGGCGGCTTCTCCGACGTCGAACTCTCCCAGGCGGGCCCGGAGACCGGTGGCCGCGCACCCGACAGCGTCGCGGGCATCGCGGCCAGCGCCCTGCCCAGCGTCGTCACCCTGCATGTCAGCGGCAGCGGCGAGCAGGGCACCGGCACCGGCTTTGTCCTGGACCGGCAGGGTCACATCCTGACGAACAATCATGTCGTCCAGCCGGCGTCCTCCTCCGGCGAGATATCCGTCACGTTCAGCGGCGGCGAGACCGCCAGGGCGAAGCTCGTGGGCAAGGACAGCGGCTACGACCTCGCCGTCGTGAAGGTCACCGGGGTCTCCGGGCTCAAGCCCCTGCCGCTGGGGAACTCGGACAATGTCCGGGTCGGCGACCCCGTCGTGGCCATCGGGGCCCCCTTCGACCTGTCCAACACGGTGACCTCCGGGATCATCAGCGCCATCCAGCGCCCGATCACCGCCGGCGGCGAGAAGGGCGACGGCAGCGACATCAGCTATGTGGACGCGCTGCAGACCGACGCACCGATCAACCCCGGCAATTCCGGCGGCCCCCTGGTGGACAGCCGGGCCCGGGTCATCGGCATCAACAGCGCGATCCGCGCGGCGGACACCGGCGCCGACCCCGAGGCCGGCCAGTCCGGATCCATCGGTCTGGGCTTCGCCATACCCATCAACCAGGGCAAGCGGGTCGCCGAGGAACTGATCAACACGGGCAGGGCCACCCATCCCGTGATCGGCGTCAGCCTGGACATGCGGTACGCCGGTGACGGCGCCCGGGTCGGTACGAAGACGCCCGACGGCGGTCCCGCGGTGACCGTCGGCGGACCCGGCGCCAAGGCCGGCATCAGACCCGGGGACGTCATCACCGAGGTGAACGGGGAGCGGGTGCACGGCGGTGAGGAGCTGATCGTCAAGATCCGCGCCCACCGCCCGGGGGACCGGCTGGAGCTCACCCTGGTCCGCGCGGGCAGGGAGCGGACCGTGACGTTGTCCCTGGGGTCCGCGGACGGCACCTGACGGTAACCCGAAGGTACCGCCCGGACAGGTCCGGCAGGTACCGTGGAGCGGCCCGGCCCTTGACCCGTCTCGGGCCAGGACGCCTCGTCCGGTCCGCGGGCCGCGTTGCCCGCGGGCAACGGGAATCCGCGGGCAACGGGAATCCGGCGGGAAGACAGGGAGCGGCAACGTGTTCAATGACATTGGCGGACTGGAGCTTGTGACGCTCGTGGTCCTCGCCGTGCTTGTCTTCGGCCCGGAAAAGCTGCCCAAGGTCATCCAGGACGCCTCCCGCTTCATCCGGAAGATCCGTGAGTTCTCCGAGAACGCCAAGCAGGACATCCGATCCGAGCTGGGCCCGGACTTCAAGGACTTCGACTTCGAGGACCTCAACCCCAAGACGTTCGTCCGCAAGCAGCTTCTGGACAACGACGATCTGGGGCTGAAGGAGATCACCGGCAGCTTCGACCTCCGCAAGGAGATGGCGGATGTCGCCGACGCGGTGAACGGCCATGAGAGTGGCTCTGCCGCGTCCGACCCGGTGGCTCCTGTGGCCTCCGCGAACGGCTCCTCCGGTACTCCCGACCTGCTGAAGAAGCGTGAGAAGCCCGAGCAGGACGACCGTCCGCCCTTCGACGCAGACGCCACCTGAGCCCGATCAATCCCTGAGAGTCGGGACTGGGTGGCTATCCTCCATCTGTCCGGCAGTGAGGCGCCCGTCGGGGGCGGGCCGCTCCGGACACACGAGATCGAGGAGGCGCCGGCCAGATGGAGACGACGAGTCGGGCAGGGGCGCGGAACGCGGCCAGCTCACCCACCGCCGAGGGAGGGCCGGCGGTCAAGACGCGTACCGTCGAGGCATATCGGCGGGCAGCTTTTCCCTGGTACGGACTGGATGACGCGTTCACGGGACCGCGCTGGCTGATGCAGGTCGGCGTCACCGCCGACGGCAAGGTGCAGCACGGCTCCACGGGCCATGGTGAGGTGCCGTCGATAAGACCGGACGCGTCGGGCGGGCTGAAGGAACGCTTCGCGGTGGTTGTCACCGTGGCGACCAGCCCCGTCCGGCGCAGCGGTGACGGCACCGGGCATCTCGATGCCACGACGGCCTCCTCGGCGGCCTGGCTGGCCGGTTCCGGGCTGCTGTCCTCCATCTGGCCCGTGCAGCTCGACCACACCCTGCGCGACGACTGGCTGGCCCAGCAGACGGAGGCCGCGTTCGAGCTGGCCGACGATCTGGAGGGGGCCGCCTGGTCGGCGCTCTCGCTGCCCGTCGACGCGGAGCCGACGCCCTTTCACTACCGCGAGTCCGAGTTCGGCTGGGTGCTGGCCGGATCGACGCGCAGCGGGGTGCACCTGGGGGCGTACGGGCGTGGGATGAGCGCCTACGGCCTGGGCTTCTCGGCGATCGCCGACATCGGGGCGTACGTCTCCTGACGGGGCGTGAGCCGGATACGGCGGAGGGGCGGTCGCACACAGCGACCGCCCCTCCGCTCTGCCCCGTGGGGCTCAGAATTTGTTGCGCGGGGTGATCCCCAGCGACATGCCCGACAGACCGCGCTGCCGGCCGCCGAGCTTGCTCGCGATGCCGCGCAGCGCGGTGGCCGCCGGTGAGTCCGGGTCGGACAGCACGATGGGCTTGCCCTCGTCGCCGCCCTCCCGCAGCCGTACGTCGATCGGGATCGCGCCCAGCACCGGGACCGTGGCGCCGGTCGTCTTCGTCAGCCCCTCGGCGACGAGCTTGCCGCCGCCGGTGCCGAAGACATCGATCATCTCGTCGCAGTGCGGGCAGGGCAGGCCCGACATGTTCTCGACGACCCCAACGATCTTCTGATGGGTCTGCACGGCGATGGAGCCGGCCCGCTCCGCGACCTCGGCCGCGGCCTGCTGCGGCGTGGTCACCACCAGGATCTCGGCGTTCGGCACGAGCTGCGCCACCGAGATCGCGATGTCGCCGGTGCCGGGCGGCAGGTCCAGCAGCAGCACGTCCAGATCGCCCCAGTAGACGTCCGCGAGGAACTGCTGGAGCGCGCGGTGCAGCATCGGCCCGCGCCACACCACCGGAGCGTTGCCGGGCGTGAACATGCCGATGGAGATCACCTTCACGCCGTTCGCGGACGGCGGCATGATCATGTTCTCGACCTGGGTGGGCCGGCCGTCCGCGCCGAGCATCCGCGGCACGCTGTGTCCGTAGATGTCCGCGTCGACCACGCCGACCTTCAGCCCGTCGGCCGCCATCGCCGCCGCCAGGTTGACCGTCACCGAGGACTTGCCGACCCCGCCCTTGCCCGACGCCACCGCGTAGACCCGGGTCAGCGAGCCGGGCTTGGCGAACGGCACTTCCCGTTCCGCGGTGCCGCCGCGCAGCGAGGACGCCAGCTCGCGCCGCTGCTCGTCGCTCATCACGTCCAGCGTGACGTCGACCCGGGTGACCCCGGCGACCCGGGAGACCGCCTCCGAGACGCTCCGCGTGATGGTGTCGCGCATCGGGCAGCCGGACACCGTGAGATAGACCGTGACAGCCACCGCGCCGTCGGCGCCGATGTCCACCGATTTCACCATGCCGAGGTCGGTGATGGGCCGGTGGATCTCGGGGTCGTTCACCGTCGCCAGCGCGTCACGCACCGCGTCTTCCGCGGGGACGGCGGTTCCGTACGTCTCGGTAGCCATACCGAGATGGTACGGCGCCGGGTGCCCGCTCAGGAAAGCCTCAGCGGTCGGTTTCGTCGCGTCCGTGCCCCGTCTCCGCCGGAAGGACCAGGTGGTGGTCCGCCAGGTCCCTCACCAGGTCCTGGAGTTCCGAGCGCAGCCAGTCGCGCGTGGTGACCTCGCCGAGGCCCATCCGCAGCGCCGCGATCTCCCGCGTCAGGTACTCGGTGTCCGCGATGGAGCGCTCGTTCTGTTTGCGCTCCTGCTCCTGTGTGACCCGGTCCCGGTCGTCCTGGCGGTTCTGTGCCAGGAGGATCAGCGGCGCGGCGTACGACGCCTGGAGGGACAGGACCAGGGTCAGGAAGATGAACGGATACGGGTCGAAGCGCCAGCCGCTGGGCGCCGTGACGTTCCAGACCACCCACACGGTCACGATCAGGGTCATCCAGACGATGAAGCGGCCCGTCCCCAGGAAGCGCGCGACCCGCTCCGAGAGCTGCCCGAACGCCTCCGGGTCGTAGTCGGGCAGCAGCCTGCGCCGCCGGTCCAGTGGCTGGTCGAGCCGGGCCCGCGAACCGCGTACCAGCGCCGTCGCCCCGCCGCCGGACCCGGCCCTGGACCGCTCCCGGCCACCGTCCCGGTCGGGCCGTTCAGCCGCCACGGGCGGCCTCCTCCAGGCCGCGGAAGCCGGTCTCCCGCCAGTCGTCGGGCAGCAGGTGGTCCAGTACGTCGTCGACCGTCACCACGCCGAGCAGCGACCCGCTGTCGTCGACGACCGGTGCGGACACCATGTTGTACGCGGCGAGAAGGCCGGTGATCGCGGGCAGCGGGGTGTCCGGGGCGAGCGGCGGCAGATCGCTGTCCACGATCGAGCTGACCAGGGTGAACGGCGGCTCCCGCAGCAGCCGCTGGAAGTGCACCGTGCCCAGGTACTTGCCCGTCGGCGTCTCGTCCGGCGGCCGGCACACATAGACCTGCGCCGCCAGGGCGGGCGAGAGGTCGTGCTGCCGGACCCGGGCCAGCGCGTCCGCGACCGTCGCGTCGGGCCGCAGCACGATGGGCTCGGTCGTCATCAGACCGCCCGCGGTGCGCTCCTCGTACGACATCAGCCGCCGCACGTCCGCCGCGTCCCCCGGCCGCATCAGCGTCAGCAGCCGCTCCTTGTCCGCCTCGGGCAGCTCGGAGAGGAGATCGGCGGCGTCGTCCGGGTCCATCGCCTCCAGCACGTCGGCGGCGCGGTCCTCCTTGAGCTTGCCGAGGATCTCCACCTGGTCGTCGCCCGGCAGCTCCTCCATGACGTCCGCGAGCCGGTCGTCGTCGAGAGCCGCGGCCACCTCGGCCCGCCGCTTCGGCGAGAGGTGGTGCAGCACATTGGCCAGATCGACCGGACGCAGCCGCTCGAAGGTGGCGACGAGGTTCTCCGCGCCCTGTCCCTCCTCCTCCAGCGAGAAACCGGTGACCGCGGACCACTCGACGGTCAGGGTCTCGCCGCGCCGCCGGAGCGCGCCGCCCTTCCTGCCGCGCCGTACGAACACCTTGTCGATCTCCCAGTCGCGCCGCGCGGGAAGCTGCTGGACGGCGACGTCGAGGACGGTCACCTCCTCGCCGCTGTCCACCAGCCGCACCCGGCGGTCGAGCAGCTCACCGAGGACGAGGCGCTCGGTCGGACGCTGTTCGAAGCGCCGCATGTTGACCACACCCGTGGTGATGACCTGACCCGACTCGATCCCGGTGACCCGGGTCATGGGCAGGAAGATCCGGCGCCTGCTGAGCACCTCGACGACCAGTCCCATCAGCCGGGGCGGACGGCGGCCGACCCGGAGGACCGCCACCAGGTCGCGGACCCGTCCGACCTGGTCGCCGTTGGGATCGAAGACCGGCGCACCGGCGAGATGGGAGACGAAGACACGGGGGACGCCTGCCGCCATGAGGAGCGCCTCCTTGTCCTCGCTTGTCCGGCTATCCGGCGGGATAACGGGTTCAGGCTAGCCCGTACCGCTGCGGTACGCCCGGGCGGAACCACCCGTCCGGCTCTCTGTCGAGTGGTGCTTCCGGCCCGGGTACGCTGCGGTCTGCCACCCCCACTGTGTACGAGAGGCAGTGCGTCTGTGACCGCTTTTCTGTCGTCCGGCCGTGCCCGCCGGGCCGCGCTCCCCGTCGCGATCTGCGCGGGGCTGGCGACGATGCTCACGGCATGCGGTGAGGATCCGGACGCGGGGACCAACGGTGTCGGCAAGCTCTCCGCCACCGAGATCAAGACAAAGGCGCGGACGGCGGCGGACAGCACGGACGCGGTCCGGCTCTCCGGCTCGCTGGTCAGCCAGGGGCAGACGTACAAGCTCAATATGCGGCTCAAGGAGAGCGGCGGCATCGGGTCCGTCACCACGAAGAACAGCACGTTCCAGCTCCTGCGCATCGAGGACGCGCTCTTCCTCAAGGCCGACGCCGACTTCTGGGACCACGCGGGCGGCCACGGCGAGGAGAGCGCCGGGCCCGGCGACCCGGACACCGAGGTCGCGGGCAAGCTCCAGGACAAGTACGTGAAGGTCCCGGAGGACGATCCCTCGTACGAGCAGCTCAGCGGCTTCACGGACATGAAGACCCTGCTCGACGGGTTGCTGACGCTGCACGGGAAGCTGGACAAGGGCGCCCGCGACAAGATCGGCGGCGTACGGACCATCAAGATCAGTGGCAGTGAGGGCGACGGCGGGACGCTGGACGTCTCCCTCGAAGGCACGCCGTACCCGCTGCAACTGGTGCGCGCGGGCGGCGCGGGGACGCTCACCCTCGCCGACTGGGGCCAGGACTTCCCGCTGGAGGCCCCGGCCAAGGGGCAGACGGTCGACTACGGCAGCAGGCTGCCGGGGGCCGACGGCTAGGGCGGGTCTACCGGCGCTTCTCGCGCCGGAACAGCAAGCGTCCCAGCGAGGCCGGTACCGGCTCCCGGGTCGTCGCCCCGGTCGGCAGCGGCGCCGCCGCCAGAGAGCCGTGCGGCAGCTCGGTGATCGCGTCCTGGGGCGACAGCCGCAGCACCCGGCACTCCCGCGCCCAGCGCTCCGTCATCCGCTCCGCGTCCGGCGCGTTCAGCCGCTTGCCCTTCAGCTCGGCGACGGCCGTCTCCCACTCCGCCGAGTGCGGCGCGAGCTCGGTGACGGCCGCCGTCCAGGCGACGAGCCGGCCGCCCTTGTCCTTGCTGCGTACGGTCACCCGGGCGGCGGAGCCGTCGGCGAGGTCCGGCAGCGGCTGCTCCCCGGGCCCGTCCCCGACCAGATACACCGCGCCCTCGTGCCAGACGTGCCACAGCGCGCGGTCGGGGCCCGTGCCCCGTACCCAGACGAGGCCGGACTTCTTGGTGGCCTCCTCGACGAGCGCCTGGCCGAGCTGCGGTTCAGTCATGCGCGCAGCTTAGAGGAGGCGGCGCCACGGCCGCCCGGCCCGGCGGCGGCCCCGGCGCCGCTCGCCGCCGGGGCCCTAGAGCCAGCCGTTGCGCTTGAGCGTGCGATGGATCGTCAGACAGACGACGCCGATCGCGACCAGCACCATCGGATAGCCGAACTTCCAGTGCAGCTCGGGCATGTGGTCGAAGTTCATGCCGTAGATCCCGCAGACCGCCGTCGGCACGGCGATGATGGCCGCCCAGGACGTGATCTTGCGCATGTCCTCGTTCTGCGCGACGGTGGCCTGCGCCAGATTGGCCTGGAGGATCGAGTTCAGCAGTTCGTCGAAGCCGATGACCTGCTCGTGCACCCGGGCGAGGTGGTCCGCGACATCACGGAAGTACTTCTGGATGTCGGGGTCGATGAGGCGCATCGGCCGCTCGCTCAGAAGCTGCATGGGCCGCAGCAGCGGCGAGACGGCCCGCTTGAATTCCAGCACCTCGCGCTTGAGCTGGTAGATCCGGCCGGCGTCCGAGCCGCGCGGGCTGCCCTTCGCGGGCGCGGAGAACACATCGATCTCGACCTCGTCGATGTCGTCCTGCACGGCGCCCGCCACCGCGATGTATCCGTCGACGACATGGTCGGCGATGGAGTGCAGCACGGCCGAGGGCCCCTTGGCGAGCAGCTCGGTGTCGTCCTCCAGACGGTGGCGCAGATTGCGCAGCGAGCCCTTGCCGCCGTGGCGGACGGTGATGACGAAGTCCCGGCCGGTGAAGCACATGACCTCACCGGTGTCGACCACCTCGCTGGTCGCGGTCAGTTCGGTGTGCTCGACATAGTGGATGGTCTTGAAGACGGTGAAGAGCGTGTCGTCGTAACGCTCCAGCTTGGGCCGCTGGTGCGCGTGGACGGCGTCTTCCACCGCCAGGGGGTGCAGTCCGAACTCGGCCGCGATACCGGCGAATTCCGCCTCGGTCGGCTCATGGAGGCCGATCCAGGCGAATCCGCCGCCCTCGCGTACGCGCAGCATCGCCTCGTGCGGGGTGACACAGGGGTCCTTCACGACCCGCCGGCCGTCGCGGTAGACCGCGCAGTCGACGACCGCGCTCGACGCGGACGGGTCACGGGTGGCGTCGTACGTCTCGTACTTGCTGTACGCGGCGCTGGTCTTGCGCAGGGACGGGCGGACCGCTGCGCGCAGATCACGGATCATCGACATGGCGGGCTCCTCACGGAGAGGCCGTCGGTGAGGCGTGGCACAGCCCGGAATGGGGACGTGAGTGCGTACGTCCGCAAAGCGGGCGGCACCGCGGGGTCACGGTGACGGCGTTCGCTTCAGACAGGCAAAAACACAAGCAATGAAAGAAGTGCTCTTCCGGCGTGCTACCTGCCGCGGGCTGGGCGGACGGTGCCTCAGGCCACAGAAGAAAGGAGTCGTGCGGAAGAGCGGCTGGTACTGGCCGGGTGACTTCGATCCACCGCAGCCCCACCTCCTCCGGCCGGTCCCCCGTGGGGGATGACGTGTCGTCGGGACCTGAGGGCGACGCTTACGCGTGCTGTCCCGACCGGCGGCCAAGACTATCAGCCCACAGGAGACCAATCCTTTCCCTTCCCCCATCCATACGCGTTCTATGCTCCCGGCATGGCAGAAATTCTCGCTCTGGTCGAGGCCCGGTTGCGTACGGCGCTGGGCGAGCCGGACGCGCGCGCGGCGGTGACCTTCCTGGGCACGGACCGCATCGAGGTGCTGCGCTTCCGGGACTCCCAGGGCGGCACCGACATCGTGAGGTATGTCACTCTCGGGATGTCCGCGCAGCCGATGGCCGACCCGGCCGGGACGGTCACCGGCGGCCCCGGTCCGCACGGCCCGGTGAACCCTTACGCGGCGCCGTCGCCCTCGGGGCCGAGGGCGGAGCTGGTGCTGTCGGTGCGGGCCGGGCTCGCCGACACCGGTCAGGTGCTGCGACCGCTGGCCGTGCTGGCCGCCTCTCCCCAGGTGGAGGGCGTGATCGTGGCTCCCGGCGGCTCGCTCGACCTCGGTGAACCGCTGTGGCCGGGCGCGCCGTTCAGCTCCGTACTGGTCGGCGAGCCCGGCGGACTGATCGAGGATCTGGAGCTGGATCCGCCGCTGGAGCCGGTGCGTTTTCTGCCGCTGCTGCCGATGACCCCCAACGAGGCGGCCTGGAAACGGGTCAGGGGCGCCCAGGAGCTTCAGGAGCGATGGCTGGCGCACGGCACGGATCTGCGTGATCCGCTGCGGCGTTCCGTCGCGCTGGACTGACGGCTTCGGCCGGGGCCGGGCCGCGCCGGACCCACGCGTGGCGCGGCCGGTTCCTCGCCGGGACCGGCTCCCGGCGAAGCCAGGACCGGCTCCCGGCGAAGCCAGGAACGGGTCCCGGCGAAAAGGATGCGGTATGCACATAATAAGTCGGACGAGCTTATGAGTGTGGGCTGCATCTGTCTTTTCCGGTCGAGTCCTCCGGCAGGCGCCTGATCGCCTTGACTCGGGGTCGGCCGGGGAGGACCGTGGGTCGCTATGAGGGGCGAACCCAGTTGCCCGAAGTGCGGTGGCCGAGTCAGGGCGCCCGGCCTCTTCGCCGACTCCTGGCAGTGCGACGAACACGGTCCCGTCTATCCGCTCCAGCCCGTGATACCGCCCAGCGTCGAAGCCCTCGCCGTCGTGGTGCACCGCGCCCGGGTCCCGGTCTGGATGCCCTGGCCGCTGCCCGTCGGCTGGCTCTTCGCGGGGGTGGCGTGCGCGGGCGACGACCGCAGCGGAGGCCGCGCCACCGCGGTGGCCTGCTCGGGACCGGGCCCGCTCGGCGGCAGAGGTGAACTCCTCCTGGTCGCGGAGGAGTTGGGTGTCGGACTCGGTGCGCACTACGCCGGGATCAGCGGCCCCGACCCGGGCCCGGACATCTGTGTGGACAAGCCGCCGCAGACGAAGCTGCTGGCGGCGGGACGGCCCACTCCGCTCTGGCATGTCGCCAAGGCCCCGGCGGACCGCGCGGTCTTCGCGGGCGAGGCCCTCGGCATCTGGCTCTGGGCGATCGTCTGGCCCGAGCAGTCGGGGCTGCTGCTCTACGACGAACTGGTGCTGACCGATGTGCGGGACGTCGGTGCGGA
Source organism: Streptomyces sp. NPDC006923 (assembly GCF_040635655.1). NCBI lineage: Bacteria > Bacillati > Actinomycetota > Actinomycetes > Kitasatosporales > Streptomycetaceae > Streptomyces > Streptomyces sp. NPDC006923. The sequence goes on from NZ_JBEYIF010000006.1 coordinate 112,795, forward strand.
GGCCGAACTGCTGCCGTGCGGCGCGCTGTCGCAGCGGCTGCTGTCCTGACGGCGAGGTCGAGGGGCCCGCGCCCGGGAGCCGGCGGGCGGTGGGCCCCGGGCCCTGGACAGGGTGTTCGAAGCTCCCGTTATCCTGAAGCGTTCCCTGCCCGCACCGAGCCCCCGGAGTACGCGTCGTGCGCATCGATCTGCACACCCACTCCACGGCCTCGGACGGTACGGACACCCCGGCCGAACTCGTTCACCACGCGGCCGCCGCCGGGCTCGATGTCATCGCGCTGACCGACCACGACTCCACCCGCGGCCACGCCGAGGCGATCGCGGCCCTCGCCGACGTGGACCGGGAACTCACCCTGGTCACCGGCGTCGAACTGTCCTGCCGCCTCGACGGCACCGGGCTGCACATGCTCGCGTACCTCTTCGACCCGTACGAGACCGAACTGCTGCGCGAGCGCGAGCTGGTACGGGACGACCGGGTCCCGCGCGCCCGGACCATGGTCCGCAAGCTCCAGGAACTGGGCGTGCCCATCACCTGGGAGCAGGTGGCGCGCATCGCGGGCGACGCCTCGCTCGGCCGCCCGCACATCGCCACCGCACTCGTCGAACTCGGCGTCGTCGAGACCGTCTCCGACGCCTTCACGCCCGAGTGGCTGGCCGACGGCGGACGCGCGTACGCCGGAAAACACGAACTCGACCCCTTCGACGCGATCCGCCTGGTCAAGGCCGCCGGAGGGGTCACCGTCTTCGCGCACCCCCAGGCCGTCACCCGCGGCAGGGTCGTGCCCGAGTCCGCGATCGAACGGCTGGCCGCCGCGGGTCTGGACGGCATCGAGGTCGACCACATGGACCACGACGAGCCGACCCGGGCCCGGCTGCGCGGGCTGGCCGCCGGTCTCGGCCTGCTGACCACCGGGTCCAGCGACTACCACGGCAGCCGGAAGTCCGTGGCGCTCGGCGCCTGCACCACCGACCCGGAGATCTACGGGGAGATCACCCGGCGCGCCTCCGGTGCCTTCCCCGTCCCCGGCGCGGGCGGACAGGGCCTGTCACCGGACGGGACCTGACACCTCCGCCGTCCTCCTGGCCGGACTTCCGGCCCCTCTTCCGTCCGGCGGTGCGTCAAGCCGCCGCGTTTCCGCTCACTCCTCGCAAGGCCCTCACCTGTGTTCGACTTCGCCGTTTTCGGCTCGCTCTTCCTCACTCTGTTCGTGATCATGGACCCGCCCGGGATCACGCCGATCTTCCTCGCCCTCACCTCCGGCCGGCCCGTCAAGGTCAGACGGTCCATGGCCTGGCAGGCGGTGGCCGTGGCCTTCGGCGTGATCAGTGTCTTCGGCGTCCTCGGCCAGCAGATCCTGGACTATCTCCATGTCTCCGTGCCGGCGCTGATGATCGCCGGTGGTCTGCTTCTGCTGCTCATCGCACTCGACCTGCTGACCGGGAAGAACGAGGAGCCCAAGCAGACCAAGGACGTCAATGTGGCGCTCGTACCGCTGGGCATGCCGCTGCTGGCGGGGCCCGGCGCGATCGTGTCCGTCATCCTCGCCGTGCAGCACGCGGACGGCGTGACGGCGCAGATCTCGGTCTGGGCCGCGATACTCGCCATGCACGCCGTGCTCTGGGCGACGATGCGGTACTCACTGCTGATCATCCGGCTGATCAAGGACGGCGGTGTGGTGCTGGTGACCCGGCTGGCCGGGATGATGCTGTCGGCGATCGCCGTGCAGCAGATCATCAACGGTGTCACTCAGGTCGTGGGCGGCGCCTGACACAGCAGCGCCCCCGTACGGGTGATCCGTACAGGGGCGCTTCGTCAGTCGTGAGAAGTGGCGTCAGAATTATGAGGCGGCCGAGGTCTCGGCCGGGCGGATATAGATGCGCTGGCCCATCGAGGCGGCCTGCTGCACTATCCGGTTGACGGAGGCGGCGTCCACAACGGTGCTGTCCACGGCGGAACCGTCGACGTCGTCGAGTCGCATGATTTCGAAGCGCAAGGCTTCTCCCTTCGTCTGATCCTCCTGCTGGAGAACTACTTGGGTGACGGGTGGAACCGTCGTTGTCACATCTCTCTACAACGGCTTGCTCTCTGCAAACATTCCCTACGCTAACGAAATTCTTTCGTCGGCCAACTACTGGCGGGTACGGTGTCGTCCACAGAGAATGAACCGCGTATGAACGAGGCAGACATCAACCCGGATATCACCGACATCGGCGCCCGGCTGGAGCGCACCAATGAGCTGCTCCAGCGCATGCTCGCCGAAGTCGCGAAGACCCCGTCCACACATGCCATCTTCGTCGACGCGGGTTACGTCTATGCTGCGGCCGGGTTGCTTGTAGCGGGCACCGAAGACCGGCGTGCCTTCGACCTCGACGCCGAGGGGCTGATCGAGGCGTTCATCGACAAGGCCCGGATCATCTTCGCGGACAGCCGGCTGCTCCGCGTCTACTGGTACGACGGCGCCAGGCGCCGGATCCACACCTCCGAGCAGCAGTCCATCGCCGAGCTGCCCGACGTCAAGGTCAGACTCGGCAACCTCAACGCCAACAACCAGCAGAAGGGCGTCGACTCACTGATCCGCACGGATCTCGAATCGCTCGCCCGGCACCGCGCCATCAGCGACGCGGCGCTGGTCGGCGGCGACGAGGACCTGGTGTCCGCCGTCGAGGCCGCCCAGGGATACGGCGCCCGGGTCCACCTCTGGGGCATCGAGGCCGGCGAAGGGCGCAACCAGGCCGAGCCGCTGCTCTGGGAGGTCGACAGCCAGCGCACCTTCGACCTGGACTTCTGCCGCCCGTATGTCACCCGGCGTCCCGTCACGACGTACGAACACGAGGGCGAGCCGCCGCCCAGCCGCGACCAGGTCCGCTTCATCGGAGCGCAGATCGCCGCGACCTGGCTGGCCGAGCGCGGCCGGGAGGCGATGGCCGAGCTGCTGCCGGGCCATCCCTACCTGCCGGGGCCGGTGGACCAGGATCTGCTGATCGAGGCGGAGAAGCTGCTCCAGCGGTCCCTGCGGGGACACGCGATGCTGCGGCGGTCGCTGCGGGACGGCTTCTGGCAGCACCTGCAGTCGCAGTACTGAGGCCCCGCACGGGAGCCCGCCGTCCCGGTCCTCGGGGCGGGCGGCGTCCGGGCCGGTGCAGGGCCTAATCTCGTCGCATGAGTCGGCCGCCCACCTTCGTCCCGCCGCCCTGCGCCCGCGCCCTCAGCCTGTCGACCCGACGCGGCCGGTTCGCCGTGCTCGACGCGCGGCCGGCCACCGGCACGCCCCGGGCGACCGTCCTGCTGCTCCCCGGGTTCACCGGGAGCAAGGAGGACTTCATCCCGCTGCTGGAACCGTTCACCGAGGCCGGATACCGGGCCGTCGCCGTGGACGGCCGGGGCCAGTACGAGACCGAGGGACCGGACACCCAGGAGGCTTACGCGCAGGGCGAGTTGGCCGCCGATGTACTCGCGCAGACGGAGGCACTCGGGACCCCGGTGCATCTGCTCGGGCACTCGCTCGGCGGACAGATCGCCCGCGCCGCCGTCCTGCTGGACCGTGTCCCGTTCCTCTCCCTGACGCTGATGTCCTCGGGGCCGGCCGAGGTGGCGCCGGGGCAGCGGCAACGGGTCAAGCTGCTCAGCGACGCGCTCGCCACCCTGTCGATGGAGCAGGTCTGGGAGGCCATGCGGGCGATGGAACCGCCGGAGGAGACCCCCGTCGACGGCGCCGATCTGCGCAGACGCTGGCTGCGGACCAATCCCGCCCAGCTCATCGCCACCGGGCGTCAGCTCAGCGTCGAGCCGGACCGCGTGGACGAGCTGGCCGCCGTCCGGCTGCTGCCCAAGCATGTGCTCTCCGGAGAGCGGGACGACACCTGGCCGGTGCCGCTGCTCGACGCCATGGCGGAGCGGCTCGGGGCGCGCAGGACCGTGGTCGTGGGCGCCCAGCACTCGCCCAACACCGACCGGCCGCTGGAGACCGCCGCGGCGCTGACGGACTTCTGGGACGGCCACCACTGACCCGTGAGGGCCGCCACTGACGGCGGCGCGGTCCCGGCATGCCGACGGCCCGGCCCCTCCGCTCGGGAGGGACCGGGCCGCCGGGCCGTGGATCAGCTCTCGGGCTGGGCCGCGGTCGTACGGGCGCGGCGGCGGCGCGGCTGGGGCACCGCCTCCGCCTCGGGTGCCTCCGAGGTCGTCACGGCGGCAGTGGTCTTGGCGACCCGGGTCCTGCGGCGGGGCTTGAGTTCCGCCTCGGCTTCGGGGGCCCCGTCCGGGGCTTCGGCGGTCACCGCCGGGTCGGCCTCGATCTTGGTCTTGGCGACCCGGGTCCTGCGGCGGGGCTTGGGCTCCGCCTCGGCCTCGGCGGCCCCGTCCGGAGCCTCGACGGCCGGAGCGGCCTCAGCCGGCTTGGCCGTTCCGGCCGCCGGCTTGGCGGCCCTGGTACGGCGGCGGCGCGGCTTGGGCGCCGGTTCGGCGTCCGGCTCCGGCACCACGGACACGGGCTCGCTCGCCAGGGGCTCCGCGAGGACGTCCGAGGACTCCGGCACCGCGGTCTCCGCACCGGAGGACGCGACACCGACACGGGTGCGGCGGCGCCGGCGCGGGGTGCGCGGCTCGGCCGACTGCTCCGCTTTCTCCGGGTGCTCCGGGGCCTCCACCGCGGACGATCCCGAGACCTGCTGCTCGGCCGGCTCGGTGGTCTCCAGCGCGGAACCGCCGCGCGTACGGCGGCGCTGGCGCGGCGGGCGGGTACGGGCCGGACGCTCCTCCTGGACCGCCGCGGCGGCGGACTTGCGGCCACGGCCGCCCGTCTCGCCGAGATCCTCGACCTGCTCGGCCGAGAGACCGGCGCGGGTCCGCTCGGCACGCGGCAGGACGCCCTTGGTGCCGGCGGGGATGGACAGCTCCTCGAACAGGTGCGGGGACGTGGAGTACGTCTCCGGCGGGTCCGGGAAGCCGAGGTCCAGCGCCTTGTTGATGAGCTGCCAGCGCGGGATGTCGTCCCAGTCGACCAGCGTCACCGCCGTACCGGACGCGCCCGCCCGGCCCGTGCGGCCGATGCGGTGGAGGTAGGTCTTCTCCTCCTCCGGAGACTGGTAGTTGATGACATGTGTCACACCCTCGACGTCGATACCGCGAGCGGCGACGTCGGTGCAGACCAGTACGTCCACCTTGCCGTTGCGGAACGCGCGCAGCGCCTGCTCGCGGGCGCCCTGGCCCAGGTCGCCGTGGACGGCGCCGGAGGCGAAGCCGCGCTGCGCGAGCTGGTCGGCGATGTCCGCCGCCGTGCGCTTGGTACGGCAGAAGATCATCGCGAGCCCGCGGCCCTCGGCCTGGAGGATGCGCGCGACCATCTCCGGCTTGTCCATGGAGTGGGCGCGGTAGACGCGCTGTGTGGTGTTGGCCACGGTCGCGCCCGCGTCGTCCGGGGAGGTGGCGCTGATGTGCGTGGGCTGCGACATGTAGCGGCGGGCGAGGCCGATGACCGCGCCGGGCATCGTCGCGGAGAACAGCATCGTCTGGCGCTTGGGCGGCAGGAGCTGGATGATCTTCTCGACGTCGGGCAGGAAGCCCAGGTCGAGCATCTCGTCCGCCTCGTCCAGGACGAGCGCGCGCACATGCGAGAGGTCGAGCTTCTTCTGGCCCGCCAGGTCGAGCAGCCGGCCGGGAGTGCCGACAATCACATCGACGCCCTTCTTGAGGGCCTCGACCTGCGGCTCGTAGGCACGGCCGCCGTAGATCGCCAGCACGCGCACATTGCGTACCTTGCCGGCGGTCAGGAGGTCGTTGGTGACCTGCGTGCACAGCTCCCGGGTGGGGACGACGACCAGCGCCTGCGGGGCGTTGGTCAGCTTCTCGGGCACGGCACGGCCGGCCTCGACGTCCGCGGGGACGGTGACGCGTTCGAGGAGGGGGAGGCCGAAGCCGAGCGTCTTGCCCGTGCCGGTCTTGGCCTGTCCGATGACGTCCTTGCCGCTGAGCGCGACCGGGAGGGTCATCTCCTGGATGGGGAACGGAGTGATGATGCCGACGGCTTCGAGTGCTTCGGCCGTCTCGGGGAGGATTCCGAGGTCTCGGAAAGTCGTAGTCAGGGTGCTGCCTCTTCTGTGAGACGCGGCGCGAGGCGAACGCGGGGGTCGTACCGCACCTGGGTACTCGGCCGGCCGTGGATTGGCCGGATGGCGCGGGACCACTGCCATCGCTCGAGCGCTCGTGCCGCTGAGGGGGCCCCTCATCAGCAGTTCGTACGCTGCTGTGCGTACGATCCGCACGGAGGGCGGTCGGGTCGGAGCCGATCGGGCCACCGACCGGGCATCCTCGTGTGGGTTCGTCCGAGGGAACGCCCCTCGTACAAACACTGCGATCGCCCACCGGATAGTCGGCAGGCGCATTACCACTGTACCCCGGAATCGTGCATGTGTGTCGGGCGAATTCGTCGAAACGGTGTGGCGGCGGCGTGTGACCGGACCCTTACGCGGCGCGGAGAGCGGGCTATTGTGCCGTCCATGGAGACGCCCCACAACGCCACCGCACCCGCACCCGCAGCCGAGGAACCCACTGGCATCGCCGCCCAGGACTGGGCCACGGCCTCTGCCGAGCCGCAGTACCGCGCCGCGGTCGTGGATCTGCTGGGAGCGCTCGCCTATGGCGAGCTGGCGGCCTTCGAGCGGCTGGCGGACGACGCCAAGCTCGCGCCGACCCTGGCCGACAAGGCGGCGCTGGCCAAAATGGCCTCCGCGGAATTCCAGCATTTCGAGCGGCTGAATGAGCGGCTGCGCGCGGTGGACGCCGAGCCGACCGACGCGATGGAGCCCTTCGCGAAGGCGCTGGACGACTTCCACCGGCTGACCGCGCCGTCGGACTGGCTGGAGGGTCTGGTCAAGGCGTACGTCGGCGACTCGATCGCCAGCGACTTCTACCGCGAGGTGGCCGCCAGGCTGGACACCGACACCCGCGCCCTGGTGCTGGCCGTGCTGGACGACACCGGACACGGCAACTTCGCCGTGGAGAAGGTCCGCGCCGCGATCGAGGCCGAGCCCCGGGTCGGCGGACGGCTGGCGCTCTGGGCGCGGCGGCTGATGGGCGAGGCGCTCTCGCAGGCGCAGCGCGTGGTGGCGGACCGGGACGCGCTCTCCACGATGCTGGTGGGCGGGGTGGGAGGCGGCTTCGATCTCGCGGAGGTCGGCCGGATGTTCTCCCGGATCACCGAGGCCCACACCAAGCGGATGGCCGCACTGGGACTGGCGGCCTGACCCGGGAGGCCGGACCGCCCGGTGCCGGGCGGTCCACGGACCGTCCGGCGGCTGCGGGCTCCGCCGGACAGCGTCTGAACACGCCCTACGGCAGGGCCCGGCTCAGCCGGCGGCTCGCGGGGCGGAGCAGCAGAGACAGCAGCACCGCGCCCACCAGCAGCGCGCCGCCCAGCGTCGCCAGGACATGACCGGCGCCGAGCGCCATGTGCGTCAGATAGGCGCCGAAGAGGGCGCCGACCGGCCCGGTGATGAACACCGTCCGGCGCGCGGGCAGCCGGTGGGGCAGGCGACGGGCCGCGGCCCACGAAAGACCGAGTCCGAGCAGGACCGATCCGAGAGCTTCCCAGATCACTGCTGATCACCTCATCGCCGGGAGTGGGCACGTGGGTCGGAACCACTGTCAGACCCAGCACCTCACTACCCGTCCGACATGCGGCGCAACCCTTTCCCGATCACCGGCGGAGGCACCTTCCGCGCACAGCGGAACGGCCCCGCGGGACTCCCGCGGGGCCGTTCCGGATGCCAGTGACGACGCGGTCTACAACGCGCCGAATCCGACCCGTCGTGTGGTCGGCTCACCGATCTCCACGTACGCGACCCGCTCGGCCGGTACGAGGACCTTGCGCCCCTTGTCGTCCGTGAGACTGAGCAGCTGCGCCTTGCCGGCCAGCGCGTCGGCCACGGCGCGCTCGACCTCCTCGGCGGACTGCCCGCTCTCCAGAACGATCTCCCGGGGCGCGTGCTGCACGCCGATCTTGACCTCCACGGCTATGTCCCTCCGAACGGTCAGTGCGTTGCGCGGTCAGCCGCGCTGTACCCAGCACACATTAGCCGGGCGGGACGGGGCGCAGGACGCCGTGTTCGACGCCCGCAGCGAACAAGCGCCGCGGGAGGGCCCTCAGGGCCGGTCCGGGTGCTGTTCGGCGCCGTGCAGCGGGAAGCCGGCGATACCGCGCCAGGCCAGTGAGGTGAGGAGCCGCACCGCCTGTTCGCGCGGGATGGCGGACTCGCTGGAGAGCCAGTACCTGGCCACCACCTGGGAGACGCCGCCGAGGCCCACGGCCAGCAGCATGGACTCGTCCTTCGAGAGCCCGGTGTCCTCGGCGATCACGTCGGAGATCGCCTCCGCGCACTGGAGCGCGACGCGGTCGACGCGCTCGCGCACCGCGGGCTCGTTCGTCAGGTCCGACTCGAAGACCAGCCGGAAGGCGCCGCCCTCGTCCTCGACATAGGCGAAGTACGCGTCCATCGTCGCCTCGACGCGCAGTTTGTTGTCCGTCGTCGACGCCAGCGCCGTGCGGACCGCCAGGAGGAGCGCCTCGCAGTGCTGGTCCAGCAGCGCGAGATACAGCTCGAGCTTCCCGGGAAAGTGCTGATAGAGGACCGGCTTGCTGACGCCGGCCCGTTCCGCGATGTCGTCCATCGCGGCGGAGTGGTAGCCCTGTGCCACGAATACTTCCTGCGCCGCGCCCAGTAGCTGGTTGCGCCGGGCGCGGCGGGGCAGGCGGGTGCCTCGCGGGCGTGCCGCCTCGGTCTGCTCTATGGCTGTCACGCCGCCTCCCAAAGATCGTTCCGTGCGCGCGTTGCGCCGCCCGGCCATCGTACTTTTGGGTAACGGGGCTGTGCGTGGCGCGGACGCAGAATTTCACGGACCGGACGCCCCTGGTGACCGGGGACCTGCCCGGACGGGCACGAACACCGCCCCGGGGGCGGCTCAGCGGTAGCCGTCGTCGTCCTCGTCCAGGTCGACGGCCCGTGCCTGCTCGACGGCGTCCCCCTCGCTGGCCGTGCCCGGATCGATACGCGTCAGCGGCTCGTCGCCCCGTGGCCGCACGTCCCTGTGCTGCTCCACGGCGTCGGCCTCCGGGGTCTCCTCGTCCAGCTCGACGTCCTCGTCGTCATCCGTTCCGAGCGTCTCGGGATCCGTCGGGTCTTCCGGCATACGGTGCCCTTTCTCTTCGCGGGGAGAGGGGGCACGGGGCGAGTGACCCCTCATGACGAGCGTAGGAGTCCCGGATGCGTAACGCCATGCGGTCCATGGCACCGAACACACAAATCCATGCGTGATCGTCTCGTAACATTGCCGTATGTCTTCGACCGAGCTGCCGGAACCCCTCGCCGCCGCGGCGGCTCCGCGGGTGAGTCCCGTACGGGTCGCGGAGGGGGAGAAGCTCCGATCCGTGGCACTGTCCGGGGTCACGCTGACCTTACGGTCGCGGCCCGCCGCCCGTACCGGAGCGCCGCCCGCGCTGTATGTCCACGGGCTCGGCGGCTGCTCGCGGAACTGGTCCTCGCTGATGCCGCTCCTGGACGAGGTGGTCGACGGCGAGGCCGTGGACCTGCCGGGCTTCGGGGAGTCGCCGCCGCCGGACGACGGCGACTACTCGGTCACCGGTCACGCCCGCGCGGTGATCCGGCTGCTGGACGCGAGCGGGCGCGGCCCCGTCCATCTCTTCGGCAACTCCCTCGGCGGCGCCGTCGCCACCAGGATCGCGGCCGTCCGCTCCGATCTGGTGCGCACCCTCACCCTGGTCTCCCCGGCGCTGCCGGAGCTCCGGGTGCAGCGCTCGGCGGTCCCCACCGCGCTGCTGGCGGTGCCCGGCGTCACCGCGCTGTTCGGCAGGCTGACCAGGGACTGGACCCCGGAGCAGCGCACCCGGGGGATGATGGCGCTCTGTTACGGCGACCCGTCGACGGTCACCGAGGAGGAGCTGAGCAACGCGGTGCGGGAGATGGAGCGCCGGCTCGAACTGCCCTATTTCTGGGACGCGATGACCCGCTCGGCGCGCGGCATCGTCAACGCCTACACCCTCGGCGGCCAGCACGGGCTGTGGCGGCAGGCCGAGCGGGTGCTCGCGCCGACGCTGCTCGTCTACGGCGGGCGGGATCAGTTGGTTTCGTACCGTATGGCCCGCCGGGCGTCGGCCGCCTTCCGTGATTCCCGACTCCTGACACTCCCTGACGCGGGGCACGTTGCCATGATGGAGTACCCGCGGGAGGTCGCCCAGGCCTGCCGGGAACTCATCGACGACTACGACAGCAGGAGCTGATCCGGCGCGTGGGACGACACAGCCGCAGAGGCCCCGCTCCCCAGGGCTCGAAGAGCACGGACGGCGGCGCGTCCGGCGAACCGGAGCAGGAGGACGCGGCCGCGGGCAAGCGCCGGCGCGCCAATCCCCGGGCCGGCCAGGAGCTGGGGCAGCGCGCGAGACCGGAGCACGGCGGGCCGGCCGGCGGCGCTGCGCAGGTGCGCGGCGGCCATCCCGAACAGCGTGAGTCCGGCGGCGGCTGGGGTCCGGCGCAGCGCTACGGCGACCCCCGCGCCGCCCCGCGCCCGGCGGCTCCGCCCCGGCAGAAACGGTCGCCCGCGACCGAGGTGCCGCTGATCCCGGGGCCGCGACGGGAGTTCCTGGACGCGTTCGAGGTCTTCGACGCGTTCGACGCCCCGCCCTCCAGGACCGCCGCGCGGCAGACTCCCGCGCCGGCCGCGTATCCCTCGCTCGACGATCTGGCCGGCGGCGACGGGGCCGGCTCGGGCGGCGGTCCGGAGCGGCCCGCCAAGGGCGGCAAGGGGCGTGCCTTCACCGGGATCGCCGCCGCCGCGGTGATCACCGTCCTCGCCGTGGTGGTGGCCGGTCAGGTCGCCGACGGCGGCGGGAATCCGGTCGACGCCAAGGCGGCGTCCCGCCTCGACCGGGGCCCGGCCACCGGTGACGCCTCCCGTTCGGACGGCCGGCCGACTCCGCCGAGCGCGCCGCCGGTCGCGGGCTACGAGGAGCTGATGGCCGAGAAGCTCTCGCTCGACCCGAGGATGAAGGCGTCCGGAGACTTCACCGCGGTGCCGGGCTTCGAGAAGGCACCGGGCAAGGGGCGGAAGTACCGGTACCGGGTGGATGTCGAGAACGGTCTCGGCCTGGACGGGGATCTCTTCGCCAAGGCCGTCCAGAAGACGCTGAACGACGACCGGAGCTGGGCGCACGGGGGCGCGATGACCTTCGAGCGGATCTCCGGCGGCAAGGCCGACTTCGTGGTCACGCTGGCGAGCCCGGGGACGACGGCCGTCTGGTGTGCCAAGTCGGGTCTGGACACGACCGTCGACAATGTGTCGTGCGACTCGCTCTTCACCGACCGCGTGATGATCAACGCGTACCGCTGGGCGGAGGGCGCGGAGACCTATGGCGACGACGCGATGTTCAGCTACCGCGAGATGCTCATCAACCACGAGGTCGGACACCGGCTCAAGCACAACCACGAGGACTGTGAGACGCCCGGTGCGCCCGCTCCGGTGATGCAGCAGCAGACCAAATCGCTGAGCCTCAATGGCATCGAATGTGAGGCCAATCCCTGGCCTTATCCCGAGGAATGAGACAGCCGTCTCAAACAGCGTTGACATCGGGCGCGGGGTCGTTCATATTTCTGGGCATGTCACCCCGCCGCGCCGCTACCGGTCATGCCGTCATTGAGCTCACGCTCATTGGCGTGACCGCGCTGTGCGTGGCCGACATTCACTGTCGCTGAAGCCAGCCCGAGCGCGCGTCGGCCGATCTTTTCGCCGTAAGTGTCCGCGCCTGGGCGTATTCGTCCGCGAATAGGCATGGCAGGCAGGTCCTCTTCTTCCTCTCCGTCACTGCCGTGTGCGCGGGCGACGGGCGTTTCGCGCCCTTCCTCCCATCCCGTAGATCTCGCTGATCCCCGTTGATCCCGCTGAAACTCTGCCTGTGCAGCACACCGAGAGGCCTCTTCCGATGCGTCAACCGTCCGTCATATCCCGCCGCGTGGCAGCGGCAGCCGTCACCCTGGTCGTGGCAGCCGGTGCCGCGGCCTGCGCGGGCCCCGAGGACAACGATGCCAAGGCCGGTGCGACAGGCACGGCCAAGCCTCAGAAGGGCGGCACGCTCTCCGTCCTGAACAGCGACCCGCAGAGCGACTTCGACCCGGCCCGGCTCTACACGTCCGGCGGCGGCAACGTCCCCTCGCTGGTCTTCCGTACGCTGACCACCCGTAACCGTGAGAACGGCGCGGCCGGCAACAAGGTCGTCCCCGACCTCGCCACCGACACCGGCCGTCCCAACGCGGACGCCACGGAGTGGACGTACACCCTCAAAGAGGGCCTGAAGTTCGAGGACGGCACCCCGATCACCAGTGCCGACATCAAGTACGGCATCGAGCGCTCGTTCGCCGCGGAGCTCTCCGGCGGCGCGCCCTACCTGCGCGACTGGCTGATCGGCGGCGCGGACTACCAGGGCCCCTACAAGGACAAGAAGGGCCTCGACTCGATCGAGACCCCGGACGCCAGGACCATCGTCTTCAAGCTCAACAAGCCCGAGGGCGACTTCCCCTTCCTGGCCACCGCCACACAGTTCGCGCCGGTGCCGAAGGCCAAGGACACCGGAGCGAAGTACGAGGAGCACCCCGTCTCCTCGGGTCCTTACAAGGTCGTGAAGAACGAGGGCGACGGCGAGCACCTCGTGCTGGAGCGCAACCCGAACTGGTCCGAGAAGACCGACGCGGAGCGCCACGCCTACCCGGACAAGATCGACGTGAAGGCGGGCCTTGACTCGGCCGTCATCAACCAGCGGCTGACCACCAGCTCGGGCGCGGACGCCGCGGCCATCACCACCGACACCAACCTCGGCCCCGCCGAGCTGGCGCAGATCGGCAATGACAAGGCCCTCTCCGCCCGCGTCGGCACCGGCCACTTCGGCTACACGAACTACCTCGCCTTCAACCCGAAGGTGAAGCCGTTCGACAACCCCAAGGTGCGCCAGGCGATCTCGTACGCGATCAACCGCACCAGCGTCATCAACGCGGCCGGCGGCTCCGCCCTCGCCGAGCCCGCGACCACCTTCCTGCCGAACCAGAAGGCGTTCGGCTACACGCCGTACGACCACTTCCCGGCAGGCAAGACCGGCGACCCGGCGAAGGCCAAGGAACTGCTGAAGGAGGCCGGCTACCCGAACGGGCTGACCATCTCCCTCACCCACTCCACCGAGCAGAACCGCGAGACCAGCCCCGAGGTCGCCACGGCCGTCCAGGAGGCGCTGAAGCAGGCCGGGATCACCGTCAAGCTGGTGGGCCTGGAGACCAACGCGTTCAACGAGGCGCGCTGGACCATCAAGAACGGCCCCGGCTTCTTCATCTCCCGGTGGGGCGCGGACTGGCCGTCCGGCGGGCCGTTCCTGGCTCCGATCTTCGACGGCCGGCAGATCGTCAAGGACGGCGCCAACTTCAACCACGCGCAGCTCAACGACCCGGCGGTCAACAAGGAGATCGACGAGATCAACAAGCTGACCGACCCGGAGGCCGCCGCCCTGCGGTGGGGCGCGCTCGACAAGAAGATCGGTGAGCAGGCGCTCGACGTGCCGCTCTTCCACCCGGTCTACAAGCGGCTGGTCGGCAAGGACGTCAAGAACGTCGTGATCAGTGACTGGACCGGTGTCCTCGACATCTCGCAGGTCTCGGTCAAGTGAGCACTGTTCCTGATCTGCTGGCGCCCGGGGCGGTGGCGGCGACGCCCGCCGCCTCGGGCGCCCGCCAGGCGTGGCGACGGCTGCGGGCACGTCCCGCGGCCGTCGTCTCGGCCGTTGTGCTTCTCCTGCTGGTGGTGCTGGCGCTCGCCGCGCCGCTGCTCGCGGCGCTGGAGGGCCAGGACGCGAACTCGTACCACGACGCGCTGGTGGACTCGGCGCGCGGCGGTGTGCCGCTCGGCTCGTTCGGCGGCGTGAGCGGCGACCACTGGCTCGGAGTCGAACCGGGCACCGGGCGGGACCTGTTCGTACGGGTGCTGTACGGAGCCCGGATCTCGCTGCTCGTGGCCGTGGGCGCGACCGTGGTGCAGGTGGTGATCGGTGTCGCGGTCGGCCTGGCGGCCGGACTCGGCAACCGGTTCCTCGACAGCGTGCTCAGCCGGATCACCGATGTGATGATCGCGCTGCCCATGCTTGTCCTCGCCATCGCGCTGACGGCCGTCGTGCCCGCCGGTTTCCCGCGCCCGCTGCTGCTGATCCTGGTCATCGGGCTGCTCAACTGGGGCGGTACGTCACGGATCGTCCGAGCGCAGACGCTGACGCTGAAGCAGCTCGACTTCGTGGCCGCGGCCCGCCTCGGCGGCTCGGGCCGCTGGCGGGTGGCGCGGCGCGAGCTGCTGCCGTCGCTCGCGGCGCCCGTGATCACCTACGCGGCGATCCTGCTGCCCTCGAACATCGTGATCGAGGCCTCGCTGTCCTTCCTGGGCGTCGGGGTCAAGCCGCCGACGCCGTCGTGGGGACAGATGCTGTCGACCGCGCAGACCTGGTTCCGGGCGGACCCGATGTATGTCCTGCTCCCGGCCGGGCTGCTGTTTGTGACCGTCCTCGCCTTCACCGTGCTGGGCGACGCGGTGCGGACCGCGCTGGACCCGAGAGAAGCCAGCAGGCTGCGGATCGGGACGCGCAAGTCCCGCAAGATGTCCAGGGAAACGGCCTCATGACCCGCTATCTGCTCAAACGGCTCGCCGGCGCGCTGCTGGTCATGCTGGTGCTCTCCGTCGTGATCTACGCGCTCTTCTATCTGGCCCCGGGCGACCCGGCGCGGCTCGCCTGCGGCGAGCGGTGCTCCCCGCAGCAGGTCGCCCAGGTGCGGGAGCAGCTCGGTCTGGGCGACTCGGTGTACGCGCAGTACGCGCACTTCCTCCAGGGGATCTTCGCCGGGCGCGACTACTCCACCGGCACGGCCGCGCTGCACTGCGACGCGCCCTGCCTCGGCTTCTCGTACCAGACCGACCAGCAGGTCACCCAGCTCATCCTGGAGCGGCTGCCGGCCACCGCCTCGCTCGCCTTCGGCGCGATGGCGATCTGCCTGCTCATCGGCGTGGGCAGCGGACTGCTCTCGGCGCTGCGCCGGGGCGGGTTCACCGAGCGCGCGCTGACCGTGCTCACTCTCGCCGGGACCGGCACGCCCGTCTTCATCCTCGGGCTGCTGCTCCTGATGGTGGTGTGCGCCTATCTCCAGTGGCTTCCCTTCCCGTCGTACATCCCGCTGTCGGACAATCCCGAGCAGTGGGCGTGGAACATGCTGCTGCCCTGGCTCACGCTGGGCTTCTTCGAGAGCGCCAAGTACGCGCGGCTGACGCGCAGCTCCACGCTGGAGACGCTGGCCGAGGACCACATCCGCACCTTCCGCGCGTACGGGGTCGGGGAGCGGACGGTCGTCACGCGGCACGCGCTGCGCGGCGCGGTACCCCCGGTGATCGCGCTCAGCGCCATGGACCTCGGCACGATGATGGGCGGCGCGGTGCTGACCGAGTCCCTCTTCAACATCCCCGGCCTCGGCAAGACACTGATCGACGGCGTACGCGATGTCGACCTGCCGGTGGTGGTGGGAGTGGTGCTCGTCATCGGCGCCGCCGTCGTGCTGGCGAACGTGGTCGCGGACCTGCTGTACGCCGCAGCCGACCGAAGGGTGGCTCTCCTGTGACGGAGCAACTGGTCCTGGTGGACAACCTCACCGTCGACTTCTCGGCGGGAGAGGAGACCGTGCGGGCCGTGGACGGGCTGTCGTTCTCGCTCGACGCCGGCCGGGCGATCGGCCTGGTCGGTGAGTCCGGCAGCGGCAAGAGCACGGTCGCGGGCGCGCTGCTCGGTCTGCACCGGGGGACGGGCGCCCGCGTCGGCGGCGCGGTACGGGTCGGCGGGACGGATGTGAACGCCGCGTCCGACCGCGAACTGCGCGCGCTGCGCGGGGCGGTGGCCGCGATGGTCTTCCAGGACCCGCTCTCCTCCCTGGACCCGTACTACGCGGTCGGCGACCAGATCGCCGAGGTCTACCGGGTCCATACGGACGCCTCGCGACGGGCGGCACGCGCGCGGGCCGTGGAGGTCCTCGACCGGGTCGGCATCCCGGACGCGGCGCGCCGGGCGAAGGCCAGGCCGCACGAATTCAGCGGCGGGATGCGCCAGCGCGCGCTGATCGCGATGGCACTCGCCTGCGAACCCCGGCTGCTGATCGCCGACGAACCGACCACCGCGCTGGACGTCACCGTCCAGGCCCAGATCCTGGACCTCCTCCACGACCTGCGCCGCGAGACGGGCATGGGGCTGCTGCTGGTCACCCATGACGTGGGTGTCGCGGCGGAGAGCGTGGACGAGATCCTGGTGATGCGGGACGGCCGGGAGGTGGAGCGAGGCCCGGTGGCCGGCGTGCTCGGCACCCCGGCCGACGGCTACACCCGCACCCTGCTCGCGGCGGTGCCCCGGGTGGACGCGGCGGTTCTGACCCGGCCCGGCCCCGACCGGTCGGACGATGTGCTGATCGAGGCGGACGGCCTGCGGCGGGAGTTCCGGCGCGGACGCGAGACGGTCACCGCCGTGGACGGGGTGTCGCTCACCGTCCGCCCCGGCGAGACCCTGGGCATCGTCGGCGAGAGCGGCAGCGGCAAGACCACCCTCGGCCGGATGCTCGTACGGCTGCTGGATCCGTCCGACGGGCGGCTGCGCTACCGGGGCGCGGAGATCGGGACGCTGTCCGAGAAGGAGCTGCGGCCCTACCGGCGCGAGCTTCAGATGGTGTTCCAGGATCCCGTCTCCTCGCTCAACCCCCGCCGTTCGGTGGGCGAGTCCGTCGCGGACCCGCTGCGGGCCGCCGGAGTGCTCGACGAGACACGGATCGTGGCGCGGGTACGGGAGCTGCTGGAGCGGGTCGGCCTCGATCCGGACCGGTACGGCCGCTACCCGCACGAGTTCAGCGGCGGCCAGCGCCAGCGCGTCGGGATCGCCCGGGCGCTCGCGGCCGAGCCCCGGCTCATCGTCTGCGACGAGCCCGTCTCCGCACTCGATGTGACGACCCAGGCTCAGGTCACCGCCCTCCTGGCGGAGCTCCAGCGCGAGCTGGGCCTGGCGCTGGTCTTCATCGCCCATGACCTCGCCGTCGTACGGCAGGTCAGCGACCGGGTCGCGGTCATGCGGAACGGCAGGATCGTCGAGCAGGGCAGCGTGGACACGGTGTACGGCGCGCCCGCCCACCCGTACACGAAGCAGCTCCTGGCCGCTGTGCCCGCGCTCGATCCGGCCCGCGCCGCCGTGCGCCGGTCGGCCCGCAAGGCGCTCCCCGAAGGTGTGGCCGTGGCCTGACCTTCCGTAGCGAAAGGGCTCCGTAGCGCGACCGAACGCCCCGGGTCCGAGAAAGTTACGTGCATTCACCCCTTCCGGTGGTGCGACGGACAACCGTCCGTCGTACCACCGGTCTGTCCGCTTACGGTCTTCCCGCTGCGAGTCGCCGGATCAACGGCGGCCGCCCACAAGGGAGATCGGGGGTGTCCTCGTGCGGATCGGATTGCTTACGGACGGTGGCTATCCGTATGCGACAGGCGAGTCCAGGCTGTGGTGCGACCGGCTTGTACGCGGGCTCGCACAGCACGAGTTCGACATCTACGCGCTGGGCCGCAGCGCCCAGCAGGAAGAACGCGGCTGGATAGAGCTGCCGCCGCAGGTCCAGCGGGTGCGCACCGCGCCCCTGTGGGCGTCGGCCGACGACGGCCGCGGCTATGGACGGCGTGACCGCCGCCGGTTCGCGGCCCACTTCGGACAACTGGCCGCGGCCGTCTGCTCCGCCGACCCGCAGGGCCGGGAAGGCGCCCCGGACCCCGGAGGCGCCGACGGTTTCGCGGCGGGGCTCTACGGACTGGCCGACCTGGCCAGGGAGCGCGGCGGACTCTACGCCGCGCTGCGCTCCGAGACCGCCGTACGGCTGCTGGAGGCGGCCTGCCGGGCCCCCGGCGCACGCCGGAGCGTGCAATCCGCCACCGTCGCCGACTATTTGACGTTCGCGGACCGGCTGGAGCGCACCCTGCGCCCCCTCTCGCTGGACTGGTACGGCGACGACGCGCTGGGCGCGGCCGACCTCTGCCATGCCGCGTCCGCCGGATCCGCGGCGCTCTCGGGCCTGCTGGCCAAACGCTTCTTCGGGGTACCGCTGCTGGTGACCGAGTACGGCGTACAGCTTCGGGCGCACTACCTCGCCACCGCCGGTGTGAGCGCGCCGGCGGAACCCTCCGTCGGCGCCCCGGTCCGCGCGCTGCTCGCCGCCCTCCAGGGACGGCTGGCCGCCGAGGTCTACCGGCAGGCGGGTGTCATCACCCCTGGCAACACCCATGCCAGACGCTGGCAGGAGAGATGCGGCGCCGACCCCGCCAAGCTGCGCACGGTCTACCCCGGTGTGGAGGCCGAGCGGTTCTCGGCGGTGGGGGACGGGCCCGACAGCGCCGACCCCGCCACCCTCGTCTGGGTCGGCAGGATCGAACCGGCCAAGGACCTCGTCTCGCTGCTGCACGCCTTCGTCGAGGTCCGCAAGGCGGAACCGGACGCGCGGCTGCGGATCGTGGGCGCGCCCGCGCCGGGCCCCGCCGCGACGTCCTATCTCGCCTACTGCCGGGGCCTGGCCGCGCAGCTCTTCCCGGACGAGGCGGCCAACGCGCACACGGCGGGCGACAACCCCGTCTCCTTCGAGGAGATGGGCGGCCCGGAGGTCCCCGAACTGCCCGACGCCTACGCGGCGGGCGGTGTGGTCGTCCTCTCCAGCGTGGTCGAGGGCTTCCCGATCAGCCTGGTCGAGGCGATGTTCTGCGGACGGGCGACGGTCTCCACGGATGTCGGCGCGGTCGTCGAAGTCATCGGCGGTACGGGGCTCGTGGTGCCCCCGCGCAATCCGCGGGCGCTCGCGGACGCCTGCGTCGCGCTGCTGCGCGACCCCGAGCGCCGCGAGCGGCTGGGCGCGGCGGCGCGCTCCCGGGCGCTGGAACTCTTCAGCGTCGAGCAGAATCTCGCGGCGTTCCACGGCATCTATCTGGAACTCATCTCGCGCAGCCCGGTACGGCGGGCCGCGGAGGCCGTGAACGCGGCGGGGGAGCCGCTGCCCTTCGCCAACCCGGCCGAGACCTATGTCCCCGGCCGCTGGACCGCCGGGCGCCCGCCGCTACCGAAGCGCACACCGCGCCGTACGGACCCGGCCGTACCGGTCGGCGCGCGCGCCGGAGCGGGGGAGAGCGATGTCTGACGGAAGCGCTCCCCCGAACGCGCCGCGTACGCCGGACATCCCCGGGGCGCCGGGCGCACCGGCTGCCGCCGGACCGGACCTCTGGGACTTCCGCGCGCTGCTGCCCGGCGAGCCCCCGGCGCCCCCGGCGCGTCCGGCGGAAGAGACGGCCGGGACGGCGTCGTCCGGCGCCGGCGGGAGGAATCCGGCCGCCCGGCGGGGCCCCGCCGATCCGGTCAGGACCCTGATGCACCGGCACCGGCTGCTCTGCGAGCAGGCGGTCGACCCGCTGGAGATCGCCGCCGGCCTCGAAGCACACGGGATCACCGACCGGACGGCCGCCCGCTTCCGGCACCGGGACGTCTTCTCGCTCGCCGAGGAGCTGTACGCGCGCGTCCCGCGCGGCACGGACCGGGAGACCCCGGACGGGGCCGCGTCCGGCGCGGACCCCGGCGCCCGCCGGGCCCGGCGCGTGGGGTGGACGGACCGGTCCCGGTGGGCCGTCCTCGCGCTGCTGCCCGGTGCCGTGTGCTGCCTGACGCTGGTGGCCCTCGCACACAGCAGCGGGCAACGACAGCTCGCGACAGCCCTGGCGGGAGCCTGTGTGCTCTCCGGGACGCTCTCCGCCGCCCTCCGGCGCGGGCCGCTGCGCGCCGAGGGCCGCAGGGTCCCGGCGGCGGGGGTCTGGGTGTACTGGCTGCTGGCCTTCCTGCTCGTCGGCGAGGCGGCGCTGGACCGGCTCGCCGGCGACCTCCCCGGCGCTCCCTGGGCCGCGGCCCCGACCCCTCTGGCGGTGCTCGCCTGCTCCGTCGCGCCCGCCGCCTGGTGCGCCCATCTCTTCTCCGTTCGGGCGCGGCGCCGGCTCAGGGACAGCCGGGGACTCGCCGACTTCGCCTCCGGTGCGCGTCCGCTGCTGCTCGCCGCCGTGGGACTGTACGCCGCCGCGCTCACCGGTCTCTCGCTGCTCGCCGCGCCCGCCTTCGGGGACGACGGGCCCGGTGCGCTCGCCCCCACCGTCACCCTGGGCACCCTGCTGTTCCTCGCCCGGCTGCTGACGGTCCACGGCTTCCCGGAACCGGCGGCCACCGGACTCGCCGCCGCCTGCGCCGTGGAGGCCCTGGCCTGCCTGTCCGCGTCGGCGGGCCGGCTCCCGGGCGGTGAGTTCCTCGCCGTGCCCGTGCGGGCCCTCGTCCACGACTGGGGAGCCGGCACCGTCTCCGCGCTCGCCTGTGGAGCGGCCGCCCTCGGACTCCTCACACACGCCGCCGTCGCCCTCTCCCGGGCCTCGGCCCACCGCTGACGTACGTATGCGTCCCGGCACCCCGCCATCCCGGTCCCACGGAGCCGCCGATATCCCCCACGCACCCCGTGACAAGCGCACCGCGACACACCTCAAGGAGACGACAGACATGACCCCGCGAAACCCAGCACCGGCCCTGCGGCACCGAGGGGCCGCGCGATGAGGGTCCTGCTGCTCGGCGCCAATGGATTCCTCGGCCGTTTCGTGGCCGACCGGCTGCTCGCCGACCCCGCCGTCCATCTCACCGCGCTCGGCCGCGGCGACGACGCCGACGTACGGTTCGACCTCGCGGGCGGCAGCCCGGGAGCCCTCACCCGCTTCCTGGACGCCGTGCATCCGGGGGTCGTCATCAACTGCGCGGGCGCGACCCGCGGCGGTGCCCGCGAACTGACCCGCCACAACACGGTCGCCGTCGCCACCGTCTGCGAGGCCCTGCGCCGCAGCGGCTGCGGCGCCCGCCTGGTCCAGCTCGGCTGCGCGTCGGAGTACGGGCCGTCCCAGCACGGCTCGTCGACCGCGGAGGACGCCGTGCCGCGCCCCGGCGGCCCGTACGGCGTGAGCAAGCTCGCCGCCTCCGAACTGGTGCTGGGCGCCGGGCTGGACGCCATCGTGCTCAGGGTGTTCTCCCCGGTCGGCCCCGGGACCCCGGCGGGCTCCCCGCTCGGCCGGCTCGCGGAGGCGATGCGCCGCGCCATGCAGTCGGGCGACGGCGAGCTGAAGCTCGGCGGTCTCGGAGTGCAGCGCGACTTCGTCGACGTACGCGATGTGGCGCGCGCCGTGCACGCCGCCTCGCTCTCCGCCGCCCAGGGCATCGTCAATATCGGCACCGGCCGCGCCGTCCGGCTCAGGGACGCCGCCGCCGTCCTGGCCAGGGTCGCCGGCTACGCGGGCGCCATGCATGAGCTGGACGTGCCCGCGGGGCCGGTCCGCTCCGGCCACGCCACGGTCGGCGCCCCCCGGGGCGAGCCGATGGTGGAACACCTGGGCATCGGTCCTTTCCCGTATCCCGACGGCTGCGGGAGCTGGCAGCAGGCGGACGTGCGCACCGCCCGGGACCGGCTCGGCTGGCGGCCCCGGATCAATCTGGAGGAGTCGCTCGCCGACATCTGGATGGAGGCGGCATGCCGCATCTGACCGCGGCGGCCGGCCGGCCCCGGGCGTTCCGCCGCCCGGGGCCGGCCCGGCTCCGGTCCCTCTGACGACGGGCGCTCCGGAACACTGCCCGGCCACTGGGACGGCTCCGTCTCGCGGGACGGACCGGGTGTCTCGGAATGAGTGGGACCGTGGCAGTGTTATGAGGTTAAGAACCGTACTGAATGACCGACCAACCCCCTTGTTGAGGTCCTTGTGTCGCTGCCACCCCTGGTCGAGCCCGCTGCCGAGCTCACCGTCGACGAGGTCCGCAGGTACTCCCGTCATCTGATCATTCCGGACGTCGGGATGGACGGGCAGAAGCGGCTGAAGAACGCGAAGGTGCTGTGTGTGGGGGCCGGGGGCCTTGGCTCCCCGGCCCTGATGTACCTGGCCGCCGCCGGTGTCGGCACGCTCGGCATCGTGGAGTTCGACGAGGTCGACGAGTCGAACCTGCAGCGCCAGATCATCCACAGCCAGGCCGACATCGGCCGGTCCAAGGCGCAGTCCGCGCGTGACTCCGTCCTCGGTATCAACCCCTATGTGAACGTGATCCTTCACGAAGAGCGGCTTGAGGCCGAGAACGTGATGGAGATCTTCTCGCAGTACGACCTGATCGTGGACGGCACGGACAACTTCGCCACCCGCTATCTGGTCAACGACGCCTGCGTGCTGCTGAACAAGCCGTACGTATGGGGTTCGATCTACCGCTTCGACGGCCAGGCCAGCGTGTTCTGGTCCGAGCACGGCCCCTGCTACCGCTGCCTCTACCCGGAGCCCCCGCCCCCCGGCATGGTTCCGTCCTGCGCCGAGGGCGGCGTGCTGGGCGTGCTCTGCGCGTCCATCGGTTCCATCCAGGTCACCGAGGCGATCAAGGTCCTGGCGGGCGTCGGCGAGCCGCTGGTCGGCCGGCTGATGATCTACGACGCCCTGGAGATGCAGTACCGCCAGGTCAAGGTCCGCAAGGACCCCGACTGCGCGGTCTGCGGTGAGAACCCGACCGTCACCGAACTCATCGACTACGAGGCGTTCTGCGGTGTCGTGTCGGAGGAGGCCCAGGAGGCGGCGGCCGGTTCGACGATCACTCCCAAGCAGCTCAAGGAGTGGATCGACGACAAGGAGAACATCGAGATCATCGATGTCCGGGAGCCGAACGAGTACGAGATCGTCTCGATCCCCGGCGCGAAGCTGATTCCGAAGAACGAGTTCCTGATGGGCACCGCCCTGGAGACCCTGCCGCAGGACAAGAAGATCGTCCTGCACTGCAAGACGGGTGTCCGCAGCGCGGAGGTCCTGGCGGTGCTCAAGTCCGCGGGCTTCTCGGACGCGGTGCACGTCGGTGGCGGTGTCATCGGCTGGGTCAACCAGATCGAGCCGGACAAGCCGGTCTACTGAGACCTGAGGGTCTTCGACGGCGGAAGGGGCCGGTCCACGCCACGTGGACCGGCCCCTTCGACGCGCTCGGCCCTCAGTCGCACACGGTGCCCGCCGCGGGCACCTTGTCGTTGAGCAGATAGCCGTTCACGGCGTCCTGCACACAGGCGCTGCCGCTGTTGTACGCGCCGTGGCCCTGCCCGCGATAGGTGATCTCGACGCCGACGCCCTTGCCCAGCGCGGTGGCCATCGCCTTCGCGCCCGCGTAGGGGGTCGCCGGGTCACCGGTGTTGCCGATGATCAGGATCGGGGCCGAGCCCGGAGCGCTCACATCGGGTGTCGTCCACTGCCCCGGCACCGGCCACTTGGTGCAGCCCATCAGCCCCCAGCCCAGGAAGTCGCCGAAGACGGGCGAGGCCGCGCGGAACTCCGGGAGCTTCGCCTTGGTCTGCTCCAGCGTGAAACGCTCCTTGGAGTCCACACAGTTGACGGCCGCGTTGGCCGCCTGGAGATTGCTGTACTGGCCCTTCTCGTCGCGTCCGTTCATCGAGTCGGACAGGGCGAGCAGCAGGGCGCCGCTGCCCGCGTCGGCCTCGTCCACGCCTTCCTCCAGCAGCGGCCAGAACTCCTTCGAATAGAGCGCCTGCGCGATGCCGTTGGTGGCCTGGGTCTGCGTCAGCTCCCGGTTGCCGATGCCCGCGATGGGCTGCTTGTCGAGCCGGTCGAGCAGCCCCGTGATGTGCGCCTCGACCTCCTGCGGAGTACTGCCGGGCAGTTTGCAGGCGTCGCCGCGGGCCACGCAGTCCTTCTCGAAGTTCTCCAGGGCGAGCTGGAAGCCCTTGGTCTGGCCGAGCGAGCCCTGTTCGGAGTTCTCGGTGGGGTTGACGACGGCGTCGAAGACGGCCCGGCCGACGGACTTCGGATACAGATGGGCGTAGACGCCGCCCAGTTCGGTGCCGTACGAGATGCCGAAGTAGTTGAGCCTGTTGTCGCCGAGGACCTTCCGCATCGTCTCCATGTCGCGGGCGGCGTTGGCCGTGCCCACGTACGGCAGCGCGGTGCCGGAGTTCTTCTGGCAGGCCGCGGCGTAGGTCGCGAGCCCGTCGGTGAAGGTCTTCTCCTCGGCGGCGTCGTCCGGGGTGGCGTCCTGGGCGTAGTACACGTCGAGCTGCCGGGCGCTCTCGCACTCCACGCCGTCGCTGCGGCCGACCCCGCGCGGGTCGAAACTGACCAGGTCGTACCGGGAGCGGAGCTTCTCGTAGTCCTTGGCGAAGGACGGCAGCGTGGCGACACCGGAGCCGCCGGGGCCGCCGAAGTTGAAGACGAGGGAGCCCATCCGCCGGGCCTGGTCGCGGGCCTTGGCCCGGATGAGCGCCAGCTTGATCGTGGCGCCGTCCGGCTTGGTGTAGTCGAGCGGGACGGTCATGGTCGAGCACTCCCACTGGGCGCCGCCGGGCAGCGGTGACGGCGCCGTACCACCGCCCTCCGCCGTGTCCGGGGCGGGGCATCTCTTCCAGGCCAGCCGCTGGGACGCCATGTCCGTGGGCTTGGCCGTACTGCCGGACTCTCCGCTGCCGGCGCCTCCGTTGTCGGAGCATCCGGTGGCGGCCAGCAGTGCGGCGGCGGTGACGGCGGCAAGACCCGTGCCGCGCCGGGTGGCGGGGGATGTCGGCATGGCCCCATCGTGCGCCCCGGCGGCGCGGGCCGCGCGGGGCCGCGGGCCATGCGGGTGGCGGCCACTTGCCCCGGCCACACCTCCGGGAGCCGCCGGAGCGGCGCCCGGCGCCGGAGCGCGAGCCGGCGCGAGGCGAAGGGAGCGGTCCTACAGCGCTCCCTTACGGGTGAGATGGCTGAAGCTCAGCCAGCCGGGCAGCACCGGCAGCCACAGCGTCAGCAGCCGGTACAGCAGCACGGCGGGCGCGGCCACCTCCTTCGGCAGCCCCACCGCGATCAGACCCAGCGTCAGCGCGCCCTCGACCGCGCCCACACCGCCCGGTGTCGGCGCCGCCGAGCCCAGCGCGTTGCCCGCGAGGAAGACCACCGCGATGCTCGCGTAGCTGAGCTGCTGGTTGCCGTTGTCGAACGCCCGGATCGACGCGTCCAGGCACATCACGAACACGCCGGTGAGCAGCAGCATCCCGCCGATGCCGGTGAGCAGCTTCAGCGGCCGTTGCAGGACGTCCAGCATGCGCGGCACCACTCCGGCGAACAGCGAGCGCAGCCGGGTCACCACGAATTTGCGCAGGAACGGGATCGCGGTCACCACCAGCACCAGCACGGCCACCGTCAGCAGACCGGCGATCACCGTCCTGGACGGGGTGAGCGACGCCGTCTTCTCCGTACCGGTGAGATAGCCGAAGGACAGCAGCAGCAGGATGTGCGCCCCGAGCCCGAAGAGCTGCGACGCTCCCACGCTGGCCACGGCGAGTCCGGGCCGTACCCCGGCCCGCTGGAGGAAGCGGGTGTTCAGCGCCACACCGCCGACCGCGGCCGGCGCGACGATCTTCACAAACGACCCGGCGACCTGGGCGACGACGGTCCGCAGGAACGGCACCCGCTCCGGCACGAAGCCCAGCAGGCTCATCGCCGCCGCGACATAGCTGAGGGCCGAGAACGCGACGGCCGCCGCCACCCAGCCCCAGTGCGCCTGGGCGACGACCGTGTTGAAGTCGAGCTGGGTGAACTGGGTGAGCAGGAAGTAGGCGGCGACGGCCCCGGCGATGAAGCTGATGAGCGTGCGCGGCTTGATCCGTTCCAGCCGCACCGGCTCGACCGGCGCCAGCGGCCGGATCAGCAGCACCTGCCGGCGCATCTGGGAGAGCAGATCCTCCTCGCGAGCCTCGTCGAGCGCCTCGTCTATGGCCCGCTTCTCCGCCTGCTTCTCCGCGCGCAGGGACTTCCGGACGGCCTTGCGGTCGCCGTCCGCGGCGGCCGCCTCCGCCGCCTTGGCGCGCTTGTTGGTCTCGGACGCCTCAAGCACCGCCTCCCGCTCGCGCTGCGACCGCTCCCGGGCGAGCCGGCGCAGGGTCGCGCGGGTGGAGCGGCTCAGCGCGATCGGCTGGAGCAGCGGCAGACAGTCTGCGACCGCGTCCGGGCCGAGGACCTCGACCGCCGCGGCGACCGACCGTTCCGCGCCGACGCGCAGCCCCATCGTGGTGAGGAGCTGGGCGGTGTCCATGCGCAGGACGAGATCGCCCGCCGCGATCTCGCCGCCGCGCAGCTCCGTGAGGATCACCCGGCCCGACCGGTCCACCAGGAGGGCGTCGCCGGTGAGTCTGCGGTGGGCGATACGGCGTGACTGGAGCGCCTTCACCTGCCGCCAGGCCCCGCGCACCAGTTCGTCGGAGATCTCCGAGTCCGCCAGCGAGTCGAGCGTCCGGCCGCCGAGGTGCTCGTAGACGAGCATGACGGCGTCGGGACCCAGCTCCGAGGTGGCGATGAGCTTGGGCGCGTTGGCCCCGGCGGCGATGGCCGCGTACGCCAGCAGCGCTTCCTGTTCCAGGGCCTGGCGCAGGGACGGGATGGATCTTCGGGTGGTGATGGAGCGCAGCGCGAGCTGCCGCCACACCCGGTAGAAGAAGCCCTGCGCCTGCTGTTCCCGGTCGACGACGGTGACATCGAGCGGCGGACCGTCCTCCAGGGAGACCAGATAGCGGCGGCCCCGGTCTCCCTGCTCCGAGGAGTCGGCCGCGTCCTCCGCGCGCATGGCGCTGACCGGGCGGAAACCGACCCGGCGCAGACCCGCCATCAGATTCTGGCCGGTGGGCCGGACATTGGGGGAGCCGACCGCGTACAGCGTGCCGTAGGCGACGGTCCAGCCGATCAGCACGGTGAGAATGATCGAGAACGGTGTGGTGTAGCCGGCGACCAGCATCGCGAAGGCGTCGAGCAGCAGCACCACCCAGAGCACCACCCGCCATCTCGGTCTGCGGGCCATGCCCACCGCCGTCATATAGGCGATGACGGGCGCGAGATAGCCGTGCACGGGGTCGGTGAGCCCGGCGCCGAGCTGGGGCCGGGTCAGGGCGTCCTGGATGGAGCCGGGCGCGGACCTGGCGACCCAGAGGTCGGTGGCGAGGGTCACGCCATGGGCGAGGACGGCCGCGAGCACGCCGTCCGCGATCCGCAGTCCGTCGCGTTTGATCAGCCGTTCGATCGCGAAGGCGACCGGGACGAGCAGCACGGCGATGCTGGACACCAGTCCGGCCAGCTTGACCATCAGATCGGGAGCCTGGCCTGTGCCCTTGCTGATGTCCTGCTCCAGGCCCGAGGTGGTGCCGTGGGCGAAGGCGGAGAGGCCCAGGACAAGGGCGATGGCCAGGACGCCGATGAGTACGCGCAGCAGATCGGCGGGGCGGTGGACGCGGGCCGGGAGCAGCGGCTCGTCGCCGGAGACCCGGTCGGCGCGGGTCGCGCCGCTGGCGCACGCCTCCTCGTCCGGGTGGGGCCCGCCGCCGGGCTCCGGGTCCGGACCGTCGTCCGGCCGTGGGCCGGTGTCCGGGCGCGCCTCAGCGCCAGAGGGACTCGCCGCCGCGGGAGGCTGCACGGCCTGCTCCTCTGCCGAGTGCGCTTCTTCTTGATCTCGTATCACCAGTCACCGCCCGGATGATGGTGGCACGAGCGGACGACAGAGGGGGGCATCAGGGTGCATTGCGGGGGCACGGGGTGTGCGAGATACGTCCCTTTGTGTGCGTACGTACACAGGGTGACCGGGCGAACGCGTTCCGGCATGCGAGATCGGCGGGGCTGTCGGTGGGGTGCGGCAGGATGGACGGGATGAGAAGCGAGGAGCCGGACACGGACGCGCGGGCGGAGGCTTCGCGGCTGCCCGAGTACGCGGAACGGGTGCTCGATGTCGCCGATCTGATCCCGCCGGGCCGGGTGATGACGTACGGCGATGTCGCCGAGTGGCTGGGGGAGGGCGGGCCGCGCCAGGTGGGCCGGGCCATGGCGCTCTACGGAGGTCCCGTGCCGTGGTGGCGTGTGGTCCGGGCCGACGGGGTGCTGCTGCCGGGACACGAGCTGCGGGCCCTGGACCGCTATCGCGAGGAGGGCACGCCGTTGCGGGAGGCTCCGCGCGGCGCGGAGGGCCATCTGCCGCGGCTCGACATGCGGCGGGCGCGCTGGGACGGCGGCGGGGACGCGGGCGATTCGGCTCACATATGACAGCTTCCGGCATCCGGCCGCCGCGCGGGCGGTCCGACGGCCGTACCGGCGGCGGACCGGCGCACGGAGCGGCGCGCGGACGGGCGCGTGGCACGGTTTCGGTGGCGGACGCCCGCCGTCCCCGCCGCCGGACGGCGTAGCGTCGTCGGCACGCGCCCCGCGCGCCCCAGTCACCCGCGTCACCATCAGCGACCCCTCCAGGACCGGCGAACCACGTGAGCTCCTCCTTCTCCACCGGGCGTACCCCGCACCGCCGGGTACGGCAGCGGACCACGGGCGCCTACCGGCTGGTGCGTACGCCGCCGGCGCCGACGGATCCCCCTTGGCTGGACGCGGCCCAGCGGGCGGTGGTTGACCACGGGAGCGGACCGCTGCTCGTGCTGGCCGGGCCCGGCACGGGCAAGACCACGACACTGGTCGAGTCGGTGGCCGAGCGCGTCGCCCGGGGCGCGGACCCGGAGCGGATCCTGGTCCTCACCTTCAGCCGCAAGGCCGCGGTGGAGCTGCGCGACCGGATGGCGGTCCGGCTGGGCGGCACCCGGGGGCCGCAGGCGACCACCTTCCACTCCTTCTGCTACGCCCTGATCCGCGCGCATCAGGAGGCCGACCTCTTCGCCGAACCGCTGCGGCTGCTCTCGGGGCCTGAGCAGGACGTCGCCGTACGTGATCTCCTCGCGGGCCAGCTCGATCTGGAGCGCGAGGGGCGGGCGGGCATCCGGTGGCCGGACGAGCTGCGCGCCTGTCTCACGACGCGCGGCTTCGCCGACGAGGTGCGTGCGGTGCTCGCCCGCAGCCGGGAGCTGGGGCTCGGCCCCGGTGCACTGGCCGCGTTCGCGGCGCGCACCGGCCGTCCCGACTGGTCGGCCGCCGCTTCCTTCCTCGCCGAGTATCTGGACGTCCTGGACATGCAGGGGGTGCTCGACTACGCGGAGCTGGTCCACCGGGCGGTGCTGCTCGCCGGGCGTCCGGAGGTCGCGACGCGGCTGACGGAGCGGTACGACGCGGTCTTCGTCGACGAGTACCAGGACACCGACCCGGCGCAGGTGCGGCTGCTGCGGGCGCTGGCCGGCGAGGGACGCACCCTGGTCGCCTTCGGTGACCCGGACCAGTCGATCTACGCCTTCCGGGGCGCGGACGTGAACGGCATTCTCGACTTCCCGTCCGCCTTCCCGCGCTCCGACGGCCGCCCGGCCCCGGTGGCGGTCCTCGCCACCGCGCGCCGCTCGGGCGGCCGGCTGCTGGCCGCGACCCGGCTGCTGACCCGCCGGATGCCGCTGACCAGGCTGCCGGCCGAGAAGGTGCGGGCCCACCGGGAGCCGGCGGCGGTGCGCGAAGGAGGCCACGTCGAGGTCTATACGTATCCGACGCCCTCGACGGAGCTCGACAACATCGCGGACATCCTGCGCCGCGCCCATCTGGAGGACGGCGTCCCCTGGTCCGAGATGGCGGTCCTGGTGCGCGCGGGCGGCCGCACCATACCCTCCATCCGGCGCGCGCTGACCTCGGCGGGCGTCCCGCTGGAGATCGACGGCGACGACCTCCCGCTCCGCCACGAACCGGCCGTCTCGCCCCTGCTGACCGCGCTCCGCGCGGTGGCCACGGCGGCGGCCCGCCCGCCGGCCCGGCCCGCCGGAGGGGACGCCGGGGCCCCGGCCGGCGGCCGTTCCGAGCCGTCAGGACTGCTCGACACCGAGACCGCGCTCACCCTTCTCACCTCGCCTCTCGGCGGTATGGACGCGGCGGACCTGCGGCGGCTCGGAAGGGCGCTGCGGGACGAGGAGCGGGCCGGCGGAAACCGGCTGCCCGCCGCGTCCGACACACTGCTCGCGCGGGCTCTCGCCGAGCCCGAGCGGCTGATCGCGCACGATCCCGCGTACGCCCGTGGCGCCCAGCGGCTCGGCGCGCTGCTGCGCAAGGCGCGTGAGCTGCTCGAAGGCGGCGCCACCGCCCAGGAGGCGCTGTGGGAGCTGTGGGACGGCACCCCCTGGCCGGCCCGGCTCGAACGGTCCGCCCTGCGCGGCGGCGCGGCCGGCCGCAACGCCGACCGTGACCTCGACGCCGTCTGCGCGCTCTTCGACGCCGCGGCCCGCGCCGAGGAACGCACCGGCGGCCGGGGCGCGCTGAACTTCCTGGAGGAGCTCGACGCCCAGGACATCGCCGCCGACACCCTGAGCCGCAGGGCCGTACGCCCGGACGCGGTACGCCTGATGACGGCGCACCGTTCGAAGGGCCTGGAGTGGCGGCTGGTGGTCGTCGCGGGCGTCCAGGAGGGCCTCTGGCCCGACCTGAGGCGCCGGGGCTCCCTCCTGGAGGCGGACAGGATCGGCCGGGACGGCCTCGCCGAACCCCTGACTTCGGGTGCCCTGCTCGCCGAGGAGCGCAGGCTGTTCTATGTCGCCGCGACCCGGGCCCGGGACCGCCTGGTCGTCACCGCGGTCAAGGCCCCCGCCGACGACGGCGACCAGCCGTCCCGCTTCCTCGCCGAACTGGGCGTCGAGCCCCGGGACGTCACCGGCCGGCCCCGCCGCCCGCTGGCCGTGGCCGCGCTCGTCGCGGAGCTGCGCGCCACCACCGTCGACCCGGCGGCGAGCCCGGCCCTGCGCGACGCCGCCGCCCGCCGTCTCGCCCGGCTCGCGGCACTCGGCGACGAGGACGGCCAGCCGCTCGTCCCGTCCGCGCACCCGCACCGCTGGTGGGGCCTGTACGAACCGACCGCAGGCCCGGTCCCGCTGCGCGACCGGGACCAGCCCGTCGCGCTCTCCGGCAGCGCGCTGGAACAGCTCGCCCACACCTGCGCGCTCCAGTGGTTCCTGGGCCGCGAGGTGAAGGCGGACGCACCGGCCACCGCAGCCCAGGGCTTCGGCAACGTCGTACACGTCCTGGCCGACGAGGTCGCCTCCGGCCGTACACCCGCCGATCTCGCCGTGCTCATGGCACGCCTGGACTCCGTGTGGGACGCGCTCGCCTTCGACGCGCCCTGGAAGTCGCGGCAGGAGAAGGAGCACGCGCGCGTCGCGCTCGAACGCTTCCTCCGCTGGCATGTGACGGACCGGGGCGGCCGCGCCACCGCCGCGACCGAGCACGAATTCGACGTCACTCTGGACGCCGGCGACTACCAGGTACGGATCCGGGGCTCCATGGACCGGGTCGAACAGGACGCGCGGGGCCGCGCGTACGTCGTCGACTTCAAGACCGGGAAACACGCCCCCACCAAGGACGAGGTCGCCCACCACCCGCAACTCGCCGTCTATCAGCTCGCGGTGCGCGAGGGCGCGCTGGACGAGGTCTTCGACGGTCACCGCCCGGAGCCGGGCGGCGCCGAACTCGTCCAGCTCCGCCAGCCCGCCCCGAGGAAGGAGGGCGGCGACGCCCTCCCGAAGGTCCAGGCCCAGGAACCGCTCGCCGGGGAGTGGGTGGGCGATCTGCTCGCCACCGCCGCCGGGCGCGTGCTCGACGAACGCTTCACACCCGCGACGGGACAGCACTGCGCGAACTGCGCCTTCCGCGCGTCGTGCAGCGCACAGCCGGAGGGCCGGCAGATCGTCGAATGAGCGGGCCCGTGCCAGGGCCGCCGCCCCTCGGCCGGGCGTTGTCGGTGGCTGCGGATAGCCTCTCCGAGGTGTCCGCACACCTCACCGATCCCGAGCAGCTCAAGGAGCTCCTCGGTATCCCCTTCACCCCGGAGCAGACGGCCTGCATCACCGCGCCGCCCGCCCCGCAGGTCATCGTGGCCGGAGCCGGTTCCGGCAAGACGACGGTGATGGCCGCCCGGGTGGTCTGGCTGGTGGGCACCGGACAGGTCGCCCCCGAGCAGGTCCTCGGTCTCACCTTCACCAACAAGGCGGCGGGCGAGCTGGCCGAGCGCGTCCGCAAGGCGCTGGTCAGGGCCGGGGTCACCGACCCCGACGCCATCGACCCGGACCGCCCTCCCGGCGAGCCCCGGATCTCCACGTACCACGCCTTCGCGGGCCGGCTGCTCACCGATCACGGGCTGCGGATCGGGCTCGAACCGACCACCAGGCTGCTCGCGGACGCCACCCGCTTCCAGCTCGCCGCCCGGGTGCTGCGGGAGGCGCCGGGGCCGTATCCCGCCCTGACCAAGACACTCCCCGCGCTGGTCAGCGATCTGCTCGCGCTCGACGCCGAGCTGGCCGAGCACCTGGTGGAGCCCGCCCGCCTTGGCGCGTACGACACCGAGCTGACGGCCGCCCTGGAGAGCGTCCCGCTCAGCAACGCCGAGCTGCGCAAGGTGCCCGAGACCGCCGGGGCCCGCCGGGAACTGCTCGATCTCGTCGGCCGCTACCGCGAGGCCAAACGCTCCCGCGACCTCCTCGACTTCGGCGACCAGATCGCCCTCTCCGCCGAACTGGCCCGTACCCGCCCCGAGGTCGGGGTCCTCCTCCGGGACGAATTCCGCGTCGTACTGCTCGACGAGTACCAGGACACGTCGGTCGCCCAGCGCCTCCTGCTCTCCGGGCTCTTCGGCGGCGGCACGGGACACGCGGTGACCGCCGTCGGCGACCCCTGCCAGGCCATCTACGGCTGGCGCGGCGCCTCCGTCGCCAACCTCGACGACTTCCCCGAGCATTTCCCGTACGCGGACGGCCGGCCCGCCACCCGCTTCTCCCTCAGTGAGAACCGCCGCAGCGGCGGCCGGCTCCTCGACCTCGCCAACGGCCTCGCGACACCACTGCGCGCCATGCACGAGGGCGTCGAGGCGCTGCGTCCCGCGCCCGGCGCCGAGCGCGACGGCGTGGTCCGCTGCGCCCTCCTCCGTACGCACACGGAGGAGATCGAGTGGCTCGCCGACTCGATCGCCCATCTTGTCCGCACCGGCAAGGCACCGGGCGAGATCGCCGTGCTGTGCCGCACCGCCGGGGACTTCCCGGAGATCCAGGGCGCGCTCGTCGCCCGCGAGGTGCCCGTCGAGGTCGTCGGCCTGTCCGGACTGCTCCATCTCCCGGAGGTCGCCGACCTCGTCGCGATGTGCGAGGTCCTCCAGGACCCCGGTGCCAACGCCTCGCTCGTACGGCTGCTCACCGGGCCCCGCTGGCGTATCGGCCCGCGCGACCTGGCGCTGCTGGGCCGCCGGGCCCGGCTGCTGGTCCACCGGGGCACGGGCCCGGACGGGGACGACGACCCGGACGCCCGGCTGGCGGCGGCCGTCGAGGGCACCGACCCCGCCGAGGTGATCTCGCTCGCGGACGCCCTGGACACCTTCCTGGAGTCCGCCGGTGCCCCGGACGACGGACTGCCCTTCTCCGCCGCCGCCAGAGTCCGCTTCGCCCGTCTCGCCACCGAGCTGCGTGAGCTGCGCCGGTCGCTCGCCGACCCGTTGATGGACGTCCTGCACCGCGTGCTGGCCACCACCGGACTCGAAGTCGAGCTGTCCGCGTCCCCGCACGCCCTGGCGGCCAGGCGCCGGGAGACACTGGGCAACTTCCTCGACATCGCCGCCTCCTTCGCGGCTCTCGACGGCGAGGCGGGCCTGCTGGCCTTCCTGGCGTTCCTGCGGACGGCGGCGCAGTACGAGAAGGGTCTGGACAACGCCCTGCCGGGCGGCGAGAACACCGTGAAGGTGCTCACCGCGCACAAGTCCAAAGGGCTGGAGTGGGACGTGGTCGCCGTCCCGGGCCTGGTCACCGGGCAGTTCCCCAACAGCAGGGCGCGCGAGGCATGGACGTCCCAGGCGAAGGTCCTCCCGCACGCGCTGCGCGGTGACGCGCCGACGCTTCCGGCGGTCGCGTCCTGGGACGCCAGGGGCCTGAAGTCCTTCAAGGAGGCCATGAAGGACCATCAGCACACGGAGGAACTGCGCCTCGGTTATGTCACCTTCACCCGTCCGCGTTCACTGCTGCTGGGATCGGGCCACTGGTGGGGGCCCACCCAGAAGCGGCCCCGGGGCCCCTCGGACTTCTTGCACGCCCTGTACGAACACTGCGCGGCGGGCTTCGGAGAGATCGAGGCATGGGCCGGCGAGCCGGCGGAGAACGAGGAGAACCCGGCCTTCGAGACGGCCGCCGAGCCGCACCCCTGGCCGCTGCCCCTGGACCCCGAGTCCCTCGCCCGCCGCAGGGAGGCCGCGGACACGGTCCTGGCCCACCTGGAGGAACTGCGGTCGGGACACGACGAGGAAGCGCTGCCGGACGACCAGGACGCACCGCACGACCCGGGCCTGCCCGATGACGAGGACGTGCCGCACGACCCGGGCCTGCCCGATGGCCAGGACCTTCCGGATCTCTGGGACGACGGGGATCCCTGGGACGACCTGTCGGAACCGGAGGCCGCAGAACCCACGGGGCCCGGCGACCCCGACCAGGAGGGACCCGCCGCCCGGACGGACTCGCGGCGGCCGTCCGTACCGGCTCCCCGGACCCCCGGCGACGCGGAGTCCCACCGGCGCCCGGCGCCCCACGCCGCGGAGGACCTGGCGCGCGCCGCGGAGGATCCGGCGCCCCGCGCCTTGAGGGAGGAGTGGCCGGGAGAGCCGCCAGGTTCGCCCGGCCCGGCCCGTCCGACGCCCGAGGAGAGCCGGGCCATCGCCTCCTGGGACCGCGATCTCGACGCGCTGGCCGGTGAGCTGCGGCGGGCCCGCGCGGGCATACGGGACGTCCCCGTGCCGCCCTCGCTCTCGGCCTCCCAGCTTCTGCGCCTCGCCGCCGACCCGGACGGCTTCGCCCAGGAGCTGGCCCGGCCCATGCCGCTGCCGCCACGGCCCGCCGCCCGCCGGGGCACCCGTTTCCACGCCTGGGTGGAGTCGCGATTCGAGGCGCTCCCGCTGCCGATGCTCGGCCCCGAGGAACTGCCGGGCGGCGACGAGGACGAGCCGGAGATCGCGGACGAGCGCGACCTGGCCGCGCTCAAGGCCGCCTTCGAGCGCACCCCGTACGCCCACCGCACGCCGTACCGCGTGGAGGCGCCGTTCCACCTCACCCTCGCGGGCCGCCTGATCCGGGGCCGTATCGACGCCGTCTACCGCTCGCTGGACCCGGCGACCGGCACCTACACCTACGAGATCGTCGACTGGAAGACGGGCCGGGCCCATACCGCCGATCCGCTCCAGCTCGCCGTCTACCGCCTCGCCTGGGCCGAGCAGCGGGGCGTCCCGCTGACCGCCGTCACCGCGGCGTTCCTCTATGTGCGGAGCGGCGAGGTCGTCCGCCCCGGGGCCCTTCCCGGCCGCCCCGAACTGGAGCGCGTCCTCAACGGCGACACGGGGGGCGACGGCGGGAGCGGGAGCGGAGCCGCATCCGGGGACGGGCGGTCCGCGGAACCGGCAGACAAGACAACCCGCGGAGCCGGTTAGGCTCGACATCATGCACAACATCCCGGACAGCGTCGTCCGTACGTACCTCCAGACCCACCGCGCCGCCTTCCTCGACGACCTCGCCGACTGGCTGCGCATCCCCTCCATATCCGCTCAGCCCCACCACGACGCTGACGTGCGGCGCAGTGCCGACTGGCTTGCCGCGAAGCTCCAGGAGACCGGCTTCCCGGTCACCGAGATCTGGGACACACCGGGCGCTCCCGCCGTGTACGCGGAGTGGCGGTCCGAGGACCCGGAGGCGCCGACCGTTCTGGTCTACGGCCACCACGACGTCCAGCCGGCCGCCCGCGAGGACGGCTGGGACACCGACCCCTTCGAGCCGGTCGTACGGGACGGCCGGATGTACGCGCGCGGCGCGGCGGACGACAAGGGCCAGGTGTTCTTCCACACCCTGGGCGTACGGGCCCACCTCGCCGCCACCGGCCGCACCACCCCCGCCGTCCACCTCAAGCTGCTGGTCGAGGGCGAGGAGGAGTCGGGTTCGCCGCACTTCCGCGCGCTGACCGAGCGGAAGGCGGACCGTCTCGCCGCCGATGTCGTGATCGTCTCCGACACCGGTATGTGGTCGGAGAACACCCCGACCGTCTGCACCGGTATGCGCGGCCTCGCCGACTGCGAGATCGAGCTGTACGGCCCCGACCAGGACATCCACTCCGGTTCCTTCGGCGGAGCCGTCCCGAATCCCGCCACCGTCGCCGCCCGCCTGGTCGCGGCCCTGCACGACGAGCACGAGCGCGTGACGGTCCCCGGCTTCTACGACGGTGTCGCCGCTCTCACCGACGCCGAGCGCGCTCTCATCGCGGAGCTGCCCTTCGACGAGGAGGAGTGGCTGCGCACGGCCTCCTCCCACGCGACCCTCGGCGAGGCCGGACACACCACTCTGGAGCGTGTCTGGGCCCGTCCCACCGCCGAGGTCAACGGCATCGGAGGCGGCTATCAGGGCCCGGGCGGCAAGACGATCATTCCGTCCTCCGCCCGGCTGAAGCTCTCGTTCCGGCTGGTCGCGGGCCAGGACCCGGACCGTATCGAGAGGTCCGTGCGCGACTGGATCGAGGCCCGGGTGCCGGCCGGAATCCGCCACAAGATCAGCTTCGGTGCGGCCACCCGTCCCTGTCTGACCCCGCTGGACCATCCGGCGCTCCAGTCGGTCGTACGGGCCATGGGCCGCGCCTTCGGCCAGAAGATCCGGTTCACCCGCGAGGGCGGTTCGGGACCGGCCGCCGATCTCCAGGACGTGCTTGGCGCGCCCGTGCTGTTCCTGGGCATCTCCGTACCGTCCGACGGCTGGCACGCGCCCAACGAGAAGGTCGAACTGGACCTGCTCCTCAAGGGCGCGGAGACCACCGCCCACCTGTGGGGGGACCTCGCCTCCACACTTCGCTGAACACTCCGCTGAACAGAAACCCAATCCACCCCGGGGGAGTTGGAAAGTACCTGTGAGCACCATCGGCAGTGACGCCACCGCACACCGGCCCATCAGTCTCACCGCGCACAGCGGTATCGACCGCGCGGCGCACCACCGTCTCGACGAGGCCTGGCTGGCGGCGGCCTGGAGCCATCCGACGACCCGGGTCTTCGTGGTCTCGGGCGGCCAGGTGCTGATCGATGACACCCCGGACGGCCGCACCGAGCTGGTCATGACCCCGTCCTTCGAGGCACCGGTCACCGAGACCCACCGCTATTTCCTCGGTTCGGACGAGGAGGGCGTCCGCTACTTCGCGCTCCAGAAGGACGCGCTGCCCGGTCGCATCGACCAGTCGGCCCGGCCGGCGGGGCTGCGCGAGGCCGGCATGCTGCTGTCCGCGCGGGACGCCGGCCTGATGGTGCATGCCGTCGCGCTGGAGAACTGGCAGCGGCTGCACCGCTTCTGCTCACGCTGCGGCGAGCGCACGGTGATCGCGGCGGCCGGCCACATCCGCCGCTGCCCGGCCTGCGGGGCCGAGCACTACCCGCGGACCGACCCCGCGGTCATCATGCTGGTCACCGACGAGGAGGACCGCGCGCTGCTGGGCCGCCAGGTGCACTGGCCCGAGGGACGTTTTTCCACGCTCGCGGGGTTTGTGGAGCCGGGTGAGTCCATCGAGCAGTCGGTGGCCCGCGAGGTCTTCGAGGAGGCGGGGATCACGGTCGGCGAGGTGGAGTACGTGGCGAGCCAGCCGTGGCCGTTCCCGTCGAGCCTGATGCTGGGCTTCATGGCCCGGGCCACCTCCTCGGAGATCATGGTGGACGGCGAGGAGATCGAGGAGGCGCGCTGGTTCTCCCGGCAGGACCTGCGGGCCGCCATCGAGTCGGGCGAGATCCTGCCGCCGGCCGGTATCTCGATCGCCGCGCGCCTGGTGGAGCTGTGGTACGGCAAGCCGCTGCCGAAGCCGCTGAACTGAGACACCGCCGCGCCCGCCCGCGCGGCCGAACGCACGACGGTGCCCCCGCCGGCCGGGCGGGGGCACCGTCGCGAGGCGCTCCGGCCTTCAGACGCCGATCTTCTGTTTGACCTGGGCCAGCGAGGGGTTCGTGAGCGTCGAGCCGTCGTCGAACAGAACGGTGGGAACGGTCTGATTCCCGCCGTTCGCCTTCTCGACGAAGGCCGCCGACTCGGGGTCGAGCTCGATGTTGATCTCGGTGTACGCGATGCCTTCGCGGTCCATCTGGCCCTTGAGCCGACGGCAGTATCCGCACCAGGTGGTGCTGTACATCGTCACAGTGCCCGGCATTCTCTCGCGCTCCTCTGGCTCGCTGGATGCGCCGTCCGTCGTCCTCGTACGGCGGCGCATTCAGTCGAACGTACGCGACCCTGCCGCCATTCCCGGCCGGCCGCGGTGCGCCCCACCAGGCCCCGGGACGCCGCTGCGGCGGGCCCCGGCCGGCCGGCGGTCCCGATTCGTATGACCGGAGCGGCCCACCTGTGGACAGCGCCCGCGGCCGTCTCGGGGGACCTGGCAGCATGGCGGGGTGACAGCAGCAACGCACTCCCCACTGTTCCCGCGCGAATCCGACACCGGCCAGATCGTCGCTCCGCCGCGAGACGCCGACGCGGTGCTCGACGGGCTCGATCCCGAGCAGCGCGAGGTGGCGACGGCCCTGCACGGGCCGGTGTGTGTGCTGGCGGGGGCCGGCACGGGCAAGACACGCGCCATCACGCACCGGATCGCGTACGGGGTGCGCGCCGGGATACTCCAGCCCGGCAGTGTGCTGGCCGTCACCTTCACCAACCGCGCCGCGGGCGAGATGCGCGGACGGCTGCGCCAGCTCGGCGCGGGCGGGGTCCAGGCGCGTACGTTCCACTCGGCGGCGCTGCGCCAGCTCCAGTTCTTCTGGCCCAAGGCGGTCGGCGGTGAGCTGCCGAGGCTGCTGGAGCGCAAGGTCCAGTTGGTCGCGGAGGCCGCGGCCCGCTGCGGGATCCGGCTGGACCGCAACGAACTGCGGGACGTCACGGGCGAGATCGAATGGGCGAAGGTCACCCAGACCGTGCCGGCCGACTATCCGGCCGCCGTCGCCAAGTCCGTCCGCGAGGCTCCGCGCGATCCTGCCGAGATCGGCCAGATCTACGGGATGTACGAGCAGCTCAAACGCGACCGCTCGGTGATCGACTTCGAGGACGTCCTGCTGCTCACGGTCGGCATCCTCCAGGACCGGCACGACATCGCCGACCAGATCCGCCGTCAGTACCAGCACTTCGTGGTGGACGAGTACCAGGACGTCAGCCCGCTCCAGCAGCGGCTGCTCGATCTGTGGCTGGGAGACCGGGAGAGCCTCTGTGTCGTCGGCGACGCCAGCCAGACGATCTACTCCTTCACCGGCGCCACCCCGGACCATCTGCTGAACTTCCGCACCCGCCATCCGGGCGCCACCGTGGTGAAGCTGGTCCGCGACTACCGCTCGACCCCGCAGGTCGTCCACCTTGCCAACGGCCTGCTCAACCAGGCGCGCGGCAGGGCAGCCGAGCACCGGCTGGAGCTGATCTCGCAGCGGGATCCGGGCCCCGAGCCGGTCCACACGGAGTACGCGGACGAGCCCGCGGAGGCCGAGGGCACCGCCCGCCGGATCCGCGATCTGATCGCCGCGGGTGTACCGGCCGGTGAGATCGCCGTGCTGTACCGGATCAACGCCCAGTCGGAGGTCTACGAACAGGCCCTCGCGGACGCGGGGGTGCCGTACCAACTGCGCGGCGCCGAGCGGTTCTTCGAGCGTCAGGAGGTGCGGGAAGCGGGGGCCGCGCTCCGGGGCGCCGCCCGCTTCGGCGGTAATGACTCCCTGCTCGACGATGTTGTGGAACTGCCCTCGCAGGTGCGGGCCGTGCTCTCCACCAAGGGCTGGACGACGGAGCCGCCGACGGGCTCGGGCGCGGTCCGGGACCGCTGGGAGTCCCTGGCCGCTCTGGTCCGGCTCGCGGAGGACTTCGTCCGCGCCAAGCCGACGGCGACCCTCGCGGATCTGGTGGCGGAGCTGGACGAGCGCGCGGCCGCGCAGCACGCGCCGACCGTGCAGGGCGTCACGCTGGCCTCGCTGCACGCGGCGAAGGGGCTGGAGTGGGACGCGGTGTTCCTGGTCGGTCTGACCGAGGGGATGATGCCGATCACCTACGCCAAGACGGATGAGCAGGTCGAGGAGGAGCGGCGGCTTCTCTATGTGGGTGTCACCCGCGCCCGGTCCCATCTCTCCCTCTCCTGGGCGCTCTCCCGCTCACCCGGCGGCCGGGCCTCCCGGCGGCCCACCCGTTTTCTGAACGGGCTGCGGGCGGGGTCCGCGGTCCCTGCGGCCAGGGGCGCGGGGGCGGCGGGCACGGGCGGCTCCGTCGAGCGCGGCGGCGCCGCCCGGCGCGCCCGGCGGGGGCCCGTTCTGTGCCGGGTGTGCCGCAAGACCCTCACCGACGCCGGCGAGATGAAGCTGATGCGCTGTGAGGACTGCCCCTCCGACATGGACGAGGCGCTCTACCAGCGGCTGCTCGACTGGCGCGCCGACCAGGCCGAACAGCTCAGCCAGCCGGCCTGGTGCGTGTTCACCGACAAGACGCTGATGGCGATCGCCGAGGCCGCGCCCGGCAGCGCCGGCGAACTGGCCGGGATCTCCGGCGTCGGCAGCCGCAAGCTAGGGCGTTTCGGAGCCGATGTGCTGGCCATTTGCGCAGGCGAGGAGGGTGCGAGGGGCGCGGGCGACGACTGATTCGAACTCGTCGGAAAAATAGTTTGCGCACGCCCCGCGAATCCCCATAGGTTCTTAACCACGGGAACGACGGCTTCTCCGAAGCCCCGGTCCCGTGCTCTACTTATCCGAATACGTGTGACTGGCCCCCGGGCCGGTCCTTGAGACGCCGAGAGGAGGCGATTCCAGTGATCAGCATCAACAAGAGCTTCATCAGCACCGCCAAAATGACCGATCTCTCGGTCGTCTCCGTCTGCTCGCTCGGCTTCTCCGGTTCCGAACTCGTTGCCACCGGTCTGTCCGGCGCCTTCGCCGTGCGTCCCGCAGGCCCGGCGCTCCTGCCCGTCCGGGAGCGCAATGAGCGACCGACCAGGGCACTGGAAGCGGGAGTAGCGGCGGCAGAGGCTCA
This sequence comes from Streptomyces sp. NPDC006923, assembly GCF_040635655.1. Lineage (NCBI taxonomy): Bacteria > Bacillati > Actinomycetota > Actinomycetes > Kitasatosporales > Streptomycetaceae > Streptomyces > Streptomyces sp. NPDC006923. Next base: position 153,889 of record NZ_JBEYIF010000006.1, read on the forward strand.
GGCCTATGCCTTTGCGGCGACCAGTGCCGGCGCGATGAAGCAGACGCAGCACCACACGATGTGGGCCTTCCGTGGGCTCGGACCCTGGAGTGATCCAGCCTGATTGAGAATCAGGCCGGCGCCTTCAGGGCCGCGGAACCCCACCCGGGATCCGCGGCCCTTCTGTTTGTCCCGAACGGGACAGACGGAGCGAAGGGGCCTCGGGACAAGTAACACCCGGTACCAGCCGACACCCGGTCAACAGACCGGACCGACCAGACGAGGAACGACACCCCGTGCAACTCGAAGCGCACGCCCCGTCCGTACCGCTTTCCCCAACGATCGCCCCGCCCGGTCTCACGGAGGACTCCGCCTTGACCCCGCTCACCACGCTCACCGCCCTCGACGACGCCATCGAGAACCTCGGCGTACCCGTCCCCTGTCGTGCCTACGACCCGGAGGTCTTCTTCGCCGAGTCCCCGGCGGACGTCGAGTACGCCAAGTCCCTCTGCCGTACCTGCCCGCTGGTCGAGGCATGCCTCGCCGGGGCCAAGGAGCGGCGCGAGCCGTGGGGTGTCTGGGGTGGCGAGCTCTTTGTCCAGGGCGTGGTCGTCGCCCGCAAGCGGCCGCGTGGCCGCCCGCGCAAGAACCCGGTCGCGGCATGAACGCCGCCGGAACAATTGACCGTCCCTTTACGCACGATCCCCAGAAGCAGGCTCCGATGACCTCTTCCACGAGCGAGCCGTCCGGCTCCGCCACCCCTGCCGTCACCACGAAGGGCGCGAAGGACTCGCGCCAGAACAGGACCCGCGAGATGCAACTCATCCCAGAAGCCCTGGCACGCGCGCATATGGACGAACGAATGCGTGAAGCCGACGCGGAACGCCGGGCCGTGCGCCTGGTCGCCGCTCGGCGGATGCAGCGCCGTGCCGAGCGCGTGTCGATGCGCGCCCGCCGCGCGCTGGCCATGGCGGTCATGCAGTAGGCGGCGCCATGGAGTGTCGCCGCGCCAGGCAGCCAGTGGCCAGGCAGCCAGCGGCCACGCAGTCGGCAGCCAGGCAGCCAGTAGTCAGGCAGACAGTCACCGCGGGGGCCGGTCCAGGGACCGGCCCCCGCGGTCGTACCCGTATCAGGCGCCTGCCTCGGCGGTGGCCTCCCCATCGTCCGGTTCCGGCAGGAACCCGGGCAGCCAGTCCTCCAGCTCGTCCCGGAGCCGGACCGTCGCGTTGAGCTGGCAGAGCACACCGATGGTGCTCAGGGTGACCCGGTGGATGAGCAGATACGACGGCGGCAGATTCAACTGCTTGCCCAACTGGTGGGCGGGAGAGCGAGGGTCGGCGATCCGCGCTGCCTGATTGCGTATCCAGCTCCGGGTGAAGGTGAAGTCCTCCACCGCCGCCGGTTCGATGATCGGCAGCAGATACTCCAGCACCGCGTCCGGGTCGAGATCGATGGACTCCTTGACGAATCCCTCCTCGCGCAGCAGGTCGTACACCGCCTCCGCGTCGCCCTCCAGCGTCATCCGCAGCGCCTCACCGATGGTGCCGGGCAGTCCGCCCGGCAGCCGGTCCACCGTCCCGAAGTCCAGCACCCCCAGCCGGAGTTCGCCTTCCTCGCCGTCCTCAGCCGGGGCCGGCGGCAGCAGCCGGAAGTTGCCGGGGTGCGGGTCCGCGTGCAGCAGGCCCGTACGGGCCGGGCCCGAGAAAAGGAAGCGGGCCAGTAGCTGGCCCGCCCGGTCCCGCTGCTCGGGAGTGCCGTCGTTGATCACCTCGGACAGCGGTGTCCCGTCGATCCACTCGGTCACCAGCACCTGGTCGCCCTGGTGGACCACATCGGGCACCACCACATCCGGGTCGTCCGCGAACTCCGCCGCGTGTTCCCGCTGGGACTCGGCCTCCAGCGCGTAGTCCAGTTCCTCGGACACCCGGTCGCGCAGCTCGGTGATCAGAGGCTTGATGTCCATGCCCGGGATCAGCGGCCCCAGCAGCCTGGCGAACCGGCTGAGCTGCACCAGATCGGACAGCAGCGCCTCTCCGGCGCCCGGGTACTGGATCTTGACGGCGACCTCGCGTCCGTCGTGCCACACCGCCCGGTGCACCTGCCCGATCGACGCGGCGGCCGAGGGCTTGTCCTCGAATTCGAGGAACAGCTCACGCCATTCCTCGCCCAGCCGCTCACTCAGTACCGCGTGGACCGTGCCGGTGGGCAGGGGCGGCGCCGCTTCCTGGAGCTTGGTGAGCGCCGCCCGGTACGGTCCGGCGATCTCCTCCGGCAGCGCCGACTCGAAGACGGAGAGCGCCTGCCCGAACTTCATCGCACCGCCCTTGAGCTCGCCGAGCACCTTGAAGAGCTGATCGGCCGTGCGCTGCTGCAGCTCCCGGGTGACGATCTCCGCGGACTTCCCGCCGATCCGCTTGCCCAGGCCCCAGGTGGCCCGTCCGGCGAAGCCCAGTGGCAGGGTGGCCAGCTTCGCCGTGCGGGTGACCGCCTTCCGGGGAAGATCAGACATTGAGCCCCTCCTAGTCCCAGACAGCCGTGCCGCGTACGGCGGTTACCCCGCCATTGTGTCGTGCGACGCCGCTACTTCCATGATGTGCTCCCCCTGCCCCGTCCCGGCCGCCCCGCAGGGACAGTCCCGGTGGGGCGTGATCCGTTCCGAGCGCCAGTCCAGCAGCGGAAGCGACACCTCCCATCGTGCACCCGTGCTGGCGGGCAGCTCCCCGTCCAGGAAGGCCAGGGCATGGGCCGCCGCCAGCCCCGCCACCGTCGTGGCCAGCGCCGTGTCGCAGGCCGGTGCGGCGCCGGCCCGGCGCCCGGAGCGCCACTGCGCCAGCATCCGCGGCCACCCTGGGTCACCGTCCGCCCGCACCCGCGCCGCACAGCCCGCACAGGCCGTGCCCCCGGGCAGCACCAGCGGCCCCACCAGGCCGGTCGCCTCGATCACTCCGGCGTAGAGGTGGGGGGTCCCGGAGGTGATCCAGGGCTCGGAGACCCCCGGGTCGGGGGCATAGGCCGCCAGCCCGTCCCGGGGGGCGACGACGACCAGGGAGAGGGGCGGCTCGCCCGCCCCCGCTGGCGCCGGCGACTCCGGGGCCCTCGGCGCACGGCCGGGCGCCGACCGGCGGACAAGCTGCCGGACTGCCGCGTCCCGGCGCTCCCCGACGGACTGGGCCGGCAGCCCGGCCGGTGCCACGTCCGACGGCTCCGCGCATCCTCCGTCCAGTACGTCGAGATGCCCCACCCCGGAGGCGGCGAGCACCGCGGCGACGGCTGCCCCGACCCGGCCGGCGCCCCGGACCTGTACCCGCATCGCCCGCCGCGCCGCCAGCCGTCTCATTGCCGCGCCCGGCTCCCGGTGGACGACGGAGAGGGACGCCAGATCGGGCCGCATCCGGTCGAGGGTGCCCGTCCGGTCCCGGAACGCGTCGGCCGTCCGGCCGCCCCCGCCCGGGTCGTCGATCAGCCCGGCCGCGGTGAGCCGCCGCACCAGCGAGTCGGCCCGGCCGTCCGGCAGCCCCATGGCGCGGGCCTCCTCCCGCAGCAGGGGCAGCCCGCGTGTCCCGTCGAGCAGATCGAGAAAGCTGCCCGTCGCGGTGTCGAGCGGGCCCACCAGCACCGCGTGCGCGGGCGTGACCCCGAACTGAACCGTCTGCCGCTCGCGCCAGGCCCGCCGGAGCGCGGGCTTCACCATTGGATGCGTCAAACCTGTCGGATACATGTCGGCCTCCCCGTTGATCTTTCGTTGTTCCCTGCGTTCGCTGCGCTCGCTGCGTTCGCTGCGGTCTTAGCTCTCTTTGATCCGCGTTCTCAGAATGCAAGGAACCGGCAAACGATGCGGAAAGTTATCCACAGCCTCCGTCGTTAATCGTTTCAAATGGCGTTCGCCGGAGGACGGAACAAGATCGAACCACTTGGTGGGCGGGACTTCCCCCGCGCGCAGCGGGTAACGTCGGGGCGTGTCCGCCGATCCTTCCCCTCGCCTCGCGGGGGAGCCGCCGTCCCAGAGCGCCGGAAGTGAACAGCGCGGGGCGACAAAACGTCCGCCCCGCGGTTCAGGGACGAGCGCCGTCGAGGTACGCAGGAGCGCCCGCCGCCGCAGGACGGTCTCGGCGTACCGCGAGGGCGACCGGACCATCGTGCTCATCCCCGCCCGGATGTCGGAGGCCGAGGAGCGGCGCTGGGTGACCGTGATGCTCGACAAGCTCGCCGCCCAGGAGAGCAAGCGGGTCCTCGGTGACAGTGAGCTGACCGAGCGGGCGGAACGGCTGTCGGCCCAGTATTTCGACGGCAGGGCCCGGCCGAACTCCGTCCGGTGGGTGACCAACCAGAACACCCGCTGGGGATCCTGTACCCCGGCGGAGGGCAGTATCCGGCTGTCGCACCGGCTGAAGGGCATGCCGGAGTACGTCGTCGACTATGTGCTCCTCCATGAGCTCGCCCATCTGCTGGTGCCGGGGCACGGGCAGCGGTTCTGGGAGCTGCTGGAGGCGTATCCCCGCACCGAGCGTGCCCGCGGCTATCTGGAGGGCGTGGTCGCGGCCGACCGGCTTCCCTATCCGCCCGCCGGACGCGGGGAATGACGGAGTCCGCAGGTTCCGGGTGATCTCCGCAGGTCCCGGCGGGGCCACGGAATCAGCGATCCTGTACCGAATGTGTCCCGGTCCGGCTCGATGTCGGAGCCAGCCGCTAGCCTGACGCGACGTATTCATATCCGGGACGGGGGACGGTCGTTACGTATGGCCAGGGAATTCCAGCGCGGGCACAAGGCCAAGGTCAGTGATCTCACGGCGGGGACGGATCTCTATGTCGGCGTGCGAATCGCCGCACCCGGGCTGACCTTCGACATCAGTTGCTTCGGCCTCGACGCCGACGAGCGACTCTCGGACGACCGGTACTTCATCTTCTTCAACCAGCCGAAGTCTCCGGAGGAGTCCATCCAGCTACTGGGCGCCCAGGCCGGGGACACCGAGTCCTTCCGGGTGACGCTGGACCGCGTCCCGGCGGGGATCCACAAGCTCTCCTTCACCGCCACCATCGACGGCGCCGGACAGATGTCGCAGGTCGGCCCCGGATACATCCGGGTCGTCGCGGGTGGCGAGGAAGTCGTCAGATACGCCTTCGACGGCTCGGAGTTCACCACCGAGCGCGCGGTGATGCTCGGCGACTTCTACCTCAAGGACGTGTGGCGGTTCGCCGCTGTCGGGCAGGGCTTCGACGGCGGTCTCGACGCGCTGCTGAAGAATTTCGGCGGCGAGGTCGCCGAGGAGGAGCCGGCCGCTCCGCAGCCGGCGACCGACGGCGGGATTCCGGCCTTCGCCCCGCCGTCCGGGAGCGCCGCTCCGGCCCCGGCCTTCGGCGCCCCGGCAGGGCCTCCCGCTCCGGCACCGCCTCCGGCGCCTTCGTTCGGCGCCCCGGCCGGACCCGCCGTGCCGCCGTCCCCGCCCGTGCATGCCGCGCCGACCGTGGCCGCGCCTCTCACGCCGGCGGCCGGAGCCGCACCGCCGCCCGCCCCGCCGTCCCCGTACGGCGGGCCGGCTCAGCACCCGCCGGTTGGCCAGGTCCCGGCCCAGGCCCCGCCGCCCGCGCCCGCTCCCTACGGACAGCCCGCCCCGGCTCCGTACGGACAGCAGCCGCCCGGTCCGCCCCAGGGCGTCGCACAGGGCGTTCCGGGGGGTGTGCCCAGCGGCGGCGCGGGCCTCCGGGCGGCCCTTCAGCCGTACCGGGAGCTGCCCACGGGCCAGCGCTGGACCTCGCAGAACGGTCAGCTCATCCGGGTGGACCTCGGTATCGGCGGCGCCCCGGTCCTCGCCCGCCAGGGCAGCATGGTGATGTATCAGGGCAAGGTCGACTTCGGCTACAAGGGCGCCGGATTCGCGGGCCGTGTCGTCGGCAACGCCACCGGCCAGGAGCTGCAACTGATGCGCTGCACCGGCCACGGCCAGGTGTTCCTCGCCGAGGAGGGCGCGCATCTGCACCCCGTCGAACTGCAGGGCGACGGCATCTGCGTATCCGCGGAGAATGTCCTCGCCTTCGACGAAGGCCTCCAGTACGAGGTCCGCCGTGTCGAAGGCCATGGCATCCCGGGCGGCGCGCTGTTCACCATGCTGTTCCAGGGTGCGGGCACCGTCGTCGTGAAGACGCGTGGCACCCCGGTGGTCCTGCCCGTCACCCCCACGACCTTCGCGGACAGCAATGCCGTCGTCGCCTGGTCGGCCGCCTCCCAGGTGATCGTCTCCAGCCAGGTCAGACTGCGCCGCAACGCCTACCCGGGCCACAGCGGCGAGACCGTGAACCTCCAGTTCCGGGGAGCCCCCGGCAACTTCATCGTCGTCCAGCCGTACGAGGTCTGAGGGAGCCCGGACAATGAATCAGCAGCTCGCGGGCTTCGCCCCCACCCCCGTTGTGGCCCGGATGGAGAATCACGGCCGCTCCATGCTCAAGGTCGCGATGGCCACCGGCCAGGACCTCTTCGCGCGGACCGGCTCGATGATCGCCTACGAGGGTTTCATCCAGTACGAACCCAACCCGCCGGCGGTCCGCCAGATCGCCTCCCAGTGGGTGACCGGCGAGGGCACGCCCGTCATGAAGTGCAGCGGCGACGGCCTGCTCTATCTCGCGGACTACGGCGCGGATGTCGTCGTCATCAACCTCGACAACGACGCGCTCTCGGTCAACGGCAGCAATCTGCTCGCCTTCGACGCGCATCTCCAGTGGGGCGTCGAGCGGGTGAAGGGACTGGCCAAGATCGCGGGCCAGGGCCTGTGGAACGTCCAGATCTCCGGCACCGGCTGGGTCGCCCTGACCTCCCGCGGCACACCGGTCGTGGTCGACTGCGGCCGGGGCGAGGACGAGACCTATGTCGATCCGGACGCCCTGGTCGCCTGGTCCCCGGGGCTCAAGGTGAAGGGCAAGCGCAGCTTCAAGGCGTCGTCGCTGATCGGACGGGGCAGCGGCGAGGCGTTTCAGATGGCCTTCTCCGGCCAGGGCATCGTCGTCGTACAGCCCAGCGAGGACAGCACCGACCGCCTGCGGATCCAGGGCTGAAGGGGAGCGAGACACACCATGCAGAGTCCTCTTTTCGCATACACGGAGCAGCAGTCCCAGGACCGGTACACCGTGCAGAACCCGCAGCTCCTGCGGGTCGCGCTCACCGGCCAGGACGATGTCCTCGCCCGCAAGGGCGCGATGGTCGCCTACCAGGGGCTGATCGACTTCGACGGGGAGTACCAGTCGGGCGGTGAGCGCCGGGCCAGGGCGCGCACCGGTGAGGGACTCGACCTGATGCGCTGTTCCGGGCAGGGCACGGTCTACTTCGCCAACCTCGCCCAGTACATCCATGTCGTGGACGTCGACCAGGACGGGATGACGGTGGACAGCGCCTATGTCCTGGCGCTCGACTCCACGCTGCACACCGAGGTCGTCGCGGTGGACAGCCAGTACGGCATCTCCGGCTCCGGCAAGTACCAGCTCCATATCTCCGGCCGGGGCAGGGTCGCCCTGATGACCTCGGGCCGGCCGCTGATGATGCGGGTCACCCCGGAGACGTACGTCAGCGCGGACGCCGACGCGGTCGTCGCCTGGTCCTCCGCGCTGCGGGTGCAGATGCAGGCGCAGACGCACTCCTCCGGCGTACGGCGGCGGCGCGGCAACACCGGGGAGGGCTGGGAGCTCAGCTTCCTCGGGCAGGGCTTCGCGCTGGTGCAGCCCAGCGAGGTGCTGCCGCCGCAGCACGCCGCGATCGGCCAGGGCCTCGCGGCGCAGTTCGGCGTGGGCCAGCAGGGCGCGCACGGTCAGAACCAGCGCAACGACTGGGGCAGATGACCCGGCACACCGGTGGGGGCGGCCTCGGCGAAGGCCGCCCCCACCCGGTGGTGACTCAGTCGCGCAGTGCCGCGCGCGTACGCTCCACCAGCCGTACGACCGACCCGTCGGCGACCTCCGCCACCTCTCCGTAGGAGAACCAGCGCAGATCAAGGGACTCGTCGCTGATCGCCTCGACCGCCCCTGTCGGCGCCAGTGCCGCGTACTGGACGTCGAGATGCCAGTTGCAGGGCGCCGGGATGGCGTGCCTGTCGAGCCGTACGGGGCCGCCGGGCAGCAGCGTCAGGCCGGGGATCCCGGACTCCTCGGTGGCCTCACGCAGCCCGGCCCGCTCCACTGAGCTGTCGCCGGGCTCGCAGTGGCCGCCCATCTGCAGCCACATGCCGAGCTTCTTGTGCAGGGTCAGCAGGACGCGCCCCCGCTCCGGATCGATCACCAGCGCGCTCGCCGTGAGATGCCCGGCCTGGCAGGACTTCCACATGCCGTCCGGGTGGGCGGCGAGATGATCCAGATAGCTGTCGCGCAGCTCCCGCTGGTCCTCGTACCCCTTCAGTACGAGGACGGCGTCGTCGTGCAGGCTCACTTGTCGGTGTCGTCCTTGTCGTCGGCCTGACCGCTCCGGTCGTCCTTGCGGAGGTCCGGCTTGTCGGTGCCGTCGCTCTCGCGGGCCGCGCGGCTGTCACCGCTGCCACTCGCGGCCTCGCCGAGCATCTTGTCCAGCTCCGAGAAGTCGAGCTGCTCGTGGTGGACAAAGCCGTCCGGGTCGTCGAGGTCGGAAGCGGTCGGCAGCATGTCCGGGTGCTCCCACAGCCGGTCCCGCCCGTCGACCCCGCGCGCGTCCGTGAGCGACGCCCACAGCCGCGAGGCGTCCCGCAGCCGACGCGGACGGAGCTGAAGGCCGATCAGGGTCGCGAAGGTCTGCTCCGCGGGACCACCGGAGGCCCGGCGCCTGCGCAGCGTCTCGCGCAGCGCGTCCGCCGCCGTGAGCCGGGACTTGGCGGCTTCGTGCACCACCGCGTCCACCCACCCCTCGACCAGCGCGAGCGCCGTTTCGAGCCGGGCCAGCGCGGCCTTCTGCTCGGGGGTGTCCTCCGGCTGGAACATGCCCTGCTGAAGCGCTTCCTGCAGCTCTTCGGGATGAGTGGGGTCGAACTGGCCGACCACGTCTTCCAGCTTGGTGGTGTCGACGGTGATCCCCCGGGCGTAGCCCTCGACGGCGCCGAACATGTGCGAGCGCAGCCACGGGACATGGGCGAAGAGCCGCTGATGAGCGGCCTCGCGCAGCGCCAGATAGAGCCGGATCTCGTCCTTCGGCACGCCGAGGTCCTTGCTGAACGCCTCAATGTTCAGCGGCAGCAGCGCGGCCTTGCCGGCCGGGCCGAGCGGCAGTCCGATGTCCGTCGAGCCGACCACCTCACCCGCCAGCACACCTACGGCCTGCCCGATCTGCTGGCCGAACATGGCGCCCCCCATGGAACGCATCATGCCGATCAGCGGACCCGCCACGGACTGCATCTCCTCGGGCAGCACATCGCCCATGGCCGTGCCGACCCGCTCCGCCACCGGGTCGACGAGCTGCTGCCACGCGGGCAGGGTCGCCTCGACCCATTCGGCGCGGCTCCAGGCCACGGCGGTGTTCGCCCCGGACGGCAGCGAGGTCGCACCGTCCAGCCACAGGTCGGCGAGACGCACCGCCTCATTGACGGCGGAACGCTCCGCCGGTCCGACGCTCGCGTCCTTCGTGCCGTCGGGCGTGCCCTGCGCGACCGTCTGGCGAGCGATCTGCTTGGCCATGTCCCAGTTCACGGGACCGCCCTCGTAACTGAGCATCTGGCCGAGCTGCTGGAAGGCCGCGCCCAGGTCGTTCGCGTTCAGCGAGCCGAACATCGCGGCGAACGGATTGTCACCGCCCGCCCCGCCCGGCAGCCCGAATCCCCCGAAGGGGTTACCGGGACCGCCCTGACCACCTCCGGTGGGGTCCTTCTTCTTGCCGTCGCCGTCCTCCGGCTCCTCCGGCGGAAGGCCGAATCCGAATGGGGTGTCACTCACGGGGTTCCTCGGCTCGTAGGGCCGCCGGTTACGTACCGGCGGCGGCTGCCCGAATACACCACCAAGCCTAAGCGGCGCCGGGTGGGCAGGAGGGGTGTCGCGGGCCCTGGACCGTGCCCGGCTGTGCGGCGTGTCCTGCCTGCGGCTCGCTTCACCTCCGCCTTTCCCCCTCGGTGCTCACGGCCCCGACACCCGGGTGGCATCCGGGCTCGATGCTCCGTCGGCCGGTGGCCTGCGGCAGGATGGACGTCTCCTGGTACGGACGCGTAATCCACGTACGTACTGAAGACAACCGCTGGAGACGCCCGGTGAGTTCCCCAGATCCGCAGGTTCGCGCAGCGCGAAACCGCTCAACCCCGACCTCGTCCCGCGGCCCCGTCGTCGCGGTCACCGGCGCCGCCTCCGGCGTCGGTGACCTGCTCACCCGGCGCCTGGTCGCGTCCGAGGAGATCAAGCAGGTCATCGCCATCGACGAGCGCCGGGGGGAGGTCCCCGAGGCGCAGTGGCACATCCTCGACGTCCGTGATCCGGCCATCGCCGAGAAGCTGCGCGGCGCGGACGTCGTTGTGCATCTCGCGCTCGATCTCGACCTGGAGACCGACGCCACCGCCCGTACGGCGTACAACGTCCGCGGCACGCAGACGGTCCTCACGGCGGCCGCCGCCGCGGGCGTCCACCGGGTCGTGCTGTGCACCTCGGCCATGGTCTACGGGGCGCTGCCCGACAACGACATCCCGCTCTCCGAGGACGCGGAGCTGCGCGCGACCGCGGAGGCCACCGGGGTCGGTGATCTGCTGGAGATCGAGCGGCTGGGCCGCCGGGCGCCCCGCGCGCACCCCGGGCTCCATGTGACGGTCGTCAGACCCGCCGTGCTCGTCGGCGGTACGGACACCGCACTCACCCGCTACTTCGAGTCGCCACGGCTGCTCGTCGTCGCCGGCTCCCGGCCCACCTGGCAGTTCTGTCATGTCGAAGACCTGGTCAGCGCGTTGGAGTATGCCGCGCTGGAGAAGGCCGACGGTGAGTTCGCGGTCGGCTGTGACGGCTGGCTGGAGCAGGAGGAGGTCGAGGAGCTGAGCGGTATCCGCCGGATGGAGCTGCCCTCCGCGGTCGCTCTGGGGGCCGCGGCCAGGCTGCACCGGATCGGCCTCACGCCCTCGCCCGCCGGTGATCTGGCGTACACCATGCATCCCTGGGTGGTCAGTGTCGGCCGGCTGCACGACGCGGGCTGGCGGCCACGCTGGACGAACGAGGAGGTGCTGGCCGCGCTGCTGGAGGAGGTGGAGGGCCGGCACACCGTCGTGGGCCGCCGTCTCGGCCGCAAGGACGCCACGGCGGCGGGCGCGGCGGGCGCGACCGTGGCCCTGCTGGGCACCGCCGCGCTGGTACGGCGGGCCCGCAAGGCGCGGCGACGGCTGTAGCGGGCCCGTCGTCCGGCGGGGTACGCGCGTCGGGGGCCGCGCGAAGGCGGTATTACGCGATGTCGGAGCCGTACGGCACGATGGACCCCATGGCGAGCACGCGTTCCCACCCGGGCGAGCAGGCGGCGCAGGACCCCATTCGTCTCCTGGCGATCCGCGACACCCCGCTGACCGTCGACGAGGTCTTCCGCGCGGTCGGGGACGACGCGTCGGGCGGCACAGTTCTCTTCGTCGGTACGGTGCGCAACCACGACGGAGGCGCCGATGTCGACACCCTCGGCTACTCCAGCCACCCTTCGGCGGGGGCCGAGCTGCGCCGTGTCGCGGAGAAGATCGTCGCCGGGTATCCGGTGCGCGCACTGGCGGCCGTCCACCGGGTGGGTGATCTGGCGGTCGGTGATCTGGCGGTCGTCGTCGCCGTCTCCTGCCCGCACCGGGCGGAGGCGTTCGAAGCCTGCCGGAAGCTGATCGACGACCTCAAGAACGAGGTCCCGATCTGGAAACACCAAACATTCTCCGACGGCACCGAGGAATGGGTCGGCGCGTAGCGCCTCCACCAGGGGTGGTGGTCGGGTGGCGGGTGGGCGGGTCGGCGTAGCGCCTCCGCCAGAGGGGCGGCTCGGTCGCGCGCACCCCTCACATCACGTGCCGCCCCCCGACATCTCGCGCAGCCTCACATCCGGGGGTCGCGGGCGGCGGCCCGTTTTCCGCTTCGCGCGCAGTGTCCCGGTTCGCTCTGGATGAAACACGGTTCGTACACGGACGCCCGATTTGCGTAACTGGCCTCCGGCCAGCAGCGTGGGGATCAGCCGATGGCTAATCTGCTGATCGGCGGTAGCAGACACTCACGAAGTCGGGAGGTCGGTATGGCCGCGCTCGCCTGGTTGCTGATCCCGCTCGTCGCCGCGATAGGTGCGGCGATATGGGGAAGCTGGGCCGCAAGAGACCGCACGATGGGAGACATAGCCGAGCTGAACGGCTATGCGCGATTCCGGGACGCGATGGAGAAGCCGGACTCCGGGACAGACCCCGCGACAGACCCCGCCTGACGCTGTCCGACGCGCCCGCCGACCGTACGCCGCCGCTGCGACCGCCTGCCGCGTGGCCCCGTACGGCCCGGCCCCAGCGGTGCGTTGTCAGACCCTTCCCGTACTGTCGTTCCATGCCACGCCGCACCGCGACGATGCTCGCATCCACCCTCGTGCTCATCGCGCTGCTCTGCGTGGGAGTTCTGATGAGGGTGCCGTATTCGGAGATGAGCCCCGGACCGACGGTGAACACGCTCGGTGACGCCGGCGGCGAGCCAGTGCTCCAGATCTCCGGTCACAAGACGTACCCGACGTCGGGCAATCTGAATATGACCACGGTCAGGGTCACCGGCGCGGACTACAACATGAACATCGTCGAGGCGATCTACGGCTGGCTGGCCCACGACGACGTGGTGGTGCCGCACGACACCCTGTATCCGGACGGCAAGACGGAAGAGCAGTCCACCCAGGAGAACGCCGAGGAGTTCAGCCAGTCCCAGGAGAGCGCCAAGGTGGCCGCTCTGCGGGAGCTGGACATCCCGGTGGCGTCGCGTGTCGTCGTCTCCTCCGTCCTCAAGGACAGCCCCTCCGAGGGCACGCTGCACGCGGGTGACGTCATCAGGGCCGTGGACGGCTCGGCGGTCCGGGCCCCGGAGGACGTGGCGAAGTTCGTCACCAAGCACAAGCCGGGCCAGGCCGTTGTCTTCACCATCGTCCCGGCCGCTGAGGCGAAAGCCGCCGAGAAGGCAGGCAAGGAGCCCACGACGACCAGGAAGGTGACGGTCACCACGGAGGAGTCCGTCGAGGGCGACCGGGCGGTGGTCGGCATCCAGGCGGGGACCGACCACACCTTCCCGTTCACGGTCGACATCAAGCTGGCCGACGTGGGCGGACCGAGCGCCGGGCTGATGTTCGCCCTCGGCATCGTCGACAAGCTGACGCCGGGCGCGCTCACGGGCGGCAAGTTCGTCGCGGGTACGGGCACGATCGACGACGACGGCAAGGTCGGTCCGATCGGCGGCATCGAGATGAAGCTGGTCGGCGCGCGTGGCGCGGGCGCCCAGTACTTCCTGACCCCGGACGAGAACTGCGCGGCGGCGGCCTCGGACATCCCGAGCGGCCTGACACTCGTCCGGGTGAAGACCATCGCCGACGCCAAGAAGTCTCTGGACAAGATCCGCGCCGGGGACACGGCCGGTCTGCCGAGCTGTTCGGCAAGCTGACCGGCCGTACCCGCCGGAGCGCGGGCGGTTACGCCTCGAAGGTGGCCGACAGTGCCTCGGCCAGCCCGGGGACCAGCCCGGAGCCGGTCAGGACCTCGGTGGCCGAGTCCTTCTCGCGCAGCCGCAGCGCCGACTCCCGGGCGCCGTCGCGCAGCACGGCCACGGTCATCCGCACCTCCTGACGATCCGGATGGGCGGCGACCCACTCGGCGAGCCCGGACTCGTCGAGCCCTTCCGGTACGGACGCCTCCGCGGACGGCGGCAGCATCAGCCGCTCCACCGTCATCGCGCAGCCGGCCACCGCCCCGGGCCACGCGATCGTGCCGAGGAATTCGTCCAGTGGCGTGCCGGACGGGATCTCGTCCTGCTCGATCGGGGTGAGCGGAGCGACCGCCCCGCCGTCGTCGAGACCGAGCTGGGCCGCCAGTTCCGGCTCGTCGGTACGGAGCCGCTCGGTGTCGACGAGCGCGAAGAGCCGGGCCGGCTGGTCCCAGCCGAGTCCCGACGCGTATTCGTCGATTTCGAGCACCGCGCGGGTCAGCGGGCTCGCGGCCATGGGTGTGCCTGAGGGAGAAACGTTGGACATGCTCAATATCCTGCCTCCTTCGGCCCCGGATGCGGGAACTAGGTAAAGCCTCAGTAAGTTGCATCAGTGGGCCCTACGATCGCGGGGCCCGTTCTTACACGCTGAAACACACGACCGCGAACTTCGAGGTGCGCACGTTGGCTTTCCAGATGCCGGACCGCGGCGGAGGCCCGACCGGGCCACGGATCAGAGTGGGCCGGCCGTCTCGGCGGGTCCGGACCCTGCTCATGACACTGGGTGTGCTGGCCGTGCTGGCCATGCTGTTCGTCATGTTCGCCGGGTTCTGGACCGACTGGCTCTGGTACCGCTCGGTCGACTACTCGTCGGTCTTCACCACCACCCTGTGGACCAAGATCGGACTGTTCGCGGTCTTCGGACTGCTGATGGCCCTCGCCGTCGGCCTGAACATCTGGCTGGCGTACCGGCTGCGCCCGCCGCTGAGCGCCATGTCGATGGAGCAGCAGAACCTCGACCGGTACCGGATGGGGATCGCCCCGTACAAGAAGTGGGTGCTCCTCGCGGTCACGGCCCTGGTCGGGCTGATCGCCGGCGCCTCCGCCGCCGGGCAGTGGCGCATCTGGCTGATGTGGGTGAACGGGGTGTCCTTCGGCCAGAAGGACCCGCAGTTCAAGATGGACGTGTCGTTCTACGCGTTCGACCTGCCCTGGTACCGCTTCCTTCTCGCCTTCGGCTTCGCGGCGGCCGTGCTCTCACTGATCGCCGCCGCGGTGACGCACTACCTCTACGGCGGTCTGCGCGTCACCAGCCCCGGCGCGCGTGCGACGGGGGCGGCCACCGGTCATCTCTCGGTGCTGATCGGCGTGTTCGTCTCGCTCAAGGCCGTGGCCTACTGGCTCGACCGGTACGGCCTGGCGGTGAAGTCCAGCGACTTCAAGGCGGCCGGGAACTGGACCGGACTGCGGTACGTCGACGCCAACGCCTATCTCCCGGCGAAGACGATCCTCTTCTGCATCGCCGTCATCTGCGCCGCGCTGTTCTTCGCGACGCTCTGGCGCCGTACCTGGCAGCTACCGGTGATCGGCTTCGGTCTGATGGTGCTGTCGGCGATCCTCATCGGCGGTCTCTATCCGGCGATCGTGCAGAAGTTCCAGGTCCAGCCGAACGAGCAGGCCAAGGAATCGCCGTACATCAAGAAGAACATCAACGCCACGCGCGCGGCGTACGGCATCGACGGCGCCGATGTGCAGGACTACGGCGGCAAGGGCAACCCTGACAGGAAGGCCGAGCAGCGCAGGGCGGCGGACTCCGCGGCCAGTTACCGGCTGGTCGACCCGAATGTGGTCTCGCCCGCGTTCCAGCAGCTCCAGCAGGAGCGGAAGTACTACCAGTTCCCCGCCACGCTGGACGTCGACCGGTACACCGGTCCCGACGGCAAGCCGCAGGACACGGTGGTCGGTCTGCGCGAGCTGAACATCACCGGTATCCCCAAGCGCAACTGGATCAACGACCACTTCACCTACACCCATGGGTACGGAGTGATCGCGTCCAAGGGCACGAACACGGTGACGAACGAGAACGACGGCACCGTCGGCGCTCCCGATTTCATCGAGTCCGGCCTGCCGACGACCGGTCAGCTCGGCAGGTACGAACAGCGCGTCTACTACGGCGAGAAGACCGAGCAGTACTCGATCGTGGGCGGCCCGCAGAAGGAGCTCGACTACGAGAAGAACGGCGAGCGGACGACGAGCTACCGGGGCAAGAGCGGCGTCAGCCTCTCCAATCCGCTGAACCGCGCGGCCTACGCCGTGGCCTTCAGCGAGCCCCAGATGGTGTATTCCGGCGCCATCGGTGACGGCTCGCGGATTCTGTACAACCGCACGCCCAAGGAGCGCGTCGAGGCGGTCGCGCCCTGGCTGACCATCGACGGCGACGCCTATCCCGCCGTGGTCAACGGCCGCATCCAGTGGATCGTCGACGCGTACACGACGACGAACGGCTATCCCTACGCGTCCCGTACGACCCTCGGCGACACCACCGCTGACTCGCTGACCGACAATCAGCGCGCGGTCGTCGCCCAGCAGAACCAGGTCAACTACATCCGGAATTCGGTGAAGGCCACCGTCGACGCCTACGACGGCTCGGTCAACCTGTACCAGTGGGACACCAAGGACCCGGTGCTCAAGACCTGGATGAAGGCGTTCCCGGGCACGGTGAAGCCGAAGGCCGAGATCAACTCCGAGCTGCTGGCCCATCTGCGCTATCCGCAGGACATGTTCAAGGTGCAGCGCGAACTCCTCACCCGCTATCACGTCACGGACCCCGCGCAGTTCTACAGCGGCAGTGACGCGTGGCAGGTGCCGGACGACCCGACCACCAAGGACAGCAACGCGGTCCCGCCGTACTACCTGAGCGTCAGGATGCCCGGTCAGACGGGGCAGAAGTTCTCGCTGACCACCACCTTCACGCCCAACGGACGCCCCAATCTGGGCGCGTTCATGGCGGTGGACGCCGACGCGACCAGCGGTGACTACGGCAAGATCAGAGTCCTGAGCGTCACCTCCACCGTGCAGGGGCCGCAACAGGTGCAGAGCGAGCTGAACGGTGTACCGGAAGTCGCCGAGTTCGTCAGAAACCTGCGGGGCACCGACTCGGACATCGAGTACGGCAATCTGCTGACGGTGCCGCTCGACGGCGGGTTCCTCTACATCGAGCCGGTGTACGCGCGCGGTGGCAGCGCCAACTATCCGCTGCTGAAGAAGGTCGCCGTCTCCTACGGAGGCAAGCCCGTCTTCAAGGACACCCTGGGCGAGGCGCTGAACGCGGTCTTCGGAGCGGAGAGTTCCGAGCCGCCGGCAACGACACAGCCACCGCCGACGGACGAGACCCCGAAGCCGCCGGCCACCGGTGACAAGGCGCTCAAGCAGGCCATCGCGGACGCGCAGAAGGCGTACGAAGACGGTGAGGCGGCGCTGAAGCAGCAGGACTGGACGGCGTACGGGAAGGCCCAGGAGGCCCTCCAGGACGCCCTGCGGCGGGCTGCCGAGGCCGATTCCGGAGCCGGTGCGACCGGCGGGAACGGCGGTGGCGACAGCGGCTGAGCAGGCATCACTCCGCGTCGTGGTACGGTTGGGACACAACGACGCGGGGTGGAGCAGCTCGGTAGCTCGCTGGGCTCATAACCCAGAGGTCGCAGGTTCAAATCCTGTCCCCGCTACTCAAAGTCAAGGGCCCGGATCCATCAGGATCCGGGCCCTTGTCGTGCGTTCGTGCGAACTGCGGTGCGGGTCGGGTGAGTTGACCCCGAGCGCGTTTGGCTTATCTCTCTGTGGGCATGTCGACAAAACGCTGAAGTGACCTAGCGGGTCGCGGCATACCTGCTGTACGTGGGTGGTAGGTGGTGCGACGATGGAGTTTATGGGGGATAGGACAACTCTGTTGGAGACAGGGCGGTTTGTGCAACAAGATGATCACAGCGCCGTCAGTGCCGTCGGTGCGCCCAGGGCCATCGCCGTCGACGCCGCCGCCGACACTGCGGATCCGGCCGGTACGGCGGCTGCCCGGCGCGCCGCCGCTCCGGAGGAGACCAGCGATGCCGAGACCGAGGCGCGCCACCGGCGCGCCGCCGACGCCGGTGACACGGCGTCGATGAGCGCGCTCGGGGCCCTGCTGCTGCGCCGTGGTGATCTCGACGGGGCCGAGCCCTATCTGCGCGCCGCGACGGCTCAGGGCGAGCGCGCCGCCGCCAACAACCTGGGCGTCCTCCTGCACCAGCGCGGCTACGCGGACGAGGCGGCCGGCTGGTGGCGCATCGCCGCCGTCGCCGGGTCCGCCGCCGCCGCCCACGCGCTGGGCCGGCACTTCCGTGAGCTGGGTGACGAGCCGGCCGCCGAGTACTGGCTGCGCCAGTCCGCGGAGCAGGGCCACGCCCTCGGCGCCTATGCCCTCGCCGATCTGTTGGAGCACCGCAGCGACGTCGGGGCCGAGCGGTGGCTGCGCGCCGCCGCCGAGCAGGGACACCGGGAGGCGTCGTACCGGCTCGCACGCGCGCTGGAGCGCCGGGCCCGTGAGGCGGCCGGCACCGGCGGCGACCCGGCCTACAGCAGCGGTACGGGCCCGCCCACCTCGGGACGGCTGCGCCTGGGCCGGTCCGTACCGGGCCAGGCCACCGCCGGTGGCGGGCGCCCCGGCGGCGCCCCGGCCGGCACGGCTCCGGCCTCCGGTGCCCGTGGGCGTACCGGCGCCGCCGGTGCCACATCCGGCGCGTCCTCGCTCATCAGCGAGGCCGCGCAGTGGTACCGGCAGGCCGCCGCGCGCGGTCACCGCCGGGCGGCGCTGTATCTGGGCGCGATCCTGGAGAAGCGCGGCGAGCTGAAGGAGGCCGGCCGCTGGTATCTGATGGCGGCCAAGGAGGGCGAGGCGCGGGCCGCGTGCGCCCTCGGCTTCCTGCTCCGCGACGCCGGTGACGAGGAGAGCGCCGCGATCTGGTGGCTGCGCGCCGCGCAGGACGGCAACGGCAACGCCGCGAACGCCCTGGGCGCGCTCCACGCCGCCCGTGGCGAGCCGCAGACCGCCGAGCGCTGGTACCGCGCCGCGATGGGCGCGGGCGACATCAACGGCGCGTACAACCTGGGCCTGCTCTGCGCGGCCCAGGACCGCACCGTCCAGGCCGAACAGTGGTACCGCCAGGCCGCCTACGCGGGCCACCGCGAGGCGGCCAACGCCCTCGCCGTCCTGCTGTTGCAGGCCGACGACCCGACCGGCGCCGAGCCCTGGTTCTCCAAGGCCGCCGAGGCGGGCAGCGTGGACGCCGCGTTCAACCTGGGCATCCTCCACGCCGGACGTGACGAGGACCGTACGGCCCTGCGCTGGTACGAGCGTGCCGCGGCGGCCGGCCACACGGAGGCGGCCCTCCAGGTCGGCATCGCCTGCCTGCGGGACGGTGACGAGCAGTCGGCGGAGCTCCATCTGCGCCGCGCCGCCGGGGGCGGCAGCGCCGAGGCGGCCTTCCGGCTGGCCACTCTGCTGGACGCGCGACAGCCGCCCCCGGGATCGCCCGCGCTCGGTGAGCCGTACAACGTCAAGAGCGAGTGCGAGCAGTGGTACGAGCGGGCCGCGGAGCAGGGGCACCGGCGGGCCCAGGTGCGCGTCGGCATGCTCGCCGCGGGCCGTGGCGACATCACCGGCGCCGCGCGCTGGTACCGGGAGGCCGCGGAGGCGGGCAGCAGCAGCGGTGCCTTCAACCTCGGCCTGCTGCTGGCGCGTGAGGGCGGCGAGCGTGAGGCCGCGCTGTGGTGGACCAGGGCCGCTCAGGCCGGTCACGGCCGGGCCGCGCTGCGGCTGGCGCTGCTCGCCGCCCGCCGGGGCGAACTGACCGAGGGGCAGCGCTGGTGCGCACGCGCCGTCGAGCTGGGCCCCGGCGAGGTGGCCGAGCGCGCGGCACGGCTGCGTGACGCGCTGCACCAGGAGCTCACCGCCTGATCCCGTGCGGGCCGGGGCGGCCCGTACGGCGACGCCCCGACTCTCGTGAGAGGGCCGGGGCGCCGAGTGCGAAAGGCCAGGTGCGTCAGTCTCTCCCGGCCGCCGGTGTTCCGGGAGTGAACCGCTCGGCCAGGGCGTAGGTCGTGGGAGGGAACGTCGGGCTGTGGACGCCGTACGTTCCGATGGCCCAGAGGGCACCCGTCCCGTCGACCGTCGTGATGTCTTCGAAGACGTAACTGCCTTCCATGCCCTCGACATCGTCGATGGACGCGGTCTTTCCGAGCTCCCGCGTCCAGGAGGTGCCGTCATAGCGCCAGAACGCCGGCTTGCTCATGTCGGCGTCCCGCCCGGCGACCCACAGGCCGCCCACGCCGTCGACGGTCATGCCATGGAGTTCGAAGCCTTCCATCGGCCCGGTGATGTCCTCCCAGGCGGTGCCGTTCCAGTGCGCGATGCTGGGAGCGTCCTCCCAGTCCCGCGCGTAGCCGGACACATAGACGCTGTCCGGGGACTCCTCGCTCACCTGGTCGATTTCGGTGCCGACCGTCGGAGGCTGCTCGACCTGGGTCCAGCTGGCGCCGTCCCAGTGGTAGACGACGGCGCGGCCGGTGCTCGCCGGATACACCATTCCGGTCGCCCAGGCGTCGTCGGCGGAGAGCGCGTCGATGTCCCGGATATGGACGTTCGACGGCAGGCCGAAGGTCTCCCAGGTGCCGTTCGTCCAGGTGCGCAGGCTGGTGCCGCCCATGAAGAGACGTCCGGGCACGGCCTTGACCGGCACGCTGGTCCAGAAACTCGTGTCGACATCACTGGCGACCGGCACGCCCGTCCACCGCGTGCCGTCGTAGTGGAACAGCTTCGGTGTCAGCGAGACGAATCCGTAGGCCCATACATCGGTGGCGGAAACGGCGCTGACCGATGACCACTCCCAGACCGCGGGCAGGCCGGGCGCCGGGTCCTTGGCCCACGTGGTGCCGTTCCAGCGCAGGATGAGCCCGGCGCCGTCCTTCGAACCGCTCGCCCAGGCCAACTGCGGGCCGACGGAGGAGATCGAACCCAGAAAGGTCTCCGCGGCGTCGGCGCCGGGGGTGATCTCCCAGGCGGCCTCCTGGGCGGTGCCGGCCGCGCCGGAGGTGGTGGCGGTGATCAGAGTGCAGGCAACGGCGAGTGCCACGGCGCCGGCGCGGGCGAGGTGCCTTATTCGCATGGGTGTGTCCTCCATTTGTCTGTACGGCCATACGGGTCCACGGCCCGGCGCCCGGCGGCCCTGAGGGATCGCGCAGGTGTTCGAGTGTGGACTCCCGCAGGTGAACATAGCGGCCGGGTCTGACAGTTGAGGACGGACTTCGCGCGGGCACCGCGTCGCGGGTGCCGATCGCGTGCCTCGGCTCGCGGATACGAGAGGTGTCGCGTATATGAATTTGCGCTGGTCGGTGGCGTGACGTAGTGTTGCGTTCAACGACGCGGGGTGGAGCAGCTCGGTAGCTCGCTGGGCTCATAACCCAGAGGTCGCAGGTTCAAATCCTGTCCCCGCTACTGAAATCGGAGGCCCGGATCTCGAAAGAGATCCGGGCCTCCGGTGTTTCCGGGCTTCTGGCGTTCGATGTGGCCGCAGGTCGCGTGTTGGAGAACGCGCCGTCCTCAGGCGGCGGCGCAGTTCGGGCAGGTGCCCCGGTAGGTCACCTCGACGTCCGAGATGGTGAAGCCGAAGCGTTCGCCGTCCGGCAGGTCGGAGAGCGGGTCCCCGGTGGGGTGGACGTCGCGGATGGTGCCGCAGCGCGCGCAGACCAGGTGCTGGTGCGGCCGATGGGCGTTCGGGTCGTAGCGCTTGGCGCGGCGGTCCGTCGACACCTCTATCACCTCACCGAGCGTGACCATCTCGCCCAGCGTGTTGTAGACGGTCGCCCGGGAGATCTCCGGAAGCCTGACGACGGCGCGCGCGTGCACCTCGTCGGCCGTGAGGTGGACATGGTCCCCGTCGAGGACCTCGGCCACAACCCGCCGCTGGGCGGTCATGCGCCAGCCGCGTTCGCGAAGTCGTTCCAACAGGTCACTCATAGGACCAGCCTAGCAGTGAGGGGACCCAGGTCCCGAATGAGTGTGACTTTGGATGTTTGCTTGACTTAGACAACGTCCATCGTAGGATCGGAATTGGCAAACGCCAAGGGACAGGACTTGCAGGTAATGACGCAGGAGGCGCACGTGACGCAGGGACCGCTCACTACGGAGGCCGGGGCACCGGTAGCCGACAATCAGAACAGTGAGACCGCGGGCCTCGGCGGTCCCGTTCTGGTCCAGGACCAGGCGCTTCTGGAGAAGCTCGCGCACTTCAACCGTGAGCGCATCCCGGAGCGCATCGTGCACGCGCGCGGCGCCGGCGCGTACGGCACCTTCACCCTCACGCGTGATGTCTCGCAGTGGACCCGGGCGAAGTTCCTCTCCGAGGTCGGCAAGCAGACCGAGACGTTCCTGCGGTTCTCCACCGTCGCGGGCAACCTCGGCTCGGCGGACGCGGTGCGCGACCCGCGCGGTTTCGCGCTGAAGTTCTACACCGAAGAGGGCAACTACGACCTCGTCGGCAACAACACCCCGGTGTTCTTCATCAAGGACGCCATCAAGTTCCCCGACTTCATCCACACCCAGAAGCGCGACCCGTACACCGGCTCGCAGGAGGCGGACAACGTCTGGGACTTCTGGGGCCTCTCGCCCGAGTCCACGCACCAGGTGACCTGGCTGTTCGGTGACCGCGGCATCCCGGCGACGCTCCGTCACATGAACGGGTACGGCTCGCACACGTACCAGTGGAACAACGAGGCCGGCGAGGTCTTCTGGGTCAAGTACCACTTCAAGACCGACCAGGGCATCAAGAACCTCACCACCGCCGAGGCCAACCAGCTCTCCGGCATGGACCCCGACAGCCACCAGCGCGATCTGCGTGAGTCCATCGAGCGCGGTGACTTCCCGTCCTGGACCGTGCAGGTGCAGGTCATGCCGGCGGCCGAGGCGGCCACGTACCGCTTCAACCCGTTCGACCTGACCAAGGTCTGGCCGCACGAGGACTACCCGCCGATCGAGATCGGCAAGCTGGAGCTCAACCGGAACCCGGAGAACATCTTCGCCGAGGTCGAGCAGTCGATCTTCTCTCCGGCCCACTTCGTGCCGGGCATCGGTCCCTCCCCGGACAAGATGCTCCAGGGCCGTCTCTTCGCGTACGGCGACGCCCACCGCTACCGCGTCGGCATCAACGCCGACCACCTGCCGGTGAACCGTCCGCACGCCACCGAGGCGCGTACCAACAGCCGTGACGGCTACCTGTACGACGGCCGTCACAAGGGCACCAAGAACTACGAGCCCAACAGCTTCGGCGGTCCGTTCCAGACGGACAGGCCGCTGTGGCAGCCCGTTCCGGTCAGCGGTGGCACCGGCAACCACGAGGCGCCGCTGCACGCCGAAGACAACGACTTCGTCCAGGCCGGCAACCTCTACCGGCTGATGTCCGAGGACGAGAAGGGCCGTCTGGTCGACAACCTCGCGCAGTTCATCTCGAAGGTGTCGCGTGACGACATCGCCGAGCGCGCGGTGAACAACTTCCGCCAGGCGGACGGCGACTTCGGCAAGCGTCTTGAGGCCGCGGTCCAGGCCCTGCGCGGCTGACGGCTCAGCCGAACGGAAGGGGCCGGGTCCTTCGGGATCCGGCCCCTTCTGTTGTCCTCTGTTGTCGCCGCGGACCTGGGGCACCCGGGAGCTTGACGCCCCGGGCCGGGGTGCCTCGCTTCCGGCGGGCCGGGTGCGTGCCTCAGCCGGCCAGCACCGCCGCCTCGCGCCTGTCCGGTGCCCAGCACCGGATGATGTCGCGTACGGAGACGATGCCCACGGGCTCGCGGTCGTCCAGGACGATGAGATGGCGGAATCCGCCGTGGGACATGGCCGAAGCGGCCTCCTCCAGCGTCCAGGCGGGCGCGGCGAAGACGACATCGGTCGTGGTGTGGGTGCAGGCGGTCTCGAAGTCGGGGCTCTCGCCCGCGCCGAGCGAGTTCAGGATGTCGCGCTCGGTGAGAATGCCGATGCCGCAGTGGTCGGTGTCGAGGACGACGGCGGCGCCGACGCGGCGTTCCGACATCAGCCGGGCCGCCTGGCGGAGCGTATGCGCGGGCCCGATGGTCAGGACCACCGAACTCATGGCGTCACGGACAAGCATGGGGTGGAGCCACCTCCTTGGCGAACCGTCCCCGGGCGGCCCCTCTGGCGGACCCGGGGAGACCTCTGAGAAACGATTCACAAGTTCACAAGTGGGGAGACTCTCAGCGTGACACCCTTGCGCGAAGTCAACAAGGGGGCGGTAGGCGCTCGGCGAGGGGCGTGCAAAAAACCGACAAACGCCGCACAGCCGCCTCACGCGCTCCGCCGCCGGTCGGGGGCGCGGCGACGCGACCCGGGCGCCGGGCACGGCCCCGGCGCGGCGGCGTGTCAGTAGCGCTGGTTCAGATAGCCGAGCAGTTCCTCGTGGAGCACGCCGTTGGAGGCCGCCGCGTTGCCGCTGTGCGGCCCGGGGCGCCCGTCGAGACCGGTGAAGCTGCCACCGGCCTCCTGGACGACGATCGCGGTCGCCGCCATGTCCCACAGGGACAGCTCGGGCTCCGCGCAGATGTCCACGGAGCCCTCGGCGACCATCATGTACGGCCAGAAGTCGCCGTAACCGCGGGTGCGCCAGCAGGCCCGGGTCAGGTCCAGGAAGCCGTCCAGCCGCCCCTGCTCCTCCCAGCCGGTCAGCGAGGAGTAGGCGAAGGACGCGTCCTGAATGCGCGAGACGTCGGAGACACGCAGCCGGGTCGCGGAGGAGAGGCTGCGGCCCGTGTAGGCGCCGCCGCCCTTCGCCGCCCACCAGCGCCGGCCCAGCGCGGGCGCGGAGACGACGCCGACGACCGGTTCGTAACCGCCCTCGCCCGCCACCATCAGCGAGATCAGCGTCGCCCAGACCGGTACGCCCCGGACGTAGTTCTTGGTGCCGTCGATGGGATCGATGACCCAGCGACGCGGCCCCGTGCCCTCCACGCCGTACTCCTCGCCCAGGATCGCGTCGCGCGGCCGGGCGCGCTGGAGCTGGCCGCGGATCAGCTCCTCGGCCGCCTTGTCGGCCTCGCTCACCGGGGTCATGTCCGGTTTGGTCTCGACCTTGAGGTCCAGAGCCTTGAACCGGTCCATGGTCCCGGCGTCGGCGGCGTCCGCCAGGACATGGGCGAGACGCAGATCATCGTGGTAGTCGGGCATGGTCGTCACAGTATCCACAGCTTCGGACGGTGGGCCACGGGGTCCGCCGGGCCGGAAGCCGACGGGGCCGCGGCATCCGCGCTCGCGCGTCAACCGCCCCGCGCGGCCGTCACCGCAACGGCCCTCGCGCCGCCGGTGCGCCGGGCCCGCGACGCCGGCGAGCCGGGGCCGGGGGTCAGTGCGCCGAGCCCGAGAGCTGGAGGCCGATGACGCCGATGATCACCAGTGAGATCGAGACGAGTTTCAGGACGGACACCACATCGCCGAGGAAGATCATCCCGTAGATCGCGGTGCCCGCCGCGCCGATGCCCGTCCACACCGCGTAGGCCGGACCGACATCGAGCTTCTTCAGCGCGAGCGTCAGCAGGCCGAAGCTGCCGAGCGCGAAGCTCGCGAAGGCGATGGTCGGCCACAGCCGGGTGAAACCGTGCGAGAGCTTGAGACAGACGGCGAAACCCGTCTCCAGAAGTCCGGCGACCACAACCAGCAGCCACGCCATGGTGAAAGCCCCTCCCGCGTCCGTGACTGCCTGGTCCCAGCGGTGTTACTCGGTGCGATTATGCACTTACCAGCGCCGGTGGACCGCAAACGTATGCGCGTCAGTCACCCTCGTGCCGCTCCCGCGTGGCGAGAAGTCGCCGGAGTGAGTAGAGCCGGGCAGGATCGGCGTGGCCCTCGGCGACCCAGGCGTCGAGCGCGCAGTCCGGTTCGTCGTGGCTGCACGCCCGGGGGCAGCCCTCCGTCCCCGGCACCAGATCGGGGAAGGCGAGGATCACCCGGGACGGATCGACGTGGTGCAGTCCGAAGGAACGGATGCCCGGGGTGTCGATCACCCAGCCCTCCGCCTTGGCCAGCGGCAGCGCGAGCGCCGAGGTGGTGGTGTGCCGGCCGCGGCCGGTGACCGCGTTGACGATGCCCGTGATCCGTCGGCGGTCCTCCGGCACCAGGGCGTTGACCAGCGTCGTCTTGCCGACGCCGGAGTGCCCGACAAAGGCCGTGACCCGGCCGTCGAGGTATTCGCGCACCAGGTCCGCGGCATAGCCGCTGGCCAGTTCGTCACGCCGGGTGACGACGTAGCGGATGCCGAGGGTCCGGTAGGTCTCCAGCAACTCGTCCGGTGGGGACAGGTCCGACTTGGTCAGTACCAGCAGTGGTTCGAGGCCCCCGTCGAACGCGGCGACCAGGCAGCGGTCGATCAGCCGGGGACGCGGCTCCGGGTCGGCGAGCGCGGTCACGATCGCCAGTTGGTCCGCGTTGGCGACGACCACGCGCTCGTACGGGTCGTCGTCGTCCGCCGTGCGCCGCAGCACCGAGCGGCGCTTCTCGATCCGGACTATGCGCGCCAGGGTGTCCTTCTTGCCCGTGAGATCACCGACCAGGCCGACCTGATCTCCCACCACGGCGGCCTTGCGGCCCAGTTCCCGCGCCTTCATGGCCAGGACCACGCGGTCGTCGACCAGGCAGGTGATCCGGCCCCGGTCGACGGTCAGGACCATGCCCTCCGAGGCGTCCTCGTGCTTGGGCCGGATGCTCGTACGGGGCCGGTTGCCCTTCGGGTTCGGGCGGGAGCGGATGTCGTCCTCGTCCGGGTTCTTGCCGTAGCGGCGCATCGCGTCAGGCTCCCGCTCCCGCGAGCATGCCGGTCCACATGCGGGGGAAGTCGGGGAGAGTCTTGGCGGTGGTCGCCACGTTCTCGATCTCCACGCCCTTGACGGCGAGACCGATGATCGAGCCGGCCGTGGCCATGCGGTGGTCGTCGTACGTGTGGAACACGCCGCCGTGCAGCGGGCGCGGGCGGATGTGCAGGCCGTCCGCCGTCTCCGTGACATCGCCGCCCAGCTCGTTGATCTCCTTGGTGAGCGCGGCGAGCCGGTCCGTCTCGTGGAGCCGCAGATGAGCGACGCCGCGCAGGGTGGAGGGGGAGTCGGCGAGAGCGGCGACCGCCGCGATCCCGGGCGTCAGCTCTCCGACCTCGCTCAGATCGATGTCGATGCCATGGATCCGGCCGGTGCCGGTGAAGGTGAGGCTGCTGCCCTCGGCCGTCATGCCGAACTCGCAGGAGCCGCCCATCTCGGTGAAGATGTCGCGCAGCGCGTCACCCGGCTGAGTGGTCCGCTCCGGCCAGTCGGGGATGGTCACCCGGCCGCCGGTGACCAGGGCGGCGGCGAGGAACGGCTGGGCGTTGGAGAGGTCCGGCTCCACGGTCAGGTCGCAGCCGAGCAGCGCGCTGGGGGAGACCCGCCAGACATTCGGCTCACCGCCGGTCTCCGGCTCGTCGACCTGGGCGCCGACCGCGCGCAGCATGTCGACGGTCATCCGGATGTGCGGCAGGGAGGGCAGGGCCGAACCGATGTGCCGTACCTCCACGCCCTGGTTGAAGCGGGGGCCGGAGAGCAGCAGCGCCGAGATGAACTGGGAGGACGCGGACGCGTCGATCTCCACCGCGCCGCCGTCCAGCGCGCCGCCGCCGTGCACGGTCAGCGGGAGCGAGCCGCGGTTGTCGTCGTCGATACGGGCGCCGAGGGCGCGCAGCGCGTCGATGACACCGTGCAGCGGACGTTCGTAGGACCGGGCGTCCCCGTCGAAGCGGATGGGGCCGTCGGCGAGCGACGCGACGGGCGGCAGGAAGCGCATCACCGTGCCGGCGTTGCCGATGTCGAGAGTGGCCGGGCCGTGCAGCCCGGCGGGGATCACGCGCCACGCCTCGCCGCTGGGACCGGGTGCGCCCGCGACGGCGGAGCTGGACGACACCGTCTCCTCGATGCCGACGCCCATGGCCCGCAGCGCGTCCGCCATCAGCAGCGTGTCACGGGAGCGCAGCGGACGGCGCAGCCAGCCGGGCTCGGCGGCCAGTGCGGCGAGGACCAGCGCCCGGTTGGTAACCGATTTGGATCCGGGCACGGTGACCGTCGCTTCGACGGCCCCGTTTGCGTGGGGGGCGGGCCAGAGGGCGGGCTGCACGGAGCTTTCGGTCATGGCCAACACTTTAGTGGCTCTTGAACGAGCGGGATCCTTGCCAAATGCGACGAAACCAGGACTTAACCGAAGGATGATAAGGGTGCGTGGAGGCGCGTGAGGATCACGGCCCGGCGGCCCGCGCCCGGACGGAGTGAACGGCGCTCGCAGGGCGCTCTCAGAGGCCCAGCAGCCAGCGCCCGCCCCCGATGAGCGAGCACAGCGAGACGGCGTGGAAGAGGAAGAGCCACAGCGCCGGCGGCACATGTGTCAGCCGCGCGAGCTGGTCGGCGTCGGAGTCCCCGGCGCCGCCCTGCCGGCGTTTGGACTGGAGCTCGAAGGCCGGGCGTACGCCACCGAGCAGCAGGAACCAGACGGCGGTGTACGCGAACGCCGACTGGACGGCGGCACTCGTCAGCCACGAGACGAGCAGGAAGGCGGCACCGGTGAGGACCACGGTGAGCACGCCGTACGCGTTGCGGATCATCACCAGCATCGCGATCAGCAGCGCCGTCGCCAGCCAGAGGAGCAGGGTGATGTGGTGCGCGGCCAGCAGCCAGGCGCCGCCCAGACCGAGCAGGGGCGGTGCGGTGTAGCCCGCGGCGGCCGTGAGGATCATGCCGAGGCCGGTCGGCCTGCCCCGGCTGACGGTCAGCCCCGAGGTGTCGGAGTGCAGCCGGATGCCGTCGAGACGGCGGCCGGTGACCAGGGCTATGAGCCCGTGGCCGCCCTCGTGCGCGATGGTGATCGTATTGCGGGAGAGCCGCCAGAGCGGGCGCGGTATGACGGCGACGAGCGCGAGCGCCGCCGTCACCGCCACCAGCCACCGGTCCGGGGCGGGCTGGGTGCCGAAGACGCGATCCCAGAGATCGCCGATCGGGGCGAAGACAATGCTGATCATTTTTCGGGCGGGCTCCTCGGCCGGGTGGACGTCGTGGCAGTCTGGCACTCATGTGCGGAAGGTATGCGGCCAGCCGGAGACCAGAGGATCTGCGGGGACTCTTCGGCGTAGCGAAGTGGGAGCCCGAGGAGACCCTCGCGCCCGACTGGAATGTGGCTCCGACGAAGGAGGTCTACGCCGTTCTGGAGCGTCCGGTGAAAGACGCCGCTGATCCGGCTCCGGTTCGCCAGCTCCGCAGACTGAAGTGGGGCCTCGTACCGTCCTGGGCGAAGACCCCCGAGGGCGGGGCGCGGATGATCAACGCGCGGGCGGAGACCGTGCACGAGAAGCCGTCGTTCCGCCGTCCCTTTGTCTCCCGCCGGTGCATCCTGCCCGCCGACGGTTATTACGAGTGGGTCACCGGCTCCGACGAGCGGCAGCTTGAGGAGCAGGGCCGGAAGAAGCGCCCGCGCAAGCAGCCCTACTTCGTCACACCGGCCGACGGCTCGGTCATGGCGCTGGCCGGACTGTACGAGTTCTGGCGTGACCGGACGCTGCCGGACGATCATCCGGGGGCCTGGTGGGCCACCTGCTCGGTGATCACCACCGAGGCGGAGACGACGCCCCTGGCGGTCGCCCCGGCCGAAGGCCCCGGCTCGCTGGCCGAGATCCATCCCCGGATGCCGCTGATGCTGACCCCGGACCGCTGGGACGCCTGGCTGGACCCGGCCCGTACGGACCCCGAGGAGCTGCGCGGGCTGCTGGCCCCGCCGCCGGCCGGGCTGATGCGGGCGTATCCGGTCGCCACGGCGGTGAGCAATGTCCGGAACAACGGGCCGGAGCTGCTGGAGGAGCTGGCCGCGCCGGAGGAGAGCACGCTCTTCTGAGCGGGCCGGGGGCGGCCGGGGAGCCGGCGGTCCGGCCGCGCGCGACGCGTTCCCCGGCGGCGGCCCGTCCGCACGGCAGGATGGCCGGGTGACGAACGAGACTGCGAACGGGACGCCCGGCGGCAAGAGGACGGACGGCACGGCGAACGGGCCGGAGCGGGAGACCGTCGGGACACCCGCCGGGGACGCCCGGATCACCTGGCACCGGGCGAAGCGGCCCCGGCTCGTCCTCGCGCTGGGCCATGGCGCGGGCGGCGGGATCGAGGCCCGTGACCTCCAGGCCCTCGCCGGTGCCCTGCCCGCGCTCGGTGTGACCGTCGCCCTGGTGGAACAGCCCTGGCGGGTGGCCGGCAAGCGGCTGGCACCCGCGCCCAGGTCTCTGGACACCGGCTGGCGGGCGCTGTGGCCCGCGCTGGAGCGCCCGGGGCTGCCGGTCGTCGCGGGAGGGCGCAGCGCCGGAGCGCGGGTGGCCTGCCGTACGGCGAGCGAGCTGGGCGCCCGCGCCGTACTGGCCCTGAGCTTCCCGCTGCATCCGCCGGGCAGGCCGGAGAAGTCCCGGGCCGCCGAGCTGCTGGAGTCAGGGGTGTCCACCCTGGTCGTCCAGGGCGGGAACGACCCCTTCGGCAAGCCCGCCGAATTCCCCGGCGGCGCGTACGACCTGGTGGAGGTGCCGGACGCCGATCATGGTTTCGCCGTGCCCAAAAGGGCTCCCGTCTCGGGCGACGAGGCCCTGGGGATCCTCACCGGAGGTGTCATGAACTGGCTCGGGGCGCTCCGGGAATGACGAGCGTGGGGCCACTGTTGTGAGAAATATCAGTGAGAGAGAGCATCGAGAGGGAGTCCGTCGCATGGGTTCGACCATCTGCCCGCGCCGCTCGGAGGCCGCTGACCTGGAGTGGACGGTGCTTTCGGCGCCGAAGACCGCCCCTGCGCGGGCGGTCGGCGGGACGGACCGACAGGCCCCGTCGCCACAAGGTCGACTATTCTCCGATTCGAGTGGGTCCGCATTCGGAGCCACCACAGCGTTGGAGGAGGTGGGTCCGGTCACAGGGACCGATGACGGCCACATCGAAGAGAGCGCTGCCGAGCGCAACGCCCGCTTCGAGCGGGATGCGCTGGGCTTCCTCGACCAGATGTACTCGGCCGCGCTGCGCATGACGCGCAATCCGGCCGATGCCGAGGACCTCGTGCAGGAGACCTATGCCAAGGCGTACGCCTCCTTCCACCAGTTCCGCGAGGGCACCAACCTCAAGGCCTGGATGTACCGCATCCTCACCAATACGTTCATCAACTCGTACCGCAAGAAGCAGCGCGAGCCTCAGCGCAGTGCCGCCGAGGAGATCGAGGACTGGCAGCTCGCCCGCGCCGAGTCGCACATGTCGACGGGGCTGCGCTCGGCCGAGTCGCAGGCGCTCGACCACCTCCCGGACTCCGATGTGAAGTCCGCGCTGCAGGCGATCCCCGAGGAGTTCCGCATCGCGGTGTATCTCGCCGATGTCGAGGGCTTTGCGTACAAGGAGATCGCGGACATCATGGGAACACCCATCGGTACGGTGATGTCGCGACTGCACCGCGGCCGCCGTCAGCTTCGCGGCATGCTGGAGGATTACGCCCGTGACCGCGGGCTTGTCCCGGCGGGTGTCGGAGAGTCGTCGGACGATCGGAAAGGTTCGGACTCATGAGCTGCGGAGAGCCGCATGAGACGGATTGCGCCGAGGTCCTCGACCACCTTTACGAGTTCCTCGACCATGAGATGCCCGACAGCGACTGCACCAAGTTCGAGGTGCATTTCGAGGAATGCTCGCCGTGCCTGGAGAAGTACGGACTTGAGCAGGCCGTGAAGAAGCTGGTCAAGCGGTGCTGCGGGCAGGACGACGTACCGACCGATCTGCGGGCCAAGGTCATGGGCCGGATCGATCTGATCAGGTCGGGCCAGTCCGTGCCGGACAAGGAAGTGTCGACGGCCGGCGCGGATCTTCCGGGCGTCGCCAAGGAGTAATGGATCTGTGTGCCGCGCGTCGCGCGGCACACAGGCGCGCACATACACGCACACGTCGCCGTGCGTCATACCGCTGTCACCCGTTGGTGCGAATCGCCTTCGCACAAGCGCTGAACGCCCGCCAACTCGCTAGCCTGACCCTCTGTTTCGGGGCGGGACCGAGAGGGGCGGGGACGGGTGAGGGCCATACCGGGTGGGGCACGCGTATACATCCTGGGCGTCGGAGTCTGCGCGGTCGTCTGTGTCCTTCCGGTGCTGCGCCCCGGTACGCCCTGGGGGGCCCTGGCGCTGCTGGCCGCGCTGTACGCCTTCTGCGAGATGCCGGCCCGCTGCCGCTTCCGGGGCCGTCTGCTCAGCGGCTCGGCGCCGGTCATGGCCGGATCGTTCTTTCCCGTGCTGCTCGCCGCGGCCTTTCTGCTGCCGCCGGCCGCCGCCGCGCTGGTCGCCGTACCCGGGGCGCTGATCGGCCGGGTCGAACAGCGCCCGAGGACCGCCCGGCGGATCTGGCGCGCGGCGCAGCTCACCGTGGCCACCTGGGCGGCGGCGCGGGCCCAGGTGTTCTTCGGCGGGCCGGTCGCGCTCGGCGGCGGCGGATACGGCCTCAAGACGCCCGACTTCCCGTATGTCCTGCTGCCCGCGGGCGCCGCGGCCCTCGCCTTCTGTCTGGTGCTGTCCGCGCTGGACGGCGGGATCCTCGCCACCGCCGAGCGGCTGCCGCTGCGCACCGCCTGGCGCGGGCTGCTGTCGCGCTCGCTCGCGCCGCATGTCGCGCACGGCCTCGCCGGGCTGATGATGGCCGTCCTGTGGCGCAGCCCCTACGGGCCGCCCGCCGCGCTCTTCGTGCTGCTGCCCATGTACATCTCCTCCTGGGTCTTCGCCCAGTACCACCGTGAGCGCGCCGCCCACCAGGCCACCATCAGGGCGCTCGTCCAGGCCGTCGACATCAAGGACAAATACACCCGTGGGCACAGCGAGCGGGTCGGGCACGCCTCCGTGATGATCGCCCAGGAGCTGGGCATGGAGCGGGAGCGGATCGAGGTGCTGCGGTTCGCCGGCATCCTCCATGACGTCGGCAAACTCGGCGTCCCCACACGGGTGTTGCGCAAGGACGGGCCGCTGACGCCCGAGGAGCGACGAGTGATCGAACTGCATCCCGAGTACGGACACGAGATGGTGCGCGGCATCGGATTCCTGGGAGAGGCGCGTGCGGCGATCCTGCACCACCACGAACGGCTGGACGGCAGCGGCTATCCGTACGGTCTCGCCGGCCGGCAGATCCCGGAGTTCGCCCGGGTGGTGGCCGTGGCCGACGCCTTCGACGCGATGACGTCGACCCGCTCGTACCGGCGGGGGCGGCCGGTGCACACCGCGGTGGCGGAGCTGGAGCGGTGCGCCGGGACGCAGTTCGACCCGGACATGGTCGGCGCGCTGGTGCGGGCCCTGGACCGGCACGGCTGGCGGACGGCGGTCACGGCGGACGAGGAGAACGCCGGGCCGACGGCGAGCGCGTTACGGAACCAGGTCCCGGTGCGGCCTCCTGATCCGCGCGGAAACGTCCCGGCGGCCGGCCGGACACCTCGCGGCGGCCGCGGATGACGGCGACCGCGTCCCGGCCGGTGTCCGGCAGGAGGGAATCGGCACCTCTGACCGTCGTCGGGGTGTACACGGCCGGCGGGCTGCTGACCGTCGCCGCGCTCGGCGACACCTTCTGGCACGGACTCGCCGAACCCCGCACCGCGCTCGCCTTCGGAGTGCTGATCGCCGTGGGAGAACTGGCCCGCTGGGGCGCGCTTCCCGGGGAGCGGGAGCCCGCGCCGCTCGGTGCGGCCGGTGCGCTCGCGTACGCGCTGCTCGGGGAGAACGCCGGCCGCGCGACCACCCACGGCGTGCTCCAGACCGTCGCCGTCGTGGTCGCGGCAGCGCTCGCGGGGGCCGTACCGCATGTGGCCAGGGGCCGCGGGCCCGCACTCGACCACATGGCCCGGCGGATCCTGACCGTCGGCTTCGCGGCCCTCTGCTTCCAGCCGCTCTACAACGCGGAGGATTTGCGGGAGCGGTGCGGTGAGGGGCCGTTCTACGCGCTGTTGCTGCTTCTGCTGCTGGTGCTCACCGCGCTCTGCGACGCCGTCCTGGCCGCCCTGATACTGCGGGCCCGCACCCGCCACCCCTTCGGTCCTCTGCTCCGCGACGAGCTGCGGGCGCTGCTGCACATCGGGTCCGCCGTGTGTGCCACCGGAGTGGTGATCGCGCTCGCCGCCGCCGTCGCGGGCCTGTGGGCGCTGCCGGTGTTCTGTGTGCCGCTGCTGCTGACCCAGCTCTCCTTCCGCCGGTACGCCGCGGTGCGCACGACCTACCGGCAGACCATCGCCTCCCTCGCGCGCGCCACCGAGATCGCCGGTTACACGCCGCACGGACATGCCCGCAGGGTCGCGGAGCTGAGCCGGGCGGTCGGCCGCGAGCTGGGTCTTTCCGGCTCCGAACTGACCGTCCTGGAGTACGCCGCCCTGATGCACGACATCGGCCAGCTCTCCCTTGTCGACCCGGTGCCCGAGGGCGCCACCGCGCTGCTGCCGTTCGCCGAGCAGCGGCGCATCGCCCTGCTCGGTGGGGCGGTGGTCCGCCAGACGGGGGTCCCGGCCGCCGTCGCGGTGGTGGTGGAGCGGCAGGCGGATCCGTACCGGGAGCAGCCGTTGCCCGCCCGGATTGTCCGCGCCGTCAATGCGTACGACGACCTGGCCGGGGAAAGTGCCAGTGCGAGTGGCCCGCTCAGCGCACTGGAGAGGCTGCGGCTCGGGACGGGGCACGACTACCAGCCCGAAGTGGTGGAATCTCTGGCGCGGGTCCTGTCCCGAGGTGGCCCGGCCGCTGGTGGGGCAGGGTAACCCATGGGTAATGAGCGGGCGTCCGACCGAGCATGGTTGGATGCGAAGAAGAGTGTGTCCGGGGGCACTGACCCGAGCGACCGGCAGGCGGGAATCGTGAGGATCTTCGGGAAGGTACGGCATCGGCCCTCCGCCTCTTGGAGGCAGGCCACCGACCGCGCGTTCACGCTGATCGGTGACGGCCGGTACGAGGACGCGGGCGCGCTTCTCACCCGAGCGGCGGATCTGGAGCCGTGGCTCTCCGAGTCCTGGTTCAATCTGGCGTTGCTGCACAAGTTCCGGCACGACTGGGAGCAGGCGCGCGCCGCGGGACTGCGCGCCGTCGCCCTGCTGGACAAGGAGACCGGCGCGCCGGACTGGTGGAACGTCGGGATCGCCGCCACCGCCCTCCAGGACTGGCCGCTGGCCCGCCGCGCCTGGCAGGCGTACGGCCTGAAGGTGCCGGGCAAT
The DNA here is from genome assembly GCF_040635655.1 of Streptomyces sp. NPDC006923. Lineage (NCBI taxonomy): Bacteria > Bacillati > Actinomycetota > Actinomycetes > Kitasatosporales > Streptomycetaceae > Streptomyces > Streptomyces sp. NPDC006923. The sequence continues at coordinate 188,756 of NZ_JBEYIF010000006.1, forward strand.
CCGCACAGCGTCGAGGCCAACGCCGAGCCGGACGGCATGGAGCTGGGCAGCGCGGCGGTCCGGCTCTCGCCCGAGGGTGAGGCCGAGGTCGTGTGGGGCCGCAGGCTCGACCCGGCCAGGATCGAGGTGTTGTCGATTCCGCTGCCGTCGTCGGGCCGCCGCTGGGGCGAAGTCGTCCTGCACGACGGCGTACCGAACGGCGAGCGCACCACGGCCGCCGCCTCGGACGGCGCCACCAGGGCGTACCCCGTCTTCGACGAGATCGAGCTGTGGGCCCCCTCGCCCGTGCCCACCTGGGTGGTGCTGCTGGAGGCCGCGACCGAGGAGGACCGGGACGCCCTGGAGCGGCTGGCCGCCGACGCCGGATTCGCGGCCGAGGACTGGTCGTCCTCCGTCCGTCTGCTCTGCCGGGCCTGCTCGGAGAGCCGCATGCCGAGCGCCGAGGGCGACGGCGAACATCTCGACCCGCACGACCACAGCGAGCCGGGCCATCCGGGACCGCTGGGGCACCGTACGGCCGGTGAACTGTGGGCGCCGGAACGCGAATGCGGCATCGCCGCGCCGCCCGGACTGGTCCGCGGCCTGCTCGACGGCTGGGTCGCCGACAGTCCGGACAGCCGCGAGTGGCGCGATCTCGAAGAAGTCTGCTGAGCGCCGCGCCCCCGGCCCCGCCATGCTGGGGTGTGGGCCGACGCGGGCCTCGGTGACCGGGACGACCACGCCGCACACGGAATCGCACGGCCCCGCTCGCTGATCCACTCCCTGTCGTGGGGGAGGCCGTTAGGCTGTACGGGCACATCGTGCAGGCAGTATCGGGAACCGAGGAAGGCGTACTGCGGACATGGCGCAGCAGGAGACGGACCAGCGGATCGACAGTGGAGCCTCCGGGGCGGAGCCGGAGGACGGATCCGCCGTGGACGAGCACGGGTTCGTCGTGGACACGGAGGACGCCGAGGCGCGGGAGCTGGCGCACCGCGAGCGCGGCACGTCCCGCCCGATCACCGTCGTCGGAAACCCCGTGCTCCACCGGGAGTGCCAGGACGTCACCGAGTTCGACGACAAGCTCGCCGCGCTGATCGACGACATGTTCGCCAGCCAGCACACGGCCGAGGGCGTGGGGCTGGCCGCCAACCAGATCGGGGTGGACCTCAAGGTCTTCGTCTACGACTGCCCGGACGACGACGGTGTGCGCCATGTCGGCGCCATCTGCAACCCGGTGCTGGAAGAACTGCCGCCGGAGGAGCGCCATCTGGACGACTCCAACGAGGGCTGCCTGTCCGTGCCGACGGCGTACGCCGCGCTGCCGCGTCCGGACTACGCGGTGGTTCGCGGCCAGGACGCCAAGGGCCGGCCGGTCAAGGTGAGCGGCACGGGCTATTTCGCGCGCTGCCTCCAGCACGAGACCGACCATCTCTACGGCCATCTCTACATCGACCGCCTCTCGAAGCGCGACCGCAAGGACGCGCTGCGGCAGATGGCGGAGAACACTCCGCGCTACGAGATCGTCCCGAACGACTGAGCCGTACCCCGGGAGGTCCCCGTCGGTGCTCCGGCGGGGACCTGATGTCTTCCGGGACACGGTTGACGCGCGTCGACCCTTGGGCCAGTCTCGGCTCTACACGTCGCTCCACAGGTCACTGTCCACAGGGAGATCCGATGCTTCGACGCACCGCACGACTCCTGCTCAGTCTTGTCATGACCATGTCTTTCGCCTGGGCCGGGACGCTCGCCACGGCCGGCTCCGCGCACGCCGACGGCTGTTACACCTGGTCGCGGCCCCTCTCGCAGGGCGCATCGGGCGCCGATGTCACGCAGCTCCAGATCCGGGTGGCCGGCTATCCGGGAAGCGGCGGCGTGCTCGCCATCGACGGCGCCTACGGCCCGGCCACCGCCGCCGCCGTCCAGCGCTTCCAGTCCGCCTACGGGCTGGCGGCCGACGGCGTCGCGGGCCCGGCCACGTTCAACCAGCTCTACGCGCTCCAGGACGACGACTGCACACCGATTCACTTCAGCTACGCCGAGCTGAACGACTGCAACACCACCTGGGCCGGGGGAGCAGTGGACGCCGCCACCGCCAAGTCCAACGCCCTGCGCACGATGTGGAAGCTGGAGGCGCTCCGGCACGCGCTCGGTGACCAGCCGCTCCGGGTGACCAGCGGCTTCCGCTCCCAGGCGTGCAACAGCTCGGTCGGCGGCGCGTCGAGCAGCCGCCATCTCTACGGTGACGCCGCCGACCTGGGCTCGGGACCGCACTCCCTCTGCACGCTGGCCCAGCAGGCCCGTAACCACGGCTTCAACGGAATCCTCGGCCCCGGCTACCCGGACCACAACGACCACGCGCATGTCGACCACCGGCCGAGCCGCTTCTGGTCCGCGCCCAACTGCGGTATCTGACCGTGCTCCGGCGTGTGCCTGTGCTGCGGAGTCGGCGGCCGTCCCGCTGACCGGTTCCGGGGCCTCACGCCACGGGCGAGGGGCCCCGGAACGTCAGCGCCCTGTGCACGAGCCCCGCGCAACCGGCGCCCACCGCGTACCACAGCAGGTCGGGCGCGTTGAAGGTGGAACCGAGGACAAGCCGCGCGGCGAGACTCCGCGCGGCCAACTCGGCGGGCACGCCGGTGAGCTGGAGCAGCTCGACGGCGTAGCTGAACGCGAGCGCGACCGAGGCGGCGACCAGAGGCCGCACCCGGGGAGCGAGCAGCACCACCAGCGCCTGGACGAGCACGGTGTAGAGCGCGTCGCCCGCGTACTTGGCGACATCGCCGGTCGCGACGGCCCTGATGACCAGTCCGGCGACCAGGACCGCCGAAGCCGCGGCGCATGCCGCCAGGCGCGTACGCGCGGAGTTCCCCATGCGGGGACCCTAACGGCTTTTCCCCGGCGGGCGCGTGACGACAAGTACGGCACGTACCTCGCCGCATTGCCGGAACGCCCCGTACACCCAGTATGGGAAATGCCCTTCCGCTTTGCGGCGCACCGCATCTGGCGCCGCGCGCTGATTCACCCAGGGGGCACGGGAAAACTCCGTAGCCGGTGGTCACTGTTGACTCTCGCGTCCGGCACGGTCGGGAACGCGGTGGAGCGTTGTGAGACGGGCTGTTTCTTCCCTGCGAAAGTTGGCGACTTCGTGGCACATCTGGCTCATCACGAAGGTACCCAGGGGGACGCACAGATCCATACGCTGGATACATACGCCGACCATGAATGGTCCGCCCTGGGCTTGGTAGAGACGTACGCCGTAGTAGCCCTCGTGACAGTCATGATCATTATTGAAGCGACAGTTGGAGCAAGTCCTCGGCAGCCGTACGGGACGGATGCTTTTCGCGTACAAGGTGCTGCCGTCGGGCAGCCGGTAGCGGATGCGTTGATCGGATGCGCCCGCCGTGATGATGCGCTGAACGGGGGTCCCGCCGAGGTGATCGACAACTTGCCGCATGGCGGTGAGCGACGCTCCGTCGTCCTCAAGCGATACCAGCATACGCACCGTGACGGTCCGCCCGTGCTCCTGGATGATGCGCAGAACGCGTTCCACGTGCGTGCTGTCAGGGATCACGATATTCGCCGAAACCTTTACGCCGTGCTTCGAGGCAGTCTCGATGGTTGCGCGGAGGGCGGCGAGTTTACGTTCGGCCAATTTCCCCGAGGCGATACGGGGCGATTGGACGGCGGCTAATTCTTCCGGAGTTGTACCGAAGACACTGAGGTTGATTCGGTCCAGTCCGGCTGCGGCGCACTCCGGGATTACCGCTGCCCCGTTCTCTCCGTTGGACGTAAGACCGACCGTCAGCCCCAGATGGCGGGCGATCCTGATCAGGCCGGGCAAGTCGGAGTGCAACGTGGGCTCGCCCCCGGTGAAGTGCACTTCGTTGGTGGGTAGCAGGCTTCCTCGTACTGCGGCCAGGGCGAGGGCGAAATCATCGTTCGCTTCAATCCTGGCGGGAAGGAAGTCAGCTCCGTTGGTGCGCAAATAGATGGACATCCGGCCGGACGGACCGGACGGACTCGTGAATTCCCCGGGCTGTCGGCCGCGATTGTCCGCGACGACCGGCGTGCCCTCGTTGTGACAGAAAGTGCACGCCAGCCCGCATGCGTCGATGATTTTGACTCGGAGAGTGTGGTCAGGCACCACGGTCACAGGTGTCTCGCGTGCGCTGTGCTTCACCGGCCCGTACCTCCTAAGAGAACCGCAGGTCAGTGATTGATTTGAGATCGATTCCGTACCGGGTGAAAACTTTGGTGGTGTTCTCGCTCGTCAACTCTTCCCTGGGGATGGACAGGCGTTTCGCGGTGGCCCAGACCTGCTCCGCGCCGTCTCCCTCGATCTCCAAGTACGGTGGGATGAGTGGCCAGGAGTCGATCTCCAGTCGTACGCCGTCCAGGAGCCAGGAATCGCGGCGGTTTTCCTGGTAGGACCTGGAGGAGATGCCCATCCGTCGCAAGAGGGCGTGCGTGATCTCGAAGTCACCAACGCTCGTCTCGGTTTCACGTGTCCCGTCGATTGCGTCGGAGGTGATCTCCTTGACGCAGAGAGTGACGTCACGGCCGGTGTCGCGGAGCCGAATCCATCGTCCCTCTGCTGCGGGGACGGTGTCATACACGTAGCGACGCATCAGCCGGCTGGCCGCATATGTGCCGCCCGCGTCCGCGATCCGTGCGGCCATGGCGGCCGGATTGATGTTCAGGTACTTCGCTTCGTACTCGACAGCCGACATGACTCTCCGGTTTCCGGTCCAGTGGCGTGACTCGGCCGGCTTCTCAGGCCGGTCATGCAACGACCCTAGGAGATGTGCGAAGACGGCCCCGACCAACTTGCAGTGCCTTGCAGATGGGATTACCGCAGAGCACATACGGCGTCAGTGATGAGAGCGCGTGCCGAGGTCCCGAAGACGGCCGACCTCGTCAGCTCGCGGAACGCCTTGCCGTAGTCATGAGCCTCGCTGGGAGCGGTCACATTGACCTCGGCCGTCAGCGTCTCCACGTTGACCAGTCGGTCGTCGAACAAGTAGAACGCCTCCAGGGGCCACATCCTCCGTTCGGCCGCGGCGGGAATGATCCCCAGGGAGACGGAGGGCAGCGACGAGACAGCAAGCAGATGTTCGAGCTGGCCAGCCATCACCTCAGCGCCGCCCAGTCGATAGCGGAGAACCGTCTCCTCAAGGAGGATCGAGAAAATGTGCTGCCCCCGGTACAGGACGCGGGACCGCTCCATGCGCGATGCCACGGCTTCGGCCACGTCGTTTGGCGTACCTTGAAATGTCGTAATCATCGTCATCAGGGCTGAGGCATACGGTGGCGTCTGCAGGATGCCCGGAACGACATTCGAGCAGTAGATCCGAAAGGCCCTCGTCCGCTCGTACAAGGGAAGAAGATCGACCTGGGCCCTGCGCATTCCCGCTCGGTGCCGACGCTTCCACTGGACGTACATCGACTCAGCGGTCCGGTTGGCCGCTACTAGGTCGGCAGCCTGGGCGTCAGCGTTACACGCTGCGCACCAGGCCCGAATGTCCGCATCGGACGGGGCCGTCCTGGCGCTCTCGATACGCGAAGACTTTGACTCGCTCCAGCCACACCGGACGCCGAGTTCGCGCCCGGTGAGCTGAGCGTCCTTTCGGATCTCACCCAGACGTTCGGCCAATGCCTTGCGAGCAGCCTGAGCCGTTGAGAGTGGCGAAGTGGGCATGAGCCGTCTACCGAATGTTCCTGTGCGTCAGACCGAAAACTCCGAATGCGGGATGCCGCGTTCCCACACGGACTCGAACGAAGACACGCAGAACTTGACCACATTCGGATCCTGGGTGAAGTCCGTGCGGATCCACTGTCCCAGACCATCGAAAATATTGAACTGGACCAGCCTTTCATCGAAGATCCAGAGATCATTGCCAGGCAGAGCGAGATCCGATGCCTGGTCCCTTGGCAACCAGCGCACCAACTCTCCGGCGTCGATGTTCATCTGAGTGCCGGCGTGCTCGTAGCGGATGTAGTCGGATACCTCCACCGACACCACCCGAGCTCGCCGCATGACAACGCCGCGAGACGTTGCCTCGCTCACAAGGTCGAGCCAGGACTGTCGGTCGGTGCGCTCCAGCTCCTCACTCCACTCTCCGCGCCGGAACGCTGCGAAGTTATCGGCCTCGTTGTCCACCCCGTATGAGTCCCGCAACTCCAAATGGACAGCGGAGCGCTGCACCTCCGCCATGATTTCAGCGAAGCTCTCCACGCTCTGCGACATCACATGCCTCCCTCAGTATCGGCACCATGTGAGCAGGAATCCGAATCACCGTCTCGTGCTCCGGGACACCCGTCACATGGCCAGGAATCTCGAACTCAGCACATTCCTTCTCCGTTTTGACGTCGGCCCGCCAACTCTGAATCACCAGATCAGCGGTGTCCGGGTCAACCCAGATGGTCGGCGAACCATTGCCCCCGGTGTTGGGGTCGATCCCGATGAATCTCAGCGTCATGGGGCGCCTCACCTGTCGAATGGTTGGGATGCCTTGCACGACTGGGTTTCTGACGCGGCCCACCACTGTCGTGCGGGTCGGTAGGCCACTGGCGCGGGGATGGGCTCAGACGGCGGCGTCCCGGCGCCTCGCGAAGGAGACGAACGCGCTCCATCGTTCAGGAGAGACCCGGAGTGCGGGTCCGTGTACCGTTTTTGAGTCGCGGATGTGGACTGTGCGTGGTGCGAGGGCCACCTCGACGCAGTTGCCGCCGCCCGATCCGCTGTAGCTGCTCCTGAACCAGGCAAGTTGGTGGTGGTCGGCCTCGATGATCGGCGAACCGTTGACACCGGGGCCGTTGCTGATGAATCGCTGTGTCATGGGGTGTCCCACCTGTTGAGTGGTTTGGCGGCCTTGTGCGACTGAGTTCGTAGGGGCTCCACCGCCGTCGTACGTGGGGTGGGGCCGGTCATCTGACGCGCAGGTTTCGGACGGTCACATCGTCTCCGTTACTTACGAAGGAGATGAAGGTCGGCCACGTGTCCATGGCGATTCGAAGTACGGGGCCCGGTACGTTTTTCGAATCGCGGACACGCACTGTAGTGAGGGTGACTGCCATTTCTACGCACTCGCCTCCGCTCGTCCCGCTGTAGCTGCTCTTGAACCAGATCAGACGGGCGTGGTCAGTCGCGATTGTGGGCGAGCCGTCAACCCTAGCGTTGATGTCGGGGTCGATTCCGGTAAACCGTGAAGCCATGGCCACCTCACCTGTCGAGTGGGCCGCAGGGGCTTGCCAGTGTCGTACGGGGGGCGGTGCTCAGGCGGGTACTTCGCCCTTTTTGCTTGCGTAGGAGACGAAGGCACTCCATCGTTCAGGCGAGACCCGGAGTGCGGGTCCGTGTACCGTTTTTGAGTCGCGGATGTGGACTGTGCGTGGTGCGAGGGCCACCTCGACGCAGTCCCCGCCGCCCGATCCGCTGTAGCTGCTCTTGAACCAGTGCAGTTGGATAGTTGGGATCAGAACCTGCTCAGTTCTCATGCTTCTCCTGCCACGCGCTGGATCAGACGTGCAGACTCCGCAGCGTTGAGGGCCTGCGTCCGCAGCTTGCCATAGCGCAGTCCGAAGGCGCTGACGTTTGCGGCGTCGGTGATCACAACTCCCACGTCCTGGGATTCGATATAGCCCACCCGGCGGTGTTCCAAAGTTTCTAAAATCACCATAGGTCCGCCCAGCCCTGGGTGGAAGCCGCAGTCCGAGGGCATGACCTGGATCTCGATATTGCGCATCGACCCCTGGGCCAGCAGATGTAGAAGCTGCGCCTTCATCACCTCTGTATCGCCCACCGTGCTGGTCAGGGCCGATTCGCCGATGATGAAGCATGTCTCCACCATGGGCGCGCGTGTCAGCAACTTCTGTCTGCTGAGCCTCGCATCGAGGTGCTGCTCGATGATCTCCTCGGAGAGCGACGGGCAGTGTCCGGAGAAGAGCGCACGCGCATAGTCCTCCGTCTGGAGGAGCCCAGGAATCAGCAGGGGATCGAAGTCGTACCTGCTGACGGCTTCCGTCTCGATCAGGGCGAAGTCCTGGAAGAACGCCGGGAGTTTGGCCAGGTCCACGTCGTCCTGCAATACAGCCAGCGTCCCGCCCGCGTTCAGTGCGGTCTCCGCCGCCTCCGTGAACGCCGACTTCGCCGGCCGTCGCCCTTGCTCGATCGAGGCAACCTGCTCCGACGAGTAGCCGACCGCTTCGGCCAGTTCCTGCTGCGTCAGTCCCGCCCGGTCCCTGTGGAGTCGCACCAGCTTGCCGTAGCCGACCCAGATGGCAGGACGGTCGTCGTCCTTGGTCCGCTGTTTTCTCTGACGGCTGGTTCCCATAGCCTCACCTCGCGGTACCGATGTACGACAGCAGTTCACGATCCAACGCGTCGCGCTCAGGCCCGGTCACGGGCCCTGAGCCGTACAAGTGCGCGCCTGTCCCGTACGTCTCGTACAGGTACGGACGTCCGTCCTGTTCAGGCTATCCGCGTGACGACAAAGTCACCGTATGAAGTCGGAAACTCCCTCCCACACCGTCCTCGCCGTCCCCACCGACCACCCCGCGTCCGTCCAACTCCCGCCCGCGCCAACGCTTCCGCTGCTGTTTCCGCCGTCCCGGATCAGGCTCAGTTCCAGCCATCGTGGTGCCCGCCTCGCCCGGCTGCTCGTCGCTCAGCAGCTCGACGAGTGGGGCATCCCGCGCACCACTTCCACCGGCGCCGTGATCGTCGCCGTTGTCGCCGAGCTGGCCGCGAACGCCGTCATCCATGGCCGTACGCCCGGACGGGACTTCGAGGTGCGGCTGGCCCTCACCTCCGCCACCGTCCGTATCGAGGTCATCGACACCCGGCCCGACCGGCTCCCGCCCGCTCCCGGTGACACCTCTCCGCCGCCGCCCGACTCGCCGGGCGGCCGGGGACTGCTGCTTGTCGCCGCCTACGCCGACCGCTGGGGCTGGACCGTCCGCGACGCGTACACCAAGACCGTCTGGGCGGAGGTCGACCACGGTGCGGCCCGGCATGTCCCGGAAGTCCCGCATTTCCGCAGGACATGAGGTGAGGCCGCGGGCCAGGTCTCCCTGGCCCTGATCGCGGCGGACTGGGCGGAGCCGACGGGGCGGGCCGCGCTCAGCGGGATACCGAGGCCCAGCCGCTGTCCGGTGCCACCGGGGG
>NZ_JBEYIF010000006.1:197913-302209 GCF_040635655.1 Streptomyces sp. NPDC006923
CCCGACTTTTTTTGGTTGTGGGGGGGGTCCAGTCCTCCCTGGCCCGCGGCCTCACCTCATGTCCTGCGGCAGATCGCCGGCCGTGGTCCACGAACGGGGATCACGCCGACGTCCTACGCGTGCGGCGGCAGCGGTTCCGCCGACGGGGCCCCGTGTCCATGGAGATAGAGCCTCATGGCGCACTGGTCCACGGCCTCGACGAATACCCGCTGACCCCAGTAGGCGCTGAGGCGGTGCGCGACATCGATCAGTCGGCGGCGCTCCTCCGGCGTGTACGCGGGGAACCGTGCCCAGCCCCGGTCGGCGATTTTGTTGCCGAGTTCGCTGAACAGCACGGCGCGCATGCGCTGTTCCTCCTCCTCGGTCAGCGGAGTGAGACCGCCCTCCACGGGCTGCAACCGGACGTTGTACAGGTCTCGGATCACTGTTCGCTCGCAGATCGCTCGGGTTCGGTCCGGAGAGACTACCGGCACGTGTGTGCCGGCAGCCCCTCCATTCCTGGTTCGGTCCGCCCGGTCGCGAGCCCTCTCCCGGGCCGGTCCGCTCCCGGAACTAGAAGTCGTCGTCGAAGCCGACCGTCCCCTCGACCGCGACCTGATACGCCGACGGGCGCCGCTCGAAGAAGTTCGTCAGCTCCTGGACGCCCTGGAGCTCCATGAAGGAGAACGGATTCTCCGAGCCGTACACCGGGGCGAAGCCCAGCCGCTGCAGGCGCTGGTCGGCGACGCACTGGAGGTACTCGCGCATCGAGTCGGTGTTCATGCCGGGCAGCCCGTCCCCGCACAGATCGCGGCCGAACTGCAGCTCCGCCTCGACGGCTTCCTTCAGCATGTCCGTGACCTGCTGCTGAAGGGCGTCGTCGAACAGCTCCGGCTCCTCCTTGCGTACGGTGTCGACGACCTCGAAGGCGAAGTTCATATGCATCGTCTCGTCGCGGAAGACCCAGTTGGTGCCGGTGGCCAGGCCGTGCAGCAGGCCGCGCGAGCGGAACCAGTAGACGTACGCGAAGGCGCCGTAGAAGAAGAGCCCCTCGATACAGGCCGCGAAACAGATCAGATTCAGCAGGAAGCGCCGCCGGTCCGCCTGTGACTCCAGCCGGTCGATCTGCTCGACCGAGTCCATCCAGCGGAAGCAGAACTGCGCCTTCTCGCGGATCGACGGGATGTTCTCCACGGCGTCGAAGGCCGCCGCGCGGTCCTCGGGATCGGGCAGATAGGTGTCCAGCAGCGTCAGATAGAACTGGACGTGCACGGCCTCCTCGAAGAGCTGGCGGGAGAGATAGAGCCGCGCCTCGGGAGAGTTGATGTGCTTGTAGAGCGTCAGCACCAGGTTGTTCGCCACGATCGAGTCGCCCGTCGCGAAGAACGCCACCAGCCGGCCGATCATGTGCTGCTCACCGGGGGAGAGCTTGGCGAGGTCGGCGACGTCCGAGTGGAGGTCGACCTCCTCCACCGTCCAGGTGTTCTTGATCGCGTCGCGGTAGCGCTCGTAGAAGTCCGGATAACGCATCGGCCGGAGCGTCAGCTCGAATCCCGGGTCGAGCAGGTTCTTGGTGTTCTTGTCGTCGGAACTCATCACTGACATGCCTCGCAGGACTCGGGGTTTTCCAGGGAGCAGGCGATGGCGTCCGCGTCGGGCGCCATCGGGCCGGGCTGCTGGACGGGGACCGCCGCCGGCCCGGGGCCGGGGGAGACGGCCGTGGCCGGCGCGCTGCCGCCGCCCGCCGCGCGCGCGATCCGGGTCGCGGGGCGCGAACGCAGGTAGTACGTCGTCTTGAGGCCCTTCTTCCAGGCGTACGCGTACATCGAGCTGAGCTTTCCGATGGTCGGCGTCTCCAGGAACAGGTTCAGCGACTGGCTCTGGTCGAGGAACGGCGTGCGGGCCGCCGCCATGTCGATCAGTCCGCGCTGCGGGATCTCCCACGCCGTCCGGTACAGCTCACGGACCTCCGCCGGGACCCAGGTGAAGCCCGCCACCGAGCCGTTGGACTCGCGCAGCGCCTCGCGCGTCTGCGCGTCCCAGACGCCGAGCCGCTTCAGCTCCGCCACCAGATACGAGTTGACCTGGAGGAACTCGCCGGAGAGCGTCTCGCGCTTGAAGAGGTTGGAGACCTGCGGCTCGATGCACTCGTAGACGCCCGCGATCGAGGCGATGGTCGCCGTCGGCGCGATCGCCAGCAGCAGGGAGTTGCGCATACCGGTGGTGGCGACCCGGGCGCGCAGCGCGGCCCAGCGCTCCGGCCAGTTCAGCTCCACGTCGTAGTGGTCCGGGTGCAGCACTCCGCGTGCGGCGCGCGTCCGGGACCAGGCGGGCAGCGGGCCGTTCCGTTCGGCGAGGTCGCAGGACGCCTCGTACGCGGCGAGCATGATCCGCTCGGCGATCCGGGTGGAGAGCGCGGCGGCCTCGGCGGAGTCGAAGGGCAGCCGCTTCTTGAAGAAGACGTCCTGGAGGCCCATCACCCCGAGGCCCACCGGGCGCCATTTGGCGTTGGAGCGGCCCGCCTGCTCGGTCGGGTAGAAGTTGATGTCCACGACCCGGTCGAGGAAGGTCACGGCCGTACGGACGGTCTCGTCCAGCCGCGCCCAGTCGAGATCGCCGGAGGCCAGCACGAACGCGCCGAGGTTGACCGAGCCGAGGTTGCAGACGGCCGTCTCGCCGTCGTCCGTGACCTCCAGGATCTCCGTGCAGAGGTTGGAGGAGTGCACGACGCTGCCGGGCTCGGCCGTCTGGTTGGCCGTACGGTTCGACGCGTCCTTGAAGGTCATCCAGCCGTTGCCGGTCTGGGCGAGGGTGCGCATCATCCGGCCGTACAGCTCGCGGGCCGGAATCGTCTTCCGGGCCAGGCCCTCCGCCTCGGCCTTCCGGTACGCCGCGTCGAAGTCGTCGCCCCAGAGGTCGACCAGCTCGGGCACATCGGCGGGCGAGAACAGCGACCAGTCGCCGTCCGCCTCGACCCGGCGCATGAACTCGTCGGGGATCCAGTGCGCGAGATTCAGATTGTGCGTACGCCTGGCCTCCTCACCGGTGTTGTCCCGCAGTTCCAGGAACTCCTCCAGGTCCGCGTGCCAGGTCTCCAGATAGACACAGGCCGCGCCCTTGCGCCGGCCGCCCTGATTGACGGCGGCGACCGAGGAGTCGAGGGTCCGCAGGAACGGGACGATGCCGTTGGAGTGCCCGTTGGTGCCACGGATCAGCGAGCCGCGCGAGCGGACCCGGGAGTACGGGATGCCGATGCCGCCGGCGTGCTTCGAGAGCCGGGCGACCTGGTGGTACCGCTCGTAGATCGAGTCCAGCTCGTCCAGCGGGGAGTCCAGCAGATAGCAGGAGGACATCTGCGGATGACGGGTGCCGGAGTTGAAGAGCGTCGGCGACGACGGCAGGTAGTCCAGCCGGCTCATCAGACCGTAGAGCGCGGCGACCTCGTCCAGCGCGTGGGCGGCCGCCGCAGAACCGGGCGCGGCCTCCTCGGCGAGGCCGGAGGCGACCCGGAGCATGAAGTGCTGCGGTGTCTCGATCACCTGACGGGTGATCGGGTGGCGGAGCAGATAGCGGCTGTAGAGCGTCCGCAGTCCGAAGTAGCCGAAGCGGTCGTCGGCGGCCGGGTCGATCAGCCCGTCGAGGCGAGCCGCGTTGAGTGTCACAAAACCGGCGGTCCGGTCGGCGATCAGGCCCTCGCGGTGGCCGACGGCGACGGACGCGGAGAACGACACGGCGCCCTGGCCCGCCGCCTCGTCCGCGATGGCGCGGGCCAGCAGCCGGGCGGCGAGACGGGAGTAGGCCGGGTCCTCGGAGATCAGTCCCGCGGCGGCCTCGGTGGCGAGTCCGCGCAACTCCGCCTCGTCCGAGCGGGCGTTGCGGCCCCGCAGCGCGGCGGCGGCGACTCTGCCGGGGTCGGTGTCGGGCAGATCGGCGGTCAGCTCCGTCAGGGTCCGCAGCAGGGCGGTCCCCGGTCCGTCGGCCGCCCGCGCGGTGATCTCGTAGCTGCCTGAAGCCGGATCGGCTGGCGCGATGGTCACGTGATGCTCTCCCTCGCTCGGCTCTGGGCCGGTCGGCGGGAAAGCGGAGGCGCGCACCCCCGTACGACCCGACTCGGGTCAGCACGGCGTGCGGCGTCCACCGGCCCAGCCTCGGGGCCCGGACGTCTCGGCGTCCGGTTCGGTCGAACCGGACGCGCCGTCGGCAGGTGACCGGACTCGCGGGTATGGCAAAGCACACCACAGCACACCGTTGCGGGACAGTTCCGGATTCGCACCGGATTCCCCTGTGTCGACAGCGAGCACGAGCATACATGTGGGGCCTTGCTCGGAACGCACCCCCCACATCTTGTGTCCCGGTGCTCTTGCCGTCGGGCGTCGGTCGGCTCCGCCGTCGTCGTCGGCGCGAGGAGGTGTCCCGGTGACGAGCCGGACGGGGTGCGTTACGAGAGCGCTCGTACGGTTCCGTTCGGCAGGCAGGTCACGCTTCCCGGACCGGTGGGGATCACGCTGGAGACCGGGCAGCTCAAGGAATGGGTGCGCCGAACGGCGGACGGGCCGCCGGAGGTGTTCCGGCGGCCCGTCAGGCCCGAAGGCGCCATGTGTCGGACAAACACGTGTCGGACAGCGCCGCGTCGGACAGGCACGTGTCGGACAGCGCCGACAGCGCTGTGTCAGCGGGGCCGGTCAGTGCACCGGGTCCGGGTCGGCCGCCGTGGCGGGCGGCAGCTCGACCTGCACGCCCGGGTCCCCGGCGTCGGCCGTGTAGTCGGAGGGACTGGTCTCGTCGATGCCCTCGGGCGCCTTGAACGCCCTCAGGACGAAGGTCAGCACCACCGTGATCACCACATTGAGCACAAACGCCGTGAGGCCGATGTAGCCGATCTCCCCGAGGCCGGGGATCTCCTTGGAGGACCCCCCGAAGTGCGCCTGGGTGGGGCTGGCCACGCCATAGGCCGCGGCCGTGCCGTACACCATGCCGACCGCCCATCCGGCGAGCAGCGCCCAGCGGTGGAACCACCGGGTGAACAGCCCGCCGACCAGCGCGGGCATCGTCTGGAGTATCCAGATCCCGCCCAGGAGCTGGAAGTTGATCGCGACGGTCTTGTCCATGCTCAGCACAAAGACCAGCGCGCCGACCTTCACCAGCAGCGAGACCAGCTTCGACACCTTGGTCTCCTGCGCCGGTGTCGCGTCCGGCTTGATGAAGTCCCGGTAGATATTGCGGGTGAAGAGGTTCGCCGCCGCGATCGACATGATGGCGGCCGGCACCAGCGCGCCGATACCGATCGCCGCGAAGGCCACGCCCGCGAACCAGTCCGGGAACATCGTCTCGAAGAGCTGGGGGATCGCGAGCTGGCCGTTGTCCACCTTGATCCCGGCCGCGATCGCCATAAAACCGAGCAGCGCCAGCAGGCCCAGCATCAGTGAGTACAGCGGCAGGATCGTGGTGTTGCGCCGGATCACCTCACGGCTGCGGCTGGAGAGCGTGGCCGTGATGGAGTGCGGATACATGAAGAGCGCGAGGGCCGAGCCGAGCGCGAGCGTGGCGTATGTCCACTGTCCGGCCGCGGGCGGCACCACGCCGCCGGCCTTGGCTTCCGTGTACTTGTCGCCCGCCGCCTGGAAGATGTCGTCGAAACCGCCGAGCTTGATCGGGATGTAGATGATGGCCACCGCGATCACGATGTAGATCAGGGTGTCCTTCACAAACGCGATCAGCGCCGGCGCCCGCAGGCCCGAGGAATAGGTGTACGCGGCGAGCACACCGAAGGCGATCAGCAGCGGCAGGTCCTTGATGAACCAGTTGGTGTCCTTGCCGCCGCCGACGCCCATCACGTCCAGCACCGCCTGGATCCCGACGAGCTGAAGCGCGATGTACGGCATCGTGGCGAGGATCCCGGTGACGGCGACCGCCAGCGAGAGCCCCTTCGAGCCGAACCGCCCGCGCACGAAGTCCGATGTGGTCACATAGCCGTGCTTGTGCGACACCGACCACAGACGCGGCAGGAAGGTGAAGATCAGCGGATAGACGAGAATGGTGTACGGCACGGCGAAGAAGCCGGACGCGCCCGCCGCGTAGATCGCCGCGGGCACGGCGACGAAGGTGTACGCCGTGTAGAGGTCGCCGCCGAGCAGGAACCAGGTGACCCAGGTGCCGAACGACCGTCCGCCCAGGCCCCATTCGTCCAGGCTGTGTTCGTTCTCGGCCTTGCGCCAGCGCGCGGCCAGAAAGCCCATGGCGGTGACGGCCACGAAGAAGAAGATGAAGACGGCGAGTGCCACGCCGTTCACGCCGCCGTTCATCGCGACACACCTCCCTTGCGGGAGCGCTGGTCGCGCTGCCAGAGCTGATGGGCGATCAGGGTCAGTGCGGTCGAGATCAGTACCCAGGCCATCTGGTACCAGTAGAAGAACGGGATGCCGATGAACGTCGGCTCGACCTTCGCGTACGAACTCACCCAGAGCATCGCCACGAACGGCGCGAGCAGGCAGAGGCCGATGACCACTCGCATGGGTGTGACCGTGGGCGGTTTCTCTTCCGGAACTTCTGACATACGGCGGCTCCGTCCCCTCACTGATCGCCTGTCGTAATGCGCAGGTAATCTAGGGGTGGCTTTCGCCCACCGTCACCCCCCGTCCGCATATCGGTACGGCAACGGTATGTGGCGGGCATATAAGAGGCGCGATATCCGGAACCGGGCCCGGAGGCGCGGTTCTTGACGGTCCGTCCGTTTCTGTTTTCCGTCCGGACGGACCGCCGCCGCCGTTGTCAGGGTGTCGGGCGCTTCAGCCGCGCCACGAACTTGTAGCGGTCGCCGCGGTACACCGAACGCACCCACTCCACCGGTTCGCCGGCCGCGTCGAGAGAGTGCCGCGAGAGCATCAGCATCGGCAGGCCGACATCGGTGCCCAGCAGCCCGGCCTCGCGCGGTGTGGCCAGCGAGGTCTCGATGGTCTCCTCGGCCTCGGCCAGATGCACGTTGTACACCTCGGCCAGCGCCGTGTAGAGGGAGGTGTACTTGACGAGCGAACGGCGCAGCGCGGGGAAGCGTTTCGCCGACAGGTGCGTGGTCTCGATGGCCATCGGCTCGCCACTGGCCAGCCGCAGCCGCTCGATGCGCAGCACGCGTCCGCCGGCGGTGATGTCGAGCAGCCCGGCCAGTGTGTCGTCCGCCGTGACATAGCCGATGTCGAGGAGCTGCGAGGTCGGTTCGAGTCCCTGGGCCCTCATGTCCTCGGTGTACGAGGTGAGTTGGAGGGCCTGGGAGACCTTGGGCTTGGCGACGAAGGTGCCCTTGCCCTGGATGCGTTCCAGCCGGCCTTCGACGACCAGTTCCTGGAGCGCCTGGCGTACGGTGGTGCGCGAGGTGTCGAACTCGGCGGCGAGCGTACGCTCCGGAGGTACCGGCGTGCCGGGCGGCAGGGTGTCCGTCATCTCGAGCAAGTGCCGCTTCAACCGGTAGTACTTGGGCACGCGCGCGGTGCGGGTCGTGGCGCCGCCCTCGGTCTCCGTACCGCCCCCGTCCGTGGCCATGGCCTGCCTTCCCGACTCCTGCGCTGCTGCCGTCACCGGCTCCTCCGTCTGTCGCGGCTCACATGGTGGCACGGTCCGGTCACGGGTCGTCGCCCTCCCTCAGGTGTCGGTCCGATAACGGACACGACTGCCCTTCTTATACACCCTTGACACCCCTAAAGGTCTAGGCCAAGCTCCCCGTACTGGTCTAAACCATTAAAGACCAGGTCCCAGCCCCAGCAGTACTCGTCGTAAGTCTTCGCGGTGGGCGGGGGGTTGCAGGAATCCCTGAGGAGGGTGGCGTGAAGCGCAAGCTCATCGCGGCGGTCGGCGTCGCGGGCATGTTGGTCGGCATCGCGGCGTGTGGCTCCGAGGACAACAAGGGCGGATCGGCCGGTGCCGAGTCCGTCAAGGAGCTCACCGTATGGCTGACGGTCGATGCCCAGAACAACTGGCCGGAGCTGGTGAAGGCCGCTGACGACGCGGTCGCCAAGAAGCACCCCGGTATCAAGATCAAGCACGAGTACTACGGCTGGCCGGACAAGAACGCCAAGCTTGACGCCGTCCTCGCGACGGACAAGGCCCCCGACGTTGTCGAAATGGGCAACACCGAGATGCTCGGTTACACCGTGAAGGGCGCCTTCGCCGAGATCGACCCGGCCAAGTTCGACAACTCCGAGGCGTGGCTCGACGGCCTGAAGTCGTCGGTGACCTACGAGGGCAAGACCTACGGTGTGCCGTACTACGCCGGTGGCCGTGTGGCCAACTGGCGCAAGGACGTGGCCAAGGAGGCCGGGGTCACGGCCGTCCCGAAGACCTACGCCGAGCTGACCGGCGCCCTCGACAAGATCCAGGCGAAGAAGGGCGGCAAGTTCAGCGCCTGGTACCAGCCGTCCCGTGACTGGTACGCGGCCATGTCCTTCGTGTACGACGCCGGCGGCTCCATCGCCAAGGAGGAGGGCGGCGCGTTCAAGGCCAACCTCTCCTCTCCCGAATCCCTCAAGGGCCTGGGCGACTACAAGAAGGTCCTCGACACGTACATGAAGGGCGACAAGACCAAGGACGAGTCCGACCGTTACATCGTCTACGGCCAGGGCAACGCCGGCATGATCTTCGGCGCGGCCTGGGAGGGTGCCTCGACCGAGGACCCGAAGGTCGACAAGACGGGCAAGCTCAAGGGCAATCTGGAGAACTTCGTGATGCCCGGCCCGTCGGGCAAGAACATGCCCGTCTTCCTCGGCGGTTCCGACCTCGCCGTCCCGGTCAAGTCCAAGGCGCAGGCCACCGCGGCCGAGTGGATCAACGCCTTCACCGGCAGCCAGGGCCAGAAGGGCCTGATCGGCAAGGGCAACCTGCCGAACAACAAGACCGACCTCGCCAGCCTGAAGAGCGACCCGGCGACGGCGGTCCCGGCCACGGCGGCCGAGTCGAGCTGGTTCGTCCCGATGGCACCGGGCTGGGGCCAGGTCGAGAAGGCCCAGGTGCTGCAGACGATGCTGCAGTCCATCGCCACCGGCAAGAAGTCGGTCGCGGACGCCGCGAAGGAAGCGGACGCCGCGATCGACAAGGTCATCAACACCAAGTGACCTGAGGGCGGGGTTCCGTCGGCCGGACGGGGCCCCGCCTGGCCCGCACCAGGAGAGGGACCGCTGAGGAGCGCGCGATGAGTGCCGTAGAGACAACCACCGTCAAGGTGCCGCCGGCGCGGCGCGATCCACAATCGGGCGCGGGACCGGGCGGCCCGGGCAGACCGGCCAAGAAGCCCGGCGCGGGCGGGGGTTCGGTGCCCTGGCTGCTGCTGGCGCCCTGTCTGGCCGTTCTCGCCCTGGTGCTCGGCTACCCGCTGGTGCGGCTGGTCACCCTGTCGTTCCAGAAGTTCGGACAGCCCCAGCTCTGGGGCTTCCAGCCCGCGGAGTCCGTGGGCCTCGACAACTTCACCCATGTCCTCGGCGACGGCGAGTTCTGGGCGGTGGTCGTCCGTACGATCGTCTTCGCCGCCGGGGCCGTCGTCCTCACCATGGTGCTCGGCATGCTGATCGCCCTCCTCCAGCAGCGGGTCTCCGGCTGGGTGAAGACGCTGATCAACATAGCCCTGGTGGCGAGCTGGGGCATGCCCGTCCTGGTCGCCATCACCATCTTCAAGTGGATGTTCGACTCGGACTACGGCGTCCTCAACTGGGTGCTCAGCAGAATCCCCGGCGTCGACCTGATCGGCCACAACTGGTTCGCGAGCGGCCCCCAGGGCCTTGCCGTGATCATGCTGCTGGTGGTCTGGGGCGCCGTCCCGTTCGTCGCCATCACCCTCACCGCCGGTCTCACCCAGGTCCCCAAGGAGCTCGAAGAGGCGGCCCGCCTCGACGGCGCCGGAGCCTGGGGCGTCTTCCGCCATGTCACCATGCCGATCCTCAAGCCCATCATCGTGATGCTGGCGACCCTCTCGGTGATCTGGGACATGGGCGTCTTCCCGCAGGTGTTCGTGATGCGCAACGGCCACCCGGAAGCCGAGTTCCAGCTCCTCACCACGTACTCGTACGACAAGGCGTTCGTGGTCAACGACTACTCCCAGGGCTCCGCGATCGCGCTCATCACCGTCCTCCTCCTGCTGGGCGTGATCGCGGTCTACATGCGCCAGATGCTCAAGATCGGAGAGGTGGAGTGACCACGACGACCGCGGCTCCCGCCGCCACCGCCGTCCGCAGCCGCCCCAAGAAGAGCAAGCTCGGCTGGAACCTCATCGGCCTGCTCGTCTTTGTCGTCGTCGGCTTTCCCGTCTACTGGATGCTCAACACGGCGTTCAAACCGGCCAGGGACGCGATCGACCCGAACCCCCGCTTCTTCCCCGGGACGTTCACCCTGGAGAACTTCCGCCGGGCGCTGGACATCGCCGACTTCTGGGGCCCGGTCGGCCGCTCGCTGCTGGTCTCGTCCGTCGTGGTGGTCATCGGCATCGCGGTCGGCCTGCTGGCCGCGCTGGCCATCTCCCGATTCGCCTTCCGCGGCCGGAAGATCGTGATCGTCGGCATCCTCGCGGTCCAGATGGTCCCGCTGGTCGCCATGATCATCCCGGTCTTCCTGCTGCTGAACGACCTCGGCCAGTACGACAGGCTGTCCGGCCTGGTCATCACCTATCTGACCTTCATCCTGCCCTTCACCGTGTGGACCCTCCGGGGCTTCATCGTCAACATCCCGAAGGAGCTGGAGGAGGCGGCGATGGTCGACGGCTGCAGCCGCACCAGCGCCTTCATCCGGGTGGTCTTCCCGCTGCTCGCCCCGGGCATGGTCGCCACCTCCGTGTACGGCTTCATCCAGGCGTGGAACGAATACCTCTACGCGCTGATGCTGATGAGCCAGCAGAACCAGACCGCGACCGTCTGGCTCTCCAACTTCTCGACCAAGCACGGGACCGAGTTCGCTCCGATGATGGCCGGCTCCACGATGATGGCCGTCCCCATCGTGATTCTGTTCCTCCTCGTCCAGCGCAAAATGGCCGCGGGTCTGACGGCCGGCGCGGTGAAGGGTTAGGACCGCCGATGACCACCCTCGTAACCAGTACGGACACCCTCACCCGCGACGCGCTCGCGGTCCTCCAGCCCGGCTTCCTCGGCACCACCGCCCCGGACTGGCTGCTGCGCCGGATCGGCGAGGGCCTCTCCTCCGTCGGCCTGTTCGGCCGCAACATCGACTCGCCCGAGCAGCTCGCCGCGCTCACCGAGCGACTGCGGGCCGAGCGCGGCGATCTCCTGGTCGCGATCGACGAGGAGGGCGGCGACGTCACCCGCCTGGAGGTACGGCACGGCTCCTCCTTCCCCGGCAACTACGCGCTGGGAGAGGTCGACGACCTGGATCTCACCCGGGCCGTCGCCCGGGAGCTGGGCCGGCGGCTCGCCGAATGCGGGGTCAACCTCAACTGGGCCCCGTCCGCCGATGTCAATTCCAACCGGGACAATCCGGTTATCGGCGTGCGGTCCTTCGGCGCCGACCCGGAGCTGGTGGCCCGGCACACCGCCGCCTATGTCGAGGGGCTGCAGAGCGCCGGTGTCGCCGCCTGCACCAAGCACTTCCCCGGCCATGGCGACACCGCCGTGGACTCGCACCTCTCCATGCCCCGGATCGACGTGGACTTGGACACAGTGCACGCCCGTGACCTGCTGCCTTTCCGAGCGGCGATCGCGGCGGGTTCCAAATCCGTGATGAGCGCGCATATCCTGCTTCCCGCGCTCGACCCGAACCGCCCGGCGACTCTCAGCCCGCAGATCCTCACCGGTCTGCTGCGTGAGGAGCTCGGCTACGAGGGCCTGATCGTCACCGATGGCATGGAGATGCAGGCCATCGCCTCGACGTACGGAATCGAGCGTGGCTCCGTCCTCGCGATCGCCGCGGGCGCCGACGCCATCTGTGTCGGCGGCGGCCTGGCGGACGAGGAGACCGTACTGCGGCTGCGCGACGCACTGGTGGCGGCGGTACGGGACGGTGAACTGCCCGAGGAGCGACTGGCCGACGCGGCCGCGCGGGTGCGCGGTCTCGCCGACTGGACGCTTCGGGCCAGGGGGGCTTCGGAGCCGGGCGCGGCTTCACAGGAGGGGACCGCGCCCGGCACCGCGATCGGTCTGGTCGCGGCCCGTCGCGCGCTGCGGGTGACCGGCGGGGCCGAGCCGCTCCGGGACGCCCCCTATGTCGCCGCCTTCACCCCCGTCGCGAACATCGCCGTGGGGGACGAGACCCCGTGGGGCGTGGCGGCGGAGCTGGAGAGGCTCCTCCCCGGCACGGAGACCGGCTCGTACAACAGCGCCGGGATCGCCGGAACGGACACGTCCGACCTGGTCGGGAAGGTGCTCGCGGCGGCCGGCGGACGCACGGTCGTCGCCGTCGTACGCGATCTCCACCGGCACCCCTGGATGGCCGACGCCGTGGACTCGCTGCTGGCCGTCCGTCCGGAGACGGTCGTGGTGGAGATGGGTGTGAACGAGGCGGAGCCGAGGGGGGCCCTGCACATCGCGACCTACGGCGCCGCCCGGGTGTGCGGTCGTGCGGCGGCCGAGGTCATCGCCGGCCGCAGGGACTGAGTCCGGGCCGGTGACAGGATCCCGGCCGGGACGGACATGACGGTGCCGGGCCACCCCCGCGGGTGGCCCGGCACTGTCGTAGCCGCGGGCGGACGCTCGCCCGCGGCCTCAGATCCCCTGCCAGCGCGGCTTGGCGGCGAAGGTGTCGCGGAAGTAGTCCGCGAGCTTCAGCTTGGAGGCGGCGGCCTCGTCGACGACAACGGTGGCGTGCGGGTGGAGCTGGAGCGCGGAGGCGGGCACCAGCGCGGCCACCGGCCCCTCGACGGCCTGGGCCACGGCCTCGGCCTTGCCCTCGCCGGTGGCGAGCAGCACCAGGTGCCGGGCCTCCAGGATGGTCCCGATGCCCTGGGTGATGACGTGGTGCGGCACCTCGTCGAGGCTGTCGAAGAAGCGCGCGTTGTCCGCCCGGGTCTGGCGCGTCAGCGTCTTGATCCGGGTGCGGGAGGCGAGCGAGGAGCACGGCTCGTTGAAGCCGATGTGCCCGTCCGTACCGATGCCGAGCAACTGGAGGTCGACGCCGCCGGCCTCGGCGAGCGCGCGGTCGTACGCCTCGCACGCCTCCTGGACGTCCGCGGCGGTGCCGTCGGGACCCATGAAGGAGCTCTCGCTCAGGCCCAGCGGCTCGACGACCTCGCGGAGCACGACCGAGCGGTACGACTCCGGGTGGCCGGCCGGCAGGCCCACGTACTCGTCGAGCTGTGCGATCCGGGCGCCCGAGGCATCCACGTCACCGGCCCGGACCCGGGCCGTCAGCGCCTGGTAGACGGGCAGCGGGGACGATCCCGTGGCGACGCCGAGCAGCGCGTCGGGCTTGCGGCGCAGCAGGCCGGCGATGCTGTCCGCGATGAGCTCGCCGCCTGCCGCTGCGTCCTGGACGATGACAACTTCCACGCTGGGCCTGCCGATCTGATGATGGGTCTTTTGTGGTATAGACCAATCTAGCAGAGTGGCCGGATCGTCCCGGGAAAAGAGGGAAAGGGCTGGGAACGGCCGGTCCGGCGGGCTCCGTGTCCGCGCCGCCCGGACCGCCGGGCCCGGAAACACCCGCGGGCCGCGGCGCCGCGACGGGACCCTCAGCCCGTCCGGCACCGCAGCCCGGAGTTGCTACGGCCGACGGGTGTGCGGTCCCGCCCGGCCGTGTGGGAGGTCTCGGCGCAGTCAGGGCAGAGAGCGCCGGGTACCTCGTTCCGCCCTCCTGTGCGGGGAGGGAGGAGGCTTTACCTTGCCATTGTGGACTAGACCATTCGGCCCTGTCCATGCGTACGCGGAGCATATTTCCCGCCGTCCGCTCCTGGACAGACCACCGTTCGCCCTGGTTCATACCGCGGGTACGCTCGCCTGTGTGCCCTCCATGAACGACCTCGTCCGCCAGCACACCGCCCTCGGCGAATCCGACCTCGAGTGGCTCCATCTGCTGGTCTCGGAGTGGCAACTGCTCTCCGACCTGTCCTTCGCCGATCTGGTCCTCTGGGTGCCCACCCGGGACGGCACGCGCTATGTGTCCGTCGCCCAGATGCGCCCGAACACCGGCCCGACCTCCTACCAGGACGACATGGTCGGCCATCTGGTCCCGCGCGGCCGGCGGCCACTGCTCGACGCCGCGCTCGACGAGGGCCGGATCGTCCGCGAGGGCGACCCCGAATGGCGCGAAGAGGTGCCGGTACGGGTCGAGTCCATCCCCGTGCGCCGCGAGGGCCGGGTCCTCGGGGTGATCGCGCGCAACACCAATCTGCTCACCGTCCGTACGCCCAGCCGGCTGGAGCTGACCTATCTCCAGTCCGCCTCCGACCTGGCCCAGATGATCGCCGCGGGCTCCTTTCCGTTCCCGGGCCAGCAGGTCGACATGGACGCCTCACCGCGGGTCGGGGACGGACTGATCCGGCTCGACGCCGACGGTGTCGTTCAGTACGCCAGCCCCAACGCGCTCTCCGCGTACCACCGGCTGGGCCTCGCGTCCGACCTGGTCGGGCACCATCTTGGCAAGACCACCGACGAACTCGCCCCGGCCAGGGGCCCGGTGGACGAGGCGATGATCAAACTGGCCAGCGGCTACGCGCCACGTGAGACCGAGGTCGAGGGGAGCGGCGGAGTTATTCAATTGCGCGCCATTCCGCTCAAACCGAAAGGCACCCGGATCGGTTCTCTGGTCCTGCTCCGGGATGTCACGGAACTCCGACGCCGTGAGCGCGAGTTGATTACCAAGGACGCCACCATCCGGGAAATCCACCACCGGGTGAAGAACAATCTCCAGACCGTCGCGGCGCTGCTGCGGCTCCAGGCCCGGCGCATGGATTCTCCCCAGGGCCGGGACGCGCTGAACGAGGCCGTGCGGCGCGTCGGTTCCATCGCGATCGTGCATGAGACGCTCTCCCAGAATCTGGATGAGCGGGTGGATTTCGACGAGATCGCCGACCGGGTGCTGTCCATGGTCTCCGAGATCTCCCCGGGGACGGTGAGCTGCCGGCGCACCGGGCGGTTCGGCATTCTCGACGCCGAGGTGGCCACTCCGCTCTCGATGGTGCTCGCGGAGATCATCCAGAACGCGCTGGAACACGCCTTCGCGCCGGGAGAGCAGGGCCGGGTCGAGCTCTCGGCGGTCCGCAGCGGGGGTTCCTCGGTGAAGCGGGGAGACGGCACGCGCTCGGACGCCCGGCTGCTGATCACCATTCAGGACGACGGGTGCGGCCTGCCCGAGGGATTCGACCCGCGAAGGGCCGGAAACCTGGGGCTGCAGATCGTACGGACCCTGGTGGAAGGGGAGTTGGGCGGCGGCTTCGACATGGTGCCCGCTCCGGTGCGCGGCACCCGGGTGCTGCTCGACATTCCGGTGGAGCCGCTCACCTAGGGACATCACGGTCCCGGCACAGCAACGAGCCCCGGACCGTGACATACGGTCCGGGGCTCGGTTCGAAGCTCACTTTGCGATGCGCATCGGGGGTACTGCGCGCTGCGGTTCGGGGGCGGGGCTATGCGTACACGCTGTACGCTCCGCCGGGCTCAGGCTCGTGGCAGGGGGCTTCAGGCGGTCGCGTTACGCGCCCGGTTACGAGCGGCGCGGCGCTTCATAGCGCGGCGCTCGTCCTCGCTGAGGCCACCCCAGACACCCGAGTCCTGACCGGACTCGAGCGCCCACTGCAGACACTGCTCCATGACGGGGCAGCGACGGCAGACGGCCTTGGCTTCCTCGATCTGCAGCAGCGCAGGACCGGTGTTGCCGATGGGGAAGAACAGCTCGGGGTCTTCCTCGCGGCAAACGGCGTTGTGACGCCAGTCCATGGCTGCTACCTCTCTTGGTATTACGTGCAGATTGCTTGTGAATGTGAACGCTTTCACGAATCCCTCGACAAGGGAAGGGCCGACCGCCAGACGGACTGGTGTGGTCCTAGGTTTGAGGAGGGGTTCTGGTTCTCAGGGAGGCCGATGCTGCGGGCCGTCCCGATCGCCATGTAGAGATTCGCAAACCTCGGCGGCGGATACAACCCCTTCCGGAAAGTTTTTTTTGATTCCTCGGTGTCGACTAGGTCACAGCCGTACTTCCATGGGGTGGATGCCAGGCTAAACGTTCGAGTGAAAGGACTTTGGCCCCTTCCACTCACACAATCACACGCAGTGCACGGCGTACGCCTGTGAACGTCACGCTCGTGCGCACTCCGAGATGGTCGCCGTCCATCTGGAAGGGGAGGGGCGCCTTGGAATGCAAGGTGAAGTCCGTCAGATCGTGAAGTGACGCCGCGTGCCGTCCATGAGGGCCCCGATCCGGGGTCGAAGTGAGCAATTGGGTCGCGTAACGCGCAACGGCCGAAGGAGACAAACTGGTCAGCCCGAGCACATCGAGAGCCGTGTCGAAAGAGGCCCTCGGGGACGCGTAGAGCGCTCTGTTGCCCAGGTAGGACCAGGGGGACGTGTTGCAGACTATGGACAGCACCAGGCCCTTGACGGGGTCCTCTCCGGGCCGGTCCAGAGTGATCACCCCGTGTCTGCGGTGCGGCTCCTGAAGGAACTGGCGTACCACCTGGCGCACATAGAGGGCGTGCGTCGACCGCTTCCCGCGCTCCCGCTGTTGTTCGACCCGGCCCACCACTCCCGCGTCGAAGCCGAAGCCCGCGCAGAAGGTGAACCAGCGGGAGGGCACCGACTCGTCTTCCGTGCCGGGAGTTCCGCCCGCCAGTCCCAGACCGACCGTACGTTCGCTCCGCCGGGCCAGCGCGTCGAGGATCGCGCCCGTCGCCTCCACCGCGTCGTTGGGCAGACCGAGCGCGCGCGCGAAGACATTGGTCGAGCCGCCGGGCACGACCGCGAGGCGCGGCAGCCGGTCGGGATCGGGCCCCTTGTGGAGCAGGCCGTTCACGACCTCGTTGACCGTGCCGTCCCCGCCGAGGGCGACGACCAGCTCGATGTCGTCGGAATCGGCGGCCCGCCGGCCCAGGTCCCGCGCGTGCCCGCGGTACTCCGTCGTCACCGCCTCCAGCTTCATCTCACTGGCCAGCGCGTGGATGAGAACGTCGCGGGTGCGGGCACTGGTGGTGGTTGCTGCCGGATTGACCACGAGGAGTGCGCGCATGCCCAGCAGATTACCGGCCGGGGCCCGGCGGGTCGCCCCCGGTGCGATGTGGCATACCGCACGGTATGTGACCTCGCACGGAGAGTCACCGGGTCTGCCCTGCCGGGCTGCCGGTCTCTCCCGCTCCCGGGCGCCGACGTCCGCCCGGGGACGGCGGCTACCCTGCAGGGGTGAGCAGCAGCGAGCAGACAGCACCCGCACCCACCCCGCGCCCTCCGCGCCTGACCGCGGCGGCCGCCGTCTGTGGGCTGGACGCCCTGGCGCTGCTCGCCGGCGGTGTGTATCTGCTGGTGATGGGGTTGCTCGGGCGGCCCGACAGCCCGCAGCAGGCGGAGATGGGCGGTCTCACGCTGATCGCGCTCGGTGTCATCCCCCTGCTGGCCGCCCGCGGTCTGCTGCTGCGCCGCGGCTGGAGCCGGGGGCCCGCGCTGATCACCCAGATCATGGCGCTGCCGGTCGCCTGGACGCTGCTCCAGTCCTCGGCCGGGCTGATCCCGGTGGGCATCGCGCTCGCGGCGGTGACCGTGACGGGCCTGGTCCTGCTGGTCAACCCGGCGACCACCGAGGCCCTGAACATGCGCGGCCGGGACCGCGAGGACCGGCCGGGCGTGTAGGTCCCGGACCGGCCGGGACCCGGACCCGGTACGGCCGGCCGCGAGCGCCGCTACTCCTCCACCAGCAGCCGCTCGCGGAGCTGCGCCAGCGTGCGGGCGAGCAGGCGCGAGACATGCATCTGGGAGATGCCGACCTCCTGGGCGATCTGAGACTGCGTCATATTGCCAAAGAACCGGAGCAGCAGGATCCGCTTCTCTCGCGGCGGCAGATCCTCCAGCAGCGGCTTGAGGGACTCCCGGTACTCGACGCCCTCCAGCGCCTCGTCCTCCGAGCCCAGTGTGTCCGCGACGGCCGGGGACTCGTCGTCCGTGTCCGGGACGTCCAGCGAGAGCGTGGAGTACGCGTTGGCGGACTCCAGCCCCTCCAGGACCTCTTCCTCCGAGATGCCCAGCCGCTCGGCCAGCTCATGGACCGTGGGCGAACGGCCGTGCTGCTGGGAGAGTTCGGCGGTGGCCGTCGTCAGCGACAGGCGCAGCTCCTGGAGCCGGCGCGGCACCCGCACCGCCCAGCCCTTGTCCCGGAAGTGCCGCTTGATCTCACCCACGACCGTCGGTGTCGCGTAGGTCGAGAACTCGACCCCGCGCTCCGGATCGAACCGGTCCACCGACTTGATCAGGCCGATGGTCGCGACCTGGGTCAGATCGTCCAGCGGCTCGCCCCTGTTGCGGAACCTTCGGGCGAGATGCTCGACCAGCGGCAGATGCATCCGCACGAGCTGATTGCGGAGATCCGCGCGTTCGGACGAACCGTCAGGCAGCTTGCGCAGCTCGATGAACATCGCCCGCGCCCCGCTGCGGTCATGTGGATCGTGGTGTTGCTCGCTCATAGTGGCCGCCCGCTCTGCCTGCTCCGCCGCGGCCGTCTGGCCGTCAAGCCCGTCCTCCGGGTGGGGACGGGCCTGCTGTCCTGGGATGCCCGACGGGGCGAGCTCCGGCTCCGCCGGAGCCTCGTGCCCGCCCTGCGGCTCCCCTGGGATGCGCCCCTCGTCACGCACCGGACCGTCCCCGTTCCTCACGCCGGCCCGGGTCCCGCGCCGCGCTGTTTGTAGAGGCTGATGGTGACCGTACGGTCTTCCGCGACGGTCGACTCGACCTTGCCGGCCAGCGCCGAGAGCACCGTCCAGGCGAAGGTGTCGCGCTCCGGCGCGCGCCCGTCGGTGGTGGGGGCCGAGACGGTCACTTCGAGCGAGTCCTCGATGAGGCGGAAGACGCAGCTCAGAACGGAGCCAGGGACGGCCTGCTGGAGCAGGATCGCGCAGGCCTCGTCGACCGCGATGCGCAGGTCCTCGATCTCGTCGAGAGTGAAGTCCAAGCGCGCCGCGAGGCCGGCCGTAGCCGTACGCAGCACGGACAGATAGGCACCCGCAGCGGGCAGCCGGACTTCCACGAAGTCCTGGGTCCCGGGCTCGCCTGCGATCTGGGACACCCTCACCTCCAAGGTGGCACAAGCTCTTCAGGGCTCCGACGGGGTGCGTCCGGAGCCTTGCGGTACGTAGTCGGTACGTATCCGGTCTGGACTGGCGACGCTATCGCGATCCAGGGTCCCCTGTCGCCGGGACCCCCGCCCGGCGTCCATTACTCATGGTAAGCGTATGGGTACGGAAAGTGGCCAGAGGTCGGGTGTGCCCAATTGCGCGGGAGCGGCGAAGGTTTGATGGTTTGACGTACCCACGCCTCAGACGATCGAACCGTCCACGAAGCACCAGCGCCAGCGCTCGCCCGGTTCGAAGCTCCGCATGACCGCGTGGCCCGTGTCCTTGTAATGCTGTGTGGCGTGTTGATATGGCGAGGACTCGCAGCATCCGACCTGCCCGCAGACGAGACAGAGCCGCAACTGAACGGGATGACTCCCGGCCGAGAGGCATTCGGGGCACGTCTCCTCCCGCGGTTCGGGCTCGGGGCGCGGCAGTTCCGCTACGTGTGGGCACTCGCTCATGATGACCAGGTTACGACGCATGTGAGGACAGTGTGATGGACGTATTGCCGCTGATCGCGCTGGTGGCGGGGAGCGCGGCGATCGCCGGGGCGGCCCGCAGGACACCGGTGGCCGCGCCGCTGCTGCTGGTGGCCGCGGGGCTGATCGCCTCGTACATCCCGGGCGTGCCGGATTACACGCTCGATCCGCACATCGTGCTGCCGCTGCTGCTGCCGCCTCTCCTCTACACCGCCGCGATGGACAGCTCGTACCTCGATCTGCGGGCGAACTTCCGGCCGATCGCGCTGCTCTCGGTGGGGTATGTCCTCTTCGCCACCGTCGCCGTCGGTCTCCTCGCGTATCTGCTCGTGCCCGATCTGCCGCTGACCATGGCCCTGGTGCTGGGCGCCGTCGTCGCGCCGCCGGACGCGGTGGCGGCGACGGCCATCGCCCGCAGCCTGGGACTGCCGAGCCGGATCACCACGATCCTCCAGGGCGAGTCGCTGGTGAACGACGCGACCGCGATCACCGCGTTCAAGGTGGCGCTGGCCGCCGCGGCCGGCGCGGAGGCGAGCTGGGGCAGCGGAGTCGAGGAGTTCGCCCTGGCGTCGCTCGGCGGCGTCGGCATCGGGCTCGCGCTGATGGTGCCGCTGCACTGGCTGCGCACCCATCTCGGCGCGGCCCTGCTGCAGAACACCCTTTCGCTGCTCATCCCGTTCGTCGCCTACGCGGTGGCGGAGCAGGTCGGCGCGTCGGGCGTGCTGGCCGTCGTGGTGGTGGCCCTCTATCTCGGGCACCACGCCTGGCAGGTCGACTTCGCGACCCGGCTGCAGGAGGCGGCGGTGTGGAAGATGGTCGCGTTCGTGCTGGAGTCGGCGGTGTTCGCGCTGATCGGGCTCCAACTCCCGTTCGTACTGGAGGGGCTCGGGCAGTACGGCGTCGCGGAGGCCCTGGTGTACGCGCTCGGGGTCTTCGCGGCGGTCGTGGTGGTCCGCTTCGTCTGGGTCTTCCCCGCGACGTTCCTGCCGCGCGTCCTCTTCCCGAAGATCAGGGAGCGTGAGCCGGACACCAACTGGACCGCGCCGGTGATCGTCGGCTGGGCCGGGATGCGCGGTGTGGTGTCCCTGGCGATCGCGTTCTCCATTCCTCTGGCGATGGCCGACGGCCGGCCCTTCCCCGGACGCAATCTCGTGCTGTTCCTGACCTTCACGACCGTGATCGGCACGCTGGTCGTGCAGGGCCTCACCCTGCCGCCGCTGATCCGGCTGCTGAAGGTGCCGGGCCGGGACCGGCAGGCCGAGACGCTGGCCGAGGCGCAGGCGCAGAGCGAGGCGTCCCGGGCGGCGGAACG
The DNA here is from genome assembly GCF_040635655.1 of Streptomyces sp. NPDC006923. Lineage (NCBI taxonomy): Bacteria > Bacillati > Actinomycetota > Actinomycetes > Kitasatosporales > Streptomycetaceae > Streptomyces > Streptomyces sp. NPDC006923. Next base: position 218,909 of record NZ_JBEYIF010000006.1, read on the forward strand.
ACGGCTGGACGAGCTGCTGGCCGACGAACGGAACACACTGCCCTCACCACTGACGAAGCGGCTGCGGACGGTGCTCGAACGCCGCCGCAACGCCGTCTGGGAACGGCTCGGGACGGTCAACGAGATAACGGGGGAGTCGGCGGACGAGACCTACCGGCGGCTGTCCCGGGAGATGATCGAGGCGGAGCGCGAGGTGTTCGTGGAGCTGCGGGACCGGCGGAGCATCGACGACGAGATGCTGCGGACACTGCTGCGCAGACTCGATCTGGAGGAGGCGGCGGCCTACCGCGAGGACGGCTCCGAGTGATCAGGGGCGGAACGGCCCCGGCCCGGACGGCTCCGGCGGGCCGGTGACCACCGCGGCGACGGAGCTGCCGGGAGGGAAGGCGCCCTCTTCCGCCAAGGCCGTGAGGCCGTACAGCATTTTGGCGACATAGAGACGTTCCACCGGAAGTCCGTGCCGGTCCTCGAAGTCCTCGGCGAAGGCGTTCAGCGCGGGCGGGGTACGGGCGAAGCCGCCGAAGTGGAAGCGGTCGTCGAGACTCCAGGCGCCCGCGGGGCCGCCGAACGCCGCGCGCTGGAGGTCCTGTATCTCCCGCCCCAGGAAGCCGCCCCTGAGCACCGGGAAACCGAGCGCCCGCTGATCCGGTCCGAGTCCTGCGGCGAGTCCGGCGAGCGTCCCGCCGGTGCCGCAGGCGACGGCGACGGTGCCGGCCGCGCCGCGCAGTTCCCGGCCGAGATCCACGCAGCCCCGTACGGCGAGCGCGTTGCTGCCGCCCTCCGGCACGACATGGACGGAGCCGGGCGCCAGCCCGGCCCCGTCGAGCACCGCGGCCACCACCGCGGGATCCGACGTGCGGCGGTAGGTCGCGCGGTCCATGAAGCGCAGCCGCATTCCGTCGGCCGCGCACTGGGCGAGCGACGGATTGAGCGGCCGGCCGGCCAGTTCGTCGCCCCGTACGACGCCGACCGTGGCGAAGCCCAGCAGCCGCCCGGCGGCGGCGGTCGCGCGGAGGTGGTTGGAGTAGGCGCCGCCGAAGGTCAGCAGGGTGTCCCGGCCGGCGTCGGACGCGGCCCGCAGATTGGGCGCCAGCTTGCGCCATTTGTTGCCGGCCAGCTCCGGGTGGATCAGATCGTCCCGCTTGAGCAGCAGCGTCACCCCACGGCGGGCGAAACGCTCGTCCCCGACCGGTCGCAGGGGCGACGGCAGCCGGGGCCGCAGGGTGGCGGGATCGCGTGCATCGAAGGGTGTCACCCGGACATTGTCGGACGCGGTGCGCCGTGTGTGCCCGGAGGCTCCCGGTGCCTCAGGGCCCAGGGCGATTCGTACACCGTACGAGCCGCTTCTGGGCCATGAGGTGCCGGTTTGCCCGTGAGGGTGAATTTCCGCGTGTTGTGCCCTGTCCCGCGCGATCCAGTCCCACTCATTTGTGTAATGGCGCTCCCACTCTCCGTGCTGGAAGTCTTTCTTTTGCAGGTCAGCACATGATCGAGAGGGAGACTTCATGTCGGTTGGTGACGAGGTCCGCGCAGTGCAGCCGCCGCCCCAGCAGAGTCTGGGGACGGCCGCCGCGCGGAATCTGGCGACCACCACCAAGTCGGCACCGCAGATGCAGGAGATCACCTCGCGGTGGCTGCTGCGGATGCTGCCGTGGGTCCAAGTGCAGGGTGGCACCTACCGGGTGAACCGCAGGCTCAGCTACGCGGTCGGCGACGGGCGCGTCACATTCGTACAGACCGGGGACCGGGTGGCGGTCATCCCCGGCGAGCTCGCTGAGATCCCTGCGTTGCGCGGCTATGAGGACGAGGAAGCGCTGGCCGAGCTGGCGCGCCGCTGTGAGCAGCGGGAGTTCGCGGCGGGCGAGGTCCTGGCCGCGTCGGGGGACGCCGCGGACAAGGTCTTCCTGCTCGCGCACGGCAGGGTGGAGAAGGTGAGCGCGGGCCCCTACGGGGACGACGCCGTGCTCGAAGTGCTCGCCGACGGGGCGTACTTCGGTGACCAGGCGCTGGTGGACGGGGAGGCCACCTGGGCCTACACAGCACGCGCGGCGACCGCGTGCACGGTGCTGGTGCTGTCGCGGCAGGACGTGACGAACCTCGCGGACCGTTCGGAGTCGCTGCGGGACCATCTGCGGTCGCTGGCGTTCGTGCCGCACCAGCGGACCAACAAGTACGGCGAGGCCGAGATCGAGCTGTCCGCGGGCCATGTCGGCGAGGCCGTCGTGCCGCATACGTTCGTGGACTACGAGGGGGCGCCGCGCGAATACGAACTGAGCGTCGCCCAGACGGTGCTGAAGGTCCACAGCAGGGTCGCGGACCTTTACAACCAGCCGATGAACCAGACCGAACACCAGTTGCGGCTGACGGTCGAGGCGCTGCGCGAGCGCCAGGAGCACGAGCTGATCAACAACCGCGAGTTCGGTCTGCTGAACAACTGCGACTACGGGCAGCGGCTCCAGCCGCACGACGGCGGTCCGAGCCCGGACGACATGGACGAACTGCTCTCCCGCCGCCGTGGCTCGAAGCTCTTCCTCGCGCACCCGCGGGCCATCGCCGCCTTCGGCCGGGAATGCAACAAGCGGGGGATCTATCCGGACAGCGTGGAGGTCGCGGGCCACCATGTGCCGGCCTGGCGCGGTGTGCCGATCTTCCCGTCCAACAAGATCCCGATCTCGGACGCCAGGACGACCTCGATCATCTGTATGCGTACGGGCGAGGCCGAGCAGGGGGTCGTCGGGCTCCAGCAGAGCGGGATCCCGGACGAGATCGAGCCGAGCCTGTCGGTCCGCTTCATGGGCATCGACGAGCAGGCGATCATTTCCTATCTGGTCACGGCCTACTACTCGGCGGCGGTTCTGGTGCCGGACGCGCTCGGTGTCCTGGAGAACGTCGAAGTGGGCCGCTGGAGTTGAGGCGACCGACCCGGGTGGGCCGGCCGGACGATCCATGAGTCGGCGGCCGCCCCACCCGGGTTCCGGTATCCCGGTCCCACACACGCTGGAAGAGGAAGTGACCGTGACCATGACCAGTACGGATGCCGCCACCGAGGGCCACGAGGCCGTGGCTCTCCTGGAGCGCACCCGCACCGTCGTCCATCCCGAGCTGAGATCCGCCGTCGAGTCGTTGCCCGGTCCCATACGCCGGGTCTCGATGTACCACTTCGGCTGGGAGGACGCCGACGGCACCCCGGCCTCCGGGCCGGCCGGCAAGGCGATCAGACCCGCGCTCGTCCTGGCCGCCGTGCGGGCGCTCGGAGGGGATCCGCGGCACGCCGTGCGGGCCGCCGTCGCCGTGGAGCTGGCCCACAATTTCACCCTGCTGCACGACGATGTGATCGACGAGGACCCGACCCGGCGGCACCGCGCCACCGCCTGGACGGTCTTCGGCACCCCGGACGCCATCATCGCGGGCGACGCCATGATGGCCCTCGCCCTGCGGCTGCTCGCCGAGGACCCGCACCCCGCGTCGGCCGCCGCCTCGGCGCGGATCGCGGCGTGCGTCATCGAGCTGTGCGCGGGCCAGCAGGCGGACTGCGCCTTCGAGCAGCGCGGACCGCACGAGGTCTCGCTGGACGAGTGCGTGGCCATGGCGACGGCCAAGACGGGCGCCCTGCTGGGGACTTCCTGCGCGCTGGGCGCGCTCTACGCGGGCGCGGGGGAGGAGGAGGTCACCGCCCTGGACGCCTTCGGCCGGGAGGCGGGACTGTCCTTCCAGCTCATCGATGATCTGATCGGGATCTGGGGAGACCCCGACCGCACGGGTAAACCGGCCGGAGCCGATCTCGCGGCGCACAAGAAGTCGTTGCCGGTGGTCGCGGCCCTGGCGTCCGGCACCCCGGCCGCCGAGGAACTCGCCGCGCTGTACCAGGCTCCGATGGACGCCGCCGCGGTACAGCGCGCGGCGGCCGCGGTCGAGCAGGCCGGCGGACGCGACTGGGCACAGATCCAGGCCGCCGACCGGATGTCCCGGGCGGTCCACCAGCTCTCCCGGGCGGTGCCCGATCTCACGGCGGCGGGCGATCTGCTGGCCCTGGCGGAATTCGTCACGCGCCGTACTCGATGAACCGGGGCAGAGCGACCGGTCCACTTTAGGATCACCGGTGGTGTTGGCGATCCAGGAGGAGGCCGGGCGATGAGCAGAGGGATCAGACGGGCGGGAGAGGAGGACCGGGAGGTCCTCGTGCGGCTGCTTGACGAAGCGTTCCTGCACGACCCGGTGAGCAGTTGGGTGTTTCCCGACGAGGAGCACCGGCGCAGGGTGCACGGCCGCTTCCTCGGCATGTTCGTCGATGTGGGGCTCGCCGAGGGCCGGGTGGACATCATGGAGGACGGGACGGCCATGGCGCTCTGGCTCCAGGTGCCGGCGGGCGCGCCCGAGGAGGAGGACGACCTCCCGGCCCGGATGCGGGAGGTCGCGGATCCGGACAACGAACGAGCGGAGCTGATCGGCCGGCTGATGGGTGCGATCCATCCGCACGACCGGGCGCACGAGTATCTGCTCATGATCGCGGTTTCTCCGGCTCACCAGGGCCGGGGGCTGGGGCGCGCGCTGATCGAGCCCGTCCTGGAGCGCTGCGACCGCGAGGGTGTTCCGGCCTATCTGGAGGCGAGCAGCGAACGCAGCAGCCGGCTCTACGAGCGGCTGGGCTTCGCCTTCACGGGGACCACCCTCGACCTTCCGGACGGGCCGAGCATGTGGCCCATGTGGCGCGAACCGGGGGGCGGCTGAGCGGCCCGTCACCAAAAGGAACGCGCCACCGACGAGTTGACGCCGTGCCGGTCGGGGGCACCGGGGACGGCGTGCTCGTCGCCGGGGACGGCGGGAAGCGGTGACCCACGGTTCGACAGAAGATCGCGTACCGCTACAGTCCGCGCCATGACAGCGGAGTCGACGGATACATGGGCGGGTTGGTACCGGGACCGCCAGGGGGCGGAAGCGATCACCCTCACTGCCGGCGGGCAGCAAGTACGCACCCGAATAAGGGGAGTTGAGTATGAAGGGGCGGATTTCGCCGTCCTGGAGTCGGCGGAGGCGGGCGAAGCCCTGTCGTCCTGCGTCATGGAGTGGGACATCCCGCTTCCGGTCAGCTCGGACGGCACGGTCCAGCAGGCGACACTGAGCTGCCTGCTGACCCTGGGCGAGCGCCCTGCCGAGGGCACGGCCGGGCGGGCCGAGCTGAGTCTGACACTGCACTGCGGTGGGGCGGCCTACGCGTCCGGGATCGCCGGGAGCGGTTTCGAGGAGGCGCTCGACCGCATTCGGCGTCAGTTGCCCGCCGACACGGAGCTGGGAGGCCGGCCGCTGGTGGGAGCGGCGTGACGCGCGCACCGGGGCGCCGGAGCGTGCCGTAGGCCGTGTCCGGTCCGGACGGGAGCCGCGGCCCGTCGCGGCTGCCGGTGTCACGGCGCGCCGGCGTACCGGGCGGGATCCATCGGCCGGGCGCGGGCCGGATCCCTCGGGCCGGATCCCTCGGGCCGGATCCCTCGGGCTGGATCCCTCGGGCAGGGGCTGTCGGCCGCGCCCGGCCCCGGGCGCGGCTCCGTTCAGCCGTCCGGCCGCTCCACCGACTCCTCCGCCCAGCCGCTGTCCAGCGCGGGATTGTCGTCGTGGAGGACGAACTCCTCGTCCACGTCCACCGGTTGGAAACCGGCCGGGACGAGCGCGTCGAGCAGGGCCACCAGCCGGGCCCGCGCGGCCGGTCTGCCGACCCGGCGGGCCCGCTGGGTCACCGAGCGCTCCTGGACCCCGCCCGGCAGCGCCCGACGGGCGTTGCGCGAGACATGCGCGAGGTGCCGTTCGGCGATGGCGGCGAGCCGCTGCGTGTCGTACGGGATGCGCAGCCGCAGCGTGACGCGGTGCTCGAAGTGGCAGTGCGCGGGAAACGCCGCGGCCTCGGCGTCGGTGGCCGGCACGCCGTCGTTCCAGGGCGCCGCCCCGATCTTCGTCCTGACGACCGTGAACCCGGCCCGCGCCAGGCGCTCGGCGCACTGCCCGGCGTCGCTCCGCTGCCGGCCGAGGGTGCCCCTGCCGTACCGGGTGAGTACCGGCCGGCAGGGTGTCCGGCCGCGGTCCAGGACGGTACGAGTGAGCCGGAGCCCATGGGCGGCGGCCCAGTCGCCCAGTGAGGCGACGGTGTCGGCCCGGTCGGCCCGCACCGCGAAACGCGTCGTGAAATCACCCTCGACGGTCCGGCCGGGATCGGGTCGCCGGGCCGATGCGCCCAGCTCCGTACTGAAGTCCACCGAGAGACGTTACCAAGGGGGACACGGGGAGGGGCGCCCCGTGGTGCTGCTTCGGGGCGCCCCTGTCGAGCCGCTCGCGGGTGCCTTCCGGGCGGTCCGTCCACGCGCCGCCCGGCGCCCTGCGGTTGTCCTGTCGGCGTGAGGTCAGGACACCTTGGCGAGGGCGGCGGCGAGGCCGTTCGCCCACAGCGTGTTGACCCGGGCGATCTCCTGCGCGTTGGGCCGGGTGTTCTGGCAGGACGTGCCGGGACCGCCACCGGACATCAGCTCGCTGCACGGCCCCGAGTAGTGGTCCGGGAGACCCAGGACGTGTCCGGTCTCGTGCGCGGTGACCCGGGTCGAGTTGTACTGCTGGTTCTGGGCGTAGTCCAGGAAGACATAGCCCCGGCCGTGCCCGTCGGTGCTCGCGTACGAGCCGATCGGGTCGTTGCCCTCGTAGTACGCGAAGTCGGCGTTGCCGCCCGCCTGGAGCTTCACATTGGAGACGGCGCTGTTCCAGATCGAGGCGCTGCTGGCTATCTGGCCGGCGAAGCTCGGGGCGTTGGAGGCGTCGTAGACGACGGTGACGGCCTGGGCGCCGGGGTTCGCGGCGCGCTTCTCGGCGACGGACTTCAGCACGGCCTCGAAGAAGGCCTTGTTCCCGGCGGCCTCCGCCTTCGAGCCGGTGAAGGCGGCGTACGAAGAGGTGGCGGCGGGGCTGGTGGGGGCAGCCGCCGCGGCGGTGGTGACGGGCGCGACGCTGAACGCGGTCGCAAATGCCAGGCCAATTCCGCAGATTGCGGAAATCACCGTCTTGGGGTGTCTCATGTGGGGGGCTCCTACTCGTCCGGTGAACCGGTTCGGTCCCGGAGAGTCTCGGCGAGTTCGCCCCCGAGCGGATGATGTCAATCACCGATAACACCAGCGCATCCCCCTGGTCTGCTTTCTTCAAATGCAAGCCAATTACTGCGATTTGGGGACCTGGTGCGCTTCAGGAGGCCGCTCTACCCTCGGGTCATGGAGCTGGAGGTGAGGCATCTGCGTGTCCTGTGCGCCATTGCGGAATCGGGCAGTCTGCACAAAGCGGCCCGAAAGCTGGGAATGAGCCAGCCGTCTCTGACGACTCAGCTACGGCGAATTGAGAACTCCCTGGGTGCGGAGCTTTTCATCCGCGAACGCACCGGTTGCAGGCCCACCCCGCTTGGCCGCTCCGTACTGAGCCGGGCCCGTCCCCTCCTCTCCGGCATGGCCGCGCTCGTCGCCGAGGCCCGGGCCGCCGCGGACCGGGCCGACGGCCCCCGGCTGCGGATCGGCTCCACGGCGAGCCGCGCGCTCGCCGGCTGGCTGCGCCGGCTCAGACGCCGGCTGCCCGGCACCGACATCACGCTCCATGTCGATGCCTCCGCCAACGCGCTGCTGCGGGCCACCGCCGCGGGCCGCCTCGACGTGGCCTTCGTACACGAGGTGGAGGGATGTCCGCTGATCGTCCCCGACGGGCTGGAGAGACGCGTACTGGTGGAACGCGAGCCGCAGTTCATCTCCATGGCCAGCGACCATCCGGCCGCCGCCTGCGAGGTCGTGGAGCTCGCCGATCTCGCCGGTGACCGCTGGATGGTCGACCCGACGGTGGACGGCGAATGGGACGGGCTGCGCCGTGTCCTGGGCGAGGCCGGTATCGACCCCCCGGTGTTGCAGGGGGACTACCTCACGGCGGCCTCACTGATAGCCGTCGGAGAAGCTGTCGCGCCCTGTCAGCCCACCGCGGATCCGCGCGACGACACGGTGATCAGGCCGCTGCGCGACGATCCGCTGGCGGTACGGCTGCTGCTGTTCTCGCGGCCGGGCGCCCGGGAGGACGGCGCCGGTCCCCCGGAGGGGTCCGCGGGCGCGGAGGTCTTCGCGGACCTGGAGGCCGCGTACCGGGAGGCGGCCCTGCGCGCGGTGGACTACCGCCAGTGGCTGACCCGCCACAAGAGCCCGCTGCTGCACGCGCCGGCGGCCTGAGGAGGGGCCGGGGCGGTGCGCCGGCCCCTCCGCCGCCCCGCCCGTGCCCGGACTGTCCGCGCGCCGGTCCCGGGCGGCGGGCGGTGGAGGACTCGTCCGATCATCGGTCTTCGCGGGACTGGGCGGAGTCGTCGCGGCAGAGGCGTTCTGCCCGCGTACCGTGCTCACTCGTAGGGAACTCGCGATCAGGACATGGGCAGTTGGAGGCGGGATATGGCGCGGCGGGCGTTGTGGGGGGTCGGCCACCGGAGGTGGCCCGGTGTGGCGCGGGCGCGAGGCCGCCTCGACGGCATGGCGGCGGATGGCGGGCCGCCGCCGGGCGCGGGACCGCGTCAGGCCGGTGCCGGAGCCGCTCCGGCGGCGCGCGGGGCCGCCGTACCGGCGACAGCGGGCTGGGACCGATGAGCAATGACCAGGCGACGATGGTGGCCTTCGTCCGTGCCCGGCTGTACGAGGAAGAGCAGATCGCGAAGGCGGCGGGCGGAGACACCTGGTGGAGTCCGCCCGATCTGCCGGGAGAAGTGCACGACGAACTCGGCGGCATCGCCTTCGCGGTGAAGACGCGCGGCTACGACACCCACATCGCCCGGCAGAACCCGGCGTCCACGCTGCGCCGTATCGAGGCGAGCCGGGTCGTCCTGGACGAGTACGCCGCGGTGGCCGAGCTGGACACCGATACGCCCGCGCACGACTATCCGTCCGGCCGCGCGGTGGGTCTCGGATTCGCCGTCCGGAACATGGCGGCGGAGTACGCGGACCATCCGGACTACCGGGCGAGCTGGCTGCCGAGGTTCACCTGAGGGCTGTTCCGTAGTCCCCGGCGGGCTCGCGACGACGGCCACGGCACCGGGCCTATACTCGAACGTATGAACGAATCCCTGTCCTTCCGGGCGGCACCGGCCACGCGGCGAGCGCGCCTCCCGGGCACCGGGGACCGGACGGGACTCCGGCGGCGGGCCCTCCGGCCGGGCTCGACAGGCCGGCCGGACCCGACTCCCGGCGTGCTGGAGTGACCGGGACGTCGCACCCTGGAGAGATGGACGCTGTGCCGATAGTCGTACACAGGCCGTCTCCCAGCGGTGGCCGGCGGGTGACCGTACGCGGGCAGATCGTCGGCCTGGCCCATGACGACCGCGATCTGGTGGAGTTTCTGCGCCGCGCGGGGCTGCCCGACGCCTGGGATCTGATCGACGACCCCACATGGGTGGAGTGGCGGGGCGGCCGCGCCCACGAATGGGACGCGGCCTGACAAGGCATTGCCGAAACGGCCGGGTCCGGACCCTTACGGGGACTGACGGATCCGGCGGTTCGTCCGGCCATTCCCCGGCCCGCCGGGCGGTCCTTGATCCGTCTATCCGTCGAGGCTCAGGGCCTTTTCCGAGGAGGCGGGGACCGGCGAATCCTGGCGGTAGAAGATGTCGATGTCGACCTCTTCACCCCCGACGACCAGGGTGTCCCACGCTCCGCTCATGCGCAGGGTGCGCAGGGTCTCGCTGTTCAGCGTCCGCAGATGGTCCCTGAGGGTGGTGTCGTCGGGCATGCCCGCGATACGTGACGACAGGCGGTCCCGGATCTCTCGCAACTGCTCCATGAGCGCGTCGATCTCGGTTTCCCTGTCCAGCGCGTCCGGGACCGCCTCCTCGATGCTCAGCGCGATCTTGTCCTTGATCGCGGAGGTGATTCCGTGCTCATCGGTGGTGACCATGGCTTTCCAGGCCCGGCTCTTGTGCCGGTACTGGAGCATCGACATCGCCGCCTCGTGGCGGACGAAGTCGGCGTCGCGGAAGGGCTTCCCGCTCCAGGTGGTGCTGAGGGACCGTGCCAGCGAGATGGCCGACGCCAGTCCGCTGTTGAGTCCGCGTCCCGGCCAGAAGTGGATGGCGTTGGCCGCGTCCCCGAGCAGAAATCCGTAGGTGCCCGGGGTGGTCGAGGTCGCGGAATACAGATGGGCGGTGAAGCGCGAGCGCTGCACCATGTCCAGCCGGAACGCGGTCACGGCGCTCAGGTCCTCCTCGGCGACACCGAAGAAGGCCAGCCCCTCCCGTACGCGCTTCCACAGCGCCGAGCCCTTGATCAGGGCGGGCAGGAACAGCGTGCTGTGCGTCGAGCAGTGGAAGTCGCCATGGTCGTCGCGTCCCATCACGCAGGGCCGCGAAGCAATGCAGTCTTCGAACACCTGCCGTACGGGATCGATCCCGACGACTTCCTTGGCCTCGTCGTCGGTGAGGCGCATATTGAGGAAGCCCTCACCGCGCAGGGCGTTGAGAAGGAAACGGTTCTGGGCGACGGTCAGCAGGACGGTCATGGGGTCCGAGAGGCCGGACTTCACTCGCAGGCCCAGCACGACATCCTGTATGTGATGGCCGTCGAGGGAATAGCTTGACGTGTCGGCGACGCCGAACTTGCTGGTGAAATGCTCGCGCGTGCGGGAGCGCCCTCCCTCGCAGATGGCGAGCACATGGTCCTTGACCACGGTGTCATGGTGCTCGGTGGGGTCGAACTTGGCGGGCACGAGCCGGATACGGTCGGATTTCTCGTTCGCTATTTCAAGGAGCTTGTCCTCGATATAGGCGATTCGGATGTTGCGCGGGCTGTAGCCGCGAATCGAATCGGGGCCGGCCGGCCACATCTCCGAGTAGGAACCGGCGCTGAACAACCGCGCCTGCACCTCCTCCGGGAGATTCAGATACTGGCGGCTCTGGACGGTGACGACCTGCTGCCGCCTGACATTTCCCTGGCCCTGGTTCTTCCAGACGATCTGTGCACCGTCCTGAGTCCAGCGACCGTCGTACACCGTGATGGCCACACGCCGGCCCATGAGGTGTTCGAGCAGCAGGGCGAAACTCAGTCCGACGGGACCGCCGCCGGCGACCGTGACCTGGAGGACGGGGCCCGGTTCATCGGCCGCGGCGGATGCCATCAGGGACTGGATCATGGCGAGGTCCATGATCGTCTCCATCGCGTCGGCCGCCTCGAAACAGAATGTTTCGTCGCCGACCGTGATCAGATCGCCGGGCCGGAGCACATGCGCGGTCACCCGCACCCCGTTGACCAGCGTGCCGTTGCTGCTTCCCCGGTCGTACAGGACGTATCCGTCGTCCTCCGGAAGGATCTCCGCGTGAAAGCGTGAGGCGCTTCCGCTGGCGATCACCACACTGTTGTCGCTCTTGCGGCCGAAGGTGATCGGTGCTTCTCCGACGGGAAATCGCTGTCCAGTGAGAGGACCTTTACGCCCAACAATCTCGGGTGGCACAGGTCGCTCCTTTCCAAGAGTCATAGAGCTGATGAGATCGATCCGATCGTCGGTCGCCGAGGAGGCCGCCTGCTGGCCGGGCGCCGGGAGACCGGTCTCACCGCAAGATCCTCTATCGCTTCGGAGCGGAGTCGTCCCTGGTCTGTGGTGCTGTAGGGGCTCGGCTGAGCGGCAGCATAGCCGCCTTTCCCAAGGGACTTGAGGCCCGTGTGCGCTTGCCCCCGGCACGGCCCGGGCTCCCGGGCGGGCAGGGCGTACGGGAGGCGGTCTCATCGCGCGAGCCAGGGCGACGGCCTCCCGGAGAACGACCGCACCCGGACCGCGGGCCGCCGTTCCCGGCGGCCCGCGGTCCGGGTGCGGACAGGGGGAAGGGCTCTTGGGTTACACCAATGGGCGTTCTACTGACCGTGCGTCGACGCGCTGCGGTAGTCGGTGTAGGTGTAGGGGTTGTCGAGGACCTTCGATTCGGGGATGTCGGGATTCATCCCCTTCCGCCATTCCTCCTCGCCCAGGGCCGACCGCAGATGGCCGACCGTGTGCTGGACCTCACGGCGCACGGCGGCCAGGTCGATGCCGAGCAGGCGATGTTCGTGCTTCACCACCCGGCCGTTGACGAGCACGGTGTGCACGTCGCCGCGCTGGGCCTGGAAAGCTACGTGGCCGTACGGGTTGAGGAGCGGGAAGGACACCGGTGAGTGGTCGTTCTTCAGCAGTACCAGGTCGGCCTTCTTGCCGACTTCGAGGCTGCCCAGGTCGTGCTCGCGGCCGAGCGCGCGGGCACCGCCGCGCGTTGCCCATGCCACGACCTGGTCCGCGCGCAGGGCGCTGTGGGTGACGGTCTCGCCCCGGGCGTGGGCCTCCAGGTGCTCGCGGGCCCGGTCAGCGCCGAGGGTGGTGCGCATGGCGGAGAACAGGTCGCCGCTCCACCACACGCTGGTGTCCATCGACAGGGACACGGGAATGTCGTGCGAGCGGACCGCCCAGGTGGTCGGGTAGCCCTGACCGGCGCTCTGCTCGCTCTCCGTGGACACCGAGATCGAGCCGCCGGTCGCCGCTATGCGGTGGTACGAGTCGGCGGACAGTGTCGACGCGTGCACATACACCGTCTCCGGCGTCATGAAGCCGTTCTCGTACATCAGCCGGACGCCGTCGTCGTTGGTGGCTCCCCAGACCCCGGCATGGGTGGTGACGGCGACGCCGAGTTCCCGCGCCACCTCGAAGGCGGGCCTCTCGGGGAACGCGGGATCGCCCGTGACGTCGAAGGCGAGCTGGAAGCCGAGCAGGTCGTCGCCGTCGATGTGGCGGCGCGCGAAGTCCCGGAAATCGGTCCCGGCGGTCCATTCCGCCGGTGCCTGGTGGATATTGCCGTAGGCGAGGACGAACCGGCCCGGCACGGACCGCAGCGCGTCGACCGCCGCCTCCGCGTGGCCCACCGTCCGGAGCCCGTGCGACCAGTCGACCACCGTGGTCACACCGGCGTCGAGAGCCTCGACCGCGGCCAGGCGGTTGCCCGCGTGCACGTCCTCGGGCCGGAAGTGCTTGCCGTGTTCCAGATAGAACCAGACGAAGTACTGGCTGATCGTCCAGTCGGCGCCGTAGCCGCGCATCGCCGTCTGCCACATGTGCCGATGTGTGTCGATCATGCCCGGCATCACGATGCCGTCGGTGGCATCGATCTCCGCGGTGCCGTCCGGGACGGCGAGCCGCGGGCCGACCGCGGCGACCCTGTCGCCGGCCACGAGTACGTCGGTGCCGGTGAGCACCTGACGCGCACGGTCCATGGGCAGCACGGTGCCGCCGCGGAAGACGACGGGCCGTCCTGGCAGGAATTCGATGGGCCGACTCATCACTGATCTCCTTCTGGACGATCATCCGCACAGCGGTCACTGCGGCTGCCGACGATAGTCAGCACGCTGAAACACGAAGTCAATACGAAACTCGTGATCCATAGGTGGGCCATCCTGGTCCCACTGTCCGCATCGCGGTCAGGGGCCATCTCTTCACCGAGATGGGCACGCGTCAAAGGGCTCTATGCTGCCCATAGGGCGGCGCCCGTGGTGTCCGTACACCGGACGACGGCCGGGCCTGGCCGTCGCAGTCACAGCAGCTCAAGTCGCAGTCACAGCAGCTCAAAAGGAGAAACCATGCCGCGCGAAGGAACCGGCCCCGATTTCATCGAGGCGCTGGCCCGAGGGCTGGAGGTGATCACCGCGTTCCAGCCCCGGCGCCCGGTGATGTCGCTGACCGAGGTGGCGAGCGCGACGGGACTGGCCAGGCCGACCGCGCGCCGGATCCTGCTCACCCTGGCCGAGCTGGGATATGTACGGCAGCGGGCCGGCGGGTTCGCGCTCACGCCCCGGGTGCTCGAACTCGGCGTCGCGTACGTCCGCTCGACGGGACTCTGGGACGTGGCGCGACCGCATCTGGAGTGGCTGGTCGAGCGGACGAATGAGTCCTGCTCGATCGCGCAGCTCGACGGCTCGGACATCGTCTATGTCTCCCGCGTCTCCGTGCCCAAGATCGTCACGCTCGCCGTGCAGATCGGCACCAGGTTTCCCGCGTTGCAGACGTCCCTGGGCAAGGTGCTGCTGGCCGCGCTGACGCCGGAGGAGGCGGCCCTGACCCTCGCCGAGCCGAGCCGGTCGGGTCTCGTTCCCGTATGGCGGCCCGGTCGCACGGAGTGGGAGGCGGAACTGCGGGAGGTCCGCGCGCGCGGCTGGGCGGTGACGGACGAGCAACTGGCGCGGGGCATCAGGTCGGTGGCCGCCCCGCTGCGCGACGGCTCAGGGCGCGTCGTCGCGAGCGTCAATGTCAACGCGCACGCGGCCGAGACCTCGGTGGAGGTGCTGCTCAACGAGTATCTGCCCCTCCTCCTGCAAGCCGCGGGCGAGATCAGTGTGGACTTCGCGCGGCTTGAGTCCGCGCCGGACAGGACCCGGCCGTCGAGCGTGGCCACGACGCCTTGACGTTTCCACCGCCCGAGACTCAGAATCCCTGCAACGGACAGTCGTCCGCTGATCGGACAAGGGGGCTCGATGTCAGAGAGCGACGCAGGCGCTCGGCCGGGTGTCGAGGGGCCGCTCTCCGGGGTGCTGGTGGCGGACTTCTCGCGGATACTCGCCGGGCCGTACGCCACGATGCTGCTGGCGGACCTCGGGGCCGATGTCGTCAAGGTCGAGGGACCGCACGGTGACGACACCCGGACCTGGACGCCTCCGGTGCGTGACGGTGTCTCGACCTACTACCTGGGGATCAACCGCGGGAAGCGCTCGATCGCGCTGGATCTCCGTGACGAGGCCGACGCCGGGGTCGCGCGCGAACTGGCCAGGCGCGCGGACGTCCTGATCGAGAACTTCAAGCCCGGCGGACTCGCGAAGTACGGGCTGGACTTCGAGGCGGTCCGCCGTGACAACCCCGGCGTCATCTACACGTCCATCACGGGGTTCGGTTCCGGCGCGGGACGCCATGTGCCCGGTTATGACCTCATGGTGCAGGCCGTCTCGGGACTGATGAGTCTGACGGGCGACCCGGACGGGCCGTCCTACCGGGCCGGGATCTCCGTCTTCGACGTGATGGCCGGCAACCACGCCACGATCGGTGTCCTGGCGGCGCTGCGCCACCGGGACGCGACGGGCGAGGGCCAGCTCGTCGAGGTGAACCTGCTGTCATCGGCGCTCACCGGACTGGTCAACCACAGCTCGGCCTTTGTCGCGGGGGACACCGTGCCGTACCGGATGGGCAACGCCCATCCGAGCGTGTTCCCGTACGAGCCGCTGCCCACCGCGGACAACGACCTCATCGTGACCGCGGCCAACGACGCGCAGTTCCGCAAGCTGTGCGAGGTGCTGGGGATCGCGGAGGTCGCCGACGACCCGCTCTTCGCCCGTAACGCAGACCGCACGGTCAACCGCGACCGGCTCCGGCCCCTGCTGGTCGAGCAGCTCGTCAAACGCGGCGCCGACGAATGGTTCGAGGCGCTGGTCGAGGCCGGTGTGCCGAGCGGGCCGATCAACACCATCGACGGCGGATTCGCCATGGCAGAGAGGTTCGGGCTGGAACCGGTCGTCACGGTGGGCGAGGGCGAGCGCGCCGTACCCACCACACGCCACCCGATCCGCTTCTCCGCCACCCCGGCCGCCTATCGGCTGCCGCCGCCGGAGCTCGACGAACACGGCGACCAGCTCCGCGCGTGGCTGTCCGGACCCGAGGAGGAAGGCCGTGACTGAGCCGGAGAGCGGAGCCGTCTATCCCACCGCGCTGGGCGCGTCCGATCTGAAGACCATCACTCTGCTCGGTCATGACCTGGCCGAGGACATCATGGGCTCGGTGGGCTTCGGCGAGCTGGCGTTCTGGCTGGCCACCCAGCGGCGGCCCAGCCCCGGCGAGACACGGGTCTTCGAGGCGGTTCTCGCCGCGCTGGCCGACCACGGTTTCACGCCCACCGCCATCGTCACCCGGCTGACGTACCTGTCCGCGCCGGACTCCGTCCAGGGCGCGCTCGCCGCCGGCCTGCTCGGCGGCGGTTCGCGATTCCTCGGCGTCACCGAGGACACCGGCATGTTCCTGCACGACGTGCTGGAGTCGCTGGGCGGCACCCTGCCACGCGACGAGGCGGGCTGGGACGCGGTGGCTCTGCGTACCGTGCGGGAGCGGCGCGAGGCCCGGGAATTCGTGCCGGGGCTGGGGCATCACGTCCACAAGACGGGCGATCCGCGCACGCCGAGGCTGATGCGGATCGCGGCGGAGGAGGGCCTGTTCGGTCCGCACCTGTCGCTGTTCGCCGCCATCGGCCGGGTGCATCCGACCGTGCTGGGCAAGACGCTGCCGCTCAACGGAGCGGGCGTGTGCGGCGCCGCGCTCGCCGACCTGGGCCTGCCGCTGCCCCTGCTGCGCGGCTTCGCGCTGCTGGCCCGCACCGCCGGACTCATCGGGCAGCTCGCCGAGGAGATCCGGCACCCGGTCGCGCGTGATGTCTTCCTCTCCGTCGACCTCAACAACACCTCGGTGCCGCCGGATCCCTTTGTCCCCGCGCCGTTCACGGAGGAAGGCCGCGAAGAAGGCCGCACCGACTGACGCCGCCGCCGTCCAGCGGCAGGCAGCAGACCGAGAACCGCCGCACCCGTGTGCCGCGCTCGCCGACGAGCGTGGCGCCGACGGCGTCACGCTCCGCCGTCAACGGGCCGACCGCGCTCGACAGGAACCAGCCGCCCAACGGCCGTCACCACACCTGCCAGGCACACCAGGGAGCAACCATGTTTGTCGACGACGACAACATCACCGACCTTGCCGTCCAGCGCTGGGCCACCGCCCACTCGCCGCGTCTGGCGGAGCTGATGACGGGGCTCGTCCGCCACCTGCACGAGTTCGCCCGGGACGTGCGGCTGACCGAGGACGAGTGGATGGCCGCGATCGAATGGCTGACCGCGGCCGGCCGGATCAGCGGCGACAAGCGCCAGGAACTCATCCTGACCTCCGACGTGCTCGGGCTGAGCATGCTCGTGGTGCAGCTCAACAACCAGTCCTCGCCGGAGGCGACACCCGCCACCGTGCTCGGGCCGTTCCATATCGACGGCTCGCCCGCCGCGCCGTACGGCTTCGACATGTCGGACGGTATCCCGGGAACACCGCTGTTCATCACCGGCAGGGTCACCGACCTCGACGGCACGCCACTGCCTCACGCCGTCCTTGACGCGTGGCAGGCCGACGCCGACGGCACCTACGAATCGCAGCTTCCCGCCATCGACGAGGCCCGTCTGCGGGCGAAGTACCGGACGCGGGAGGACGGCACGTACTGCATCCGCACGATCGCACCGCGCGGGTACGCCATCCCCATGGACGGCCCGGTCGGCGATCTCATCCGCAAGACGGACATCAGCTACTTCCGTCCCGCGCATGTGCACTTCCTGATCGACGAGCCCGGTTACCAGAGGCTGATCACCCACCTGTTCCAGGAGGACAGTGAGTATCTCGACAGCGATGTGGTCTTCGGTACGAAGGACGCGCTGATCGTCAGCTTCACCGAACGGCCGGCCGGGGTCGCGCCCGACGGAACCACCCTCGAAGTGCCCTACCTGCACGCCGAGTACGACTTCGTCCTGCAACGGGCCTGACGGCGCTTCCTTTTTGGGGCGCGCAGGGGCTACGGAGCTCGCGGCCCACCCGGATGCGCTGGAGACTTTTCGGCGGGAGATCAGTTACTGGGGTTGGCCTCCAGATCAGATCGACCATTTCCTCGACTCCCTAGACAAGGCCGGACAGCCGAGCGCCTACCTCTTCCGGTGCCGGGTTTGTGCGATCTATCTTGCCTACGTGGACTTCACGTTGTCCTCGTGGCCGTCGGTCTGGTGTCGCTCGTTGGGCTTGAGGGTGCCGCTGGCACTGATCAGAGTTCACACAGCGCTCGACCTTCTTGCTCGGCTGCGTCGACTTTCTTGGTCAGTGCATCAACGAGGCCTATGCGGCCCTCGAACAGTTGGGATACGTCCTGCCCGGTAAACATGATGACGTTGTTGCGACTGCCTCGGGAGTTGCGCACGAAGTGGTCTAGCACGCCGGGGTCGTAGCCAGCCATGGATACGAAAGTGCCTCGCGTGCTGTCGAGTTTGCCGTCGACCTTTCCCTTGAAGTCGAGCAGGTCCCCAAGGTCTGGCTGTGCGGTTCGCCATCGAGCTTCGACGATATATGTAAACCCTCGGAAGTGGAACGAGCCGTCGATTTGCTCATGGGCTATGCGGTAGGACAGGCGGTAGTCCAGGTCGTAGGTCCGAAAAAGCCGTGCGAATAGCTTCTCCAAGTCGTAACCACGCCGTTGTGTAGACTCGCTTGCACCTTGCTGGACGAGCTTCAAGAAGTCGAGACGCAGTTCTCCGATCGTGGCCTGGCGTTCTTGGAGCAGTTGGAGGCGCCTCTTTTCGGCGACCCGGCGGGCAGTAGCTGCTGCTCGCTTCGGGTCGATAAGGACCTTTTGCTCCTGTGCTACTTGCTTCAACTCGGCGAGAGCTTCGGCGCCAGCTTTCTGGTCAGGGGCTTCCGCGTGCGGCTTCCGCATATGGCAAAGCTCTTCGACGATCTTGCGTTGGATGGTGTATCCAGATGCGCCTTGCTCGTGGAGTTCGTCAAAGATGAATAATTCACGTGCAACATGACCCCACCGGCCCTGCACGCTCGGTACCGTCTGGAGTGTCCGCCACGGGGACGACCCGAATCCACGCGCTCCAGCGCACCGCCGCCGGACTCGCCGAGCCTCTGGCCGTACCCGCCCGGATGGAGTGGACCACCCGCCCTGGCCAAGGCCACGGGCTGCAGCCCGAGCACCTGACCGGGCTCGCGACGTGGGTCTCGCAGTTACCCACAGCCCGCGCCGCCTGACGCCCTGATGCCCTCGCTGCCACGAGCAGAGAGGGCATCAGAGTGTTACTCAAGCGTGAGCCGCCTGCGGTCTGTGGCACGTATCGGCGGCGCTGATGTCGGAGTCGGCTGGAACACTGCGGTCGTGATCAACGAGATGACCCCAGACCTTTCTGGTGCTCCCGCCAGCTCCCTGCCACCCAGAGCACAGGCAGAGCTCGCCGGCACCGTCTGGGAAGAGCTGCCGCACGTCTGTACGGGCCAGCACGGTGTGCCTGACACACCGGACATCCTCGGCGCTGTGCTCGCTGCCGACCCGGCCCGCCGGGTACGGGCGGTAGGCGATCTGTATCGGCTGCTCCTGAATCAGGAGCAGGTGTTTCCAGCGACCGCTCCGGCAGCCTTGGTCCTGGCCGGTCTTCTCGACGATCCGCGCACCCTCGCCGAAGACCGGTGGGAGCGCAGGGCCGGTCGGCGGTCGCTTCGCGCCGAACTGCTGAACTGGCTGGCTTCGTTCGCCGACATCGCCCGCCTGGACGTCGAGGGCGGCGTCGGCACGGCGCAGAATCTGGCCGCCGCCCGAACGGCAAGGCCAACACTCCACGACCGCATCGCGGACTTCTGCGACGCCGACGATCCACTGGTGAAGGAGGCCGCGCTCGCTGCCACCGCCCTGCTCCTGGCCGACCCCGCCCTCGCCTCGTCCGTACCCCGGTACGCGCCCGCCGTTCGCGAGGTCCTTGCCGTGAGCGCGGACTCGTACTACCGGTGGATCGCCCGAGAACGGCTGGCTGCCTGGGAGGAGGATGTCACTGGTCTTGTCACTGCGGAGAAGGAGCGCCGTGCGGCCCTGGACCGGGCAGGCGAGTTGGCGGAGGACCCGTTCGGCGGCCAGGAGCAGGAGCAGGCGATCCGCTGGCTGGAAGATCAACCCGAGGACACCGCTGCTCCGGAACGACTCGGCCGCCAGCGTGAGGACCGGACCGCTCCCATGCCGGCTGCCCTGCACGAGCCAGCACCCGAGCCGTCCGTGGCCGCCCCTGGAAGCGAAGCGGGGTACCGCGGCCCGTGGCGGATCGCCCGGGAGGAGGAGCGCGCCGAGTGGACGTTCACGCCGTACGTAGGAGTCGGCCCCCTGCACTTCGGGATGACCTTGGAGGAGATCACCCGCGTCCTCGGCGAAGGACCGGCCGTCTCGTCCTACTCCCACCACGGCGAAGACCAGCAGCTCAACTACGCCGACTTCACTGAGAGCGGGATCAGGGCCCTCTTTCACGACAGCCGCCTGGGGTGCGTCGCCGCAGACGCCCTCACCGGCCCCCAGGTGAGACTGAACGCAGCCCCGCTGACCGGCTGCGCGCCTTCCCACGTGGAGGACTGGCTCGTCCACCGCACAACACGGCCTGGCAGCCTGGCGTACAGCGTCGCTGGCGATCCGGTCTTCGCCGACCTCGGCCTGGCGATCCGCTCCCAGCGGGCCGGCGACATCGTCCTGACCCGCCCCCTCTTCCTGCTCCACGACTGGCTCGACCTGTGGCACGCACTGCCCAGCGAGGAGTGGAACTGCTCGTGAAGCGTTGTTCGCCGGTCGGCCTCACCTGAGTGCGAGGCCGACCGGAGCGACATCTCGTCCACTCGAGCGATATCGGGGACGTAGACCACCGGCCGAGTGGGGAATCAACGTGAGCAGCTCTGCGCTGGCCGGGGTCAGCGGTGTCGACTGCGTTCTTCGGGCCTCATGGCCGCTGGTGTGGTCGGAGGGTGTGGCGTGGCGGACATGGCCGAGGTGCCGCTGGTGGCGCTTCCCATGCGAGCCGCTTGCGTCCTCCGGTTCGGCTGAGCCGTGATACGCCAGTTGAGGACCTCGGCAGGGTGGTCGGCGCTGTCGAGTTCCCGCTGGTGCCCACTTCGGCCAGGAGGCGTCGGGGGTTGTGGCCGGCGCTCTCGGCCTGGGCGAGGGCTGTGGTCAGAGCGGTCCAAGTGGGGTCGGCGAGGATCCGGTCGGCGTGGGCGGGGAGGGCCACGCGTACGTCTTGTTCGAAGCGGCTGGCGGTTGGGGCTCGTGGTGCGCGGCGGGCCAAGTCCGCCAAGACGGGCGCGGCGGCCTGCTGGTAGCCCGCCTGGAGGTGGCGGAAGGCTTCCTCGGCCGCAGCGGCCTGCTGTGCGTGGCCGCGCTGTTCGTGCCACTTGGCGGCGGCGCGGGCCAGGTGCACGGTGGCGAAGAGCAGGGCGATGGCGAGTCCGCCCGGCTCGTTGGAGGCGTAGGCGAGTTCCTTGGCGGCCTTGCGTAGAGCGGTGGCGGCCTGGTGGTCGGCGCGGGTGGCGGAGCGGCGGGCTCGGTGGAACGCCATTGCCGCCGCCCGCAGTTCCGCCCGCGGCGTGAAGATGAACCAGACGGCGGTCTGGCGCATCGAGAACGGCACGCCGCGTCGGCGCATCAATCTCGATGAGGCCCTCGCCTCAAGGCCGGCGCCATCCGCGTCGAGCGGCAGCGGCTCCAGTCCGGGAAGATCGGCCCGCCGAAGACCGCCAAGTCCCGGCGTACGGTCCCGGTCGGCGAGGTCGTCACTGACGCGCTCCTCGCGCATCTCGCCGCGCGTCCGTCCAAGGGGTGGCTGTTCACCATGGAGGAGGGCGAGCCGCTCAACTACCGGCGCTGGAAGACCGAGTGGAACGGCGCCCGCAAGGCGCTCCAGGCGGCCGAGAACGGGGCCGCCGAGCGGGAAGGCCGTAAGGCCGTCGAGCTGCCGCACATGGTCACTCACGACCTGCGGCACTTCTACGCCTCCGCGCTCATCGGCGGCGGCGCGAGCGTCAAGCAGGTGCAGCTCGTCCTCGGGCACGCGTCCGCCGTCATCACGCTGCGGATCTACGCGCACCTGTGGCCCGGGGAAGAAGACCGCACCCGGGCCGTCATGGACGCCGTGCTCGGCGGCCTGCGGACCGGGTGCGGACAGGTAGGCGACATGACCCGCGAAACCGCAGGTCAGAACGCCTGACCAGAGATCAAGCCTTCTTGGTCTCCCAGAAGATCTTGTCGATCTGGGCGATGTAGTCCAGCGCCTTCTGGCCCGTCGCCGGGTCCTTGGAGGCCTTGGCGGCCGACAGCGCCTTGAGGGTGTCGTTGACCAGCTGGTGCAGCTCCGGGTACTTCTCGAAGTGCGGCGGCTTGAAGTAGTCGCTCCACAGCACCGAGACATGGTGCTTGGCGAGCTCTGCGCGCTGTTCCTTGATGACCGTGGCGCGCGCCTGGAAGTGGGCGTCGTCGTTGCCCTGCATCTTCTCCTGGACGGCCTTGACCGACTCGGCCTCGATGCGGGCCTGGGCCGGGTCGTACACACCGCAGGGGAGGTCGCAGTGGGCGCTGACCTTCACCTTGGGGGCAAACAGGCGGGAAAGCATGGAGCTGTCCTTCCTCGTGATCGTCTTCTCAGGTGGGACATTACTCCGTGAGAAGCCTGATTTCGCGGGGGCCCCCTTGGCCTTGTCCGACAAATGGCGCCGTTCGACCGGCGGGCGGGGCCCGTCCCGGCAGCGCCCGGGCCGGTGTCTCGCGGTATGCGTGATCGCCGGGCGGAGGAACGGCCCAGTACGGGGCGCCACTCGGCCGATTCCGGCACCGCGGCGGGCGCCCGCGCCGGGCGTCGCGAGCCCGCCGGAGGAGCCGGTGGACCGGGCCGGAGGCTTAGGACAAAAGTCCGGGGTGAATATGAGACTGGTGGCGGAACATACGGTGGGGCCGGGAGGTGCCGGATGACGGAACTGGGGCGGGAGCCGAGAGTGCGGTTGGGGATCGCCGAGGTGATGGGTCCGTCCATGTACCCGACGCTCAGACATGGCGATCAGCTCCTCGTGCAGTACCGCGCTCCGGTGAAGGCGGGCGACGTGGCGGTGCTGAAGCATCCGCTGCAACAGGACCTGCTCATCGTGAAGCGGCTGGTGGAGCGGCGCGACGGCGGCTGGTGGGTGCTCGGTGACAATCCGGGGGCCGAGGGCGACAGCCGGGTCTTCGGCGCCGTGCCCGAGGAGCTGCTGCTGGGGCGGGTCAGGGCACGCTACCGGCCGCTGGGCGATCAGCGGTCGGCGCGCGCGGTCGCCTGCTGGCTGGTGTCCGCGCTGCGGCCGGTGCTGGCGGAACGTTCGGTCTCCAGGCGTTTGCGGGCCCGGTAGGCCGCGACGTTGGCGCGGGTCGCGCAGCGGTCCGAGCAGTAGCGGCGCGAGCGGTTGGTCGAGGTGTCGAGGTAGGCGTTGCGGCACGGCGCTGCCTGGCAGAGGCCGAGCCGGTCGACGCCGTACTCCGTCAGGTGGAAGGCGAGCCCCATGGCGGCGGTCGCCGCGTATCCCGCCGTGGCGTTGGAGGGGTGGTCCGCGAGATGCATGTGCCAGCGCGGACAGCCGTCGTCGTCGAGGAAGTCGTGGCCGGAGATCTGCGGGCTGACGGGAAATTCCAGCAGCAGCGAGTTGAGCAGGTCCACCGCCTGGGTGGCCTCGCCGGAGTCGGCCGCGGTGAAGACCGCGCGCAGCCGGGCCCGTACCGACCGGAAACGGGTGACATCCGCGTCGGTGGCGCGGCGGGCCGCCTGGGAGTTGGGGCCGAAGAGAGCGCGGACGGCATCGACCGAGGTCAGCGTGTCCGTGCCGCGGGCCGGCTCCTCGGTGTTGACCAGGCGTACGGCGGAGTCCGAGTAAGAGGCCAGTTCCACTTGTAGTCCTTACGGCTTCGGTCTAGGGTTCGGTCTAGGATTTGCTGTAATGGCTGGTGGCACTTCTAGGGTATTACTGAGTGGGGGTTTTCCATGAGTGAGCCGGGGGCCGGTGCGGCGGCCGGGACGATCGGCCAGGACACGGGCGCCGGGGCGGGTCAGCCGGCGGCGGCCGACTGGCGCGGCTGGCAGGAGAGCTGGGACCGCCAGCAGGAGTGGTACATGCCCGACCGGGAAGAGCGTTTCCGGGTGATGCTGGACATGGTCGAGGCCGTGGCCGGCCCGGAGCCGAGGGTGCTGGACCTGGCCTGCGGCACGGGAAGCATCACGGACCGGCTGTTCCGCCGATTCCCCGGCGCGACCAGCACGGGCGTCGACCTCGACCCGGCGCTGCTGGCGATCGCGCGCGGATACTTCGCCGGGGACGAGCGCGTGAGCTTCCTGACCGCCGATCTGCTGGACCCGGGCTGGACGGCGCTGCTGCCGCACTCCTCGTACGACGCGGTGCTCACCGCGACCGCGCTGCACTGGCTGCACAGCGAGCCGCTCAAGGCGCTGTACGGGCAGCTCGCCGGGCTGGTGCGGGACGGCGGCGTGTTCCTGAACGCCGACCACATGAGGGACGAGAGCACCCCCCGTATCAACGCGGCGGAGCGGGCCCACCGGCACGCCAGGATGGACAGCGCCAGGGCCGCCGGAGCCCTCGACTGGGCGGAGTGGTGGGACCTGGCGGCCAAGGATCCGGTGCTCGCCGGGCCGACCGCCGAGCGCTTCAAGATCTACGGTGAGCACGCGGACGGCGACACCCCGTCCGCGGACTGGCACGCGCGGGCGCTGCGTGAGGCCGGCTTCGGCGAGGCGCGGGCGGTCTGGTCCTCGCCCTCGGACTCCCTCGTCCTCGCGCTGAAGTAACCGGCGCTGAAGCAGCCGTGCCGCTCCGGCCCGCCGCGCCGGGTCACCCGGCGGCCGGGGCGGTCGTACGAGCTGGTGCAACCGTGGCAACGAACCCCCTCGCGCCTACGGTGAGGGGCGGTACGGAGTCGTCCGCACCGCCCCTCACCGGCGTCACAGCACCTTGGAAAGGAAGGACTTCGTCCGGTCGTGCTGCGGGTTCGTCAGGACGTCGCGCGGGTGGCCCGACTCGACCACCACACCGTCGTCCATGAAGACCAGCGCGTCCCCGACCTCACGCGCGAAACCCATCTCGTGCGTGACCACGATCATCGTCATACCGTCCTCGGCCAGGTCGCGCATGACGTCGAGGACATCACCCACCAGCTCCGGGTCCAGCGCCGAGGTCGGCTCGTCGAAGAGCATCAGCTTGGGCTCCATGGCCAGCGCGCGGGCGATCGCCACCCGCTGCTGCTGGCCGCCGGAGAGCTGTGACGGATAGCTGGCGGCCTTGTCGGCCAGACCGACCCGGTCCAGCAGCCGCACCGCGCGGGCCCGTGCCACGGCCTTCGCCTCGCCGCGGACCTGGACGGGCGCCTCCATGATGTTCTCGATCGCCGTCATGTGCGGGAAGAGATTGAAGCGCTGGAAGACCATGCCGATGTCCCGGCGCTTCCGGGCGACTTCGCTGTCCTTGAGCTCGTAGAGCTTGTCGCCCTTCTGCTGGTAGCCGACCAGCTCACCGTCGACCGACAGCCGGCCGGCGTTGATCTTCTCCAGGTGGTTGATGCACCGCAGGAAGGTCGATTTGCCGGAGCCCGACGGCCCGATCAGGCAGAAGACCTCACGGGGAGCGACCTCCAGATCGATGCCCTTGAGGATGTGGGCGGTGCCGAAGGACTTGTGGACGCCCTCGGCCTTCACCATCTGGGTCATGCCATGCCTCCCTTGGGCCGGCCGAGGGACAGCACATTGACTCTGATGCGCTGGAACGGCGTCGGCGGCAGGCTGCGGCTCGATCCGCGCGCGTAGTAACGCTCCAGGTAGTACTGGCCGATGCTGAGCACCGAGGTCAGGATCATGTACCAGACCGCCGCCAGGAAGAGCATCTCCACGGTGGCACCCGACGTCTGGGACACGTTCTGTGTGGCCCGCAGCAGCTCCGTGTACTGCACCGCCACCGCCAGCGACGAGGTCTTGAGCATATTGATGACCTCGTTGCCCGTGGGCGGCACGATCACCCGCATCGCCTGGGGCACCACGATCCTGCGCAGCGTCTTGCCGTGGCTCATGCCCAGCGCGTGCGCCGCCTCCGTCTGGCCCTCGTCGACCGACTGGAGACCTGCCCGGCAGATCTCCGCCATGTACGCCGCCTCATTGAGCCCGAGGCCCAGCAGCGCGCAGAGGAACGGAGTCATGAACGAGGACCACTCGTCCTTGTAGACCGGGCCCAGGTTGATGTACTCGAAGACGATGCCCAGGTTGAACCAGACCAGGAGCTGCACATAGACGGGCGTGCCGCGGAAGAACCAGATGTAGAACCACGCGATGGCCGAGGTCACCGGGTTCTTGGAGAGCCGCATCACCGCCAGGACGATGCCCAGCACCACGCCGAGCAGCATCGCCAGCACCGTGATGATCACGGTGTTCTTGACGCCCGTCAGTATCTGGCCGTCGAAGAAGTAGTCCGGCACGGCCGCCCAGTTCACATCGCCCTGCGCGAAGGCGTAGACGAGGGCGACCAGGACACCGATGGCGACGACGGCGGACACGTACCGCCCGTAGTGCCGGACCGGAATGGCCTTGATGGACTCCGGCGGGGGCGGCGGTGTGTCCCGGGGTGCCTCCCCGGGACCGTCCGCCTTGTTGATCTCAACAGTCACGGATGTTGCCTTTCAGAGCCGGGAGCGGATCAGGAACCGCCGTTGAGCTTGGCTTCCTCGACCGCGCCGGCCTGCACGCCCCACTTGGCGATGACCTTGTCGTACTCGCCGTTCTTGATGATCGCGTCAAGGGCGGCCTGGAGCGCCTTCGTCAGCTCGTTGCCCTTGGCCACGGCGATGCCGTACGGAGCGGCCTCGACCTGCTCGCCGACGAGCTGGAAGTCATTGCCGCCGCCCGAGGTCTTCACCGCGTACGCGGCGACCGGGAAGTCACTGGAACCGGCGTCGGCGCCGCCGCCGCGCAGCCGGGTCTGGGCCTCCAGGTCGTTGTCGAACGCCTCGATCGCGATCTTGCCCTTGCCGGCCTCCGTACACTTGGTGCTCTCGGCCTTGGCGAGGTCGTGCGAGACGGTGCCGCGCTGGACGACCATCTTCTTGCCGCAGAGGTCCGACCAGGTGGTGATGCCCTTGTCGGCGCCCTTCTTCGTATAGATGGACACCCCGGCGGTGAAGTAGTCGACGAAGTCGACGCCCTCGCCGACCTTCTTGCCGGTGTCGCCGTCCACACCGTTCTGGCGGTCCTTGGTGTCCGTCATGGCGGACATCGCGATGTCGTACCGCTTCGAACGCAGGCCCGTCAGCAGGGTGTCGAACGTGCCGTTCTCGAACTCGAACTTCACACCGAGCTGCTTGCCGAGCGCGTCGGCGAGATCCGGGTCGATGCCGACGGTCTTGCCGGACTTGTCCTTGAACTCGACGGGCGGGTACGCGATGTCGGAGCCGACCTTGATCACGCCCTTGTCCTGGATCGCCTGGGGAAGCTGGTCGAAGAGAGGGGCCTTGGACGCCTCGGCGGTGCCGGTCTTCTTCGAGCCGCTGTCCGTCTGGTCACCACAGGCGGTCAGCAGCATGGTGCCCGCGACCGCGATGGCGCCCACCGCGGCGATCCGGGATTTCGCGACAGCCGTGCGACGGGTGGAGCGTGCGGTCATGATCAGGGTCCTCCGACGGGTGAGGGAGCTGCCAAGTGGTCGGGCACGCCTCTTCGAGTGTCGCGACCGTGTGTGATTAGGGCATCCTGCCATTTGGACTGACCCATTCAGGGGACCAGGCATGTCAAAATCGGGTAACGGGACACCGCCCGACTTCCATGTGCTGAGCCGACAAGACCGGATCATCTTGCGGAACGCCTTCTTCCGGCCGGAGGATCTCCGGCCCATTTCGCCTTTTGAACGTGATTCACACCGTGTAACGGAAGTGTCGGACTCTTCGGCTATGAGCCTTGTCACCGCAAGTATCTGGACTCGTGGACGATGCTTCCGTCCGGTAAGAAGGACGATTACACCCCTCATCCGGGGCTCAGGGCGCGTGTGCGGCGCGCCCGCGCGTACGTATATCCCCCTGGCGGGCGGGCCAACCGTCGACGCGGGGCGCGGACGTGGTTGCGCCCACCCCTCCTCGACCAGGAGCGGCCACCCTCAACTGATGAAAGACTTAAGGGGTCATTGAACATGGCAGCGGAGATCGTCAATCCTCGCAGCGACAGCGCTCCCGGCAGCGCTCATGACACGCCTCCGCGGAGCGGCGACGGTACGGAGAACGGGCTGGAAGACCCCTTCGACCCGGCGTTCGCACTTCACCGCGGCGGCAAGATGGCCATTCAGGCCACGGTCCCGGTGCGCGACAAGGACGACCTGTCCCTGGCCTACACGCCCGGCGTCGCGAAGGTGTGCAGCGCCATCGCCGAGCAGCCCGAGCTGGTGCACGACTACACCTGGAAGTCGCAGGTCGTCGCCGTCGTGACGGACGGTACGGCGGTGCTCGGCCTCGGCGACATCGGCCCGGAGGCATCGCTCCCCGTGATGGAGGGCAAGGCGATCCTGTTCAAGCAGTTCGGCGGTGTCGACGCGGTGCCGATCGCGCTCGCCACCAAGGACACGGACGAGATCGTCGACACCGTGGTGCGGCTCGCGCCCTCCTTCGGCGGCGTCAACCTGGAGGACATCTCGGCTCCGCGCTGCTTCGAGATCGAGCGCAGGCTCCAGGAGCGCCTGGACATCCCCGTCTTCCACGACGACCAGCACGGCACGGCCGTGGTCACGCTCGCCGCCCTGCGGAACGCGGCGAAGCTGACCGGGCGCACCCTGGGTGAGTTGCGCGCCGTCATCTCGGGCGCGGGCGCGGCCGGTGTCGCCATCGCCAAGTTCCTGCTGGCGGCGGGCATCGGCGATGTGGCGGTGGCCGACCGCAAGGGGCTCGTCAGCCGCGACCGCGACGACCTGAACGACGTCAAGCGCGAGCTGGCCGCGATCACCAACCGGGCCGGGCTCTCCGGTTCGCTGGAGGCAGCGCTGTCCGGCGCGGACGTCTTCATCGGTGTGTCCGGCGGTACGGTCCCGGAGCCGGCGATCGCCTCGATGGCGCCCGGCGCGTTCGTCTTCGCCATGGCCAACCCGACCCCCGAGGTCCATCCGGACATCGCGCACCGGTACGCGGCGGTCGTGGCGACCGGGCGCAGTGACTACCCCAACCAGATCAACAATGTGCTGGCCTTCCCGGGGATCTTCGCCGGGGCGCTCCAGGTGCGCGCGTCCCGGATCACCGAAGGTATGAAGATCGCTGCGGCGAACGCGCTGGCGGATGTGGTCGGCGGCGAACTCGCCGCGGATTACGTCATCCCGTCGCCGTTCGACGAGCGGGTGGCACCGGCCGTGACGGCCGCGGTGGCCGCGGCGGCCCGCGCGGAGGGCGTCGCCAGGCGCTGACCGCCGCCGTTCCGGTGTGCTCGTCACGGGCCGCGCCGCGTCCCCCGACCGGGGGACACGGAGCGGCCCCGCCGCGTTTACCGGGCGGTCCGCCGGCGACGCGCGCCAGGACGTGCGTACGGGTTCCGCCGTGTCCCGTTCTCGCCCTATGGTCAAGGTCATGTTCGCCGCCTACGCCGCCCGTATCGATCGCGATCAGCCCCTCAACGGCCTTGAGCTGGGCGAGCGCCCGGCGCCCGAGCCGCGCCCGGGATGGACCACCGTCACCGTCAGGGCCGCCTCCCTCAACCACCACGACCTCTGGTCGCTGCGCGGGGTGGGACTGGCGGAGGACAAGCTGCCGATGATCCTCGGCTGTGACGCCGCCGGCATCGACGAGGACGGCAACGAGGTCGTCGTCCACTCCGTCATCGGGCAGACCGGCCACGGGGTCGGGCCGCGCGAGAGCGGGTCGATCCTCACCGAGCGCTATCAGGGCACCTTCGCCGAGCGGGTCACCGTGCCCGCGTGGAATGTGCTGCCCAAGCCGGCCGGGCTGAGCTTCGAGCAGGCCGCCTGTCTGCCGACCGCCTGGCTGACCGCGTACCGGATGCTGTTCACCAACGCCGGTGTGCGGCCCGGGGACTCGGTCCTGGTGCAGGGCGCGGGCGGCGGCGTCGCCACCGCCGCGATCGTGCTCGGCAGCGCGGCGGGACTGCGGGTGTACGCCACGAGCCGGGACGCGGCCAAGCGGGCGCGGGCCGTGGAGCTGGGCGCGCTGGAGGCGTTCGAGCCCGGTGCGCGGCTGCCGGGCCGGGTGGACGCCGTCATCGAGACGGTCGGCGCCGCGACCTGGTCACACTCCGTCAAGTGCCTGCGGCGCGGCGGCACCCTGGTGATCTCGGGCGCGACGAGCGGCGACCGGCCCGCGCACGCCGAGCTGACCCGGATCTTCTTCCTGGAGCTGAAGGTCGTGGGCTCGACGATGGGGACCAAGGACGAGCTGGAGGATCTGCTCTCGTTCTGCGCCACGACGGGTGTGCGGCCGGTGATCCACGAGGTGCTGCCGCTGGACCGGGCGCGGGAGGGCTTCGAGACGATGGCCTCGGGCGATCTCTTCGGGAAGATCGTGCTGACGACCTGAGCGCTCTCCGGGCCGCCCGGCCGCCGCCTCCGGACGGCATCACCTTCGGCCCGTCGCCACCTCGTCACCCTCCTCGTCACCGAACTCGTCCTCGTCCAGCTCGTCAGGAGTGAACCAGGCCCGGGACGACTCAGGCACCGCAAGAAGAAAGACCAGCACGATCGCGCCCAGAATCGACGGGAACGCGAGCACGAACGCCGCGATCCGCGCGCCGCGATTGCCTTGCCACAGCCCAAGGGCCACCGAGCCCGGCAGGAGCGCGCCGAGGCCGAGCAGCGCGAGCGTCGGCGCGCCGGCGATCGCGATGGCCACGGCACCGATCAGCAGGGCGGCAGCCAACAGCGCGTAGATACAAACCGCCGCCAAGACCGGCGTCGGCGGCCTGTTCATCTCATCAGTGGACATCTCAGGGAGGGTATCGAAGCCGCCCCACAACAGGCCCCGTTCAGCCGGATCATTTCTTTGTCCGCACAAACCGATGGAGGGGATCGGCAAACAGGTCCTCAGGACGGTGCGCCCTGGTGTACGACGATGAAGTCGCCGTACGGGTAGGAGCCCGGCCGGCCCCCGGTCTCCGTCAGCGCCCGGCGCAGCGTGCGCAGATGCCCGGGGGTGAGCGGGAGCGGCGGTTCGTCGGGCTGGTCGACGGTGCCGCGCGGATAGTCCACACCGGGCGTGGTCGTCATCTCGATGTGGCAGCCCAGCACCTGGGTGACGGGCCGGGACGCGCAGAAGCGGAGCAGCCGGTCCACCGTACGCGTGAACGCCGTCGCGTCCGCGATGTAGAGGCGGCCGGGGTAGAGGGAGTCGCCGGTCAGCAGCAGGCCGGTGTGGCGGTCGTGGAAGACCACGGCGGCCGTCTGATGGCCCGGCCCGGGGATGAGATCGAGGACCCGGCCGCCCAGATCCAGCTCGCCGAGCCCGTCCGGCCAGCCGGTCAGCGAGTACGCCGCGATCACCTCGTCCAGATCCGGTCCGACGACCGTGGTGCCCGGGCGGCCGTCGAACTGCCCGTCCGCCGCGATGTGGTCGCCGTGCCCGTGGGTGTGGGCGACGACCAGTCCGTACGCCGGGGCGTCCGGCCGGCGCGGATGACGCCGCAGCCAGTCGTCCAGGAGCGCGTCGACGGTCGCGCGCAGCGGGAAGAGCGCGGGGTCGGCGGTCGCTCCGGTGTCCAGGAGCAGCGCGCGGTCGTTCCCGAACAGCAGAAAGAGGAACGGCGCCTCGAAGTGCGCCCTTTTGCTCTGACGCAGGATCAGCGTGTGCTCGGTATAGGCGTGCACCTGAAGAGGCGCGTCGCTGTGCCAGTCCACGTCGAGCGCCCCGGGCACGGGAGCGTCCGCGAGGTAATCGATCACCCGTCCACTCTATGTCTGTCAACCGTGGTTGATGCCTGTCAACCGTATTGACGAGCACGTGTGTCAACGTACATTGACAAGATGACCGAAGCGACGGATCTCGCCGAGCGGGCGGGTGACCGCGATCCCCGGGTCGCGCTGAGGGCGGTCGCCGCGCTGCGGCGGCTGCTGGAGCAGCTCGAAGCCGTACAGGTGCGCGGTGCGCGGAATCAGGGCTGGTCGTGGCAGGAGATCGCGGACGCGCTGGGTGTCAGCCGGCAGGCCGCGCACAAGAAGCATGGGAGGCGCTGATGGGGGGCGCTGTCCGGGCATCGCGCGCCGTACGTCCGGACACCGCCGTCCCCGCCTCCGTCTCCTCAGGGCCTGGGCCCGCGCAGGAGTGCGCCGATATGGGCGGCCGCCGTGGAGAGATGGCGGCGGGCCTCGCCCAGTTGCGACTCCGTCACCCCGTGGTCCCTCGCCGCGTCCCGGATGTCGTCACGGAAGCGGTCCAGCAGCCGGTCCAGATCCCGCGCCGGATCGCCCGTCCCGGGAGTGTCCTTCGCCCAGCCGGCCCCCGCGGACTCCGGCGGTGCGGCCTTGGCCGCCGTGGCCTCCTCGGCCGTGGCATCGCCCGGTGCGTCCGTGGTGGCGCCGTCCGTGGAGTCCGGCCGGGGGTACGGCGGCCAGGAGGTGCCGCGTGCCAGACCGCCGAGCTGTCCGGCCAGCTCGGAGAGGCCCTCGCGCACGCCCGTCGGCCAGTCGCCCCGGGCGAAATGGCCCTGCACCTGGTCCTGGACCTGCTTCGCGATGCGCTGCATCTCCTCGCGGGCCGTCTCCTGGGCCTCCTTGGCCTGGCGGCGGGCCTGCTGCGCGTCCTCGCGGGCCCGCCGCGACTCGTCCTTGGCCCGCCGGGCCTGCTCCTTCCAGCCCTGCTTCGCGCGCCGCAGCTCCTCCTTCGCCGCCCGCCAGGACTCCTTGTCGCCGAAGCTCCCGTCCCAGTCGGCTCCCGGATCGCCCTTGGGCGCGGAGGGCCTGCGGTTCTCGGAGGCCGCCGCGCGCATCTCGCTGCGCAGCCGGCCCGCCGCACCGCGCACGTCGTCACGGATCTCGGCGGCCAGCTCGGAGACCGACTCGCGGATCTCCAGCTCCAGATCGGCCAGCTCGCCGCTGCGCCCGGCCAGCTCCGCGCGGCCCGCGTCGGTGATCGAGTAGACCTTGCGGCCGCCCTCGGTCGCGTGGGTGACCAGCCCCTCGGCCTCCAGCTTGGCGAGCCGTGGGTAGACGGTGCCGGCGGAAGGCGCGTACAGCCCCTGGAAGCGCTCCTCCAGCAGCCTGATCACCTCATAACCGTGGCGCGGCGCCTCGTCGAGGAGTTTGAGCAGATAGAGCCGCAGGCGGCCGTGGGCGAAGACCGGAGGCATGTCAGAGCTCCTTCGTGTCGGCCGGTGTCGGGACGAGGTCGCTCGGTTCGTCCTCCCCGGGCGGCCTGCGCAGCAGCGCGATCGAGCCGGACACCGTCGTCGCCCGCAGCGTGCCCGTGCCCGCTCCCAGCGTGCCGGTGATCTTCTTCGCGCCCCACTGCCCGCTGACCCGCAGATCGTCGAAGGCGTTGGAGACGGACCCGCTCGCGGTGTTCGCCTCGACCCGGGCGTCCGTGGGATGCGGAAGGCGGATCGCCACCTCGCCGGAGACGGTGGTCAGCTTGATGTCCGTGGGCCTGCCCGCCGTGTCCAGGTCGATGACCATGTCGCCGCTGACCGAATCGGCCCGTACGGACGACCCCGCTCCGTCGATGACCGTCAGATCGCCCGAGACCGAGTGGAAGCGCAGATCCCCGGTGACCGCCTGGGCCTCCAGACCGCCGGAGACGGTGTCGGCCCGGACCGTGCCCGAGAGACCGACCAGGGTGGTGTCCCCGGTGACCCCCCGCACCTCCGTGCGCCCTCGCACCCCGGAGATCACGGCCGCGGCGCCGACCACTCCGACCTCGACCGCTGTCCCGGCGGGCACGGTGAGGGAGACGACCGCGCTGCGGTGCCACGCCTTCCGTTCGAGCCACTTGAGAACATTCGTCCAGGGCAGGTCCTCGTAAGCCACCGTGAGGGTCGAGCCCTCCCGGGTCACGACCAGCGGTGGGCCCTCGACCTCGGAGATCTCCAGCCGGGCGCCGCCCTGCTCCGCCGGGCCGGCCTCGTCCGTGCCGACGATGTTCACCGTCCCGTTGACGATGCGCACACTGAGCGCCGTCACCGGGTCGTCGAAGGTGAGCTTCCTCGCCTCGGCGACTTCCCACGTTGACTCTGCCATGGTGCCGACCTCCCTGGGAGGGCCATGACGCAACATATCGCGTCTCCTGAACAACACGATATATCGCGGTCGCGGGAAGTCAAGGTCGGGCGAGGCGCCGAGGGTCCGTACCGGGCGCGCGCCGGGTATCCGGGGGATACGGGTATCCGGGGGATACGGACCGGCCCCGGGCATCCCCGGGCCTCACGCGTCGCGCGCGGACACGCACCGGGACAGGCGCGAGCCGGGACGGGGGAGCCGCGCCCGTCCCGGCCCCCAGTCGGCCTCTCGGTCCGCTCAGTCCTCTTCTTCGTCGTCGTCCAGCCGCGCCAGCCAGGTGGCGAGGCGCTCGACCGGGACCTCGAAATCGGGGTTGAGATCGACGAACGTACGCAGTTGCTCGGCCAGCCACTCGAAAGTGACCTCCTCCTCGCCGCGCCGCTTCTCCAGCTCCTCGATACCACGGTCGGTGAAGTACATGGAATCAGCCTAATGCCTGGTGAGGGCCGTGCGACGGCCGGGCGGCGGCGCCGTGCGGCGCCCAGAACCACCCGGACGCGAACCGCCGTCCTGTTCCATGAACCTCGCTTCGGCACGGTACTGCCGCTAGCCTGCGGGGAATTGGGGGAACGGGGAGTGTCATGGGTGATGGTGAGGCCCGTATTACGCGGATCGAGATGCCGGACGGCACACCGGTGTGGGCCCGGATCTCCGGCGCCGAGGAACTGAACCGCCCTTCCGGGGGCCTGGAGTTCTCGGACACCGGATTCGCCGAACAGGTACAGGCGCGCGTCGAGAGCCTGCAAGGCGTGGTGACCAGCGTGGCGCGGTCACTCGTCGGGCCGCTGCGCGCGGTGCGGCCCGACGAGGTCAGCGTCGAATTCGGCATCGAGCTGACCGCCAGGTCGGGCAAGGTCGTCGGACTGCTCGCGGACGGTGAGGCCAAGGGCGCGATCAAGGTCACTCTGACCTGGAACGACGGAGGGCCCCCGGCCGATCTGCCGGGGCCGCTGGTGCCGAACCAGGCCGCGGCCTGGCCCGCGCCGCCGCCCGGCGACGGCCCCGGCCGGCCGGACGGGCCGACTCCTCCCGCCGGGAGCGGACCGTGATCGACGGGTTCGGCCGGGGCGCACCGGGAGCCTCGGACGACACCCGCCGTGCGCTCGTGGACCTCGTCATGGCGGCCACCGTGCGCATCCATGGCCCGGAGCACGGGTATGCCTCAGAGAGACCCGGCGGCTTTCTGGGCAGCGGCTTCTTCATCGCCCCGAGCTGGGTCCTCACATGCGCGCATGTGGCGATGCAGGGGGAGGGGCGGGAAGTGACAGTGATCTTCGAGACCGGTCCCGGCAGCGGTGAGACCTCGGTGACGGGCACCGTGGTCGCGGCGCTCCCCGAAGCGTCCCACGCCGCCGAGGGGCGGCCGTCCACGAGGAGCGGCGGCTGGCCGGCCCCGGATCTCGCGCTCGTCCGTCTCGGCAGGCCCGTCGAGCACGCCTGTGTGTATGTCACCGAGCGGCCCGCGGCGTTCTTCGGCGGCGGGCAGGTCCTCTACTCCGGCTGGACCGAGGTCGGCGGGCGGCTGAAGCGGCTCAGCGGCCAGTGCGCCGTCCAGGGCACCGTCGGCGGATGGGCCGATCCCGACGAGCAGATGCGGCTCGGCGGAGACGTGCTCCCGCCGGGTGTCTCGGGCGGACCGACCGTCGATCTGGCCCGCGGCGAGGTGGTCGGCGTCCTGAAGTCCCAGCTTGTCGGCGGGATGGGCGGGACCTCCATCGGCGTGGAGCGGCTGCGGTCCCTGCCGGTGCCCGCGGCGATGGCGGGGACGGAGTCCGACGACGACTACCAGGCCGTGTTCCACGCCCATGACCGCTATCACGCGGACCGGCACACCAGCCGGGTGGGCCGGGGCTGGACCTGGACCGATGTGCAGAGCGGACTGGGCGCGGGCGCCGACCGCGCGCTCAGCCCCCAGCAGCGGGTCATCCTGCTCGGCGCGCTCGCCAAGCTGCCGCCTCCGGTCAGCACGCACAGCCTGCTCGATCTGCTCGTACGGCTGCCGGGCGTCCATTCCGTCGACCGCTACCCGGCGCCGCGGAGCTGGCGCGACGGGCTCGGCGCGCTGTACGAGACCCGGGGCGGCGAGGCCGCCCTCGAACTCCTGCTGCGCTACTGCATGAGCGTCATCGCCGCCGAGCGGCCGTATGTCACCCAGTCCACCGCATCCGCCGAGGAAGAGCTGTGGACATGGGTGAAGTGGACCGCCGACGACCGGCTGTCCCGGGAGTTCCGCAACGAGATCACCCGGCTCTGGTCCGCCAGCCGGCACCGCACGGACCGGGAACAGCGGCGCGCGGCCCCGGCGTACGGCGAGCGGCCCCGGGACGGCGAACGCCCCTTCGTGCTGCTGGAGCTGGAGCCGCGCGGCTGGGAGCGGGACAGCTACGACTGGCGGGTCGGGGTCGCCCGGCACACCGGTGAGGTGCAGCCCGTCGCCGAGGACAGCCGGGGCACCCCGGGCCACGCGCTGCGGGCCAGGCTGACCGCCTCGCTGACCGAGGCGTTCCGCCGCTGTGACGAGCCGGACAGCCCCGCCGTGCTCCAGGTCGCCGTGGTTCAGGCGCTGCTCGGCCTGGATGTCGACAGTTGGCAGCTCTCGGCCGACGAGCCGCCGCTCGGTGTCGTACGGCCGGTGGTCGTCCGCTGCTCGGACCACGAGCCGCCGGCGTCGGAGGACGAGGCCCGGGAGCGCAGGGCGCGCTGGAGCCGGGCCTGGAGCGCCGCCATGCGCGCCGAGATCGTCGACTGCGAGGACGGTCTGCGGGTACCCGTACCGACGGAGGAGGACCTGCGGTCTCTGGCGTACGAGACCGTGCCGGTGCTCTGCCGCTACGCCGACCGGCCGGACGCGGAGACGGCGGCGGGGCTCGCCAGGGTGGTGCGCGGCGGCTTCCACATCGCCCTGCTGCGGAGGGGCAAGGACCAGCCGGACGTGGTGTGCGAAGACTTCCACCGGCATGCCGTGGACACCGTCGCGGAGGCCGGGACGGCGGACCGGCTGCCGTGGAAGATCCATGAGCTGCGGCAGGGAGTGCGCGCGGGCCGTGCGGAGACGTACTGGTCCGACGGCGTCGCTCTCTTCTACGACGATCCGCTCCATCCGCTGCCCGGATCCGGCCAGTTGCTGGAAGCGCCGTGAGCCGCCCGGCCGCGGTCCTCTTACGAGGTCGGCGGCGGATCGCTACCGTGAACCCCGTGGCGAGCCACTGGTTCGGCGGTCGCTGCCCCTGGCGGACGAGTGACGACGAGGGAACACGCTATGAGTGAATCCAGCGAGTGGCTCATCTACCGAGGGGCCGGTGAACCGCACGACGGCATCACCCAGTTGCCTCCGCCGCCGCCCTGGCGGGACTTCGCGGGCCGTGGCGACGCGACCCCCGGCGAGGAGGGCGGCGACGGCTCGGCCGACCGGCGGCTCGGCGGCTACCGGCACGAGGCGGAGCTGCACCGGCCGGGCGCCGAGGAGCTGGAGATGATCAACGCTGCGCTCTATCTGAGGCGTCCGCTGCTGGTCACCGGAAGCCCCGGCGCGGGCAAGAGCACCCTGGCCCACTCCGTCGCGCACGAACTGGGGCTCGGCCGGGTGCTGCGCTGGCCCATCGTCAGCAGATCCACGCTTCTCGACGGGCTGTACCACTACGACGCGATCGCCCGGCTCCAGGATGTGCAGATCGCGGCGCACAGCGGCGCGGCGGAGCGGGATCCCTCGGCGGACATCGGCAGCTATGTCCGGCTGGGCCCGCTGGGCACCGCGCTGCTGCCCTCGGAGCAGCCCCGCGTCCTGCTCATCGACGAGCTGGACAAGAGCGACATCGACCTGCCGAACGACCTGCTCAATGTGCTGGAGGAGGGCGAGTTCGGCATTCCCGAGCTGGAGCGGATCGCCGACCGGCTGCCCGGCGGCGAGGCCGAGGTGCTCACCGACGACGGTACGAAGGTGAAGGTCAGGGGCGGCCGGGTGCAGTGCAGGGCCTTCCCGTTCGTCGTCCTCACCAGCAATGGCGAGCGCGACTTCCCGGCGCCGCTGATGCGCCGCTGTATCCATCTGGAGCTCGGCCGTCCGGATCACCAGCGGCTGGCGACCTTTGTACGGGCCCACCTCGGCGACGAGGCCGCGCGCGCCGGCGACGATCTCATCGCGCACTTCCTGGAGCGCTCGCGCAGCGAACTCATCTCCACCGACCAGTTGTTGAACGCCATCTATCTCACCGACGCCGCCGCCCCGGCCGGCCGCGACCGGCTCGCGGACCTGCTCATCCAGCGGCTCGACCGGCCGAGGTGAGACGCTGATGCCCGACGTCACGGCAGGGCACGGCCCGGACCACGAGCCGGAGCCGGGACACGGGCATGCCCCGGTGGACGGTACGGCGGACGGCCGGACGGTCCCGGGCAGTCGGGCGAACGGCACGGCCGACGCGGACGGAAGCGGCGGCGCGGGCCACGCCGGGCGGTTACCGTACGACGGAGCGCTGCTGACCGCGTTCGTCGCCCGGCTGCGCGCGGCCGGGCTCGACCCCGACGCCGAACAGCTCTGCGACGCGCTCTGGCTGGCCCACTGGACCGGCCGGGGGCAGGCGCGGCAGCCGCACGG
This sequence comes from Streptomyces sp. NPDC006923, assembly GCF_040635655.1. Classification (NCBI taxonomy): domain Bacteria; kingdom Bacillati; phylum Actinomycetota; class Actinomycetes; order Kitasatosporales; family Streptomycetaceae; genus Streptomyces; species Streptomyces sp. NPDC006923. The sequence goes on from NZ_JBEYIF010000006.1 coordinate 257,376, forward strand.
CGGGGGGACCGGCGCACCACCCCGTACCGATACGCGACCGGCGGGTCCCGGCCCGCTGGCCGCTCCGGCGGCCGACCCCGAACGCACGCAGGAGACCGAGCCGGTGGACGAGACAGCGCAGCAGCCGGACCACGGGGACGACGACCGCCGGATCGCGCTCTATCCCGAGCCGCGCGGCAACGCGGCACGCCCGGGCTTCCGGGCCGGCGCCGCCGCGCTCACCCTGGGCGTGCCGGCCGCCCCGGCGCTGCCGGCCCCGCTCGAACTCCAGCGTGCGCTGCGCCCGCTCCAGCGCTACCGGCCCGCGGCGCCGCCGGTGCGCCGCACCCTGGACGAGGGGGCGACCGCCGAGCTGAGCGCCCGCGCCGGCGGGCTGATCATGCCGGTGTTCCGCGGTGTGTCCCGGGCGGACGCCCTGCTCCAGCTCGTCATGGACGCCTCCTCCTCGATGCGGGTCTGGGAGCGGCTCTTCGCCGAACTCCAGATGATCTTCGGGCAGTTGGGGGCCTTCAGGGACGTACAGGTGCGCTATCTGCACGAGGGGCCCGACGGCGCTCCCGCCGTCAGCAGAAGCCCCGATCCGGCCGCCGCGCCGCTCAGCTCCGCCGACCGGCTCAGCGATCCGACCGGACGCCGGGTCACCGTCGTGGTCAGCGACTGCGCGGGACCGCTCTGGCACAGCGGCCAGGCCCACCGGCTGCTGCACCAGCTCGGCCGCCAGGCACCCACCGCGGTGCTGCAGCCGCTGCCGCAGCGGATGTGGAACCGCACCCGGCTGCCCGTCACCTACGGTGCCCTGTCGCGGGGCGAGGGGCCCGGCGGGGCCGCCGTACTGAAGGTCACCGGGGAGGCCGCCACCGCCCCCGCCGCGCGCCCCGGAGCCCTCGCCGTCCCCGTACTGCCTCCGGTCGCGGGCGCGCTCGGCGCCTGGGCCCGGCTGCTGTCCGGCACCGGCGCGGGACGTATCTCCGGCGCGGTCGGCTGGGTCCGCTCCGACCACCCGGCGGCGCCCGCGCCCCGGGCTGGCCGCGGGATGTCCTCGCTCCAGCTCGTCAGCCGGTTCCGCTCGGCGGCCTCGCCGGCCGCCGGCCAGCTCGCCGTCTATCTGGCGGCAGCTCCGCTCTATCTGCCGGTGATGCAGCTCGTGCAGCGGACGATGCTGCCCGACTCGGGCCCCTCGGAGCTGGCCGAGGTGCTGCTCAGCGGGTTGCTGGCACGCAGCAAGGGCGACGGCGCGGACGACGGGCCCTGGTACGAGTTCGCGCCCGGAGTGCAGGAGGCGCTGCTGGGCCCGCTCGGCCGGGACGAGGCCCTGCTCGTCCTCAAACACTGCTCGGAGTACATAGAGCAGCGGTTCGGCAGAAGCGGACCCAACTTTCCCGCCCTGGCCCTCGCGCAGCTCGGCGACGGCAGGCAGGGCCCGTTCTACCCGCGCGGCGGCCCCGACGACGGCGCGTACGGCGGCGAGAACGGCGATCCGGACTACGGCGGTGAGCACGGTGAGCACGGCGAGCACGGCGAGAATGGTGAGCACGGCGGCGCGTCGCGCGTCCCGCATCCCTTCGCCGAAGTGGCCGCCCGGGTCCTGGAACGCTTTATGCCGCTGCCGGAACAGTTCGCGCTGTACGGCGACCGCGGCGGGCGCGACGACCCCGGCCGGACCACCAACGCGGCGGTGGAGAGCGCCCGGGGACTGCTCCGGCAGTTCGAGTCGGACAGCATGGTCCAGTATCTGATCGACGCCGTACAGCTCCTGCGGGGTGCCACCGAGCGCGAGGAGCCGGCCGGCGCCGATCCCGAGCTGTGGGCGGAGTTCGCCCGCTGTCTGCTGCGGCTGTGGGAGGTCCAGGGCGGCGGAGAACTGCTGCGCGAGGCGGAGCGCGCGGCCGAGCGGGCCGCCGCGCATCCCCGCGCGGTACGCGAACGGGCCGTGCTGGCCAAGGTGTTGCACGCCGCCGCCGACGACCGGCGCCGGCGCGGGGACCGGCACGGCGCGCTGGAACTGCTGCGCCGCGCCGACCGCGAGTACACCGTCGCCTGCGCGGCACCCGGCCTGGAGCCGGGCGAGGCCCTGCGGCTCACCCTGGAGCGGGTGCGCGCGCTGGAGGCGCAGTGGCGGCTGGGCGGTGACAGCGCGCTGCTCCAGAGCGCGATCGGCATGCTGGAGGCGTTCGCCGACGTCTGGCCCGACCAGGAGAACCGGCCCGCCGGGCTGCCCCTGGCCCATGGACGCACCCTGCTCAGGCTCTCCCGGGCCACCGGCGACACCGAGCAGGCCCAGGTGTACGCGGACCAGGCCGCCCGCTCGCTGCGCACGGCGCTGGCACCGGGCGGCGCGCAGCACACCGTGGGCACCCAGGCCCGGATCCTGCTCGACCTGGTCGACGCGCTGCTGAGGTCGGGCGACGGACTCGACGAGGCCGGGACGCTGGTCGACCAGGCGCTGGCCACCGTGCGCGACGAGCGGCTGCTCGCCTCGCTCAGGACCAGGGCCGGCCGGGTGCGGGTCGCCCGGTACGCACGCTCCGGCGACCCGGCGGAGCTCCAGGAGGCCGCCGAGTGCTTCGACCGTGCCGCGCGCGGCACGACACGCGACTCCCGGGCCCACGCGGACCTGCTCGCGGAATGGGGCAGGACCCTGCTGCGGCGCGCCGAACTGCCGGACGGCAGCGCGTACATCGGCGCGGCGGTCCGGGTGCTGCGCGACTGCCGCACCGAGACGGCGGTCGGCACCGCGCGCCAGGCGGACCGGCTGCTCATGCTGGGGCAGGCGCTGATGCTGCGTCACCGGCTCAATGACGACCGGGTGGATCTGCGCGAGGCCGAGCATCTCTTCGGTCTGGCCGCCCAGGAGGCGCGCGAGCCGCTCACCGCGGCCCGGTGCTGGCTGGAGCTGGGCCGCTCCCATCTCGACGCGTACCACAGCCTGCACCGGCCGGCCCGGCTGGACGAGGCGGCCGAGGCGTTCCGGGACGCGGCGGACGCGGCCAGGACCGCCGAGGCGGAGGCGGACACTCCGGCCCAGCGCGCACGCGCCGTCGCATTGCGTGCGGCGGCGCACCACTGGCGGGGTATGACCTACGAAGAGGCGAGACGGCCCCGGGCCGCGCGGGAGGCATACCGGGCAGCCCGTACGGAATGGCGCAAGCTGCCGGACGGCGGCGGCGAGGCGGCCCGGCCGACCCTGGACCGGCTGGCCGAGCTGGAGTTCTGAGCGCTCCACCGCGAGCGCTCAACTCCCCCCGTCCGGAGCCGGGTCCACGGAGCCGGGTCCACGGAGCTGGATTTAAGGAGCCGGATCCACCGACGTACCGGTAGGAAGACCGCGAAGGCATATGAAGGCCGCACCACAACGGGGAGGCGTGATGGACGACGGGAAGCACCACGGAGAAGCCGGCGCACCGGACGGTCCCGGGGCACTGCCGGACCTGCTGGGGCTGGACCTGGCGGCACTGCGGACCCTGACCCACCCGGTGCTCACCGAGGTGGTGGCGGATCTGCGCGACCGCGCGGAACAGCCGAGGGAAATGCTGTGGGGGTTCACCAACGCGTTCTAGAACGGGCGGCGCGAGCCGGACGGATTCACAGCACATGAGGCGGGCCGGGGGAGGGGGCGGGGCGCCGCCCCCTCGGTTCGCGCGACCTCCCGGGCGGGGCTTCGCGCCCGGTTTCGGTCCGGGACACGGTCGAACAGGACAACATGGCCCGCCTCGGTTTGCCCGCCCGACCCGCCAGGGATACTCGCCCAGGGCGTGTTTCGGAAGTGCCGCCTGGCTCACGACGCCCGGCACGCCCTCGGCCCGGCAGCTCCGGCTGCCCCAGACGCCGCACAGCATGGGGGTTCGGGAGTGTCTCGACGGGCGACGCCGCGCGTACCGGGAACGCCGGAGCCCCGGGGCGCCCGGACCCTGCCGCACCCGGTCCGGGAGGCACCACCCGCCGCCCCGGTGCCCGTGCCATTCGGGCAGTTCATCGTGAAGACGCACGGCCGGTGCAATCTCGCCTGCCGCTACTGCTATTTGTACGAGGGCCCCGACCGGACCTGGCGCGGCCGCCCGGCCGCCGCCTCGCCCGAGGTCCTGGACCGTGCCGCGTCCCGGATCGCCGAACACGCCGGCGCCCACTCCCTGCGTGAGCTCTCACTCGTCCTGCACGGCGGCGAGCCGCTGCTCGCGGGCGCCGGGCGGCTGGCCGCCTTCGCCGGTCTCGTACGCGACCGGACAGGACCGGGCCGCACCGTCCACACCACCGTGCAGACCAACGCCACCCTGCTCACCGAGAGCCGGATCGCCACCCTCGCCCGGCACTCCATACGCGTCGGCATCAGCCTCGACGGCGGTCTGCCCGCGCACAACACACTCCGTACCGACCACGCGGGACGGCCGTCCTGGCCCGCAGCCGCACGCGGCGCCAGGCTGCTCGCCGCCCACGGCCCCGAGGCGTACGCGGGCATCCTCACCGTCGTCGACCCGCGCACCGACCCGGTCGAGGTGTACGAATCGCTGCTGACCCTGCGCCCGCCCGCGGTCGATCTGCTGCTGCCGCACGGCAACTGGACCAGTCCGCCGCCCGGCCTGCCCGCCGCGCACCCCGGTGAGTCCGGCCGGCCGACCCCGTACGGCGACTGGCTGAGCACGGTCTTCGACCGGTGGTGGCGGGCCGGGCACCGGGAGACCAGGATCCGGCTCTTCGAGGAGTGCCTCGCGCTGCTGCTGGGACTGCCCGCCGCCACCGAGTCCCTCGGGCTCGACCCGGTCAACGCGATCGTGATCGAGACCGACGGCGCCATCGAGCAGGTCGACTCCCTCAAGTCCGCCTACGACACGGCAGCCGCCACCGGACTCGACATCTTCCGCCACACCTTCGACGACGCGCTGCGCCATCCCGGGGTCGCCGCCCGCCAGGCCGGTGCCGGGGCGCTCGCCGCCGTCTGCCGGGCCTGTCCGCTGCTCACCGTCTGCGGCGGCGGCCACTACGCCCACCGCTACCGCGCGGGACACGGCTTCACCAACCCCTCGGTGTACTGCGCCGACCTCGACCGGCTGATCCGTCATGTGGCGGCCCGGCTCACCGAGGCGGCCACCGCCCCCGCGCCCGCCCGGGGGCTCCGATGAGCCCGGCCGTCCGGCTTCCGGAGCGGCTGCTGCGCGAACTCGGCCGTACCGAGGGCGGCGACGAGGCCCTCACACTGCTCGTACGCGACCAGCACACCCGCCGTCTGGTGCTGCTGCGGGCCCTGCTCGACGCGGCGGCGGCCGCACCGGCGGCCGTCTGCCCGCCCGGCCTGCTCGACCGGCTGCACCGCGACTGGGCCCTGCTGGAGGCGGCCGAGCGCGCCGACCGGACCGCCGTACGGACCGTCCTGCTGTATCCACTGGCCGGCCCCTGGGCACAGCGCTGCCTGCGCGGCCTCACCGCCGCCGGGCCGGTCCCCGAACTCCGCGCCGACCTGGACCACTTCAGCGCCCTCGCCGCCGCTGCCGCGATCCGGGCGGGGCTGCCCTTCACCGGGGCGCTCAGGGCCCATGACGGACTGCTGGTGCTGCCCGCGCTGGGCGCGCTCCGCACCCGCCCGGGACAGCCGGTACCGGTCGATGTGGCCCTGGCGGACGGACGGCTGACGTTACGTCAGGAATACGCCGAGCCCGTCGTCGTACGGACCGGGGACGGCGGCGCGCGCTCCGACGACCCACGCTGGCTGCCCGTGTTCACACTGCCGCCGCTGCGGCCCGGCGCCGTGCCCGTACCCCTGGACGACCTCGATCCGTACCGCACCGCGGGCAGCGGTACGGAACGGCACGCGCTGTCCGCCGTCACCGCCCTGGACGACAGCGAACGCAAGGCGTGGGCGCGGTCCTGGTCGGGGGTGGAACCGCTGCTGCGCATCGGCGGCCCGCACCGCGTCGCCGAGGCCACCGCCCTGCTGCACTGCATCGTGCCGCTCTCCCCGCCGCCCGGCTCGACGCCCACCGGCGAGGGGGCCGCGCACTGCAGCGGCACCCGGCGCGAGGCGTTCGGCGCGGTCCTCAGCAGCCAGCCGGCCACCGCCGCCTTCTTCGCCTCGACCCTCGTGCACGAGCTCCAGCACACCAAACTCGCCGCACTCGGCGCGCTCACACCGCTGCACCACGAGGACACCGCCGCCCGCCACTTCGCGCCCTGGCGCCCCGATCCGCGACCCTTCGACGGGCTGTTCCAGGGCGCGTACTCGCATCTCGCGCTCGCCGACTACTGGCAGCGTTTCGCACGCGGCGCGCAGCGTCTCGCCCATCGCGACCTCGCCTGGGCCGAGCACGCCCGCTGCCGGGAACAGGTCGGCGCGGTCCTGCCGGTGCTGGCGGGATCGGGCGCGCTGACCCCGGAGGGCCGTGTGGTCGTCAACGAGATGATCGCCGTGTACCAGCGGCTCGGAGAGAGCCCGCCGCCGCCGGGACACCTGGCCAGGGCGGCGGCGTACGTACGCACCGCGCGGGTGATCTGGCGCCAAAGGAACGGAACGTGAAGCGGCGCGCACCAGGATGGATATCCGGGGCTCCAGGGTATGTTAAAAGGGCGTATGACGATGCAGGGAGACGGTCGAATGCCCGGAGCGCGTAAGCCAGTTGCAGCAACCGGGACGCAGGCCGTCACCATCAGTTTCGCCGGGTTCAACCGCGCCTGGGCGGCCTGGATCGGAGACCGCCTCGAACGGCGCGGACACACGGTCGTCTACCAGCGCTGGGATCCGCCGGTGGAGGCCCCGCTGGAGGAGGCGCTGCGGGACCTGCTGCTCGCGCCCGGCCCCGTCCTTGTCGTCCTGAGCGACTGGTACTTCCAGCTCGGCCCCCGCAGCCACGACGAGTGGAACAGAGCGCTGCGCGAGGTGGTGGCCCCGGCCCCCGGCCGCTTCGCCGCCGTCACCGTCACCGGCGCCGCGCTGCCCAGCGCCACCGCCGTCCTCGCCGCCGCCGATCTGACCACCGTCGGTGAGGAGGAGGCCGAGAGACGCGTCCTGGCCAGGCTCGGCCTGCCGGACGACCGGCTGCCCGACGCGGGCGACCCGCGCCGCGGGCCCCGCTACCCGGCCGACACCCCCGATGTGTGGGGCGGCGTGCCCCGCCGCAACACCCGCTTCACCGGCCGTGAGGCCCTGCTCAACGACGCCTATCACGCGCTCCAGGAAGCCGGCCGCGGCGCCGGCGTGGTGACCCTGCACGGCATGTCGGGCGTGGGGAAGACCCAGCTCGCCGCGGAGTACGTGTACCGCTTCGGCGCCGAGTACGACGTGGTGTGGTGGGTCGCCGCGGACAAGCGCGTCACCTGCCGGCAGCGGCTCGCCGAACTGGCCCCGGCGCTCGGCCTGTCCACCGGGGTGGAGTACGGCGAGCGGCTGCGCGCGGCCCGCGACGCGCTGCGCCGGGGCGAGCCGTACTCCCGCTGGCTGCTGGTCCTCGACGGGGCGGACGAGCCGGAGCAGATCTGGGACCTGGTGCCCACCGGACCCGGCCATGTGCTGATCACCGCGCGCAATCCGGAGTGGGGCGAGCACAACAGCACCCTGATGGAGGTGCCGGTCTACGACCGTGAGGAGTCCGTCGCGTTCGTCCGCCGCCGCGCCCCGCGCCTGACCCAGGAGGAGGCCGACCAGCTCGCGGTGGCGCTGGAGGACCTGCCGCTGCTGCTGGACCAGACGGCGGGCTGGCTCAATGACTCGGACATGTCCGTCGACCAGTACATCGAGCTTCTTGAGGACGGCATCGACCAGGACGTGGTCAAGGTGTCCGCCGACTTCCCGCTGGCCTTCCAGACCGGCTGGTCGATACTGCTGAACCAGCTCCGCGAGACCGTGCCCGAGTCCGTCGATCTGCTCCGGCTGTGCACCTTCTTCGCACCGGGCGCCATCCCCGTACGGCTGGTGCGGGACCTGCCCGCCGACGAACTCCCGGAAAAACTGCGGGGGCTGGTGGACGACCCGGTGCGCTGGGCGCGGGCCATCAACAAGCTCCGCCAGTACGCGGTGGTGCGCGCCGCAGGTGTCGGTGAGCGCGAGGTCCACGACTCGGTCGGCGACGCCGGTCTCTCCGGCGTGGCGGGCGACACGCTCTACATGCACCGGATGGTCCACCAGATCGTCCATCAGGACATGCCCGCGCAGGACCACAAGGAGTTCATCGAGGTGGTGCGCCGGGCGCTTGTGGCGGCGGACCCGGGCCGGCCCACCGACACCCGGCTGTGGCCCCGGTACGCGGAGATCACCCCGCACCTCAAGTGGGCCGATGTCCTCAAGAGCACCGACGCGGCCATGCACACGCTGATCCTCAACTGCCTGCGCTACATGTATCTCTCCGGCGAGTACCGGGCGGGCATCAATCTCGGCCGGCGCGCGCTGGACGCCTGGAAGACGCTCCTGGGCGAGACCCATCCGAGGATCTGGGACCTGAGCTACCACTACGCCAACCTGATGCGCGCGGTCGGCGACTACGCGGGCACGGAGGCCATCGAGCGCGCCGCCGTCGAGCATCTGCGCAACGAACGGGGGCCGCGGGACCTGGAGCACCTGCGGGCCGCCGGAGGGCTCGCCGCCGACCTGCGCGGCCTCGGCCGGTACGACGAGGCGTACGAGATCTCCGGCTGGATCCTCGCCGCCTACCGCGAGCTGCTCGGCGAACAGGACTCCCGCACGCTCAACGCCCAGAACAATCTGGCCATGTCACAGCGGCTGCTCGGCCGGTACGAGGAGTCGCTCGAACTCAACCGGCGCACGCTGGAGGCCCGGCGCCAGCTCCTGCGGCCCCGCCATAGCTGGACCCTCTACTCGGAGATCAACTACGCCACGGACCTGCGGCTGCTCGGCCGCTACAGCGAGGCCGAGTCGCTCCAGGGACAGAGTGTGCGCGTCCACCGGATCGTCCTGGGCAAGGACAACCCGCAGACGCTGCGCGCCGAGCACAATCTCGCGCTGTGCCTGTACCGGGGCGGTGACCGCGGCAAGGCCGGCGCGCTGTTCACCCAGGTGCTGGAGAGCTGCGAGCGCGTCCTCGGCGAGAACGACCCGCTGACCATGATGTTCGCGGCCAGCCAGAGCTGCTTCGCCCGCGAGCACGGCGACATCGACCAGGCCAGGGCCATAAGCGAGCGGGTCGTCACGGGTTATGTGGCGATGCTCGGCCCGGCACACCCGTTTGTCGCGGGCACCCGCGCCAACCACGCCCTGATCCTGCGCAACGTCGGCGAGCGGGAACAGGCCCACACCCTGATCGAGGAGTCCCTCGCCGATATGACACGGGCGGTGGGCGAGTCCCATCCCTGGACCCTCGGCTGCGCCGTCAACGCCTCCGCGCTGCGCAATATCGTGGGGGACGCCGAGGGTGCCGCCGCGCTGACCAACGACACCATCGCCCGTGCCACCGAGGTCCTCGGCCGCACCCATCCGCTGACCCTCTCCAGCCGGATCGCGCACGCGGCGGACCTGCGCGCGCTGCGGGACGGGCGGCGCGCCGAGAAGGTCGAGGGCGAGGCCCTGGACGATCTGGTGGCGACGCTCGGCGCCCAGCACGTCCACACCGTCGCGGCCCGCTCCCGCACCCGTCCTTACTGGGACTTCGAGCCGCCCATCATCTGACGCCGGGGGCGGCCGGGCGGCCGTCACGTCCCGGAATGCCGGAGGGCCCGGTACCGCGTGTGGCGCGGTACCGGGCCCTCCGGTTCGTACGGTCTTACGGTCCCTGCGGGGACGCGGGTCAGGCGTCGAAGACCTCGTTGACGAGCTGCTGCTGCTCCGCCTGGTGGCGCTTGGCCGAGCCGACCGCCGGGGACGAGGAGTGCGGACGCGAGATGCGCCGCAGCCGCTCGGCGCCCGGGATGTCGGCGCCGACCGCCAGGTCCAGGTGGTCGATCAGGTTGAGCGCGATGAACGGCCAGGCACCCTGGTTGGCCGGCTCCTCCTGGGCCCACAGGTAGGTGTCGGCGTTCGGGAACTTGGCGATCTCGGCCTGGAGCTCCGCGCCCGGGAGCGGGTACAGACGCTCCAGCCGCAGGATCGCGGTGTCCGTGACGCCGCGCTTCTGACGCTCGGCGTCCAGGTCGTAGTAGACCTTGCCAGCGCAGAAGACGACCTTGCGGACCGCCTCCGGGCTCACACCGGTGTCACCGATCACCGGACGGAAGCCGCCGGTGGTGAACTCCTCCGCCTTGGACGCCGCGGCCTTGAGCCGGAGCATCGACTTCGGGGTGAAGACGACGAGCGGCTTGTGGTGCGGGTTGTGGACCTGCCAGCGCAGCAGGTGGAAGTAGTTCGACGGCAGGGTCGGCATGGCGACCGTCATGTTGTGCTGGGCGCACATCTGGAGGAAGCGCTCCGGGCGGGCGGACGAGTGGTCCGGGCCCTGGCCCTCGTAGCCGTGCGGCAGCAGCAGGGTGACGCCGGACGTCTGGCCCCACTTCTGCTCGGCCGAGGAGATGAACTCGTCGACGACGGACTGGGCGCCGTTGACGAAGTCACCGAACTGCGCCTCCCACATGACCAGCGCGTCCGGCCGGGCCAGGGAGTAGCCGTACTCGAAGCCCATCGCCGCGTACTCGCTGAGCAGCGAGTCGTAGACGTTGTAGCGGGCCTGGTCCTCCGAGAGGTACTGGAGCGGGGTGTAGTCCTCGCCGGTCTCCTGGTCGACCAGGACCGCGTGGCGCTGGCCGAACGTGCCGCGGCGGGTGTCCTGGCCGGAGAGCCGGACCGGGGTGCCCTCCATCAGCAGCGAGCCGATGGCGAGGGTCTCGCCCATGCCCCAGTCGATCGTGCCGTCGTCCACCGAGGCGGCGCGGCGCTGCATCTGCGGCATCAGACGCGGGTGGACGGTGACGCTGTCCGGGATGTTGACCTGCGACTCGGCGATCCGCTTGACGATCTCCTGGGAGACCGCCGTCGTCACGGCGACCGGGAACTCGGCCTGGACGTCGGGGACATGGGCCGGAGCGGGGCCCGAGGTGGCCTCGCGGACCTCCGCGAACACCTTTTCGAGCTGGCCCTGGAAGTCCTGGAGCGCCTGCTCCGCCTCTTCCAGCGTGATGTCGCCGCGGCCGATCAGCGACTCGGTGTAGAGCTTGCGCACCGAGCGCTTCTTGTCGATCAGGCGGACCATCTGCGGGTTGGTGAACTGCGGGTTGTCGCCCTCGTTGTGACCGCGGCGGCGGTAGCAGATGAGGTCGATGACGACGTCCTTGTTGAACGTCTGGCGGAACTCGAAGGCGAGCCGGCCGACGCGGACCACGGCCTCCGGGTCGTCACCGTTCACATGGATGATCGGCGCCTCGATCATGCGGGCGACGTCGGTCGCGTACATGGACGAACGCGACGACTCCGGGGCGGCGGTGAAGCCGACCTGGTTGTTGATCACGATGTGCACCGTGCCGCCGGTGCGGTAGCCGCGGAGCTGGGACATGTTGAGCGTCTCGGCGACCACACCCTGGCCGGCGAAGGCCGCGTCGCCGTGGAGCGCCAGGGGCAGCACGGTGAAGTCCGTGCCGGCCTTGTTGATGATGTCCTGCTTGGCGCGGGCGATGCCCTCCAGGATCGGGTCGACCGCCTCCAGGTGGGAGGGGTTGGCGGCCAGCGAGACCTTGATCTGCTCGCCGTCGAGGCCGGTGAAGGTGCCCTCGGCGCCCAGGTGGTACTTCACGTCGCCGGAGCCGTGCATCGACTTCGGGTCGAGGTTGCCCTCGAACTCCCGGAAGATCTGCGCGTACGACTTGCCCACGATGTTCGCGAGGACGTTCAGCCGGCCGCGGTGGGCCATGCCGATGACGACCTCGTCGAGGCGCGACTCGGCGGCGGAGTCGATGACCGCGTCGAGCAGCGGGATGACGGACTCGCCGCCCTCCAGCGAGAAGCGCTTCTGGCCCACGTACTTCGTCTGCAGGAAGGTCTCGAAGGCCTCGGCGGCGTTGAGCCGGCGCAGGATCCGGAGCTGCTCCTCGCGCTCGGGCTTGGCGCGCGGCCGCTCCACCCGGTCCTGGAGCCACTTGCGCTGCTTCGGGTCCTGGATGTGCATGAACTCGATGCCGGTGGTGCGGCAGTACGACTCACGCAGCACGCCCAGGATGTCGCGCAGCTTCATCATGGACTTGCCGGCGAAGCCGCCGACCGCGAACTCCCGCTCCAGGTCCCAGAGCGTCAGCCCGTGCTCCGTGATGTCCAGGTCGGGGTGCTTGCGCTGGCGGTACTCCAGCGGGTCCGTGTCGGCCATGACATGGCCGCGCACCCGGTAGGAGTGGATCAGCTCGAAGACCCGGGCCGGCTTGGTGACGTCGTCGTCGTGCGAGGCGTCGATGTCCTTGAGCCAGCGCACCGGCTCGTAGGGGATCCGCAGCGCCTTGAAGATGTCGTCGAAGAAGTCGTTCTCGCCGAGCAGCAGTTGGCTGAGGATCCGCAGGAACTCGCCGGAGGCGGCGCCCTGGATGACGCGGTGGTCGTAGGTCGACGTCAGCGTCATGACCTTGGAGATGCCCAGCTTGTTCAGGGTGTCCTGGGAGGTGCCCTGGAACTCGGCGGGGTAGTCCATCGCGCCGACGCCCAGGATGAGGCCCTGACCGGGCATCAGACGCGGCACGGAGTGGACGGTACCGATACCGCCCGGGTTGGTCAGCGACGCGGTGACCCCGGAGAAGTCCTCCATCGTCAGCTTGTTGGTGCGGGCGCGGCGGACGATGTCCTCGTACGCCTGCCAGAACTCGAAGAAGTTGAGCGTCTCGGCCTTCTTGATGCCGGCGACGACGAGCTGGCGGTCGCCGTTCGGCTTCACCAGGTCGATCGCGAGACCGAGGTTCACATGCTCGGGCTTGACCAGCGTCGGCTTGCCGTCCCGCACCGCGAAGGAGTGGTTCATCGACGGCATGGCCTTGAGCGCCTGCACCATCGCGTAGCCGATGAGGTGCGTGAAGGAGATCTTGCCGCCGCGCGCGCGCTTCAGGTGGTTGTTGATGACGATGCGGTTGTCGAAGAGCAGCTTGACCGGGACCGCGCGCACGGACGTGGCCGTGGGCAGCTCCAGCGAGGCGTTCATGTTCTTCGCGACGGCGGCCGAGGGGCCACGCAGCGTCACATACTCAGGACCCTCGGGGGCGGACTCCGCGCTGCCGTTCGCGGCGGGCGCGGCCTTGGCCGGCGCCGCGGCGGGCTGGGCCGGAGCGGCCTTGGCGGGCGCCGCCTGGGCGGGCGCGGGCGCCGCCGCGGGCTTCGCCGGTGCGGCGGGGGCCGCGACCTGGGCGGGCGCCTGGGCCTGGACCGGGGCCCGGACCACGGGCTGCGCCGGTGCGACAGGGGCCGGTGCGGCCGCCGGGCTCTCGGGCACCGCAGCCCCCGCGGCTGCGGTCTCCGCGGGCTTGTCCGCCGTGCCGGGGGTGCCCGGCTTGTAGTCGGCGAAGAAGTCCCACCAGGCACGGTCGACCGAATTCGGGTCCTGGAGGTACTGCTGGTAGATCTCGTCGACGAGCCACTCATTGGCTCCGAAGGCAGCGGCAGGGTTCTTGCCCTGCCCGTCTTCGTCGGTCGAGATGCTCGCGTTACTGGGGGACTGAGACGACACGGCGTGAACCGCCCTCTTCCGCTTCACAAGGTGATGGACAGCGGGAATCAAGGCTACGCCTACCGGGCCGAGAGGTGCAGGCCGGGCGTGCCATCGTCGTGCAAGTCACATCGGACGGCGGGTTTCAGCGTATGAATTGGCGGGAAACAAGCCTGGTTTCGCTGCGTCAGGGAAAACGACGCCCCAGCCACGACGCGTAAGCGGCCCGTTGCCCGCCCGTCCCCGACTCCGTACCCGGAGATGGTGCGCTTACAAAAGCGACTCTACCGGTCAACCGCGCGGTCGGGGGACCCCCGGAAGAGTGACCTGTATCCGGCAGCCACGCGCGGATTCGGCCACACCGATGCGTCCGCCGTGCAGATCGACGGCCCAGCGCGCGATCGCCAGACCCAGTCCCGTACCGCCGTCGCTGCCGGGGCCGTCCACGGACGCCGAGCTGCCCCGGTTGAACCGCTCGAACACCCGGTGCCGCTCCTGCTCGGGGATACCGGGGCCCTCGTCCTCGACCTCCAGATCCAGCGACTCGGGCTCGGCGCCACGCCGGGCACGCACCGTGACGCGGCCGTGCGGCGGGCTGTGCTTGACGGCGTTGTCGACGAGGTTGGCGACGACCTGGTGCAGCCGCTCCGCGTCCGCGTGCGCGGTCAGCTCCGGGGGCGAGACGTCCAGATGCAGATGCACGTCCGTACGGGTGTGGTTGCCGGAACCGGAACTCAGCTTGCGCTGCGAGGCGGCCAGACTGGCCTCCTTGAGCACACCGGAGAGATACGGCCACACCTCGAAGCGCCGCGCCCGCAGCGGTACGACGCCGCTGTCCAGCCGGGACAGGTCCAGCAGCGTCTCCGTCAGCCGGCCGAGCCGCTCCGTCTGCCTCAGCGCCGTGAGCATGGTCTCGGGATCGGCGGCGGACACCCCGTCGACGACGTTCTCCAGCACGGCGCGCAGGGCCGCGATGGGGGTGCGCAGCTCGTGCGAGACGTTGGCCACCAGCTCCTTGCGGTGCCGGTCCACCGCCTCCAGGTCGTCGGCCATGCGATTGATCGTGGAGGCGAGGTCGCCCAGCTCGTCCCAGCGGTCCGCGCCGCTCACCCGGCGCGTGTAGTCGCCGTGCGAGATGCCCTTGGCGACGGTGGTCATCTCGTCCAGCGGGGCGGTGAGGCCATGGGCCACGAACTGGGTGATCAGCAGCGTGGCGATCACCGAGAAGACGGTGATGAAGCGCAGCTCGGTGTCGGTGCGCAGGGCCACCATCAGCAGACCGGTGGTGATGAACACCGAGACGACGACCAGAGTGCCGAGCTTGGCCTTGATGGAGAAGGGCCGCAGCCCCGTTCTGTCGGCACCGCCGGCGCGCGGCTCACCGCGGCGGCCCGCCCTGTCGTGTCCCGCTCTTGCGTGGCCGGATCTGGCCGGTCCCTCTCCGCCGGCGCCCCCGCCGCTCCCGCGACGGCTCATGGCGCCGGGGTCTCCAGCGCGTAGCCGACGCCGTGCACGGTACGGATCCGCTCGGCGCCGATCTTCCGGCGCAGCGCCTTGATATGGCTGTCGACCGTCCGGGTGCCCGACGCGTCCGCCCAGTCCCACACCTCGGCGAGGAGCTGTTCCCGGGACAGCACCGCGCGCGGCGTGTTCGCCAGGCAGACCAGCAGATCGAACTCGGTGGGCGTCAGATGGACGTCCTCGCCGCGCACCCGCACCCGGCGCTGCGCGTGGTCGATCTCCAGTTCGCCCAGCCGCAGGATGCCGCTGCGCGGGGTCACCGCCGCGAGTGCCGCGCGCTCCACCCGGCGCAGCAGCACATGCACCCGGGCCGCCAGCTCCCGCATGGAGAACGGCTTGGTCATGTAGTCGTCGGCGCCCACACCGAGACCGACCAGCATGTCGGTCTCGTCGTCGCGGGCCGTGAGCATCAGCACGGGCACCGGACGCTGCGCCTGCACGCGCCGGCAGACCTCCAGGCCGTCGAAGCCGGGCAGCATCACATCGAGGACCATCAGATCCGGCTGCCACGCCTCGGCCGCGTCGACCGCCGCCGGACCGTCGAGCGCCGTCTGCACCACAAAGCCCTCGGCCCGCAGCCGCGCGGCGATGGCGTCGACGATCGTCACGTCGTCCTCGACGACCAGGACTCGGCGCTGGGCGCCGGGCGTGGCCGCGACTCCGCTGTGGCTGGTATGTGTCTGCTCCATCGCCCCGCCCCTGGTACGCGTTCCGCGATCCTTGATCCGCGATCTCCGGGGAGATCGCGGATCCGTGTGTCGGGGAGCAGCGTAGAGGCAGCGGGAGGGTCCCGGCTACGCAGTGCGAACAGCGAGATGGACCACGTCGGGTACGCCTCGGGCAACGCGCATCTCTTCCGTCCGAACCCCGCTGAATCCGGCATTACGCAGCGCTTCCTCGAAGGCGGCCGAAGGCTGGGCCGACCAAACGGCCAGCACTCCGCCCGGATTCAGCCGTTCCCGGCAGGCGGCGAGACCCTCCGCCGAGTACAGGTTTCCGTTGCCCTCCGTGACGGTCCAGTCGGGTCCGTTGTCGATGTCGAGGCAGAGCGCGTCGTAGCTGTCCGTGCTGGTTCTCACGTGTTCCACCAGATCGGTGTGCAGGATCACCACGCGCGGATCGACGAGTGCCGCGCCCGAGATACGGGCGAGCGGGCCGCCGTGATGCCAGTCGATGACGGCCTGCTCGCGCTCGACGACCATGATCCGGCCCCAGTGCGGATCGGCGACGGCGTGCGCGAGGGAGAAGCCGACGCCGAGGCCGCCGATGAGGAGGGACGGCAGCCGGTCGCGGCGCTCGGCGGGGAGGGCCGCCAGCGCGGCGTCGATCAGCAGCCGCTCGGAACGGCCGTCCGAGGTGTCCATCAGGAAGCAGCCATTGGCGATGATCTCCAGCCGCTCGCCGCGCTGCCGCAGGACGATCTCCCCGTACGGTCCGTCGCGGCGGTCCAGGGTGACGGGCTCGGCGTTGGGCCCGCCGCCCGGTCCGCCGGGACCGTTGCCGGAGGCGTTCCGGTGGCCGTTGCCGGGAGCGGAACTGGAGTCGGGATCGGGCACGGGCACGGTGGGGATCTCCTCGTACGGCGGATGCGGTCCCGGTCATCCTGGCGGGGCGGGGAGGAAGGGGGCAATTCGTTTCCGCCGCCGGCGCACGCGCGCCGGGAAGGTTGACCGGTGTGGCCCAGGCGGTTTCCGGCCCCGGCCCGGGTGTTCCGGGTCGGGAGCCGCGGGTGGGGAGCCGCCGGCCGGGGGTCCCGGGTCAGGAGGGGAGCGGCGCCGCCGCGACCACCCGGCGCACCGGCGGCACCGGCTGCGCGTCGGACATCACCACCTCATGGCCCCGGTACGTGATGGCGTAGAGGTACGCGTCCGGCGCGGGCCGGTCGAAGAGCACCCGGGGGAGCCGCTCGATCCCGGACGCGGACAGGGCGGCGCGCAGCTCGGCGAGTTCGCCGGCCGTCATCCGTCCCGACGTGCCCGTCCGGCCCTTGACGAGCGTGGTGTACGAGCCGTCGGAGTGGACGACCACGCTGTCGTGGCGCCCCGCGAGACCGCCGGACCGGGTGACGGTGACCAGGGTCTCCATCCGCGGCGGGACGACCGGAGGGGAGGAGTCCGACGATTTTCCCTGCTCCGCCGGTGCGGTCGTCGCCGTATTCGGCACGGTCGTCGACGCGGTCGCCGAGACGGCCGGTCGGGTCGCGCTGTCCGAAGGATCCGTACCGCCCCCGCCGCAGGCCGCCAGCAGCAGCCCCGCCGCCAGGGCCACCCCGGCCGCTCGTCCCGTGCGTGTCATCCGTCCACCGTCCCGTGCCGTCGTGCCTGCGTTGGATGACGGGGGCCTTGGCCCGTCTCCGCCGAGCATGCCGTGGCACGTGCCCGGGCGACACCCGGCGAGCGCCACCGCCGGGCCGGGGGCCGGCTTCCGTCGCGGAATATTCACGTCCGCGCCGTCGCTCCCTGGTTCCCTGGCCTCGGGTGTCACCACCGCCCCGGGCCGGGAGGCGCGGCCGAGGCGAAGCTGATCCGCCGCGCGGGACCGGCCCGTACAGGGCACCCGAGCGATGATCGCTCAGGGCGAACAATGCCCGGGGAACAAGCAGAGGCTCACAAGCATTGAGTGGGCATAGCTCAACTTGACTGCCGAAGGGGAGATCATGGCTCTCACGTCCACATCGCTCACGCTTCCCGTGCTGCCGCTCGACGACGAGGTCGTGCTGCCCGGAATGGTGGTACCGCTGGACCTGTCCGAGACCGAGGTCCGTGCCGCCGTGGAGGCCGCGCAGGCGGCCGCCCGTTCCGAGGGAGGCGGGGGCAAGCCCAAGGTGCTGCTCGTGCCGCGGATCGACGGGACCTACGCCGCGACCGGCGTGCTGGGCACCGTCGAGCAGGTCGGCCGGCTCTCCGACGGCGACCCCGGCGCACTGATCCGCGGCCGTGGCCGCGTGCAGATCGGCGCCGGTACGACCGGGCCCGGCGCGGCCCTCTGGGTGGAGGGCCTCAGTGTCGAGGAGATCGCCCCGGACCCGCTGCCGGGTTCCGTGACGGACCTGATCAAGGAATACAAGGCCCTGGCCACCGACTGGCTGAAGAAGCGCGGTGCCTGGCAGGTCGTGGACCGCGTCCAGCAGATCGATGACGTGTCCGCGCTCGCCGACAATTCCGGTTACTCACCGTTCCTCTCCACCGCCCAGAAGGTCGAGCTGCTGGAGACCACCGACCCGGTGGCCCGGCTCAAGCTCGCCACCGAGCAGCTCCGTGAACACCTCGCGGAGCAGGATGTCGCCGAGTCCATCGCCAAGGACGTCCAGGAGGGCGTCGACAAGCAGCAGCGCGAGTTCCTGCTGCGGCGCCAGCTCGAAGCCGTCCGCAAGGAGCTGCGCGAGATCAACGGCGAGGGCGACGAGGACGAGTCCGGCGACTACCGGACGCGCGTCGAGGCCGCCGATCTCCCCGAGAAGGTGCGGGAAGCCGCGCTCAAGGAGGTCGAGAAGCTGGAGCGCTCGTCCGACCAGAGCCCGGAGGGTTCCTGGATCCGCACCTGGCTGGACACCGTGCTCGAACTGCCCTGGAACGAGCGGACCGAGGACAAGTACGACATCCGTGGCGCCAAGTCCGTCCTCGACGCCGAGCACGCGGGCCTGGAGGACGTGAAGGAGCGGATCACCGAATACCTGGCCGTGCGCAAGCGGCGCGCGGACCGCGGCCTCGGAGTGGTCGGCGGCCGGCGCGGCGGCGCCGTACTGGCCCTGGTCGGCCCTCCCGGTGTCGGCAAGACCTCGCTCGGCGAGAGCGTGGCGCACTCGATGGGCCGGAAGTTCGTCCGGGTCGCGCTCGGCGGTGTCCGGGACGAGGCGGAGATCCGGGGTCACCGGCGTACCTACGTCGGCGCGCTGCCGGGCCGTATCGTCCGGGCGATCAAGGAGGCCGGTTCGATGAACCCGGTCGTCCTGCTCGACGAGATCGACAAGGTCGGCTCCGACTTCCGCGGCGACCCGGCCGCGGCCCTGCTCGAAGTCCTGGACCCGGCGCAGAACCACACCTTCCGCGACCACTACCTGGAGGTCGAACTCGACCTGTCCGACGTGGTGTTCCTCGCCACGGCGAACGTCCTGGAGGCCATCCCGGAGGCGCTGCTCGACCGTATGGAGCTGGTCAGGCTCGACGGCTACACGGAGGACGAGAAGGTCGTCATCGCCAGGGACCACCTGCTGCCCAGGCAGCTCGAACGGGCGGGCCTGGAGTCCGGCGAGGTCACGCTGGAGGACGACGCGCTGCGCAAGCTGGCCGGCGAGTACACCCGTGAGGCGGGCGTGCGAAACCTGGAGCGCGCGATCGCCAGACTGCTCCGCAAGGTCGCGGCCGAGCACGAACTGGGCGAGCGGGAGCTGCCGTTCACCCTGGGCGCCGAGCACCTGCGGAAGCTGATCGGGCGTCCGCACCACGTGCCCGAGTCGGCCCAGGACCCGGCCGAGCGCCGCACGGCGGTGCCGGGTGTGGCCACGGGCCTCGCGGTCACGGGCGCGGGCGGTGACGTGCTCTTCGTCGAGGCGTCGCTGGCCGACCCGGAGACCGGCGGCTCGGGCCTGACCCTGACGGGACAGCTCGGTGACGTCATGAAGGAGTCGGCGCAGATCGCGCTGTCCTTCCTCCGCTCGCGCGGAGCGGAGCTGGAGCTGCCGGTGGCCGATCTGAAGGACCGGGGTGTGCACATCCACTTCCCGGCGGGCGCGGTGCCCAAGGACGGTCCGAGCGCGGGTATCACCATGACGACGGCTCTCGCCTCGCTGCTGAGCGGCCGCCTGGTCCGCACGGACGTCGCCATGACCGGTGAGGTCTCCCTGACCGGCCGGGTCCTGCCCATCGGCGGTCTGAAGCAGAAGCTGCTGGCCGCTCACCGGGCCGGTATCACGACGGTCGTGATCCCGAAGCGGAACGAGGCCGACCTGGACGACGTCCCGGCCGAGATCCTGGACAAGCTGGAGGTCCACCCGGTGACGGATGTCCGCCAGGTCCTGGAGATCGCGCTGTCCCCGGCGGAGGTCCTGGTCTCCTCGGCGGCGTAACGGAAGACGTCCTCAGCGGCCCGCGTCCGGCAGACACCTGCCGGAGGCGGGCCGCTCCGCGTGGGCGTTCGGGGACGGAGCGGCGGCCGTGCGCGTGGTCATTCTGGTCCCGCGTTGCCGCCGCTGTTCCCGGTCCTGCCGCTCCACACGGTAGGCCAGCCCCTTCTGCCCGTCGCATGTCTTCGACGACCTCGGCGGGGACATCACGGGCAGGTAATGGAATGAGCATGCCAATAGCGCCGCCCCGCGCGTGGCCCCCTATGGCGGAAGGGTGCCACGCTGCTGCCGTTGATATAAACCTGCGAAATACTGGCCGAGCTGCGGCAACAGCCGTCGGTAAAAGAAACTTTCAGGATCGGAAAAGCGCGCGATGGGTTCTGATGTGCACGGAAGTGGTGCGGCAAGCGAACCGGACCCCGCCGGGGGCAGTGCTGTGGACCTTGAATTCCTGGCACTGGAGCGGGAGCTGGCCGTCTTTCTGCGCCGGGCCCGGTCCAACTCCGGGGAAATGGCCCGCGAAGTGCACCCGGAGCTGGAGCCCGCGGCTTACGGACTGCTCGTACGGCTGGAGGAGACCGGCTGCCAGCGGGCCACCGAACTGGCCGGTTACTTCGGGGTGGGCAAGGCGACGATGAGCCGGCAGCTTCGCGCGCTGGAGCAACTGGGTCTGGTCACCCGCGAGCCCGACCCGGCCGACGGGCGCGCCTCGCTCATCCGCATCACCGCCGAGGGCCAGGCCCGCTTCCGGCGCGTCAGGGACGCCCGCCGCGAGATGTACGTACAGAAGCTGGCCGACTGGGACCGTGGCGAGATCGCGGAACTGGCCCGCCTGCTGCACCATCTCAACGCCCGCGCGGAGAGCTGACGCGCGACGGCCGGTACGAGAGCCCGGCGCGAAGGCCCGCGCGCGGCGCCCCGCCCCTTCGGTCGCGCGAGGGCCGGTGGCGCGGCGACCGGGTCACAGCTCCACGTATGCCGCCGTCGCGTCGTCGCTCGTCTTGCCCCGGCGGAACGCCAGCCGGTCCGGGTCCGCCGACTCGGCCGCCCGGACCCGGTCGATCAGCTCCTGGGGGCCGCTCTTGCGCACCAGCGCCAGGCAGTCCGCCCAGGTGCCCTCCCGGAAGACCTCCACCCAGCGGGCCGCGCCGTCCGTGAGGGCCAGCAGGGCGCGGACGCGCGCGGCCGGGGTGCTGCCCGTCACCGCCCGCGCCGCGACGGAGGGGTCCGCCGCCGCCGTGAAGAAGCCGTTCTCCGCGTTGCGCAGCGCGTCCGCGGAGGCCACCGAGCGCAGCGCCTCGCGCGGCACCCGGTCCAGCCGGTCGTCCAGCACCGCCCGTACCTCGCCGTCCGGCGACTCGATCAGCAGCGTCGAATCGGAGAGGACGAGATGCTCGACCGTGTCCGTGCCCCAGCGCACCAGTACGACCGTTGCCTGAGGTGTACGAACGTGAGAAAGGTCACATGTCTCGCGGTGGGAGTCCGCCGTACGGAGGATCGACGCCGAGAGGATCTCTGCCAGAGTCATATCCCGCCGCGAACCGGACAGTTCAGCCAGCGCGCCGCCGAGCCGCGCGGTGAACCAGGGCACGCCATGCACACAACCGTCGTCCCCGGTCGGCGGCGTCACCCCGTCCAGGACGACCAGCGCCCCGCCCTCGCCGGACGCGGGCAGGGCCACGGTTGTCCAGTCCTCATTGGGGCGTGCGGCGGAGCCGTGGGCGGTGGCGAGTTCCATGCGCATCGCCCCAGTCTGCCTGACCCCGGGGCGCATCCGCATGACTCCTTCACCAGCTCTGCACGTCCGGCGGCGAGGCCGTACCGCCTGGTCAGCGGCTGTCGTTCGGCCGGAGCTGACTGATCCCGGGAGCTGCGGGCGCGCATCCTGCCAAAGCCCGCGCGGAAGGTCCACCCGGCACGACAGGTTCCGGAGGGCCCCGTGCTGGGCAGAGTTGTTTGCCAACTCCTCCGTGATGTTCACTCGTTCAGGTGGCGGAGCGGCCGATGCGCGCCCCCCTCTCAAAAGCGCTGGAATGGTCAGAAGCCGTGCCAGAGGTGGGGGTTTCCCGTTGTGACCGGTCGTCACCTCTGCTTCATGGGCGGACGAGTCAAGAATGCGAGCACCGGTGCAGAAAAAGCGGCCTCGGGGCAACGGCGTCATGCGCGGCGAATCTCCGGGTGACCCCCAGAACCGGCGAACCGGCGGTACGTCCGGATCCACCGAAAAGACCGGAGCGACCGGGGCCGGCGAGCCCACCAAGGCTCAGGAAGGACGCCGAGTGCGGGTACGCAGCCGGCTGGTCGTCGGCGTCGCCCTGGTGGGCGTCACCGTGGTCGCGGCAGGGGCTCCCGCCGTGCTCGCCGCCTCGAACGAGCTGACCGACGCCCAGCGTCTGGTCACCCTGGCCCAGCTCAACCAGCAGGCCGTGACCCTCGCGCACTCCCTCGCGGACGAACGCGACGAGGTCATCGTCTACATCGCGGCGGGCCGCGAGGAGCAGGAGGCGACGGGCTCCGGCGAATCGGGCGGCAAGGACAAGGGCAAGCACCGGATCTCCAGCAGCCGCAGCACCCGCGTCGACCGTCAGATCGACGAGATCCGCGCCGCCGCGTCCGCCTCTCCCGGCCTGCTGCGCGATCTCTCCACCGTGCCGTCCATCCGTCGTACGGCCCTCACCGGCAAGGGTTCGGCGCTCGACGCGTACCGCGCGTACTCCGACGTCATCGCCAAGCTCCAGGCCCTCGCCGACGAGCTCGCGGAGAAGACCCCGCCGGAGGCCGCGGACGGCACCCGCGCGCCCGCCGCTCTCGGCCGCGCGGTCGAGCAGGCGTCGGCCACCCGCGGGCTGCTGCTCGCCGCGCTCGCCGTCCCCGGCGATGTCGACACCGCTCCGCAGTACGACCCGGTCACCGGCCTCCTGGTGGAGCCCGGGGCCGGTGCGGACAGCAAGAAGAACGCCCAGCTCCGTGACGACCTCAGCGCCGACGCGCAGCAGTCACGGGTCCGGGAGCTCGCCGCGCTCGCCGACTTCGACCAGACCGCCGGCACCCGGGCCCGGGAGTCGCTCACGACGACCGTCACCGGCCCCGACGTCAAGACGGCCGAGGGATATCTGACCCGGCTCACCGACCGCCCTGAGCTCTCCGACGCGGACCGCGACGCCGACCAGGAGAAGGTCGAGTCCGCGCTCACCGCGCGGATCGAGCAGATGCGCGGAGTCGAGTCGGGCCTCGGCTCCAGTCAGGTGGCGCGGCTGGAGAAGCTCCGCGACGACGATGTCACCGGCCTTGAGCTGCGTATCGCACTGCTCGGCGGCTGTCTGCTGATCGCCGTCGGCGTGTCCACCGCCGTCGCCCGCACGCTCACCAGGCCGCTCGCCGTCCTGCGGATCGGCGCGGCCAGGCTCGCCGCCTCGCCCGAGACCGAGGAGCCGGTCCGGTTCACCGGCCGCAACGATGAATTCGCCCAGGTCGTACGGTCCCTCAACACCCTGCACGGCAAGCTGCTCGACCTCACCAACCGCACCGGCAAGCTGGACAGCGACCGCACCGACCTGATCGGCGCGCGCGAGAAGGTCGTCGCACAGCGCGCGGAGCTCCAGGAGCGCACGGCCGAGATCACCGCCCAGCTCCAGTCGCTGCGCCAGACCGTCCACCACACCTTTGTGAACCTCTCGCTGCGCACCCTGGGCCTGGTGGAGCGCCAGCTCGGTGTCATCGAGAATCTTGAGGAGAGCGAGCAGGACCCGGAGCGGCTCGACACCCTTTTCAAGCTCGACCACATGGCCACGGTCATGCGCCGGCACAGCGAGAACCTGCTGGTGCTCGCCGGCCATGAACACGGCCATGGCTCCACCGGCCCCGTCCCGCTCGTGGACGTCCTGCGCGCGGCCGTCAGCGAGATCGAGCGGTACGAGCGGGTCACGATCCAGTCGCTGCCGCCGCACGCCCAGGTGGCCGGCTTCGCCGCGGACGACCTCAGTCATCTGGTGGCGGAACTGCTGGAGAACGCCACGTCCTTCTCGCCGCCGGACGCCGAAGTCCAGCTCTCCGGCTGGCTGCTGGAGAGCGGCGAGGTGATGCTCTCCGTCGAGGACCAGGGCATCGGCATGTCCGAGGAGCGGATGGCCGATCTCAACGCCCGCCTCGCCGATCCGGAGGACCGGGAGAGCCGCAGGAACGGCGACGGCCTCACGACGCGCAAGGTGTACGGGGGCGATGCCGAGGGCGAGGGGCTCGGGCTGCGCGTCGCCGCGCTGCTCGCGGCCCGCCACGGCGTGAAGATCGAGCTCCGCAAGCATCAGCAGGGCGGCGTGGCCGCGGTCGTCGTACTGCCGGAGGCCCTGCTCCCGACCTCACCGCCGGTCGCCGCGCCGCACCAGGCACGGGCCGCGGGGGCCGCTCCCGCGGTCAACATGCCCGGTTCGGCGGCGGAGGCCAACTCCAACTCCCTGCCGGGCCGCCCCGACGCCGACGCCGATCCCGACCCGCTGGTGGCCGCGGCGGAGGCGGCGATCCGCAAATCGGAGGCGGAGCAGACCGACGCCCACGCGGGCGGCGGCACCGGAGCCGCCGCCGCGAGCGAGCCGGAGACCGCTCCGGAGACCGCGGCCGAGGCACCGGCCGTACCGGCCCCCCGTACCGAGTCCGCGGCCGTCGCCGTGCCGGAGGCCCCCCGGCCCGGCCCGTACGCCATCGGTCCCGACTCCCACGAACGCGTCCGTGACGGTGCCCCGGAGGACCCCGGCACCGATCAGGACACCTACACGATGCGGCTGCCCAGGCAGGCCCCCGTGGCCCCGCCCGCCGGGCCCCTGCCCGCGGAGGCGGAGCCGGACCCGGATGAGTCCACCGCTCCCGGGCGGGTACGTATCACCGACAAGGGACTGCCCAAGCGGACCCCCAAGATCGTCCAGCCTGCCTCCGCGCCCGCAGGGCGGGGCGGCAGTGTCGACGCGGACGCGCTTCGCCGCCGGCTCGGCGGCTTCCACCAGGGTGCGAAGGAAGGCCGGCGTGATGTCGAGGCCGAGCTCACGGAGCGGATAGAACCCGAGGCGCACGCCAGGGAACACACCGAAGAGACGGGGGAGACAGTCGAGGAGGCACGCAGTTGACTGCGACAGGCACATTCGGACTGAGCAGCGAAGCCCGTAACCTGCATTGGCTGTTGAGCAACCTCGTCGAGGAGGTGCCAGGGGTCCATTCGGTCGCCGTTGTCTCGTCCGACGGACTCCTGCTGCTCTCCTCGGATCCGGGGCAGAACACGGAGGCGGCAGCCACCCCCGAGCGCAAGCAGGGCCCGCGCGGCTCCAGCGCCGACCTGGCCACCATCGTGTCGGGTATCGGCAGCCTCACGGTCGGGGCGGCGAAGCTGATGGACGGCGGCGGGGTCAAGCAGACCATGGTCGCCATGGAGGAGGGCAGTGTCTTCGTCATGGCGATCAGCGACGGCTCACTGCTCGGCGTCCATGCCACGCCGGACTGCGACATGAGCGTCGTCGCGTACCACATGGCGCTCTTCGTCGGCCGCGCCGGGCATGTGCTGACCCCCGAACTACGCGACGAACTCCGCAAGTCGATGGAGAGCGCCCAATGACGCCAGCCGCTGACTCCCACCGCAGGCTGCCCGTACGGGGAGCGGACCGCAGACCGGCCCGCGTCCGGCCCTATTCGCTCACCGGGGGCCGGACCCGCTTCGGGCACGTCCTGCTCGTCGAGACATTCGTCGCCGCGCTCGAACCGGCGGAGGAGCGCAAGGAACTGACGGACGGCGGGGCCTCGTCCCGCGTCATGCCGGAGATGCGCGCCATCGTCGAGCTGTGCCGGCGCATGCGTACGGTCGCCGAGATCTCGGCGCTCCTCAAGATGCCGCTGGGAGTGGTCCGGGTGCTGATCAGCGACCTGGCCGACCAGGGAAAGATCCGTGTGTACGGGACCGGGCACGGCACCGGCCATCCCGACCACGCACTGCTGGAAAGGGTGCTGAGTGGACTCCGCCGTCTCTGACGTCACCGGCTTCTTCGGCGTCACCGCCGCGTCGGCCGCCGACGAACCCGAAGAGGGTCTCCAGGCGTGGCAGCTCGACCGGACCCGCGCGCCGATCGCCACCAAGATCGTGGTCGCGGGCGGTTTCGGCGTCGGCAAGACGACCTTTGTCGGGGCGGTCTCGGAGATCCCTCCGCTCCAGACCGAGGCGCTGATGACGCAGGCGAGCGTGGAGACCGACGATCTCAGCGCCACGCCCGACAAGGTCACCACGACCGTGGCGATGGACTACGGCCGCCTCACTCTCGACGACGACCTCGTGCTGTATGTCTTCGGCACGCCGGGCCAGCAGCGTTTCTGGTTCATGTGGGACGACCTGGTGCGCGGCGCGATCGGCGCCGTCGTCCTGGCGGACACCCGGCGGCTGCCCGACTGCTTCCCGGCACTCGACTACTTCGAGAGCTGCGGCCTGCCGTATGTCGTCGCGGTCAACCACTTCGACGGCACACCGGCGTTCGATCCGGAGGATGTGCGGGAGGCCCTGACGATCCCCCCGCACGTCCCTGTGCTGATCATGGACGCGCGCAACCGGATCAAGGTCGTGGAGTCGCTGCTCGCCCTGGTGCGGCACGCGCTCGACGCCACCCCCGAATAACGCCGGCGCCCCACTCCGCCCGCCGCCCGGCACCCGGGGCGTGTTGGAGAAGCAGCGTCGTCCGCCCGTGAGCCGGACGGGACTTCTCCAACACGCCCCAGCCCCCCACCACAAGGCACGTGCCACTCGTCACTCGCACCATGCAACGCAATCGGAGAACCCGCCATGCGGAAGATACTCATTGTCGGCGCCGGGCAGTCCGGACTTCAGCTCGCCCTCGGCCTCCAGGCCGAGGGATACGAGGTCACCCTGATGTCCAACCGGACGGCGGACGAGATCCGGTCCGGCCGGGTCATGTCCACACAGTGCATGTTCCACACGGCGCTCCAGCACGAGCGTGATCTCCAGCTCAATTTCTGGGAGTCGCAGGCACCGAGGATCGAGGGCCTCGGCGTGTCGGTCGCGGCCCCCGACTCGACCCGGGCCGTCGACTGGGTCGGCAGGCTGGACGGCTTCGCCCAGTCCGTCGACCAGCGGGTCAAGATGGCCGGCTGGCTGGAGACCTTCGCCCAGCGCGGCGGCCAGTTGGTGATCCATGGCGCGACAGTCTCCGACCTGGACTTCTTCTCCCGCACCTACGACCTGGTCCTGGTCTCGGCGGGCAAGGGCGAACTGGTCTCGATGTTCGGCCGCGACGCGTCGCGCTCGCCGTACGACACGCCGCAGCGCGCGCTCGCCGTCGCATACGTCCACGGTCTGGGCCCGCGCCCGGAGCACCCGGAGTACGACGCGGTCCGCTGCAATCTGGTGCCGGGTGTCGGCGAGCTGTTCGTGATGCCGACCCTCACCGTCTCCGGCCGCGCGGACATCCTCTTCTGGGAGGGCGTCCCCGGCGGACCGCTCGATGTCTTCCGGGGCGTCAAGGACCCGGCCGAGCATCTCTCGCTCACCCTGGAGCTGATGGAGCGGTTCACGCCCTGGGAGTACGCGCGCGCCACCAAGGTCGAGCTGACGGACGCCAACGGCACGCTGGCGGGCCGGTACGCGCCGACCGTCCGCACCCCGGTCGGCCGGCTGCCCGGCGGCGGTCTTGTCCTCGGTGTCGCCGATGTCGTCGTCGCCAACGACCCGATCACCGGACAGGGCGCCAACTCGGCCGCCAAGTGCGCCGCTTCCTATCTGGACTCCATCGTGTCGCACGGCGACCGGCCGTTCGACGAGGCATGGATGCAGTCGGCGTTCGACCGTTACTGGCACACCGCCCAGCACGTCACCAAGTGGACCAACGCCATGCTGGGCGTCCCGCCGGAGCATGTGCTCCATCTGATCGGCGCGGCGGGCGGGCTCCAGCCGGTCGCCGACCGGTTCGCGAACGGCTTCGACAACCCGGCCGACTTCGAGAACTTCTTCTACGACCCCGACAAGACGAACGCCTATCTGGCGGAGGTCTCGGCCTGACGTCCCGCCCGGGGTGGTCCGGCCGTCGCCGGGCCACCCGTGGCGCGTTCCCCGGCGTTCAGCCTCCGCCCGGACCCGCCTCCTGGCCGTAGCCGGTGTCGGAGCCGTCCAGCGCGCCCTCGGGCAGCTCCGGCGGTTCGTACGCGGCCGGGGACATGGAGGCCCATCCCGGGTCCGGCCGTACGGCGCCCAGCAGCGGGTTCGCCGCGAGTGGCGAGACCTTGACATGGGCGCCGGGCCGCGGCGCCTGGATCACCATTCCGTCGCCCAGATAGATCGCGACATGCGTGGCCTTCGGGAAGTAGATCACCAGGTCGCCGGGGCGCAGCTCGTCGAGGGAGACCCGGGGAAGCTCGCGCCACTGCTCCTGGCTGGTACGCGGGATGGCCACACCGGCGCGGGCCCAGGCCTGCGAGGTCAGTCCCGAGCAGTCGAAGGAGTCGGGCCCTTCGGCGCCCCATTCGTACGGCTTGCCGATCTGCGCGGCGGCGTATCTCAGCGCCGTGTTGCCCACCGCCGAGGGCGCCAGGGTGTTCTGACCTGTTGTCAGTCCCTCGGCCTCCGCCGGGCCCCCGAGCGCCCCGGAGGCGATCAGCTCCCGCTGGGCCTTCTCCGTACCGTCCTTCTCCAGCCGGGTCACCGCGGCGATCTGCTCCCTGCTGAGGGAGGCCAGCAGCCTCTCCACCTGCTGGAGCCGGTTCCTGACCGCGTCCCGCTGCTTCTTCTGCTTCTCGGCGAGTTCCTGCTGCCGATCGAGGGCCTTGCGGGACGCCGAGGCCAGTGCGTCGGCACGCTTCTCGCTCTCGGTGAGCCGGGCCACCGTCGCCTTCCTGCCGCGTGCCGCGCGATCCAGCAGGTGCCTTTCGTCCAGGGCCTGTTGCGGGTTGTGCGCGAGCAGCAGGCGGAGATAGCGGGAGAGGTCGGACTGCCCCTGGTACTGCTGGCGCGCGAGCCGGCCGACCTCGCCCCGGCTGCGCGCCAGCGCGGTACGGGCCCTGGTCAGGCGGGTGCTCAGCTTCTCGCTCTCGGCGCGCAGCCGGAGCAGCTCCGCCTCGGTCGCGTTGTACGCCTCGGTGGCCTCCTCGGCCTGCTGGTAGAGCCGCTGGAGCTGGGAGAGCATCTCGGCGACGGTGCCGGGCCGGGTGACGGGCCCGGACGCCTTGCCGGGGGGACCGCCCTTCGGGGAACCGCTCGCCTCCGGCCCGCTCGTGCCGGCCCCCGGGCCGGCGGACGCCGACGCGCCGGGCGCCCCGTCGTCGCGGGGCTTCACGGCGGCATGCGAGGCGAACGGGATGGCCGCGAGGACCGTCATGGTCGCCAGCGCCGCCGTACAGGCCGATCGCAGCTCTCTGCCTGACACGTCATCACCTCCGGTTGCGGGACGGACAGTCCAGTCCTAGGTGATGATGCGGCGACATATCGTGTTACTAGCTCACCATTGGGCGGTTCGGCGCAGCGGTGTCACCCGGGCCGGGGACATGACTCCGGCCCGGCAGCGCGGGGTGCCCCGGACTCCGGCGCGGTCAGCGGCCCCCGCCGCCCGGCTTCGACCAGGGCCACTTCAGGGTGCGTGGCTCCCGGCCCTCGGAGACGTACTCGTACTTCCAGCCCCGCTGGAGCCCGAGCCGTTTGGTGTAGCCGGCCGGGACGCGCCGATAGGTGTGGACGGTGGGCGGCCCGCCGTCCGCGTCCGGTACGGGGATCTCGTACCACTTGGGCGGATGCCCGGTCGGCCCGGTCATGACGGGCAGGACGCGTCCGTCCAGCGGCCCGCCGACAAAGGGGGTCTCCATGGCGTTCACCCTAAGGGGTGTCCCGTCATCCCTGATGGATCGCCCGTCGGGGATGACGGGGCAACCCTCAGGTGATGGAGGGAACGCGATCGCCGGGTCCGGGGCCCCGTCCACCGCGTACCGCGTTACCTCTCACGGGTGATGAGTTGCCGGATCACCTCAAGACCGCGGCGGAGCGGCGCATACTCCACCAGTCGTCAGCACCGACCGATTGGGTTGCCATGGCCTGGATCTGTCCTCGTTGCCAGCACCCGGAAGCCGTCGCCCACGTGGAGAACGGGGACGGCCTCCATCCGTTCCCCTGTCTGAACTGCGGCGCCTCCATGCTGAACGGGCCGGGGCGGGGGACGCGGGTCGCCGGCGCCGCGTGCTGGGCGTCGCGCTGCGGCGGCGCGGTGACGGACACGTTCGTCTACGACCACTCCGGCCGGCTGTCCGACGTGCGGCGCGGCGCGTGTCCCTTCTGCGGGTCCACCAGGACGGCGCAGGTCCGCACTGCCAGGAGCCCGCGCGAACACCGGCTGCCGCGCCGGCAGATGTGACCGTCCCCGGACGGTCGCGGGACGGCGGCGGTCCTGACGCCGGTGGCGCCCCGGCTACAGCAGGTGCGCGGCCCGGCTGACCACCGGGATCACCCGGCGGGCCAGGGTCCCGACCGGTCCGTCTGCCCGCTCGTGCGCCACCAGCGCGCCGACGGCCGACGACGTCTCCTCGTCCGTGGCCGCCGTTGCCGCGAGCAGGGCGATGAGCTGGTCGACCAGCCAGTCGCGCAGCTCGTCGACGGGCGGCTGTTTGCCCTCGTCCAGCCATATGAGCGACGCCGACTCGACGGCCGCTATCCAGGTGCGCACCAGCATGCGCAGCCGCGATCCCGGCGGCCGGTCGGCCCCCAGGTGGAGCAGGATCTGTTCGGCCGCCGCGCGCCGGACCTCGTCGACGATCGCGGTCGTCCGGGACGTCTCACAGACACTGCCGCCCTGGAGCAGCGCGCTGAATCCGGCGTCGTGCTGGTCGACAAAGGCCAGATAGCGTTCGAGCATCC
This sequence comes from Streptomyces sp. NPDC006923, assembly GCF_040635655.1. NCBI lineage: Bacteria > Bacillati > Actinomycetota > Actinomycetes > Kitasatosporales > Streptomycetaceae > Streptomyces > Streptomyces sp. NPDC006923. The sequence continues at coordinate 288,367 of NZ_JBEYIF010000006.1, forward strand.
GCTTCAGCCGCTCGGTGGGCGGCCCCGTCGGCGGCTCCGTGAAGCACAACTCCAGCTCGTCGGCGGCGGAGCGCAGCGCGGCCTCGTACAAGTCCTGCTTACCGCCCTTGAAGTAGCGGTAGACAAGCGGCCGGGACACCCCGGCGGCAGCCGCCACGTCGTCGAGGGAGACATCCTCGGGCGCCCGGTGCGCGAAGAGCGTGAGGGCGGCGTCGAGGAGTTGGGTGCGGCGCTCTGCGACGCTGAGCCGGCGGTACGCGGGCGTTACGGGCGCGGTCATATCGGCAGCGTAACCGGACCCGCGCCGGCTCGGGCGGTCAGCGCCCGCACGGAAAGCACGGGCTCCCGGTGACGGCCGTCGCCGGCCGCTCCCGTCCGCGACGCAGGTGTCCACCGATCCCGGCGGCTCCAAAAGCCGTGCTGCGAAAGGCGGTTGGGCGGCCGGGCGGCCCGGGGTGTCATGACCGCACGGTGACCTCGCGCAGGTCGGCGGCCCGCGCGATCTCGACCAGGGAGGCGTCCGCGCCACGATCGGCCACCAACTGGAGCCCGACCGGACAGCCGTCCGCCGTAAAACCGGCCGGGATGCTCGCCGCCGGATGCCCGCTCAGGTTGAAGGCCCAGGTCAGCGCCGTGGAATACAGCTCGCCCGGCCCTTCGTGCCCATGCGGCCTGTTCGGCGTCACCGGTGTGAGCAGCAGTGGCGCCTCACCGAACAGGCCGTCGAGCCGCCGGTCGTTCTCGGCCCGTACCGCACCGGCCCGCGCCTCTCCCGCGCCGTCGCCGCCGCGCACCGTCAGCCATGCCTCGCGCGGATCGAGCAGCGCGAACGGCCGCCGCGGTGACTCCAGTCGTACGATCCCGGCCGCCACCAGCCGGTCCACCGCCGCCCGTACGACCGCGGCCACCTCCGGGTCCGGCCGGGCGAATCCCAGGTCGGGGGAGAAGACCGCGGGCACGGGCAGTGTCACCGGCCCCGCCTCGTACACGTCGAGCACACACCGCAGATAGGACCGTGCCTCCGCCGCCGACCGGGCCAGCACGCCCGCCGACGCCAGACCCGTACGGTCCGGTGACGGCAGCAGCCCGTTGGTCGTCTTGAGGCCGAACACTCCGCACCAGGCCGCCGGGATACGGACAGAACCGGCGCCGTCGCTGCCGGTCGCCAGCGGCACCATGCCCGCCGCCACCGCCACCGCCGAGCCCGCCGACGAGCCCCCGGGCGTACGGTCCGCGCGATGGGGATTGACCGTACGCCCGTGCCTGCCCTGCCCCCAGGTCTGCCAGTACGTGCCGGGGCCCGGCACCGCCGTCGAGCCGACCGGCACGGCGCCCGCCGCGATCAGCCGGCCCGCCGCGTACGAGCGGATACCGGTCGGGCCCTTCACCGCGAACGGCGTCCCGGCGAGCGGCAGCCGCCGGTCCACCGTGCGCGCCCGCTCCAGCGCTTCCTCGCCCCACACCTCGATAAAGGCGCCCAGCCGCGGATCGAGCCGCTCGATCCGGGCCAGCGCCTCAGCGACCCTCTCCGTCATCGGCCCCCGCCTCGTCGCAACCGTGTCCCGCCGGACCCCCTCAGTCTTCCAGTGCCTTCTCCATCACGGCCCGCGCGATCGGCGCCGCGTCGCCGCCGCCGCTGATGTCCGGCCGTCCGTCCGCCGTGTCCTCGACGACCACGGCCACCGCGACCGCCGGCCGCAACGCGTCGTCCGCCTGCGCCCAGGCGATGAACCAGGCATACGGCGTACCGGAGTTGCCCACCCCGTGCTGGGCCGTGCCCGTCTTCCCGCCGACCGTCGCACCCTCGATGGCCGCGCTCGCACCCGTGCCGTCCGTGACGGAGTCGATCATCATCTGCCGGAGCTGCTGCGCCGTCGCCGGACTCATCGGCCGCTCATAGGCGCGGTCGCCGGTGCGGGACACGGTGTCGCCGTCCGAGGTCATGGTCCGGTCCACCAGATAGGGGTGTCTGAGGTCGCCGCCGGCGGCCACCGCCGACGCGACCATCGCCATCTGGAGCGGGGTCGCGGTGGTGTCGAACTGCCCGATCGAGGACAGCGCCAGCTCGTCGGCACGCATGGTGGTGTCGAAATGCGACGTGGCGACGCCGGACGGGATCCGGAGGCCGCTGTCGTTGAAGCCGAACTTCTCCGCCGTCTCCACCATGCCCGCCAGTCCGACCTTCACCCCGAGCCCGGCCAGCACCGTATTGCAGGACCACCTGATCGCGTAGGCCAGCGACGCCCGGTCGCATCCCGCCGTCTCATTGGGAAGCGTGGTGGTCGTCCCCGGCAGGACATACGGCTCGGCGATCCCGGTCGGGGCGTCGGCGTCCAGGACCGTACGGGCTTCCAGCGCCGCCGCGGCCGTCACGATCTTGAACGCGGAACCCGGCGGATAGGTCTGCCGGATCGCCCGGTTGAGCATCGGCTGCGCGCTCTCGGCGTTCAGCCGGGACCAGGCGGCGGCGGCGCCCGGCCCGGTGCCGGAAAGCTGCCCGGGATCGTACGAGGGGCTGCTGACCAGCGCCAGGATTCTGCCGGTGGAGGGATCGAGCGCCGCGACCGCGCCCCGGCGCCCGGCGAGCCCCTCGTACGCGGCTCGCTGCAGGGACGCCCTGATGGTGGTGGCGACCTCGCCGCCGGGCTGGCGGCTGCGCGTGACGTCGTTCCAGAAGGGCAGCGGCGCCATCATCGGGTCGGTACCGGAGAGGACCTCCTCCTCAGCGTTCTCGATCAGCGTCGTGCCATAGGTCTGGGAGGCGTAGCCGGTGACGGACGCGTACAGCGGTCCCTGCGCGTAGGTGCGTTCGTACCGCAACTGCTGGCCGGTGTCCTTCGAGCCGGTGACGGCCTTGCCGTCGACGAGGATATTGCCGCGCGGCTGAGAGAAATCGGCCACGGTGGCCCGGCGGTTGGCGGGGTTGTCGTCGAGGCCGGGCGCCTCGAAGACCTGGATCCTGACCGCGTTGACGAGCAGCGCGACGAACAGCAGCAGGCAGAAGGCGGCGGCCCGCCGGATATGGGGGATCACCGGTCGTCCTCGGCGGTGGGTGCGACGGCCCCGTCCTGCGGGCTCTGCGGGACCTGCCGCTCGCGGAGCAGACTCCTCGGGTCTCCGGGATCTCTGGGGTATTTGGAGTCTCGCGGGTCTCGTGAGTCTTTTGGGTCCAGCCGCTCGCGGGAGGCGTAGCCGTCCCGGGGGCCGTAGCCGTCCCGGAGACCGTCCGCGTCCGGCAGCGCCGGTGCGACGACTCCGGTCTCCGCGCTCTCCGGGCGTGGAGTGCGGGCCGAGTCACTGACCCGCATGAGCAGCGCCACGATGATCCAGTTGGTGACCACCGACGAACCGCCCTGGGCCAGGAACGGCATCGCCATGCCGGTGAGCGGGATCAGGCCCATCACTCCGCCGCCGATGACGAAGACCTGGAGCGCGAGGATCGAGGCGAGGCCGACGGCGAGCAACTGCCCGAAGGGATCGAGCAGCGAGAGGGCCGCGCGGTAGCCGCAGAAGACGAGCAGCGCGTACAGCGTCAGGATGGCGACCAGACCGATCAGGCCCAGCTCCTCGCCCGCGGTGGCGAGGATGAAGTCCGACTTGGCGGCGAAGCCGATCAGAATGGACCGGCCGCGGCCGAGGCCCGTGCCGGTCAGCCCGCCGGCGGCGAACGCGAAGAGGGACTGCGCGAGCTGGCCGGGGCCGAGGCCCGCGTCGATGGTCGCGAAGGGATCGAGCCAGTCCTTGACCCTGCTGTGGACATGCGGTTCCAGCGAGCCGACGGCGAAGGCGCCGACCCCCGCGAGCAGCAGTCCCACGGCGATCCAGCCGGTGCGGCCGGTCGCCACGTACAGCAGGATCACAAAGAGCCCGAAGAACAGGAGCGAGGTGCCCAGGTCCCGCTCCAGGACGAGGACGACGACGCTCAGCAGCCAGATCGCGAGGATCGGTCCGAGGACCCGCCCGGCGGGCAACTGGAGCTTCCAGATTTTCCGGCCGGTGTAGGTGAGCGCGTTGCGGTTGGCGGCGAGATACGCGGCGAAGAAGACGGCGAGCAGGATCTTGGCGAACTCGCCCGGCTGGAAGGACAGTCCGTCGATCCTGATCCAGATCTTGGCGCCGTTCACCGCGGGATAGAAGATCGGCACGATCATCAGCACCAGCGCGGTCGCGACCGCGAGATAGGCGTAGCGCTGGAGCACGCGGTGATCGCGCAGGAACACGACGACCGCGATGAACAGCGCGACGCCCAGCGTGGACCAGACGAGCTGGGTGGGCGCGCCCTGGTCGGCCGTGCTCTCCAGGTCGAGGCGGTAGATCAGTACCAGGCCGAGCCCGTTGAGCAGGACCGCGATGGGAAGCAGCAGCGGATCCGCGTACGGGGCGCGGAGGCGGACCGCGATGTGCGCGAGCAGAGCGAGCATGCCCAGACCGGCTCCGTAGGCGCCCGCGTCCTGCGGTACGGCGTCCTGTTTGGCGACGCCGACGGTGACATAGCCGAAGACGGAGATGAGGACGGCGCAGACGAGGAGCGAGAGCTCGACGCCCCGGCGTCTGGCGCGTGGGCGCGCGGGCGGCGGAGAGCCCGCCGTCGTTGCGGTCATGACCCGCAACGTAGCAAGACGATGCGGCTTATGTCCGTTTATGTAATGACGCAAGGCATGTCGAACTCACGTCAGCATCACATCGCGATCCGCCGCGACGACGCATCCGGGGGTGCGCGGCGCCGGTCGGGAAGGGTTACGCGTTGGCTCGCGAGGGCTCGGCCTCGCCGGGCACCTGAGGCGGGTACTCGGGGAGCGCCAGCCGCGCCAGGGCCCCGCCCCCCGGGGCGTCGCAGAACACCAGCGCGGCCCCGATGGCGGCGGACTGGCCGGCCGCGATCGTCAGCCCCAGCCCGTGCCCCTTGCCGCCGCCCTCCGTGCGGAACCGCTGCGGCCCGTGCTCCAGCAGATACGCCGGATAGCCGTCGCCGTGATCGCGTACGGTCACGGCCGGACCGTCCACGGTCAGCACGACGGGCGGCCGTCCATGGCGGTGCGCGTTGGCGACGAGATTGCCGAGCACCCGCTCCAGCCGGCGCCGGTCGGTCTCCACGGCGGCGTCCCTGACGACCCGCACCTCGGTCGTGGTGCCCGAGGCCCGCACCACTCCCTCGGCCAGCGGCGCCAGCGCGTGGACGGCCAGATCGACCAGCTCCGTGCGGGCGTCCAGCCGGGAGATCTCCAGCAGGTCCTCGGTCAGCGCCCGCATGGCCCGTACCCGGTCGCGCACCATCTCGGTCGGCCGGCTCTCGGGCAGCAGCTCGGCGGCGGCGGAGAGGCCGGTCAGCGGGGTGCGCAGCTCATGGGCCACATCGGCGGTGAAACGCTGTTCGCTCAGCAGCTTGCCGTGGAGCGTGGACGCCATCGTGTCCAGGGCGCCGGAGACGGTGGCCACCTCGTCCTGGGGCCGTGACGGGTCCTTGGTACGGGGGTCGTCGACCCGTGCGTCGAGATCTCCCGCGCTGATGCGGCGGGCCACCTGCGCGGTGAGGTGCAGCCGGCGGGTCACCCGGGTGACGGCGAACGCGCCGACCAGGAGGGTGGCGCCGATCGCGAGCACGGAGGAACCGAGGATGGACCGGTCCAGATTGGTGATGGTGCTCCGGCTGAGGGTGTAGTCCACGCGGGCCGCGAGCGTGCCGCCGTCCGAGGGCCCGGCCGCCCACATGGTGGTACGGCCGTCGTAGTCGGCGACGATCGTGCCGCGCCGGCCGTCGGCGGCCAGCGCGCGCAGCGGCTCGGGCAGGCCGGGTGTGTCCATACCGGCGAACCGGGGGAGCGGCCGGCCCGCCTCGTAGTCCCGGGTCACCAGGTCCAGCCGGGACAGTGCCTTCGCACGCGCCGCATTCACGGTCTGGCGGGTCACCGAGACATGCACGAGCGCCCCGAGCAGGGCGGCCAGCGCGCAGCACATCACGGTGATGAAGACGGCGGCCTTCCAGGTGAGGGTCGCCGTCCAGGCCGGCAGCCGGGGCCTCATGGGACGTCCGCCGTCGGCGAGGCGTGCCGTAGCGGATGAAGACGCGTGAGCGGATGAACGCCCGGGGGCGCATGAGGATGCGTGGCCCGGTGACGGTGCGGAGGCTCGTGCACCTGCGGGAAACGGCCGCTCCCGGCGCCGGACACCTCGGGCGCGGAGCCGGTCCGTGCCGCGCCCCGCGCCATGTGCGGGGGCCCGTTCCCTGCGGTGTTCTGCGCCGCGTTCCGGGTCTCGTTCTGCGCCGCGTTCCGGGTCTCGTTCCGCGTTCTGCCCGGCACGATCTCGTCGCGGGTCGGGAGCATCACCTCCTGCCGGGCGTCCCAGGACCAGGCGGTCCGGTATTCGTATCCGGGGATGCCCGCCGAGACCACCCGCAGGATGAGATCCCGGCCCGCCAGCTCGGCTCCGACGACCCTGTCCGAGGTGGACATGATGCGGGTCAGCCCGCCGTTCTCGGCGCGGTAGCAACGGACGGCGAGCTTCCGGCCGGGCACGGTGATGCCCACGATCAGTTCGTCCCGGCCGTCGCCGGTCAGATCATGGCGGTAAGCCGTCAGGACCGGGCAGGCCGTCGTCTCTTCCGATCGCGCCGGGGGCTGTGTTTCGGACGGCTTCCGAGACCGCGCTCCGGGCTGGTCGCCGTACCGCCGCTCGCCGTGCACACCCGGCCGCGCACCGGCTGCTCCCGCAGGCCGTTCCTCGCAGTCCCCGAGCCGTTCGACGGTCTCCCGGGAGAACCCCCCGGTGCCCGCGATGCCGTTCGGGCGGGCGGCGGCCTCGGCCCGGACGACCGCCACCGGATCCAGGGCGCGGACGCTGTTCTGCGCGAGCTCGATGCCGGGGACCCGTGCCGTAGCGCTCCGTCCGAAGCCCGGCGGCGACGCGGAGGCGGCGGAGAGGCCCGGCCACAGACGCTCGGGACCGATGGCGGCCCGGGTGGGGCCCGCGCTCCTGAGACCGTTCGGATCGCCGCACGCGGACAGCGAGAAGGCCAGCGCGGCGGCGATGGCCACCAGCACTGTTCCCCCGGGGGCGCGGCAAGGCGACACAGCACTCCTGGAACGATCGGCCGTTCCATCACCTTATGGGTGATAAGTGCCGTAAGTCGCTTTCATCGCGCCGCTGGGCCGTGCGGGGTGCGGCGGAACGAGTGAGCGGGATCCGTCCCGGCGCCGGACCGCTCAGCGCTGGTACGGGTTCCGCTGCTCCGGCTGTCCGTGCCCAGGACCGTACGCCGGGCCGCCACCCGGCCCGGCGGACTGCCCGGCGGCCTGGGCGAGGAGCTGGTCCGCCTGCTCCTTGCTCACCCGCTGCTCGGCCCCGCAGAACGTGCACTGCGTCCGGTATTTCGTGGAGAACGGGAACAGCGGCACAAAGAACAGCGTGAACTTGGTGACGTGCTTCTTCAGCGTGTGCGCCGACGGATTGCCGCACTGACCGCACACCAGCGTCAGTATCGCCAGTTGGTAGAGGTACCCCTTCGTACCGAAGATGATCATGGTTGGCTTCCTTCCGCGAGACGCGCCCCGTGGGGAGAGTGTGCCGCACACGGTGCCGGCCGGGCGGTCGGTCACGTCGCCGCTGTCCCGTTCTCACCGGCGGCGGACGGGAGTTGTTGCCGCGCGGGCCCGGGGCTGTTCCCATGGGGGTGGAGGGCGATGTGGCATGGCCCCCACGGGAGTGATGTGGCATGACCCGATTACGCGTCGCACCGGCGCGCCGGCACGGGCGGGACCGGCTGTATGTCAGCCTGCCCGGCGGCACGGCCGTCGCCTGGTACGACCAGGACGCCGGCCGCGTGAGCCTGCTGCCGGGCGCGAGCCGCGACGATGTGCTGACCGCGCTCGCGCCGTATCTCTCCGGCGAGGTGACCGTCGGACCGCCCCCGGTGCCCACACCCGCCGATCTCGACCGGCTCTCCCTCCATCCCGACGACGATCTGGCGCCCAACCGGCCGGGCGAGGAACTCCACGCCGGACTCGACGCGCGCCCGGCTTCCGCCTCCCGCTGGTTCAACCGGGACCCGCGGCCCGGGGAACTGCTCGCCCACCAGATCCTCGGTGAGCGGCTCGACCTCCTGGAAGGCGCCGGCTGGCGGGTCCTGCACTCGATCCCGCTGCCCGGCGCGGCGCGTATCGATCACCTCGCGATCGGCCCCGCGGGGGTCCTGGCCGTACGCACTCTCAACGCCCGCAAACAGCGGGTCCAGGTCAACGACCCCCTGGTCGGTACGGGCAGGGCCGCCCCCCTCCCGCAGCTCCGCTGGGCCCGCCGCGCCGCGGAACGCGCCTCGCACGCCCTGGCCGCCGCCGTATGCCCGGTACTCGCCGTGGTCGAGGCGTCCCGGCTGGACGTCCCGCCCGCGCTGCCGGACGTACGGATCCTGCGGGACACCGAGATCCCGGAGCTGGCGTCCCTCGGCGGCGTACTGAAACCGGCGGACATCGAGGCCCTGTACGCCACGGCCCGCGACCGCCGCACCTGGCTGCGGGTGTAGCGGCGCGGCCCGGCGGACCGGGCGCGGGTCCGGGGCCGGCAGCGTGCCGGGGCCGGGCGCGGGTCCGGGTCGGGTTCAGGGCAGGAGCCCGGCCCGGCCGGGGTCGGTGAGCGGGCCGAGGAGGTCTCCGTACCGGTCCAGCCGCCCGGCGATGTCGTCCAGACGGAAGACAAGCTGCCCGGCCGCCGTACAGCTCTCGACCTCCTCCCAGGTCACCGGCGTGGAGACCGTCGGCTCCGCCATCGCCCGCAGGGTGTACGGGGCGGCGGTCGTCTTCGCCGCCGCGTTCTGGCTGTGGTCGACGAAGACCTTTCCGGGCCGCAGTGAGCGGTTCATCCGGTGCACCACCAGGTGGGGCAGCGCCGCCTCCGCCTCGACGGCCAGGGCCTTCGCGTACGCCGAGACCTCGGCGGAGGGGGCCCGCTCCAGCGGTACGAGGAGATGCAGTCCCTTCGACCCCGAGGTCTTCGCCCAGGACTCCAGCCCGTCCGCGTCCAGCCGCTCCCGCAGCCAGAGCGCCACGGCGCAGCACTCCACGGCGGTGGCGGGGGCTCCCGGGTCCAGGTCGAACACCAGCCGGTCGGCGCAGCCGGGTTCGTCCGCCTGCCACTGGGGCGTATGGAACTCCACCACCAGATTCGCCGCCCACATCAGCGTCGCCAGATCGCCCACCACGAGCTGCCGGGTAGTCCCCGCCGTGGACTTGGGCAGCTCGGCGATCCGGACCCAGGAGGGGGTGCCGGGCGGCGGGTTCTTGGTGAAGAACCGCTGGCCCTCCGGCCCGTCCGGATAGCGCAGGAAGGAGAGGGGGCGGTTGGCGAGATGGGCCAGCAGAGGGCCCGCCGTACGGGCGTAATAGTGCAGGACCTCGCCCTTGGTGGTGTCGGTCGTGGCGTACAGGACCTTGTCCAGGTTGCTGAGCGCCAGTCGCCGCCCCTCCACCTCTGTGATCGGCGTCATACGATGAGAATCCCACGAATCCCGCCGATCCCGAACGAAAGGGATGGAACGTGCGATCCATATGGAACGGTGCGATCTCCTTTGGTCTGGTCAGCATCCCGATCAAGCTGGTGAACGCCACCGAGAACCACTCGATCTCCTTCCGCCAGGTCCACAAGACGGACATGGGCCGAATCCGCTACCGGAAGGTCTGCGAGCTGGAGGAGCGGGAGGTGGCGTCGGGAGAGATCGGCAAGGGGTACGAAGAACCCGACGGGTCGATCATCCCGATCACCGACGACGACCTGGCAGCGCTGCCACTGCCCACCGCGAAGACCATCGAGATCGTCGGCTTTGTCCCGGCGGCGTCGATCGATCCCCTCCAGATGGATACGTCGTACTACCTCGCCCCGAGCGGCGCCGCCGCGGCCAAGCCGTATGTGCTGCTGCGTGAGGCCCTGAAGCGCAGTGACAAGGCCGCCGTCGCCAAATTCGCGCTGCGCGGGCGGGAACGGCTGGGCATGCTCCGGGTGATGGACGAGGTGATCGCCATGCACGGCCTGCTCTGGCCGGACGAGATCCGCACCCCGGTCGGCGTCGCGCCGGAGACCCAGGTCACGGTGCGGGACGCCGAACTCGACCTGGCCGACGCCCTGATGGACACGCTGGGCGCGGTCGACCTCGACTCGCTGCACGACGACTACCGCGAGGCGGTCGAGGAACTGATCGCAGCCAAGGTCGAGGGCGAACCGATGAGGGAGCGGCAGCCGGCGGAGAGCGGGGGAGGGAAGGTCATCGACCTGATGGCGGCGCTGGAGAACAGCGTGCGCGCGGCGAAGGAGGCGCGCGGGGAGGACGGGAAGGTCGCGGAGGTCACGCACCTCAAGTCGAAGGCGAAGCCGGGGGGCGGGCAGGGGGAGGAGTCGGCCGGGGCGGGGTCGGTCGGGAAGGCCGCGGACGAGAGTTCCGAGGAGAAGACCGACGGGAAGGCAGCGGCGAAGAAGGCGGCGGCGAAGACCCCGGCGGGCCCGGCGCGGAAGACGGCGGCGAAGAAGACCACGGCGGCGAAGAAGACCGCAGCGGCCAAGAAGTCCACGGCGGCGAAGAAGAGCGCGGCCAAGAAGACCGCCACGGCGAAGAAGACCTCCGCCTCCGGGAAGCGGGCGTCGGCCTGAGCGGCTCGCGGCTCTCGTTGAAGGGCGCCAACGGTCCCTCGGGCGACGGGACATGGGCCGGATGACGCCGGGGTCACCCTTGCCGAACCGGACGTCCATCAGCTCGCGACCCCCACCGCCGGGCCCGGCCGGTCCCGCCCTCCGCCGCGCCGCGCCCCGCTTCCGCCACCCGGCCCACCCGAACGGGAAATACCTGTTCACGGCCACCCCGCCGAAGCTGGTAGGGTTCCTTTCGTCGCCAAGCACCACAGGCGACACGCCCCCGTAGCTCAGGGGATAGAGCAACGGCCTCCGGAGCCGTGTGCGCAGGTTCGAATCCTGCCGGGGGCACTCCAGCTCGGACAGCGTGATCAACCCGCTGACCTGCTGAAGTGCCAGACTTCAAGAGCCGGACCCAGTCTCACTGGGTCCGGCTCTTTGTCGTTGTGTGGCACTGATCGCGTGTGAGCGGCGAGTGAGCGTTCAGGCAGGAGCCAGGAAGCGAAACATGGCCTGCCCGTCGGCTTCAGCCTCGGGATCATTCAGCTGCCGCCACGCGGCATGAGTGGGGTCATGCAATGCTCTGGCTGCCGCAAGCTTCCTGCGATCCCCCTTCTCCAACTGAGCCCTCACCGCGATCGGGTCTCCAGGAAGCGAGAGCAAGAACGCCGGGGTTTGCCCCTCGGTCGGGCGGCCTCGCCCGACACCCCCCATACGCCCAGGGGCCAACTCCCCTGGGGCAGCAGAGCGCCGGCCACGATCGAGCAGGCCCGCGTGCAGCGCCGCCGTCAGGCCGCGGTGACCTACTTCTTCCAGTTCCGCCCGATCCGCCGCTCACTTCCGGCGAACGGCACCCGCTGCTGGCCGCGTTCCGCGCGGCGGCGGCGCCGCATCTGCTCCCGCCCGCACCCTGTGCAGCATCTGTGCCGAGCGGTTTGGGACGCCCAGGACGTCCGTGACGACGCGCACGACGTCGGAGCGTCTAGGTGCGAGCAGCGTTGGTCCGGGTGGTTCTGGAGGTCGAGAAGACCGGCGACGTGCGGGGCACCCACAGAGTGGAGTCGACCGCCCGGCACCCGGAACCGCTGGACGGATCCAAGATTTTGGGGTTGCGGTCTACCTCGTCTGCGCCGGCAAGCGAGGGCACGCGGCGGTCACGGGAGGACCTTGGTGACGCGCCGCGATGCCTCAAGCGATCTATCTGCCGCCAGGTCGGCAAAGTCCGTGAGCACAGGGTCACGAGCACGTCAACGGACTCGCTCAGGGCAGTTTCATGGCTGTCAGGCGTCGGCGTCGAAACTGGCGCGGGCGTTCTGGATGTAGCTGTAGTTCTGCTGGGTCCAGCCGCATATCGCGTCGCACGCGGCGAGCAGGCCAAGGCCCGGTTGGGTGAGGTTGTACTCCACTCGCGGCGGCACGGTGGGGTACACCTTCCGGTGGACCAGACCATCGCGCTCCAGCGTGCGCAGGTTCTGGGTGAGCATCTTGTGGCTGACGCCCTCGACCTCGTTGCGCAGTTCGCTGAAACGCATAGTGCGCTTGCCGAGCACGTCGATGATCAGGAGCGCCCACTTGTTGGCGACGTCCGAGAAGATCTCGCGCGCGAGGGAGTCCGCGCGGCGCAGGTCGGCGTCCTTTGGTACAGGCGGCGTGGTTACCATCAGGTTCCTCAGTCTCAGAAAAGTGCGTTCTTGCAGATCAGCCCTCACTCTCTTACGGTTCCTGAGGAACCACAAGAGAGAAAGGCAGATCCGTGACCACCACTGACGTCTTCAACCACAACATCCCGGTGGAGAGCAGTTTCGGCTACTCGCAGGCGATCAAGTCCGACGACCTGGTGCACGTCTCCGGACAGCTCTCCTTCAGCGAGGCAGGCGAATTCCACTACACGGGCGACGCCGCCGCCCAGATCAGGCAGACCCACGCCTGGATGGACAAGGTCCTGGCCCACTACGGTGCCACCCGGAATCAGATCATCTCGCAGATGCTGTACGTGGTGAACCTGCGCGAGAACTTCGAGGCGACGGCTCAGGCCAACGTGAGCTACTTCGGCGACCACCGTCCGGTCAGCACGATCCTGGGTGTCCCTGACCTGGGCTTCCCCGACCAGGTCATCGAGATCAGCTTCATCATCGACATGAAGCTGCCCGCCTGAGGTCTCCTCCTCTCGCATCCCGCAGCTCGCTGGAGACGCTGTTCAGGGCTGACAAGCAGGTTCTCGGCTTGTGGTGCAATCTTCGGCAGGGATGGACAGTCGGGTGTTCGTCACCTGTGGAAGGGTCTCTGGGATGCTGCCTCGGCCCTGGTTTGACCAGGTGCTTGTCGAGACGTCGTTGATCGTGCCGAGGCCGCGCCGGCGCGTGTGCTGCGCGCCGCTGGAGGCGTCGAGCCCCCGACCGTGTCATCCCCGGTTGCGGACCGGCTTCTGAGACTGCCTGGCGGCCCTGGCGGATGGGCTCTGTTGGAGCTGACCGACGCCGCGCTGGGAACGGACGGGCCGGTGCGGTCGACGGTCGGGCTGGCCCTGCCGCCGGAGCGCCGGGGGGAGGGCGCGCGGTGGGCGTCAGCAGGGCGGTGGTGCCGTGCGCGGGCGAGTCCTGGCTCAGGTCACCCATCGGCTTGCGATGGGCGCGCCACTTTCTTCATGGGTCGCGACAACCTCGGTGAGGGCCGCACGTCTGGTGGGTTGAAGGGCGGTTACCGGGACGGCATCTACAGTCCCGGCGCCGCTCGGCCTGTCAAGTGTTCAAAGAACTCTTTGGAGCGATCTGTATGCAGCATGCCCGCATGAAGAAGCCGAACCGGCGCATGAGTGCGTGGGTGTTGGGGTCGGCCGCCGGTCTCGCCCTCGTGGTGGGCGGCGGTTTCGCCGCCCAGGCGGCCACCACCGCCCACGCGCATCCGGCCAAGTCGGTACCGGCCCACCCGAAGCCCGTGCCCTCCGCCCCCGGAACGCACGGGTCCGGCGACAGCAACCCGACTCCGGTCCCGGGTGACGAGAACGGCAAGCCCTACCCGAAGCCTGTGCCCTCCACCTCGGTAACGCACGGGTCCGGCGACAGCAACCCGGTTCCCGTCCCGGGTGACGAGAACGGCAAGCCCTACCCGGGTACCGCCGGCCGCTGAGCCACCGACCACCAGTGCGGGGGGGGGGGGGGCCCGCCCCCCCCCCCCCCCCCCCCACGACACCAGACCAGGCAAGAATACTCACAAAAAAAACGCCAGACAGACG
>NZ_JBEYIF010000006.1:302219-499703 GCF_040635655.1 Streptomyces sp. NPDC006923
TCGTGGACCAGGTCCTCCTTCAGCTTCCCCACCTCGCTCCGGAGGGCACCTCATGAGCGGCACCCGCACCGGCGTCCCCAATCCGCCGGCCCCGCCGCACCCCTGATCTGAACGGTTGATTTCAACGTGACTGAACTTCGCCCTCTCGGCTCGTCCGACCTCCTTGTTTCCCCCCTCTGCCTGGGTGGCAACGTCTTCGGCTGGACCGCCGACAAAACCCAGTCGTTCGCGGTCCTCGACGCCTACGTCGCCGCCGGCGGCAACTTCGTCGACACCGCCGACTCATACATGAATTATTTTCCCGGAAACGAGCCGGGACAGTCGGAGAGCATCATCGGCGAGTGGCTCGCTACCCGCCGCAACCGCGACGACGTGGTCGTCGCAACCAAGGTCGGCGATCACCCGGAGTTCATGGGCCTTGCGCCCGCCAACATCAAGGCCGCTGCCGACGAGTCCCTTCGGCGACTGCGTACCGACCACATAGATCTTTACTACATCCATTTCGACCGGGACGAGTCCATCCCCGTAGACGAGATCATCACCGCTCTCGACGATCTCGTGAAGGCCGGCAAGGTGCGTGCCGTCGCGGCTTCCAACATCAGCCCGGAACGGCTCTCTGCATCAATAGCCTTCTCCGATCGCGCAGGCCTCGCCCGCTACGTGGCCTTGCAGCCGCAGTACAACCTCGTCTCGCGCGACACCTACGAGGGTGCGCGGCGGGACGTCGTGCAGGACGAAGGCCTGGCCTGCGTTCCGTACTTCGCGCTCGCCTCCGGCTTCCTCACCGGCAAGTACCGTCCCGGGAAGAGCATCGAGAGCGTGCGCAACGTGCCCGGACTGGCCGGTGGCTACGCGGACACTGAACGCGGCGTGGGGGTGCTTGACGCGTTGGACCAGATCGCGTCGGCGCGGGGGGTGGAGGTGGCGACTGTGGCGTTGGCCTGGCTCGCGCAGCAGCCGACCGTGACCTCGCTGATCGCCTCCGCACGCACCGTCGAGCAGTTGCCGGCGCTCTTCGCGGCGCAGGACCTGCATCTGTCGGACACCGAGCTGCAGACCTTGACGACAGTCTCGTCCTGACGGCGACCCGGTTCCGGTCTCGGTCGACGAGAACAGCACCCCTGTCCGGGTATCGCCGGCTGCTGAGCCACCGGGTAGGTCGGTGCCGACCGGTGCCGGCCCCGCCCTACCCCTGATCTGAACGAGGACGATGCAGCTCACCCTTGCCCTGCCCTGGTGGGCCCGGCTCCTGCGCCGCGCCCGGACCACCTCGTCCCCGGGGCCCGGCGCACCGCACACCGGCCGGCGATTCGGGCGCCCGCGTCCGGTGGCCGGCCGGGATGACGAGGAAGATGCCCCCACACTCGCCGACCTGTACCGCACGCGCCGGCTCGACATGGTCCGCCTGGCGGTCTTCCTGGTGGACGACCTGCACACCGCCGAGGACGTAGTCCAGGACGCCTTCGCCGCCGTCTGCCGTCGGCACGGCGAACGCCTGGACGACCTCCAGGACGCGCACGCATACCTCCACACTGCGGTGGTCAACGCCGCCCGCTCGGTGTTGCGCCGCCGGCGCACCGCACGCGCGTACACCCCACCCCACCAGGGTCCGGGGGCACCGGTCGACGAAATGCTCCTGCTGGCCGAGGAACACCAGCAGGTCTTCGGAGCGCTGGCCCAGCTCACCGCCCGCCAGCGCGAGGTCCTGATCCTGCGCTACTGGTCCGACCTCAGCGAGGCGCAGATCGCCGAGACCCTCGGCATCTCCCGCGGCACCGTCAAGTCCACCGCAAGCCGTGCGCTCACCACCCTGGAAAGACTCTTGGAGGTGGACCGATGAACACTCCGGCACCGATGGAGGAACGGCTGCGCGCCGCGTTCGAAGCGCGCGGGGAGCTCATCAGCGCCCACGACCTCTCACCCGCCCGCCCGCCTGCCGGAAGGAGCTGGGGCATCCGCCGGATCCGCCGGATGCTGACCATCGCCACCGCCATCACGGCCACCGCCGCGGCCGCGGCCGCCCTCGCCCTCCTGCTGTCCTCCACCACTCCGCACCGCCCCCACCCGGCACCACCCGCACAGCACTCCAGCACCACCCCCTCTCCCCCCACTACGATCCCGCCCCCGGTGCCCTCTGCGGTCCCGTCGGGGTCCGAGGTCCGTTGACCTGAGAGGTGAATGTTCTCGCATCAGTCACGCTGCGTAGCGACTCTTGTGTGGGCAACCACGGCTACCAGCCCATAGCGTTCTTGATCTTCCTGCCATTGGGCTCCTCATGGCCATCGACGCAGCCGTTCGTAACGGCGGTACTCGTGCCAGAGGTCGCCCGGAGCATGGCTGGGTCCAGGCTGGGTCCAGGAGCTGTACCCAGGATCACGAAGTCTCCCGGGTTCGCCCGTTCGCGCAACCGATCGCTGATGACGGCCTCCGCTTCCGCAGGCAGAGAGCGTGAGCGCACGAAGTCGCGGGCCCATTCCTTCGGACCCGCGCTGCGCTGTCCGCTGTTCAGCCGATGCCCGTCATCCGGCGTCCGGCCACTCCTCGGGAGGGCGGGGTGGCTCGGGCGCATTCAGCCGCTCGGCTTGCCGCGCGTTCTCCCCTCGCAGACTCGTCAACCACGGCCACAGGTCCGGCAGGGCTTGCTCGGGACAGGCCAGACGATGTTCGATGCGGCACCGCTGGAACGGATCGGGAGGGCAGACGCCGTACACCGCCACCCGTCCGTCGGACGTCTCGATCCACCGGTACTCCGCCGGCACCACGTGGGCGAGCGGAGTCATGTCCGGCTCCAACAGCACCCAGTCGTGTTCGATCGTCGCCACCCGTTCCTGTGGCAGACCGCAATACGGGCACAGCAGCCGTGCCCCGCCCAGCCTGCGCGTCGACTTCTTCGCAGCCCCCATACAGCGAGTGTCAGCACTCTGCCCGTCCATGCGTAGAGGGCGAACCGGACGGAACTCCCGGGGCGCCCGTGCATCAGCGAGACAGAAATCGACGCGACAGGTGCATCCAGCAACCAGCGGCTTAACAAGTGCGGCCAGTACACGACGAAGCCCGCAACCCGTAAAGGCTGGGGGCCGTTCGCCGAGCGGTGCGACTCATTCGTACTCGCTCAAGAGGTCTTCGATCGTCCGGTCGGCGATCTCTTGGTGCCCGAACGCCCGTCAGGACCGGCCCCCGCCCGGTCGATCACCGGGCCGCCGCCCAGCCGGTCAGCCGGCGACTGCCGTTCGCTGTTCTTCCCTGTACGCGCGGGCCGCGGCCATCAGTCCGTCGAGCGCGTCCCTGGTGCGCACGAGGTCGGCGATGCGCTCGGAGAGCCGTTCGCGCTCCTGCGCCATCCTCTCCAGCGCGGCGTCGGAATGGTCCTCGTTGGGGGCGTCGACGCAGGGCAGTAGTTCGGCGATGGTGCGGCTGGACAGGCCGGCGGCGTAGAGCCGCTGGATGAACGCGACCCGCTCGATCTCGGTGTCCGTGTAATGCCGCTGCCCACTGGTGCTTCGACTGCTGCTGAGCAGCCCCTGTTGCTCGTAGTACCGCAGGGAACGGACGCTGACTCCGGCCCGTATCGCGAGCTCTCCGATGCGCACGCCGCCTCCAGGGTGTGACCTGTGCCATACGACTTGCCTCTGACATCAATGTCAGGTTTTAGCGTAGCCGGTGTCCCCGAGATACGGGCGACGGGCGAAGGAGGCCCCACGTGACAACGCTTTTCGGCACCTACCGGCTCGGTGATCTGACGCTGCCCAACCGGGTGGTGATGGCCCCGATGACCCGTGTACGGGCCGCGGCCGGGGGCCTGGCGACGCCGTCCATGGCGACGTATTACGCCCAGCGCGCGACGGCCGGGCTGATCGTGACCGAGGGAGTGCAGCCGAGCCTGCTCGGGCAGTCCAACCCCGGTACCCCGGGACTGCACACGGACGAGCAGGTGGCCGCGTGGCGCCCCGTGACGGCCGCCGTGCACACCAATGGCGGCCGGATCTTCGCGCAGCTCATGCACGGCGGACGGGTCTCGCACCCCGAGACCACCGGTACGCAGCCCGTCGGGCCCTCGGCCCTGGCCGCCACCGGCGATGTGTTCACCCCCACAGGTCCCCAGCCCGCGCCGGTGCCGCGTGCCCTGGACACCGGCGAAGTGGCCGGGCAGGCCCAGTCGTACGCCCAGGCCGCCCGCCGCGCCGTCGACGCCGGTTTCGACGGCGTGGAACTGCACGGCGCCAACGGCTACTTGATCTCGCAGTTCCTCTCGTCCAACGCCAACCGGCGCACCGACCGCTACGGGGGTTCCGTGGCCAATCGGATCCGGTTCGCCGTCGAGGCGGTGTCCGCGACCGTCGACGCCATCGGCGGTGCCAGGACCGGCATCCGCCTCTCCCCGGGCGGGACGTTCTGGGGGGTCGAGGAGACCGATGTCGCCGAGCTCTACGCCGCGTTGCTGGCCGAGCTGTCCCGCCTCGACCTCGGCTACATCCACCTCGAAGCCACCACCGACACAGAGGTGCTCGTCGGCCTGCGCCGTGCGTGGCCGGGCGCCCTCATCATGAATCCGGTGCTTCCCATGGGGGCGAAGCAGACCGGCCGCGACGACGCCGACCGCTGGCTCGGGCTCGGCGCCGATCTCATCAGCTTCGGCCGTGCCTTCATCGCCAACCCCGATCTGGTCGAGCGACTGCGCAACGGACTCCCGATCGCTCCCGTCGACGACGCCACGTACTACCAGGGCGGTGACCAGGGCTATCTGACCTACCCGGCCTATCAGTACGCGGCCTGACGCCGAGCCGTCGCGGCCCGGCTGACGCCCATCCGTCGTGCCCGGCGTTGTGACCCGGAAGGGAATTGCACCGCACGCCCGCTGCGCCGTTGCGGCCTCTCGTGTGGATTTCGCTGGGCTCGCGTGCGCCGACGGCCAGATCCACCCGCAAGGCCCTATGGGCTGTTCCCCGCTGCCAAGCGGTGCTGGTGGACACGTAGATGCATGGTCGCGAGATCCATGAGTGGAGTGTCGACGGACAATGCGGCGGCCCGCCGGATCAGATCGCCGAAGACATGCTCGACCTCTGTCGAACGGCCCACCGCCACGTCCCGGTAGAAGGACGGCGCGAAGGGCGAACCGGGCTGTGTGACGGTGTTCTGGATGACGGCGTGCTGTTTCTCGGCGAGCGGGAATCCCGCGGCGGCGGCCACGGCGCCCGTCTCGGCGAGAACGGCCCGCGCGAAATCCGTACCACCGGGTACGGAGACGATGTCCCCGACGGTGCCGCGCATGAGGCAGGTGATCGCACCCGCGGTCGCGATGAAAACCCACTTGCCCCACATCTCGGCGAGAATGTTGTTGACGGCCGTGACCTCGAAGCCCGCGCCACTGAGCAGTTCCAGAGCCCGGTCCGCGCGCAATTCGCCGCCGCCGCTCAGCTCGCCGATTGTCAGCGTCGCGCCGGGAGCGAGTACGGCGATGTCGCCCTGGGCGTCCACGGACGTGGCCAGCAGGGCGACCCCGCCCAGCACCGACTCCTCGCCGAATCGGGCGCTGAGCTGATCAAGGTGCCCGATGCCATTCAGGACCGGCAGTACCGAAGTGGACGCGCCCACGGCCGGGGCGATGTCGTCCATGGCCCGGGCCAGTGCCGTCGCCTTCACGGACAGCAGGATCACATCGTAGGAATCGCGGAGTTCGCCCGCCGTGACCAGCCGCGGAGTGATGCGGTCGTCCTCTCCTGAGCCTTTGATCCGCAGCCCTCGTTCCCGGAGGACGGCGGCCCGCCCGGGACGCACCAGGAAGGTGACGTCCCTGCCCGCGCGGACCAGCCTGGCGCCGAAGTACCCACCCGTGGCGCCGGCACCCACCACCAGAAGTCTCATCGGGGCCTCCCGTCGCGTCTGCCGGTCGCGTCCGCCCACCCCGCGATACGCCGCGCTCCGGCCTCACGGCATTGAGCGGTTTGGCCGCGGTCCGTCGTGTTTTACGAACCGGGACGGTGTTTCCCGGAGCCGTGCCGGCGCTGTACCCAAAAGTACGCTCTCCGCCTTTCGCCGCAAACGCGGCGCCGGAGCGGGCGTTCACCGAGCGCGCTACCGGATTTCCGTGGCGGCGGCCGTCCGAGCCCTGGCTTGCGGATTGAAAGTCACGGTTCTAGCGTGGACAGCGAGAAGGGCACCTATCGGAAAGCGAACAATGAACCTCCGGCGGCGACTGCCCGTCCGGACGACTGATGGAGCGCCGCCCGGAGGATGTCCTGGAAAGGGATGAGCGCTATGACGGTGACACCGTCGACCGCTGTTCAGGCTACCGATCACGCCATGACCCGGCTGAGGATTGTCATCGACTCTCCTTTTGAAGAGTTCCGTTCCCGCTTCGAGCGCGCCGTGCCGCCACTCGACATCAAGCGCGTCACCGGACTGGTCGAGCGCCGGGCGACCTGGGAGGAGATGAAATCGGCGATCGCGGCGAACGCGCCACACACGTTTATGATCTACGCCGCCGTCGATGTGAAACCGTTGATGGCGCCGGCCGGTCATGAGCGGCCCTATGTGGAATACCTCATGGGCAACCATGTGATAGCGGAACGGATGTTCCGCCACGACCCCGCCGTCCTGCTCTACGCGCCCCTGCGAGTCGCGCTGTACGAGGACGCCGACGCGCACACGGTCTTCGCCCTTGACCAGCCGAGCACGGTATTCGCCGGATTCGGCGACCCGGCCGTCCTGGACGTCGGACTGGAACTCGACAGGGAACTCGACGCGTTGATGGTCCATCTCGGCGTCGGCCCGGTGACGCGGCGATAGGGCGTCCCGCACCGATTCGGCAAGGCGCCGGGCGCCGCCCGGATCCCCCTGCCGCGGAGAGTGGGTCGGGGCGCGAGGACGGACGCGGCGCGCGGCGGCCGGCCGTACACCCGGGCCCGCGGTCCCCGCCGGACGGGCCGGTCCGTCCGGCGGGGCGTTGCTCGCCCGCCCAGAAAACGGACGTTGCGGCAGGTCTTGACAGAACCGGTGACGGATTAAAGCCTATGGCAACGTTGTCAGACACGCTGTGTCGGGCCGCCTGCCCCCTGGGCTCACCACTGGGCTCACCCTGGAATGGACTAGCTGCACATGCCGAATCAGTCGCCTCACCTCTCCCGCCGATCGGTTGTCGGGACCGGCTCAACCCTGCTCGCGGGCTTCGGTCTCGGGGTCGTGCTTCCCGCGAACAGCTATGCGACGGAGCAGGCCGCCCCGGGAGGCACCGCCTCGCGCGGCGAACTCGCCGCCTACCGCCCGGTCTCGGTGTCCTCCACCGACTACGCGCCCACGCCGGGTGAGTTCGTGGTCGACAAGGTCAACTCCGTCGGAGTGCGGGGGACCGGATGGCGCGCCGCCGACGGCGACCCGCAGTGGATATCCGTCGACCTCCAGGCGGACTGCGACGTGGACTCCGTCCGGCTGACCTTCGAGGCCACCGCCGACGACCCGGTGTTCGTGCCCTCCACCGGCGGCAATCCGCGTGACAGCACGACCGGCCAGGAGGTCCTGTCGAGCTGCGCGGTGGACTTCGTCATCGAGACGTCCCGGGACCACCGCTCGTGGACGGCCGTCTACCGGACCACCTCCGGCACCGGCGGCGTGATGGAGATCAAGCTCGCCAAGCCCGTGGTCGCGCGCTGGGTGCGGATGACGGTGCGCAAGCGCTCCAACGCCAACCCGCTGGGTCTGAACGGCTTCGAGGTGTACGGCAAGGACAGGGGCCACCGGCCCGCGGCCACCGGCTGGACCGACTGGGGGACCCACCAGCACAAGGCCCCCGAACTCAAGGTCGCGGCCGACGGCACGGTGCCGCTGGAGTCGGGCTGGACCCTGACCATGGACGACTGGGCCGGCGGTGAGGGCGCGGAGCTGTCCCGGCCGGCGGTGGACGACAGCCGCTGGCTGCCCGCGACCGTCCCCGGCACGGTCCTGACCTCGCTGGTCGACCAGGGCCATCTGCCCGATCCGGTGGCCGGTTTCAACAATCTCCACATCCCCGAGGCGCTGTCCCGCCACTCCTGGTGGTACCGGCGCGGCTTCCGGCTGCCGCGCGGGCTGCGCACCGGCTCCGGGCGCCATGTCTGGCTGGAGTTCGACGGTGTCAACCACAAGGCCGACATCTGGCTCAACGGCCACCAGGTGGGTGGCCTGACCTACCCCTTCGCCCGCTCCGCCCACGATGTGACGGAGCTGCTGACGGCCGGCGGCGAGCAGGCGCTGGCGGTCCGGATCACGCCCATGCCCCTGCCGGGCAGCCCCGGTGACAAGGGGCCGGCCGGTCTGGCCTTCGTGGACGCCGGCGCCACCATGATGAACCGCAACTCGCCGACGTATCTGGCCTCTTCCGGCTGGGACTGGATGCCCGCCGTGCGCGACCGGGTCTCCGGGATCTGGAACCATGTACGGCTGCGCTCGACCGGGCACGCCGTGATCGGCGACCCCCGGGTGGACACCAAGCTCCCCGGCCTGCCCGACACGAGCAGCGCCGAGGTGACGATCGTGGTCCCGGTGCGCAACGCCGACTCCGCGAGCAGGCGGGTGACCGTCTCCGCCGCGTTCGACGACGTCAAGGTCTCTCAGACCGTCACGGTGCCCGCCGGTGAGACCGTCGACGTGACCTTCGCGCCCGCCTCCTACGGACGGCTGCGGCTGCGCAACCCGAAGCTGTGGTGGCCCAACGGCTACGGCAAGCCGGAGCTGCACGATCTGACCCTGACCGCCTCGGTCGGCGGCGAGGAGAGCGACCGGCGCACCACCCGCTTCGGGATCCGCCAGTTCGGTTACGAATACGAGGTGAAGCTGCCCTTCGGCGCGGGCACGGACGCGTACACGCAGTCGGTGCCGCTGGGCGCCCAGAAGGCGCGGTACGTACGGGTCAACTGCCTCACCCGCGCCACGAGCTGGGGTTCCTCGCTCTGGAGCCTCTCGGTCTTCGACAGCGCCGCGCCGGACACCGACCTGGCCCTGCACAGGACGGCGACCGCGCGGTCCGTGGACGACCCGGCGAACCCGGCCTCCCATGTCACCGACGGCGACGCGAACACCCGCTGGTCCTCGGCCTTCGAGGACGACCAGTGGATCCAGGTCGACCTGGGCTCCGCCGTCTCGTTCGACCGCGTCGACCTGACGTGGGAGCAGGCGTACGCGAAGACCTATGTCGTGCAGGTCTCCGCCGACGGTGACACCTGGACCGATGTGAAGTCGGTGGACAACTCGGCGGTGCCGCTGCCCTTCCAGGGCGGCGACGCGAGCCTGCAGAACGTGGACTTCACCGCCACGAGCGGCCGCTATGTCCGGATCAACGGCGGTGCGCGGGCGACGAGCTGGGGTACCTCGCTCTGGAGCCTCTCGGTGATCGACAGCGCCTCGCCCGGCACCGACCTGGCCCTGCGCAAGACGGTCAGGGCCTCGTCCGACGACGGTTCGAACCCGGCCGCCAACGCCACCGATGGCAACCCCGGCACCCGCTGGTCCTCCGCCTACGAGGACAACCAGTGGATCCAGGTCGATCTGGGCGCCTCGGTCTCCTTCGACCGGGTCGTCATCGTGTGGGAGCAGGCCTACCCGAAGACCTATGTGATCCAGGTCTCCGACGACGGCGACACCTGGACCGATGTGACATCGGTGGACAACACCTCGGATCCGCTGAAGATCGTGGTCAATGGCGTCCGGGTGTTCTGCCGCGGCGGCAACTGGGGCTGGGACGAGCTGCTGCGCCGGATGCCCGCCGCCCGGATGGACGCGGCCGTGCGGATGCACCGCGACATGAACTTCACGATGATCCGGAACTGGGTCGGCTCCGTCAACCGCGAGGAGTTCTACGCCAGTTGTGACGAACACGGCCTGCTGGTGTGGAACGACTTCCCCAACGCGTGGGCGATGGACCCGCCGGACCACCAGGCGTTTGTCGACCTGGCGCGGGACACCGTCCGGCGTTATCGCATCCACCCCAGTGTGGTCGTCTGGTGCGGCGCCAACGAGGGCAATCCGCCCGAGCCGATCAACAGCGGTATGCGGGACGCGGTCCAGGCGGAGGCGCCGGGGCTGTTCTACCAGAACAACTCCGCGGGCGGCATTGTCACCGGCGGCGGCCCGTACGGCTGGGTGGAGCCGGAGCGTTACTTCTCGCCGTCCACCTACGGCAGCGGCAGCTTCGGCTTCCACACCGAGATCGGTATGCCCGTGGTGTCCACGGCGGAAAGCGTGCGCAATCTCGTCGGTGACGAGCCGGAGTGGCCGATCGGCGGCGCGTGGTACTACCACGACTGGAGCACCCGGGGGAATCAGGCGCCGCAGAACTACCAGGCCGCCATCGAGACCCGCCTCGGCACGGCCGAGGACCTGGACGACTTCGCGCGCAAGGCGCAGCTCGTGAACTACGAGAACACGCGGGCGATGTTCGAGGCGTGGAACGCCCATCTGTGGAAGGACGCCAGCGGCCTGATGCTGTGGATGTCCCACCCGGCGTGGCACAGCACGGTGTGGCAGACCTACGACTACGACTTCGACGTCAACGGCACCTACTACGGCGCGCGCAAGGCGTGCGAGCCCTTCCATGTCCAGGCGGATCCGGAGAGCTGGCAGGTCGTCGCGGTCAATCACACGCCGCAGGGCCTGAAGGACGCCACCGTCACGGCGCGCCTCCTCGATCTGAACGGACGGCAGCTCGGCGCCGCCCGCCACACGAAGGTGGACGTGGCGTCGTCCACCACCGCGCGGGCTTTCGACGTCGGCTGGACCGACGGCCTGCCGGACTTCCATCTGCTGCGGCTGAGTCTGGAGGACGGCCGGGGCGAGGTCCTGTCGGAGAACACGTACTGGCGCTACCGCGACCCGGCCGACATGAAGGCGCTCAACAAGGTCAAGTCGGTGAAGGTCTCCGCCGACATCGGCCGGGTCACCCGGTCGGGCGAGCGTCGCGGGATGACGGCGACGGTCCACAACCGCGGCTCGGCGGTCGCCGCGATGGTGCGGCTGTCGCTGCTGGACGCGAAGGACGGCCGGCGGGTGCTGCCCACGCTGTACGGCGACAACTACCTGTGGCTGCTGCCCGGTGAGTCGCGGACCGTCACCCTCTCCTGGCCCGCCGAGGCGCTTGCCTCGGGCCGGCCCGCGCTGAGGGTGGAGGGCTACAACGCCGCACGGACGGTGACCAAGGCGTAGGTACGCTCCGGACGCGGCGCCGGGCGTCTCCCGGACCACTGGCCCAGTGGTCCGGGAGACACCCGGCGGGCGTTTCCGGCCGGCCCCGGCGGGCCCCTTCAGGGGGTGGCCGCCACCTGCCAGGCGTCGCCGCCGATCGGATAGTCGTACGCGGGCCGGCCCGTGTCGGCGCTCGTACGGAACGGGCTGCCGTGGTCGTCGACGCGTACGGTGCCGTGGCGCGAGCCGCTCGACCAGTCCAGCTCCAGATACCAGCGCACGTCCTGGGTGCTGGTGACGGCCTTGATGTAGAAGACCTCGGGATCCGACTCGCTCACCTTGTACGGGAAGTCCCGCTGGCCCGCCTTGGGGTCCGCGGTGGGCCGGCCGGCGTCGAGGTCGATGCCGAAGGACTTCGTGCCGACGCCGCCGCCGCAGCCGACACCCATGGCGTAGTCGTTCCAGGCGAGCGGCGCACCGGTGCTCCGTACCCGTACGTGCAGCGCTTCGAGGACGACGGTGTCCTCGGCCGTGCCCTGGACGGTCAGCGCGAGCAGTTGCGCTCCGGAGGCGACCGCGCCCATCGCGCTCGCCCAGCCCGTGGCGTCCTGCGCGAGCGGTGGCGGTGGCACCTCTGCCGGTTCCTTGTTCACCAGATAATGCTGGCTGCAGGGGCCTTCCCAGGCGTTGGCGCGGGCGTTGACGGTCAGCAGCGGCCCGGTGGCACGGCCGGTGTCACCGGCCGTGCCGGCGCCGGACGCGGCGGCCCCGGGTCCGCCGGTCGGGGAGGGCGAGTGGGTCGGACGGGGGCTGCTCGTCCGGGAGGCGGTGGCGGACGGTGACGGGCCGGCGGAGCCGGAGGCGGCCGGGGGCCGCTCCCGCGGTGACTCCATCGCCCGGTCCCCGGCGGACAGTTCCCTGCCCGCGCCGGTCTTCTGCCCGGAGGCGATGTTCGCGACGACCGTCCCGCCGATGACCACCAGGGCGACGGCGGCGGCGGTGAGCAGAACGCGCCGCCGAGAGGTGCGTGCCGGTCCCCGTACGGCCCCGGCGGCCTCCCCGTCCCGGGCGGGGCCGGGAGCCGGGGGCGGGACGGGAGCGGTGTCATGCGCCGGGTGCGGGACGGGGGCGGCGTTGTGCGCCGGGTCCGGTTCCGCTCCGTCCCCGGCGGCGGACTCGGGGCCGTCCGGGGGGCCGGGCTCCCCGGCGGCCTCGGGGACCGGCTTGGACGGCTCCGTCTTCCGTGCGGCCACCCGTACCGCGTCGGCCAGCACCCACTGCCCGTGCAGCTCGACCAGCTCGGAGGGTGTCGCCCGGCAGAGCCGGGCCAGCCGCTCCACCGGGGCGTAGTCCACCGGCACCGCGTCCCCGTTGCAGTACCGGTGAAGGGTCGAGGTGCTCATGTGCAGCCGCTTCGCGAGCACTCCGTAGCTGAGTCCGGAGCGCTCCTTCAGCTCGCGCAGCGACTCCGCGAACGCCGCCGTCTCCTTGGCTCCGGACATCGCCGCGCCACCCCCGCATCACTTCCGACCCTTCAGAAGAAGGGCTCTTTCCACACGTCAGAGCCGGTGCGATGGTGCCGGCGGCCCGTGCGGGCCGACAGCGCCGGCGCCCGGGACGGAGCACCGCACAAGCTGTGGTCATCCAAGCATGATGCCCCCGGCGGGCGCTCAAGAGGCCCGCTCCCGCGAGCCGTTCCGGCCCCGCACGGACGGGGGCCGGGAGCCGGTTCGGCCGGCCCCGGCCCCCTGACGCCCCTCCGGCCGTGCGGTCAGCCGACGGTGTTGGTCGCCCAGACCGGCCTGCCGTCCTTGTTGTACAGGACGAGATTCCCGTCGTCCTGGACGGTGACATAGACGGCCTTGAGCCAGTTTCCGGTGGCCCACAGCGGCTCGTGCTTCGCGTTGTAGAGGACGAAGTTCCCGTCCGGCTGGAGATAGAGGCAGTGCCCGCCACGGCCGAGCGCGCCCGGAGCGGCCCAGGTGGCCTTGCCGTCCCGGTAGAGGACGAGATTGCCGTCGTACTGGACACGCAGCGCGGTCCGGTCGTTGTGCGAGGTCCACGCCTGGCCCTGGCAGAGTTTCGCGCCCGTCTCGAAGGCGGCGTCCTTGGTGTAGCGCGAGGCGATGGACTCCGCCTTGGCCGGCTTCTTCTTCGGGGCCTTGGCCTTGGGCTTCGGCTCCGACTTCGACGGCTTCGGGGACGGGGAGACCGGCGGCGGAACGTTCACGGCCGCCTTGCGCACCGTGTCGGCCGACTTCGAGGGCGGGGGCGAGGACTTGGAGGGCGAGGGGCTCTGCGGGACATAGGCACCGGGCGCGTTCGGCACGTCGTCGCCGAGCACGGTGTCGGCGGCCGGACCGACCCCGGCGGCGGACTTGGGCTGATCCGGTCCCGATCCCATCAACAGGAGCGGTACGGCGACGAGTACGGCGCCTGCCATGGCGGCGCCCGCGAGCAGCGGCCGGTTCGGCCGGCCGGGCTGCGCGAGGGCGTCCGCCTCCGGCGGGACACCTCCGGAGGCGGCTGCCGCGTTGCCGCTCGGGGTGGCCGGTGTGGCGCCGGTGGTCGCCGGAGTGGCCGCCTCCGCGCTCCGGTCGGCCCCCTGGGCCGCGCCGGACCGGGCGGGCGTGGCGGCGGCCCGGTCCGGGGTGCTGGTGGTGTGTGCGGTGGACGGGGCGGGCGCGGCGGAGGCGGTGGAGGCTGCGGTGGGCGCCGTGGCCGCCGCGCCGGTGGCCGGGCCCGGCTCGGACGGCCGCGTTCCGCCGCCGGTCCCGCTCCGGGCGGCGGCCTCGCCGGCCGCGGTCCCGCCGGGCGTCCGGCGTGCGCCGGACGGCTCTGAGGCGCCGGCCGCGGCTGTCCCCTCCTGCCGTGAGATCTCGCCGGGCCCTTGCTGCTCGGTCATTGAACTTCTCCTTCGGACAGCCGATTTACCGGAACGCGGGGCACCGGTCTGGCCTTTGTGACGCCGAGTCAATCACTGATGTTCCGCGAGGAACACTCCCCTCCGGACAGCGCCCCCGGTCCACGGGCCCGGCGGTGTCAGCCGATGGCCGGATGATGACCAAGAGGCAACTTCTGTACGAATCATGGCGCCTGGTGTTCGTTTGGTTCCCGGCTGTCACGACCGTCTCACTAGGTTGCACCTGCTGCTCTGCGGGCCGTACCTGCGGCCCTACCGGGACGAGTGGCAGGGGTGGAGACCGTGGTTTCGGGTGAGGAGAGCGGGAGATTACGGAGCGCCGGAGGCGTCCGTTGTCAGACCGGCATCGACGCCGACGGCCGTTACGGCTGGCGCATCGTCGCACAGAACGGACGGGTGGTCGCCGTGTCGGCCGTGACGTTCGGCTCGTACGAACAGTGCCGCGGGGCCTTCGCCGAACTGTGCCGCCGCCACGCCGTCCTGAGCGGTGGTGTGCAGCACGCGGTGGAGGGCAATGGATGGATGTGGGCCGTCCGGGACGAGGACGGCCGCCGCATGATCGTGTCCGCCCGTTCGTACGAGCGTTACTCGACGTGCCGCGCGTCCTATGTCCGGTTCTGCGAGTTGCTGCGCGGCTTCGGTGAGAGCGGAGAGGTGCCGTGGAGCGGGGGCTGAGGCGCCGGAGCCCGCCGCGCGGCGGTGATGTCTCGGCAGGATTCCCACGACACGCACACACCTTCGTCACCGGAAGTTGCCCCTAGGGGGGCCCTCGTTCAGACAGCGGTGCGCGCATGTCAACCGGCGCCACCGAGCGTCGAGTTGTGCTGAGACGAACCAGGGAACCAGCGGCGCCGGGCGCGGCCTCCGGCGGATTCGCCGCCGACGGCCCGCCGACCGGGGACACGCCGCGCGGGCTGTACGCCGACCCCGGGCTGCCCGACCGGGTCTTCCGCTCGGTCGCCCGCGGCGGCGGCGGGCTGGTGCTCGCGGTGATGCTGCTGGTCGGCGGCTTCCTGCTGTACCGGGCATGGCCCGCGCTCGACCGGGCCGGCTGGTCCTTCCTGACCACCGAGACCTGGGAGCCGGACGCCGGACGCTTCGGCATCGCGGCGGTGCTCGTCGGTACGGTGCTGATCGCGCTGGTGGCCATCGTGGTGGCGGTGCCGCTCGCGGTCGGCGGTGCGCTCTACATCTCCGAGTACGCGCGGCCGGGCCTCCGGGGCACACTGATCGGCGTCGTCGACCTGATGGCGGCCGTGCCGAGCGTGGTCTACGGACTGTGGGGACTGTTCTTCTTCGAGGGCGCGGTACTGCCCACCGCCCGCTGGATCTCCACCTATCTGGGCTGGTTCCCGCCCTTCGGGGTGGTCGGCGCCGACCCGCGTGACCCGCTGGCCACCGAGACCGTCTACACCTCCTCGACCTTTATCGCGGGTGTGGTGGTGGCCCTGATGGTCGCGCCGATCATCTGCTCGGTGATGCGCGAGGTCTTCACCCAGGCACCGGCGGGCGAGCGCGAGGGTGCCTACGCGCTCGGCGCCACCCGCTGGGGCATGATCCGCAGCGTCGTCCTGCCGTTCGGCAAGGGCGGCATGATCGGCGGCACCATGCTCGGCCTCGGCCGCGCCCTGGGGGAGACCATCGCGGTCTACCTGATCATCTCGCCGGTCTTCCAGATCCAGTGGCACGTGCTGCAGAGCGGCACCAGCTCCGTCTCGTCCCTGATCGCGCTGCGGTACGGCGAGGCCAGCCCGTTCGGCATGTCCGCGCTGATGGCCGCCGGTCTCGCGCTCTTTGTGATGACCCTGATCGTCAACTTCGCCGCCTCGTCGATCGTCGCGCGCAGCCGTTCCGGCGCCGCCTCGGAGACCTAGCCGCCCCGGAGACCTAGCCGCCCCGGAGCCACAGCCGCCCCGGAGCCACAGCAGCCCGAAGAGACAGCCGCCCCGAAGACACCGCCGCCGCCAGGACCCCACGCCTCCTCCGGGGCGCGACCGCCGAGCGTGAGCCGCGCGGCCGTCAGTGCCGCGCCCGCCGAACACCCGCCGTACGCAGTGAACCGTAAGGGGACCCGCCCGCATGACCCTCGCACCCGGGACGCCACCGCCCGTCACGACGTCTCCGCGCACCGTGCTGCCCGGGGCCCTGCCGCGGTCACCGGAGCCCGTGGCGGAGCGGCGGCGTGCCCTGGCGCGCGGCCGTGCCTCGGACACCTTCGCACTGCTGGGCGCCGGGGCCTCGGCGGTCGGCGTGGCCGCGCTGCTCTTCGGCCGGCTGCTGCCGTGGAACGGCGTGATCGGCTTTCTGCTGGTCGCCTACACGCTTTTCCTCGGGCTGTACGCCCTCCTGGTCTCCTTCGACGAGGACGGTCCGACCGTACGGGACCGGCTCGCCGGGGTCGTGGTGCGCAGCCTGGGCCTGGTCATGGTCGTCGCGCTGGCCTTCGTGATCGTCTACACGCTGTGGGAGGGCCGCGCGGCGCTGCCCCATCTGAACTTCTTCACCGAGGACATGACGCTCGCCGGCCCGCTCGACCCGCTGAGCGCCGGCGGCATCCTGCACGCCGTCGTCGGCACGCTGGAGCAGATCGCCATCGCGCTCGCCCTGACCGTGCCCGCCGGGCTGGTCTGCGCGGTCTTCCTCAATGAGGTGCCGGGCCGGTTCGCGCGCTTCGTCCGCACCGTCGTCGAGGCGATGACGGCCCTGCCGTCCATCGTGGCGGGGCTGTTCATCTACGCGACGGCGATCCTCGCGCTGGGCACCGGCAAGTCGGGCTTCGCGGCCTCGCTCGCGCTGGCCGTGATGATGCTGCCCATCATCATCAGGGCGTCCGACGTGGTGATCCGGCTGGTGCCCGGCTCCCTGCGCGAGGCGTCGTACGCGCTCGGCACCTCGCGCTGGCGCACCGCCTGGCATGTCGTCCTGCCCACCGCGCGCTCCGGTCTGACCACCTCGGTGATCCTCGGCACCGCCCGGGGCGTCGGCGAGACCTCGCCGGTGCTGCTCACCGCGGGATTCAGCGCGGAGATGAACGCCGATCCGTTCAGCGGCGCGCAGGTGTCCCTGCCGCTCGCCGCCTTCGAGTTCGTCAAGTCGCCCGAGCCCGCCATGATCGCCCGCGGTTTCGGTACGGCGGCGGCGCTGATGGCCCTGGTGCTGATGCTGTTCGTCCTCGCCCGTGTCATCGGCGGCCGGGCGCCGGGCCGGCTGACGCGGCGCCAGACCCACCGGCGTGTGCTCGCCTCGCGCCGGGACGCGGAGCGCTTCGCCGCCCGTGCCCGCACCTCCTCCGTACCGTCCGCCACGTCCCTCAGGAGTTCCCCGTGAGACCCGCGACCATCTCCCGTCCGGCCCTGGGGCTGGCCGCGCTGTTGTGCGCGCTGCTGGCCATCGGACCGCTGCCGGCCTGGGCGGCGACCTATCCCAAGATCAACGGAGCGGGCTCCACCTGGAGTTCCAACGCACTGGACCAGTGGCGCCGCAATGTCGCGTCCAACTTCGGTATGACGGTCAACTTCGCGGCGACCGGATCGTCCAACGGCCGTGAGCAGTTCAGGAACGGTTCGGTCGACTTCGGCGTCTCGGAGATCCCGTACGGCCTCAAGGAGGGCGGCGTCACCGACGCCCCGCCGAAGCGCGGCTTCGCCTATATGCCGATCGTGGCCGGCGGCACGGCCTTCATGTACAACCTGAAGATCGGTGGCAAGAAGGTCACCAACCTCCGGCTGTCCGGTGATGTGCTCGCCAAGATCTTCACTTCGAAGATCACCATGTGGAACGCCCCGGAGATCAGGGCGGACAACCCCGGTCTGACCCTGCCCGCCCGCCGGGTCGTGCCGGTCGTACGCTCCGACGGCTCCGGTACGACGGCGCAGTTCACCACGTGGATGGCCAAGGAGCACGCGGCCACCTGGAACGCCTACTGCGCCCGCGCCGGGCGCACCACGCCGTGCGGCCTCACCTCGTACTTTCCGGTGGTGCCCGGCACCTCGACGATCGCCAAGTCCGGTTCGCTCGGTGTCTCGGGCTATGTGAAGCAGAGCCAGGCCGAGGGCGCCATCACCTATGTCGAGTACTCGTACGCCATCTCGACGGGATTTCCCGTCGCCAAGATGCTGAACAGCCAGGGCTATTACGTGGAGCCCACCGCCTCCAGCGTCGCCGTGGGGCTGCTCGAAGCCCGGATCAACCCGGACAAGGGCTCGGCCAACTATCTGACGCAGATCCTGGACAACGTCTACCGCTCCCGCGACAGCAGGTCCTATCCGCTGTCCAGCTACAGCTACATGATCCTGCCCACCTCGCTGGACGGCGAGCAGAACCCGATGACCGAGGCCAAGGGCCTCTCGCTGGGCACCTTCGCCAACTACTTCCTCTGCGACGGCCAGCAGATCGCCGAGGAACTGGGCTACTCACCGCTGCCGAAGAACCTCGTCCAGGCCGGCTTCGAGCAGGTCCGCCGTATCCCGGGCGCGCCCACGGACAAGATCAACATCAATAGCTGCCGCAACCCCACCTTCTCGTCGGACGGGGCCAACACCCTCGCCAAAAACGCGCCGTTCCCCAAGGCGTGCGACAAGAAGGGCGCGTCGCAGTGCTCGGACGGCACGGCGGGTGCGAAGAGCCAGCAGACCCCGGTGAAGCCGGGTGCGCGGGGCGGCGATGGCTCCGGCAGCGGCGGTACGGGCCCGGGTCGCTCCGGCTCCGGCGGGGCCACCGGCGGTACGCCCGGCGCCACGGGGGGCAACGGCGGCGCCACGGGAGGTGCGGACGGCACCCCGGCGCCTGCTTCCGGCGGGGCCCAGGGCGGGGTGACCGACCCGGACACCGGTGAGCTGATCAGCGCGGACTCCGGTGGCGGCGACTCCTCCGTCGTCGCCAATCCGGTGACGCTCGCCTCCCGGGAGGCGACGGGTCTGCGCGGTGTGCTGATGGCGCTGTCCGCGCTGCTGCTGCTCGGCGTGGTCGTCGGCCCGCCGCTCGCCGCTCGCGGTCTGGCCGCGCGGGACCGCCGCAACGGAGGCTCGGCATGAACAGCCGCGGACGAGCCGTCCTGCCCCACCCCTCGCGGCGCACCAGGGCCGGTCTCGGTGCACTCCTCGCCGCGCTGCTGCTGGCGCTCGTACCGCTGCCCTCCGGCGCGGACCGGGCGCAGGCGGCGCAGGCGGAGGACTCCGCGCTGACGCTGAGCGGCACGAAGGGCCCGTACGACGACTTCTCGGACCTCCGGGTGACCGTCCATCAGACGAAGAACCTGCGGGCCCAGGGTGTCGCGCTGACCTGGACCGGACGGGAGAGCGACCCGAACGGCCCCAAGTACCAGAACTCCGTCCAGATCATGCAGTGCTGGGGGGACGACCCGGCGGGACCCGACCGGGAACAGTGCGAGTTCGGCGGGAACAACGCGGGCAGCCACTGGCTCAGCAAGCGTTCGCTGCCGGCCGGCACGGACCCGCTGGAGACGGAGTACGCGGGCGGCGACGGCACCCCGTTCGTGCCCTTCCGGCCGGTGGAGGGCGAACCGACGGACTCGTCGACCGACTCGACCTACTTCAGCACCAACGACACCAATGCCCAGCCGTGGCTGCGCACCGGGGCCGACGGCTCCGGTGAGGCGGTCTTCGAGGTGAAGAGCGCGATCGAGGCGCCCTATCTGGGCTGCGGCGCCCTGGACGCGGCGAGCGGTCAGCAGCCCCGGCGCTGCTGGCTGGTCGTCGTCCCGCGCGGCACACACGACCCGGACGGCACGGTCAACCCGAGCGACGGCCTGATCACGTCCCCGCTGAGCCAGTCCAACTGGAACCAGCGGCTGGTCTTCCCGCTGGACTTCGGCCCGGTGGGCAACACCTGTCCGGCGGACAAGGCCGAGCGCCGTGTCATCGGCTCCGAGCTGCTGACCGAGGCCATCACCTCCTGGCAGGCGAGTCTGTGCGCCGGGGCCGACGCCCGGTTCACCTTCAGCCAGGCCGCCGAGGACTACGCCCGCAGGCTGGTCGGGAACCCGACGGCGACCTCGCCGGGGCTGGGCATCACCGTCGCGCCGGCGGAGGGCGCCACGCCGGTGGTGCACGCCCCGGTGGCCGTCAGCGGACTGGCGGTCGGCTTCTTCTGGGAGGACGAGGACGCCGGGCAGGTGCGCGACCTCAAGCTCAGTCCGCGCCTGCTCGCCAAACTGCTCACCGGGTCGTACCCCTACGACGTGCGGCACATCAGCTTTCAGAATCCTGTCCCGGACCATCTCAAGGACAATGCGCGATCCATTGTCGTCGACCCGGAATTCCGGCAGCTCAATCCCTTCTTCGAACGCCCTGCGCAGCCCCAGCTCTATCCGGGCGGAATTCTTGTGCAGGCCGGGAATTCGGATGCCAACGCCATGGTCTGGCGCTATCTCCAGTCGGATCCCGAGGCTCTTGAATTCCTCCGGGGAAAGCCGGACCCCTGGGGCATGAAAGTCAATCCCTTCTACCAGGGTCTGGGTCTTGACACGGACAGCCCGCTCGATTTCCCCAAGGCCGACACCACGGAGACCGAGCTGGCGCTGAACGACAACGGGACCGTACGGAAGATCCCCTACGGCCAACTGGAGAAGTCCCCGTACTCGAACGACATGCACGACGCCGCGCGGCGGGTCAGGCGCGGCTCCACCGGCGCGACGTTCCAGGCGGCGCTCGACAGCTCTCCGCAGGGCATCAAACTCGTGGCCGAGGAGAACATCCCGGGCTCCCGCCGGGCGTATGGCATCGTCGACGCGGCCTCCGCCGCCCGCTACCGGCTCGACCTCGCCGCGCTGCCCAACGCCGACGGCGAGTACGTCGAGCCGACCGCCGACGCCATGCTCAAGGCCGTCGCGCGGATGCCCGACTCCACCGTGGCCGGTGTGAAGACGCCGGATCCGCGCACGGCGAAGAACGGCGCGTACCCGCTGACGGCGGTCGCCTACGCCGTCGCACCGCTGGATCAGCCGACCGCGGCCCGTGAGGACTACGCGCGGCTGATCCGGTACGCCGCCGGGGCCGGCCAGACCCAGGGCCTGGCGCCCGGGGAGCTGCCGCCGGGCTACGCGCCCATGCCCAAGGACCTGCGGGACCGGGCGCTCATCGCCGCGGACCGGCTGGTGCGCGGCCCGGCCGGCGATGCCGCCGGGACGCCGCCGGCGGGGGCCGCGCCGGGGGGCGCCGGCGGACCGGCAGGGGGTCCCGGCGCGGGTGACGGCGCGGCCGGCGGGCCGGGCGGGGCCGGGGCCGGGGGGGCGTCGGCGGACGCCGGCCCCGGAGCCCCGGACGCCGCCGCCACGCCGTCCCCGGGCGCGGGCGGCCCCGGCGCGGAGCGGAGCGGTCTCGCCTCCGGCGGACTGACCCCGCGCGAAGCGCTGGGCATCGTCCGCTGGGTGCTGCTCGGTGTGCTGATCGCCGGCGCGGCGGCGGCGCTGGCCGGGCCCGTACTGCTGCGGCTCTCCGCGCGCAGGGCGACGGCGGGCGGTTCCCCGTGAGCTGAGAGGGCGCGCCGGCTGATTCCCGGAAGGCCGGCATCCTTCCGGGAATCAGGCACAGCCATATGTGAATTCTCTAGGTGTGACCTAGGAAATGACCTCGTAACCTTTTCATCCGGCGGAGTTGGTGGTCGCGGACGGGGGATGTGCGGAAATGTTCGAGGTGTCGGCCGACGGGTCGGCAGAACGAAATCCGGATTCTTCTTGACCGTCCATTCCTCGAAATCCGTATTCACGGAGGAGAACAGAAGTGAACGTCAAGTCCCGTGTTCGCCTGGGCGCCGTCGCCGGTGTCGCCGCTCTCGGTGTGGGCCTCCTGGCCCCCGTGGCCTCCGCCGACCCGGCGACCGGCGAGTACCGCCAGCTCGCCGGCGTGGGTTCCGACACCACGCAGGACGTCGGCAACGGTCTCGGCTCGGCCATCACCGACCCCGACGGCACCCCGGACAACCAGCTCATCGCCTCGTACAACGCGACGGGCACCGCCACCATCAAGACCCGCGCCGCCGGCTGCACGATCAACCGTCCCAACGGCTCCTCGGCCGGAATCGACGCCCTGCGCGCGGACATCCCGAACGCGGTCAGGTGTCTCGACTTCGCCCGCTCCTCCCGGGGCCCGGCGGACACCACGACCAACAAGCTCACCTGGATTCCGTTCGCCAAGGACGCGGTGAGCGTCGCCGTCCGTTCGGACAGCGGCCTCAACAACAACCTCAACCTCACCACGGCGGAGCTCCACGACATCTACACCTGCGTCAAGACCACGCACAACAGCGTCGCCCTGACCCCGCTGCTGCCCCAGTCGGGCTCCGGCACCCGGACCTTCTTCCTGGAGAAGATCGGTGTCACCGAGGCCCAGGTCGGCGCCTGCGTCGACGGCACCGTCCAGGAGCACGACGGCACCGCGCTGAACAGCGCCGGTGACATCGCGCCGTACTCCGTCGCCCAGTACATCGCCCAGACCGGCCGCGTGGTGCCGGACCGGCACGGCGTGACGGTGCTCGGCCGGGTGAACGGCGTGGCGCCGCGCAACGCCAACGGCTCGCTCAACACCGCCTTCCCGTACGCCCGTGACGTCTACCACGTCGTGGAGACGGCCAGGCTGTCGGACGCCACCATCCGGTCCGCGTTCGTCAACGTGACCACGGGCGGCACCACCACGGTCTCCCAGGTCTGCGCCCAGACCGCCGTGATCTCCGCCTACGGCTTCGGCACCCTCGGCGCCGCCTGCGGCACCACCGCCCTGACCGGCGAGCGCTGATCAGCACCCTTTCCGCCACCGCGTCACGGCCGGGCACCCACCAGGTGCCCGGCCCCCGGCGCTTCCCGCCGACGTGTATCCGTCCAGCACGTCCAGCACCACACGACCGACAGCCACGCCAAGACCGGTACCCGTACCGGGCACCGACACCCATACCCATACCGACACCGACACCGACACCGATACCGACCCCGGCACGCCGCGTCCGACACCGGCGCCCCGTGCCCGACACCCCGTGGGGGAACCGACCATGAAACGCCTCGCGCGAGCGAGAACACTCCCGGCGCTGCTGATGTGCTGCGCCCTGCTCATGACCGCCGCCGCAGCCGTGCTCGGCGTCGCGGCCACCGCGAGCGCGGCCGGCCGGCTCGGCGATCTGACGCTCAGTCAGACCTCCGGCAGCATCCATGACAACCCGCTGGTCCCGCATCTCTCCACGGACGCGGCCTGTCCCGAGGGCCAGGGCGAACAGGTCAGCCTCACGGTGCTGAAGCCGGACGACGGCACTCCCGCAAAGCTCGGCGACGCGTCCGAGGGCGGATACGACACCGGGCCCGTCGAGGCCGACATGGCCGAGACCATCTTCCTCTTCACCTTCGCCACCGCGCTGTCCAACTGGTACGGCGAAGGCCCCTACGACGGTACGTACGAGCTGCGGCTGGAGTGCGTGAGCATTCTCGACCCGAACAAGCCCGAGGCGTTCTTCGGTACGAACATCGAGGTCACCGGCGACACCTGGGCGCTCGCCGAGGCGCAGAGCACCAGTGTGGAGCTGACGGCCTCCCCGGAGGACCACCCGGTCCGGGGCAGCGAGGTGACCTTCACGGCGCGGGTGAGCCCCGCCACCGCGGCCGGTGAGATCACGCTGACCTCGGAGCGCGTCAGCGGTGAGCCGGTCGCGCTCGGCACCAAGGCGGCCGAGGACGGCACCGCGGTGTTCACGACGACGGAGCTGCCCGCGGGCGTGCAGAACATCACCGCCCAGTTCACCCCCGCCGACCCGGACGCCTACGCCGCCTCGGTCGCCGCGCTCAACGGCTACACCGTCGACGACGACGCCGGGAGCCCGCCGCCCACCTCCCCGCCGCCCTCCGGGTCCGAGCCGCCCACCGAGCCCGCCGACCTCGATGTCGCCGACGCCGAGGGCAACCCGCTGGGCGCCAACCCGGACCTGGCGGCGGGCCAGCGGGTGACGATCACCGCCCGTGGCTTCGGCGCGGACGCGGCGGTGAAGGTCTCCCTCTCCGACAGCGAGGCCGCGCTCCCGGACGCCGCGGCGAACGCGGACGGAACCGTCGAGGGCTACGCCTTCACCGTCCCGGACACGCTCGCGGACGGCGACCATGTGCTGACGCTCACCGAGGACACCGAGAACGGGCACAGCGTCGCCTTCGCCTTCACCACGGGCGGCGCGGCGGACCCGGGCCCGGACCCGAGCGAGACCGCGGGCACGGACGGCGGTACGTCGGCCGACGGCGGTACGACGGCCGGGAGCACGGGCGGCGAGGGCGGCGCGGGCACCTCCGGCGGCGCCGGCAGCGGCGGCGGCGGTTCGCTCGCCTCGACCGGCACGGGGGTCGCCGCGATCGGTCTCGGCTCCCTCGCGCTGACCCTCGTGGGAGCCGCCTTGGTGATCAGCGCCCGCCGCGGGGGACTGCTGACGTTCACGGCGCCGGGCACCGCCGGTCCCGCCGGTCCGGCCGGTGACTGACACCGGCGCAGCCGCCTGAGGCTCCCGGGGGCGGGCGTGACGCCGCCCCCGGGCCGCCGCGTTCCGTACGCCCGTGCCCGTGCCCGTACCACCGGCCCCGTGCCCGTACCACCGCCAGGACCTGTCCGTCCGTACCTTCGCAGCGAGGAGCGCAGTCACCGTGACCGTTATGACCCCGCCGCCCGCGGTTCCCGCACCGCCGGCCGCGTACGGCGGGCGCGCCGGGGACTCCGGCCCCGCCCGGCCGCCCGCCGGCCGGGGCGGGCCGGCGCTGACGGGCGCGGCACTGTGTGTGCTCGCCGCCGTCCTGCTCGGCTTCGCCGTGAGCCTCACCGTCGTCGGGCATCTCCAGCACGCGCGAGACCAGCAGGTCGGATACGACGACCTGCGTGGGCAACTGGCCGAGGGCACCGCTCCGGTGGGCCAGCGCGGCAACGACGGAAAGCCGCTGCCGCTGGGCGCGCCCGTCGCGCTGCTCGACATCCCGGCCCTCGGGGTGCACGAGGTCGTCGGTGAGGGCACCACCTCGGGCGTCCTGATGTCGGGCCCCGGCCACCGCCGGGACACGCCGCTGCCGGGGCAGGCCGGAACGGCCGTGATCATGGGCAGGCAGTGGGGGTACGGAGGTCCCTTCGGCCGGCTGGACACCCTGGCCCGGGGCGCCACGATCGAGGTGATGACCGGGCAGGGCAGGGCCCGCTACCGGGTCAGCGGCGTCCGCAGGGCGGGCGACGCGCTGCCCGCGCCCAGCGGTGGCTCCGGCGGGGGCCGGCTCACCCTGATCACCGCCACCGGCGCCCCGTACACACCCGCCGGGGTGCTGCGCGTCGACGCCGAACTGACCTCGCCCGTGCAGCCCGGCCCGCCGCGCGAACGGCGCAACGGCTGGATCGGCCCGGCCGAGGAAGCGCTCCACGGCGACAGCGGCGCCTGGCCGGCCGTCTTCCTGTGGACCCTCGGCCTGTTCCTCGCCGCCCTGGCCGCCGCCTGGACCCAGCGCGTCTGGGGCCGCTGGCAGACCTGGCTCTGTGCCGTGCCCGTCCTGACGGCGCTGGGCCTGGCCGTCTCCGGGGCCGTCACCCGTCTCCTGCCCAACCTGCTCTGAGAGAAAGGCAGTCGCCCCGTCATGACCGTCACACCGACCGACCCCGCGGACACCCTGGTGCGGCCCGCGGTGAGCCGCGCCACCGCCGCCACGCTGGAGGCCGACCGGATCTCCGCGTGGTTCGGCGATCACAAGGTGCTCGACCAGGTCTCGCTGACCATGCCCGCGCGCGAGGTCACCGCGCTCATCGGCCCCTCGGGCTGCGGCAAGTCGACCTTTCTGCGGATCCTCAACCGCATGCACGAACTGATTCCGTCCGCCGCGCTCGCCGGACGCGTCGTGCTCGACGGAGGAGACATCTACGACCGGGGGCGGCGCATCACGCACGCCCGCCGGCAGATCGGCATGGTCTTCCAGAAGCCCAACCCGTTCCCCGCCATGTCCCTGTACGACAACGTCCTGGCGGGCCTGAAGCTCAACGGCATCAAGGCGGGCCGGGACGGCAAGGACCAGCTCGTCGAGGAGTGCCTCACCAAGGCCGGGCTGTGGCGCGAGGTCAAGGACCGGCTGCGGCAGCCGGGCGGCGCGCTCTCCGGCGGCCAGCAGCAGCGGCTGTGCATCGCGCGGTCACTGGCCGTACGGCCCCGGGTGCTGCTGATGGACGAGCCGTGTTCGGCGCTCGACCCGACGTCGACGCGGCGCATCGAGGAGACCATCGCCGAACTCAAGTCGGAGATCACGATCGTCATCGTCACGCACAACATGCAGCAGGCCGCCCGGGTCTCCGACTCCTGTGCCTTCTTCCTGGCGGAGCAGGGCACACCGGGCGTGATCGTCGAACACGGTGACACGCACGCGATGTTCAACTCGCCGCAGGACGCGAGGACCTCCGACTACGTCAACGGCCGCTTCGGCTGAGCCCGCGCGCCCCGGATCGCACGGCGGACCCGGGGCCGGTCCGCCCGCCGCACGGCCACCAGAGGCTCGATCATGGCGCCTCGATTATGGTGCAAAGAGGTCATGGTGGACAATTCCCCAGACCCTTGTGATTGCCCAGCTCCTCGCGACGGGAGAGGTGAGGCCGGTGGCGGTGTCATGGGACGGGACCGGGCTGCCGCCGGCCGCGCGGCAGCGCGTCGCCGAGGCACGGCGCAGCGGGACCTGGTCGTCCGCGCTGTCGACCGGGGCGTTCGCCTCGATCCGCTCGGTGGGCTTCGAACCGGTCGGCCAGGCCATGGGCTCGGCCGTCTATCACGTGGGGCGCGCCGGCCGGAACTGGGGTTATTACGACTGCCTCTACCTCGGCGCCGGATTCGCGCTGGCGGGCGCTCCAGGACCGGTCGCGCTCTCCGGGGCGGACGCGCCGTCCAAGGCCCTCGTCGAGGTGCTCGACGAGGCCCGTGGCGCCGCTCTCGGCCGGCTGGCGGCGGAGTGCGCCGCCCTGGGCGGCGACGGAGTGGTGGCGGCGGAGCTCACCATGGCGCCGTTTCCCTCCCAGCCCAATTGCCTGGAGTTCAAGGTCATCGGTACGGCGGTGCGGGCGCACGGAGACGTCCGGTCACCGCACCCCTTCACCTGCCATCTGGACGGCCAGGGCTTCGCCAAGCTGGTGTCGGCGGGCTGGGTGCCGGTGGAGCTGCTGGTCGGTATGTCGATCGGGGTCCGCCATGACGACTTCGGGACCCGTTCGCAGGCGCTCACCTGGTACAACACGGAGGTCGGCGCATGGAGCGAGCTGGTCGGCCAGGTACGGGCCGACGCCCGTCATCAGATGGAGCTCCAGGCGCTGCGCCGGGGCGGCGACGGCATCATCCTGGCCAGTGGTGATCTGCGGATCGTGCGGCAGTCCTGCGTCCGGGCCTCCCGGATGGGCTCGGAGGCCGAGGACCACCTGGCCGAGGCGACGATGGTCGGCACCACCGTGGCCCGCTTCCAGGCAGGGGCCGGGCGCCCACCGACGCTCGCCGTGCTGCCGCTGGGCCGTCGCGGTGAGCGGCTGAGCCGTCGGCTCGCGGCGATGGAGTCCAGTCCGTACGGGGACCCGGCGGAGCGCCGCAGGCTCGCCGGGGAGCTGGCCGAACTGGGCGATCAGGGGTGAGCCGCCCCGGCGGTACGGGATCCCGGGGCCGCTCCGACGTCAACGCACGCGGTACCGACAGTGAGGACAAGCAGATGCGCGGGAGCGGAGAGGACGAGGCGACCGGCGCCCCGGTCGGCGGCGGCTTGGCCGGCGGCGGTCCGGCCGGCGGCCCGAGCGGCCGGGGAGTGCCCGCCGACGCCATGCGGCGGCTGGCGGAGCTGGAGCCGGGCAGAGCCGGTTCGATCTTCACCAGCGATCTGTCGGTGAATGAGTTCCTGCTGGTCAGGGAGGCGGGCTTCCGGCCCATCGGCCTGGTGCTGGGCAGCTCGATCTACCACGTCGGCATCCAGCTCGGCCGCTGGAACAAGAATCAGGAGCTGGAGACGCTCAGCCAGGCCATGTACCACGCCCGTGAGCTGGCGATGACCCGTATGGAGGCCGAGGCGGCACAGCTCGGCGCGGACGGCATCGTGGGGGTCCGGCTGAGCGTGGAGGCGCGCGAGTTCGGCAATGACATCGCCGAGTTCATCGCCATCGGCACGGCGGTGAAGGGCGACCGTCCGGCACCCGCCGGGACGGCCTGGCGCAACAACAAGGGGCAGCCCTTCACCTCGGACCTGTCGGGCCAGGACTTCTGGACGCTGATCCGGGCCGGTTACGCGCCGCTCGGCATGGTCATGGGCACCTGCGTCTACCACATCGCGCACCAGCGGATGGGGGCCGCGTTCTCGAACTTCGGCAAGAACGTCGAGATCGAACAGTTCACCCAGGCCCTCTACGACGCCCGGGAGCTGGCCATGGCCCGGATGCAGGCCGAGGCCGAGGAACTGGAGGCCGAGGGGGTCGTCGGCGTCCAGCTCAACGCGCACAACCACCGCTGGGGCGGCCACACCACGGAGTTCTTCTCGATCGGCACGGCGGTCCGCCCGCTGCGCCAGGACCACGAGATCGAACGTCCGACGATGGTGCTCAGCCTCGACGGCTGACGGCTGACGGCTGGAGCGGCGCCCGGGACAGACGGTGTACGGAGAGGTCAGGAGGCCCGATGAGCGACCGTGGTGAGGCGCCGTCCGGCGACGGGCCGGGGCGGGACGGCGAGACCGGGTCGATCGACGAACTGGCGGCGGCGCTGCGCAGGGACGCGGCGGACCTGGAGGTGTACGCCCAGGTGCTGACCGGTTCGCTGGCCGAAGCGCTGCCGCCCGGCTCGGTCGTACTGGAGCGCAGGCGCGGTATGGCCGACCGGCTCGCGGGCCGTGGCGGCCGGGTGGAGCGGGTCGAGATCACGCTGGACGACCAGCGGCTGATCCTTGTCCTGGCGCACGGGCATCCGGCGGGCGAGATCGCCAAGGTGGTGCGCGGTGTCGTGCTGTCCAGCACACCGGTCCCGCTGGACGAGTGGACACGCAGACTGGCGGCGGCGGTGGCGCTCAGGGCGCGCTCGGACGCGCGGGCGCGGGCGGCCCTGGAGCGGCTGATCCTGGGCGGCTGACGGCTGACGGCGGGCGGCGTACGCCGCGGCCGGGCCCCGGGCGGGACCCGGCCGTGACGGTGTGTCCGGCGTGCGCCAGGGGGCGCGGTGGGCGGCGCGGACGCCCCGTCCGGCCTCCTTCCCCGCACGCCCTACGCGGGCGGGGCCATGAAGTCCCTGGGCTGGAGCGCCCGGTCGACAATGCGGGTGTCGCCGATCGACCCGTAGAAGCTCTGGCCGAACTGCTCGGCGAACTGCGTACCGCCGATGACGAACGGCTTGCCCAGCGTGGCGATGCCGGTCGCCCGCTGCGAGGGGTTACGGGCGATCTTCGACCCGTCGACATACATGATCGTGCGGCGGCCGTCGTTGACCACGGCTATGTGGGTCCAGCGGCCCACCGGCAGCGCGTGGCTCCAGGACGTCGGGTCGGCGTCCTGGACGTGCGGGTAGAGCACGAACTGGAGGAAGCGCTCGGGGGTGACATTGAGGCTGCAGGTGGGTTCCTCCGTCGACCAGCCGGTGGTCTTGCCCGCGTCGCCGTTCTGGCCCTCCCAGCTCAGGATGCCCATCCAGTCGTGGTTGCCCTCGAACGGCTCGGGGAGCCTGATGAACGTCTCGATGGTGAAGCCCGAGGTGAACTTCATGCTGTTGAGCGGCGCGCGGTCACCGGTGGTGAGGATCGCGCCGCGGTCCGGCTCCTTGCCGCCGCCGAAGCGCAGGCTGGCGTGCGCCGGCTGCCCGGTGTGGTGATCGTCCGACCAGGTCAGCGCCTCGGCCGAACTGTCGTGCAGGAGCTGCACCCTGAGGTCGTTGCCGTGCCCGGACAGGTCCCGCGCCACGGTCCCCGCCGCCACGGCGGAACCGGGCTTCCCGGCGCTTTTCAGACCGGAGGAGTCGAAGCGCCAGTAGGCGACCGTGCCGCGCGGCATGACCCGGGAGGCCGGACGCGGCTTCGGCGGGACGACCGGAGCGAAGCCGTCGAAACGCTCGGCGAAGTCGATGTCCAGGCTGAACCGGTCCACCGGGCCGGTCAGTTCGATGGTCTCCGCCTCCAGCGGCGTCCGCTTCTCCGGGTCGCGGGCGAGGAACCACGGCGAGAATGTCTCGACGTCGACGGTGTCACGGGCCAGGTCGAAGGAGTACAGCCGGACCATGCCGGCCCCGCCGTAGTAGCGGTCCTGGTAGTTGGTGATGTGCACATGCACGTCGTGACCGGCGTCGTTGGTGAGCACGGTGCGGCCGGGCGGCCAGTAGTGCCCGCCCAGCGCCAGGAAGATCTGGTCGTTGCCCCGGATGAGGCGGTCCCAGAGCACCTGCCCGTTGCCGGAGAGCTGCGCCCTGCCGTCGCCGCTGTCCGCCGAGGCGATGTCG
Organism: Streptomyces sp. NPDC006923; assembly: GCF_040635655.1. Classification (NCBI taxonomy): domain Bacteria; kingdom Bacillati; phylum Actinomycetota; class Actinomycetes; order Kitasatosporales; family Streptomycetaceae; genus Streptomyces; species Streptomyces sp. NPDC006923. The sequence continues at coordinate 332,722 of NZ_JBEYIF010000006.1, forward strand.
TGGGTGGTGAGAACGGCCGGGAGGGTGCGGTGGGCGTCGAGCACGCCCTGGGCCCAGGTGAGCCCCTTCTCGGAGGCCCGCCAGTCCAGTGCGAGTACCAGCCACTCGCGTCCGGCCGCGCGCAGCACGTGGTAGCTGTTGTAGCCGTCGGGGGAGGAGCCGCCGAAGGTCGGCATGGAGGCGAAGCGCCGGGGGCCGAACTCCCTGAGATAGGCGGAGTCCCCGCGCTGGTCGTCGGCGCCCGCGATGTCGTGATTGCCCGCGAGGACGCTGTAGGGCACCTTGCCGTGGATGGTGCGGAAGGTGTCCGCCGCCAGGGCGATCTCCTCCTCCGTGCCGTGCTCGGTGACATCGCCCAGGTGCGTCATGAAGGCGATGTTCGCCTTCTCCCGCTCGGAGACCAGATAGGTGAAGGTCTCCTTCAGTGGCGCCGGGTCCGCGCTGTCCGCGTCGAAGAGGTACTGGGTGTCGGGAAGCACCGCGAGCGCGAAGCGCGGGCTCTCCTCGTCGAACCTGTGGCTGCCCGATCCCGGCTTCGACGCCGTCGAGGCCCATGCCCGCTGACCGCTCAGCCCCGTGACGGCCGCCCCCGCCACGGGTGCGGCGATGGCCGCCTGCAACAACGCGCGCCTGCCCGGACCGGGATTACTGGTCTCGCTCATACGATCTCCATGCAAATGGCCACTTGTGTGACGGTGTGGATCATCCGGGGCATGGACAACCGGCACGCGACGCGCGCCTTAACGACGAGCGCCGGGTGCCGGGCGAGTGCGGAACGCCGAGGGAGCGGGCCGGACGGACGCGACGGACACCCTGGACGGGGGACCGGGGGCGGCGGGCGTCAACGGCCCCCGCCGCGAGGGCCGTTGAGGAGATCACCCGGCCGTGAGGGGCCGTCCGGGCGGCTACGCGGCGGGATCCGGGCGGGACATGCGCAGGGCGAGTTCCCGCAGCAGGTCCGCCGAGGAGATGTCGGTACGCCCCGCGTCATGGACATCGGCCAGTTCGGCGAAGACAAAGCTGAAGGCGCCGATCAACTGCATGATCGCGGGCAGCGCGGCCTCCGTCACCGAGTGCGCCGCTTCGAGCGGAGTCGCGTCCCCCGCCACCTGGAACGACGGGAAGACCTCGGCCAGCAGCGATCCGATCTGGCCCTCGCCCAGCCCGCTCCCGGCGTCCAGGTCCTGTCCCGCGGTGCGGATCCGCTCCGCCGAGTGCGTGAGAATTCCGATGGCCCTGAGGACGACTTCGCTCTGTTCCATGCCGAGAGCGTAGGTGCTCCGCCCACGGCGATCGCCGGCACGGACGAGCCGCGGGAGGGTCCCCGTTATGTTTTTCGCGGTCCTGCGATGGGGCCGCCGGCCTTCGGGCCCGGTATGACTGTGTCCCCCTGTCGAGGGCATGACCTGGGGGGTGGTGTCACCGGGCCCGGGAGGTGCCGTCGGAGACGCTGATGAGAGGTCCGGCCACCGTCCGGTCCGGCGCAATGCCGGACAGCTCGCGGGCGGCAGGTCTGCATAACGTGGATGCGCGCGACACCACTGCCGAGGCCGGCACGTTCAACTCCCCTGGGAAGGGCGCGATGTTCGACACCGAAGACATGGGCGTTTTCCTCGGCCTGGACGTCGGCAAGAGTGCTCATCACGGGCACGGGCTGACTCCGGCCGGGAAGAAGGTCTTCGACAAGCGGCTGCCCAACAGCGAGCCGAAACTGCGGGCCGTGTTCGACAAACTGGCCGCGAAGTTCGGTACGGTCCTGGTGATCGTGGACCAGCCCGCTCACATCGATCCACGGCGAACACGCCCCACGGGGCGGAAACCGGCAGCTCAAACGCGCCATGCCTCTCCGCCTTCGCCTGCATGAACGCCGACCCCGCCTCCCGCACCTATTACGACCGCCGGCGAGGCCGCGGAAAGACCCCCACCCAAGCCCTCCTCCGCCTCGCCCGCCAGCGCATCAGCGTCCTGTTCGCGATGCTCCGTGACGGAACCTTCTACGAACCCCGCATCCCCGAAGCAGCCGCCGCATGACCCTCGGCCTTACCTGTGGTCGCGGTGGGAAGCCCACTCCTCCGAAGGACAACCCCCCATGAGTTCGCCGCAGGGTATCGAAGTCCCTGACGCCCTGGTCGCGTCGTACACGAGGAACGGTCGTCAAGAGGGACGGACCTGGATCGCCCGGCTGCCCGCGCTGGTGGCGGAGCTGCTCGACCGATGGGAACTGGAGCGCGACGGCGGCATCGGGTCCGGCGAGGCCTCACTGGTGGTGCCGGTGCGCCGCACGGACGACACCCGCGCCGCGCTCAAACTCCAGATGCCCCGGGAGGAGACAACCGCCGCGCTGATCGGGCTGCGGGCGTGGAACGGCGACGGCATCGTGCGGCTGCTCGACCACGACCCGGAGAGCGGCGCCGTGCTGCTGGAACGCCTGGACGGCTCACGCACCCTGGCTTTCGTCGAGGACGACGACGTGGCCATGAGCACCTTGGCCGGACTTATGGCCCGGCTGCACTCCGTCCCGGCGCCCGAGGGCCTGCGCGGCCTCGGTGACGTCGCGCGCGACATGCTGGCGTCCGTGCCTGCGGCGGTCGCCGCCCTGCCGGACCCCGAGGACCAGCGGCGGCTGCACGGCTGGGCGTCGGCAGTCACCGAGCTGGTCGGCGAGCCCGGCGACCGGATGCTGCACTGGGACCTGCACTACGACAACGTGCTCGCCGCCGAGCGCGAGCCGTGGCTGGCCATCGACCCCGAACCTCTCGTCGGCGATCCGGGCTTCGACCTGTGGCCGGCGTTGGACACAGGCTGGGAGAAGCTCCACGCCACCGGGGACGCTCCCCGGGTGGTGCGGCGCCGCTTCGACCTGCTGACCGAGGCGCTCGGACTGGACCGCCGGCGCGCGGCCGGCTGGACCCTGGCCCGGCTGCTGCAGAACACGCTGTGGGACATCGAGGACGGACGGACCACCGTCGACCCCTTCCAGACCGCCGTGGCCGAAGCGCTGCCCCGCCACTGAACACTTCACCACCGAGCGCGACAGGCCCCCACATCGCCCCAAACCCAACATAGGCGCCTTGACGAAGACATAGAGGCACCCCCCGGTCAGGCTGAGCCGGGACGTACTGGACCGGATCGACAAGATCGTCCCGCCGGGCGCCAATCTGTCGGGCCGGGACGCCGGACACACCCCGCCGTCCCTCACCGATCCGGCACCGCGCCGCCGCCCGTACTGCATCGGCAGGCCCGAGACCGGCAGGCCCGAGACCTGCCGAGGGCGCCCGCCGGTACGGGCCGCCCCGGGCTCCGTGCCCGGGGCCGCCCACGCCGCCGGAAGTCGTCAAAACCCGGACGCGGCGGCGGGATCCGACCTACTCTCAAGGGGTGCCGGGCGCGTCCGGCCGGGTGCTCGTTGTAGATGACAACAGAGTGATCCGGCAGCTGATCAGGGTCAATCTCGAACTGGAGGGTTTCGAGGTCGTGACCGCGGCCGATGGTGCCGAATGCCTGGACGTGGTGCACGAGGTCCGGCCCGATGTGGTCACCCTCGACGTGGTGATGCCCCGGCTGGACGGGCCGCGCACCGCCGAGCGGCTGCGCGCCGACCCCAGGACCAGCCGGCTGCCGATCGCGATCATCAGCGCCTGTACCCAGTACGAGGCCGAGTCCGGCCTCGCCCCCGCCGTGGACGCCTTTCTCGCCAAGCCCTTCGAGCCCTCGGAGCTGGTCCGGCTGGTCCGGAGGCTGGCGCACCGGGACGGCCCGCCCCCGGTGGACGGCAGGAGCGGTGCCGGACGAGCCGGCCGCGCCTGGGGCTGACCGCATCGCGAAACCGGTTCGCGGAGAGCCCCCCTTCCTCCCCTACGCTTGCCCCGTGACCCCCGCGGAGCTGTCCCGTACCGTGCTGCACGCCGTGTGCCGCGCGGTCGACGACGCTGCCCTGCCGGGCCCGGTGCCCGAGCGCGTCGTCGTCGAGCGGCCCCGCCCCGGCGGCCTCGGCGACTACGCCACCAATGTCGCGCTGCGGCTGGCCGGTCCCGCCGGACGCCCGCCGCGCGAGGTCGCGGAGATCCTGCGCGTCCGCATCCCGCTCGCTCCGGCCGCCGCGACGGGCGGTATCACCGGTGTCGACATCACCGGACCCGGCTTCCTGAATTTCACCCTGGCGCGGGACAGCCGCGCCGAACTGGTCCGCGCGGTCCTCCTGGCCGGTACGCGCCACGGCCACGGCGACGCGCTCGCCGGTACGGCGGCGGCCTTCGCGCCCGCCGCCGAGACCCGGGCCGCCGTCTGGACCGAGACCGTCGTCCGGCTGCTGCGCACCCAGGGCGCCGAGGCGGCCGTCGTCCCGGGCGCCCCCGAGGTCCTCCGGGTCGTCCCCGCGCCGGCCGGTGACGGCATCTTCACCGCGCTCGGCCCCGACGCCGCCCGCTGGGCACTGCTGCGGCCCGCCGCACACGACCGGCCGGCCGCCGGCGCCGGCCTGCTCGTCCAGCGCGAGAGCAACCCTCTCTTCCGGGTGCGGTACGCGTACGCCAGGACCCGTGCCCTGGCCCGCAACGCGGCCCGGCTCGGGATCGTCCCCGCGTACAGTGGTCCGTCCGGTGAGCCGGACCCCCTGTCCGGCGATGAGGTCTCCGTCCTGCTGACCGCGCTCGGTGACCACCCCGCCGTCCTGGAGGCGGCCGCCCGGCTGCGCGCGCCCGACCGGCTCGCCCGCCACCTCGAACACACCGCGGAGGCGTTCCTGCGCCTCCAGCGGGCCGGCAGCCCGCTGCCGCTCGGCGACGAGAAACCCTCGGCCGCCCACAGCTCCCGGCTGGCGCTCGCCGAAGCCGCCGGGGCCGTGCTGGCCGGTGGCCTGTCCCTGCTCGGCATCGATGCCCCCGAACACCTCTGAAAGAGCCACGAGATGAGCCGTTCCGCCCACCCCGCAGGCCCCCGCCACGCGGATGTCCTCCCCGAAGGCCACTACACGGCCCCCGCCGCGGACCTCAACGCGCTGGACGAGAAGGTCTGGTCCCGCACGGTCCGCCGGAACGAGGACGGGGTCGCGACCGTCGCGGGGATCGAGGTGACCCGGCTGGCCGAGGAGTTCGGCACACCGGCGTACTTCCTCGACGAGGCCGACTTCCGCGCCCGCTGCCGCGCCTGGGCCGACGCCTTCGGCGACAACGCGGACGTGTTCTACGCGGGCAAGGCGTTCCTCTCCCGGGCCGTCGTCCGCTGGCTGCGGGAGGAGGGGCTCAACCTGGACGTGTGTTCCGGCGGCGAGCTCGCCACCGCGCTGGCCGGGGGGATGCCGGCGGAGCGCATCGCCTTCCACGGGAACAACAAGTCCACCGAGGAGATCGAACGGGCGGTCTCCGCCGGTGTCGGACGTATCGTCCTCGACTCCTTCCAGGAGATCGTGCGGGTCGCGCACATCGCGGAGCGCCTCGGCAGGCGCCAGCCCGTGCAGATCAGGGTCACCGTCGGCGTCGAGGCCCACACCCACGAGTTCATCGCCACGGCGCACGAGGACCAGAAGTTCGGTATCGCGCTCGCCGGCGGGCAGGCCGCCGAGGCCGTGCGCAGGGCCCTCACGCTCGACGGGATCGAGCTGATCGGAATCCACTCGCACATCGGCTCGCAGATCTTCGACATGGCCGGTTTCGAGGTCTCGGCCCGCCGTGTCGTGGGGCTGCTCGCGGAGGTCCGCGACGAACACGGCGTGGAGCTGCCGGAGATCGACCTCGGCGGTGGCCTGGGGATCGCGTACACCTCGGAGGACGACCCGAGCGAACCGCACGACATCGCCAAGGCCCTCACCGACATCGTCACTCGTGAGTGTGAGTCGGCGGGCCTCCGCACCCCCCGTATCTCCGTCGAGCCCGGGCGCGCCATCGTGGGGCCCACGGCCTTCACGCTGTACGAGGTCGGCACCATCAAGCCGCTCGACGGGCTGCGCACCTATGTCAGTGTGGACGGTGGCATGTCCGACAACATCCGTACGGCCCTGTACGACGCCGAGTACAGCGTGGCGCTCGTCTCGCGCCGCTCCGACGCCGAGCCGATGCTGACGCGCGTCGTCGGCAAGCACTGCGAGAGCGGCGACATCGTCGTGCGCGACGCGTTCCTGCCCGCCGACCTGGCGCCCGGCGATCTGATCGCCGTACCCGCCACCGGCGCGTACTGCCGCTCGATGGCGAGCAACTACAACCACGCGCTCCGTCCGCCCGTCGTCGCGGTGAAGGACGGCGGGGCGCGGGTCATCGTCCGGCGCGAGACGGAGGAAGATCTGCTGCGTCTGGACATCGGCTGACGACATCGGCTGGTCAATACCGGCTGATGAAATAAATGTCTCGCAATCTGGACGGTGGGCCGAAACTCCCGTCCAGTGAGTGAGACTGGTTCGCATTCATGCTTTAACGGCTGTGTGGGATGAAAGGCGTGGGTCGGATGATGCGTACGCGTCCGCTCAAGGTGGCGCTGCTGGGCTGTGGCGTGGTGGGCTCAGAGGTGGCGCGCATCATGACGACGCACGCCGACGACCTCGCCGCGCGGATCGGCGCCCCGGTGGAGCTCGCCGGAGTCGCCGTCCGGCGCCCCTCCAAGGTGCGCGCGGGCATAGACCCCGCCCTGATCACCACCGACGCCACCGCCCTGGTCAAACGCGGTGACATAGACGTGGTCGTCGAGGTCATCGGCGGTATCGAGCCCGCCCGTACCCTCATCACCACCGCCTTCGAGCACGGCGCCTCCGTTGTCTCCGCCAACAAGGCGCTGCTCGCCGAGGACGGCGCGACCCTCTACGAGGCCGCCGCCCAGCACGGCAGGGACCTCTACTTCGAGGCCGCCGTCGCCGGCGCGATCCCGCTGATCCGCCCGCTGCGCGAGTCGCTGGCCGGTGACACCGTCAACCGGGTCCTCGGCATCGTCAACGGCACGACCAACTTCATCCTCGACCGGATGGACAGCGCCGGATCGGGCTACTCGGAGGCGCTCGACGAGGCCACCGCCCTCGGCTACGCGGAAGCGGACCCGACCGCGGACGTCGAGGGATTCGACGCCGCCGCCAAGGCCGCGATCCTCGCCGGGATCGCCTTCCACACCCGGGTACGCCTGGACGACGTGCACCGTGAGGGCATCACGGAGGTCACCAGCGCCGATCTCGCCTCCGCCAGGGGCATGGGCTGTACGGTCAAACTGCTGGCCATCTGCGAGCGCGCCGCCGACGGCAGGTCCGTCACCGCGCGCGTCCACCCGGCGATGATCCCGCTCAGCCATCCGCTGGCCTCCGTGCGCGGCGCGTACAACGCGGTCTTCGTGGAGGCCGAGGCGGCCGGCGAGCTGATGTTCTACGGCCCCGGGGCGGGCGGGGCGCCCACCGCCTCCGCCGTCCTCGGTGACCTGGTCGCCGTCTGCCGCAACAAGCTCAACGAGGCGACGGGCCCGGGTGAGTCCGCGTACACCCAGCTTCCCGTGAGCCCGATGGGCGACGTGGTGACGCGCTATCACATCAGCCTCGACGTCGCCGACAAACCGGGCGTGCTCGCCCAGGTCGCGACCGTCTTCGCCGAACACGGCGTATCCATCGACACGGTCCGCCAGAAGGGCAAGGACGGCGAGGCGTCCCTCGTTGTCGTCACCCACCGCGCGCCCGACGCCGCCCTCTCCGGGACCGTCGAGGCGCTGCGCAAGCTCGACACCGTGCGCGGTGTCGCCAGCATCATGCGTGTTGAAGGGGAGTAAGGGCCCATGACCAGCAATGGCACCCACCAGTGGCGCGGCATCATCGAGGAGTACCGGGACCGCCTCCCGGTGACGGACACCACGGAGGTTGTCACGCTCCGTGAGGGCGGTACGCCGCTCGTGCCCGCGCAGGTGCTGTCCGAGCGCACCGGGTGTGAGGTACATCTCAAGGTCGAGGGCGCCAACCCGACCGGCTCGTTCAAGGACCGCGGGATGACCATGGCCATCACCCGGGCCAAGGCGGAGGGCGCCCAGGCGGTCATCTGCGCCTCCACCGGCAACACCTCGGCCTCGGCGGCCGCCTACGCGGTACGGGCCGGGATGGTCTGCGCCGTACTGGTGCCGCAGGGCAAGATCGCTCTCGGCAAGATGGGCCAGGCCCTGGTCCACGGCGCGCGCATCCTCCAGGTCGACGGCAACTTCGACGACTGCCTGACACTGGCCCGCTCGCTGTCCGACAACTACCCGGTGGCCCTGGTCAATTCGGTCAATCCGGTCAGGATCGAGGGCCAGAAGACCGCCGCCTTCGAAATCGTGGACGCCCTGGGCGACGCACCGGACATTCATGTGCTGCCCGTGGGAAACGCCGGCAACATCACGGCCTACTGGAAGGGCTACACCCAGTACGCCGCCGACGGACCGGCCGGCCGCACCCCGCGCATGTGGGGCTTCCAGGCGTCCGGCTCCGCGCCCATCGTGCGCGGTGAGGTCGTCAAGGACCCGCACACCGTCGCCTCCGCGATCCGGATCGGCAACCCGGCGTCGTGGCAGTACGCGCTGGCCGCCCGGGACGAGTCCGGCGGCTTCATCGACGAGGTGACGGACCGGCAGATCCTGTCCGCCTACCGCCTGTTGGCGTCGCAGGAGGGCGTTTTCGTCGAGCCCGCCTCGGCGGCCTCCGTCGCCGGCCTGCTCAAGGCCGCCGAGGAGGGCAAGGTCGATCCCGGCCAGCGCATCGTGTGCACGGTCACCGGGAACGGCCTCAAGGACCCGGACTGGGCCGTCGCCGGAGCGCCTCAGCCCGTCACCGTCCCCGTCGACGCGGTCGTGGCCGCGCAGCGGCTCGGCCTGGCCTGACGCGTCCCGCCCCTCCCGGGCCCGGAGACGGGTCCGGAAGGGGCGGCCGGGCCCGCTCGCGCGCGGATGTCCGGGCCCGCTCACACGCGGATAAAGGACGCCAAGACCGACATGGCGCACAGTGGCCTCGCGACACGCATCGTGCGCCTCCTGTGCGCCCTATGTCGCCACAGAACCTTCCTTCGATAGGCTGTAGCCAACCCGCCCCGCCGCACCCGTCGCGGTGTTGCCGCCCTCGTGGCCCCCGGGTGTTCCGCACGTCCTCGAACATCTCGCATTCATCACATCTCGCAGGCACAAGGAGAGTCGTCAGAGCGATGGCCGGTCCCGCGTTCCGCGCCGCCGCCGTACGGGTGCGCACCCCCGCCACCAGCGCCAATCTCGGTCCTGGCTTCGACGCCTTCGGCCTGTCGCTGGGGCTCTACGACGACGTGGTCGTCCGCGTCGCCGACTCCGGCCTGCACGTCGACATCGCGGGTGAGGGCGCGGAGTCGCTTCCCCGTGACGAAAGTCATCTGCTCGTACGTTCCCTGCGCACGGCGTTCGACCTGCTCGGCGGCCAGCCGCGCGGCCTTGAGGTCGTCTGCGCCAACCGCATTCCGCACGGCCGCGGTCTCGGCTCCTCCTCGGCGGCCATCTGCGCCGGAATCGTCGCCGCGCGCGCCGTGACCATAGGCGGAGACGCCAGGCTCGACGACGCGGCCATGCTGGAGCTGGCCACCGAGATCGAGGGCCACCCGGACAATGTCGCCGCCTGCCTGCTCGGCGGCTTCACACTGGCCTGGCTGGACGGCGGAGCGGCGCGCGCCATCAGGATGGAGCCGGCCGAGTCCGTCGTTCCGGTGGTTTTCGTCCCCGGCAGCCCCGTGCTCACGGAGACCGCCCGCGGACTGCTGCCGCGTACCGTCCCCCATGTGGACGCGGCCGTCAACGCCGGCCGTGCCGCCCTGCTCGTGGAGGCGCTGACCAGGCGCCCCGAGCTGCTGCTCGCGGCCACCGAGGACCGGCTCCACCAGGACTACCGGACCCCGGCGATGCCGCAGAGCATCGCCCTGGTCAACCGACTGCGCGCGGACGGCGTCCCCGCGGTCATCTCCGGTGCGGGGCCCACGGTGCTCGCACTGGCCGAGGACGGTGCGGCCGACAAGGTCGCACGACTGGCGGGCGAGGGATGGGCGGCCAACAGGCTCGCCCTCGACGCCGCGGGTGCGAGTGTTCTGCCGCTCGGCTCGTAGTGACAGGAGATTGCCGGTGCGTGAGAGGGGGAATGTTTGTTGGAGCCGGTAGTGTTAACCTCAAGTCTGCAACCGACGTCTTTGTGGCGCGGTGCTTCGTGTCCCGATTCGGGGCCAACTTCTTCCGGGAGCCTCCCCAACTGCCTGAGCAGCCTGCCTGAGCAGTTTTGAGCACGCACCGGAACCGGCACGACACCCCCCGTTTTTCCCAGCGGTGGGCCGAGCAGGGGGATCTCGGGCCGGACCCATTGCACGTATGCATGTTTCTCCGCCATATCCGGCGGGACCACCGCCCCGGCACGGTCCACAAGATGGGACCGCCGTCGGACAGCACAACCGGTCGCCGAGCCAGAAGGCCGACGTCCGCTCCAGGGAAGGACCCTTCGTGAGCGACACCACCGATCTGATGGGCGTGACTGCCGACAACAGTGTCGACGCCACCGCGCCCGCCGCAGGTGCTGCCACCGGCACCACCGCACGGCGCCGCCGCTCCGGCACCGGCCTTGACGGCATGGTCCTGGCCGAGCTCCAGCAGGTCGCGTCCGGCCTCGGCATCAGGGGCACCGCACGGATGCGCAAGAGCCAGTTGATCGAGGTCATCAAGGAGACGCAGGCAGGGGCCTCGTCCGCGCCCAAGGGCGCCGCGGCCGACGGCGTCGAGACCAAGCCGAAGCGCCGCGCGACCTCCAAGGCCCGTACGGGTGACACGGTCGCCGCCGCGGAGAAGGCCGACAGGGCCGAGCAGGCCGTGGCCTCGCAGCAGATCGAGATCCCCGGCCAGCCGGCCAGCGACGACCAGCCGGTGGGCGAGCGCCGCCGTCGCAGGGCCACCGCGCAGGCGGGCAGCCCGGAGACCCAGACGGACACCAGGACCGAGGCCCCGGCCGACGTCAAGGTCGAGGCCCAGCCCGACAGCAGGGCCGAGGCCGCCGTCTCCGCGTCCGGCGCGGGCTCCGCCCAGACCGACACCGACGGACGGCGCGGCGAGCGCCAGGACCGCGGCCAGCGCGGTGACCGTGACCGCGGTGACCGCCGCGACCGGCAGCGCGACCGCCGCGGCAAGAGCGACGAGCAGCAGGGCGGCCAGGGCGGCCAGCCGCAGGGCGGCGGCCAGCGCCAGCAGCGTGACAACCGCGGTGGCGGCGCCCAGAGCGCCCCCCAGAACACCGGCCCCCAGGACGACTTCGACGACGAGGCGGGCGGCCGGCGCGGCCGTCGCGGACGCTACCGCGACCGCCGCGGGCGCCGTGGCCGCGACGAGTTCGGTCCCGGCGAGCCGCAGGTCGCCGACGACGATGTGCTGATCCCCGTCGCGGGCATCCTCGACATCCTCGACAACTACGCGTTCATCAGGACCTCCGGCTACCTGCCGGGCCCGAACGACGTGTACGTCTCGCTCGCCCAGGTCCGCAAGAACGGCCTGCGCAAGGGCGACCACGTCACCGGCGCCGTGCGCCAGCCCAAGGAGGGCGAGCGCCGCGAGAAGTTCAACGCGCTGGTCCGCCTCGACTCCGTCAACGGCATGGCGCCCGAAACGGGCCGCGGCCGCCCGGAGTTCCAGAAGCTGACCCCGCTGTACCCGCAGGACCGGCTCCGGCTGGAGACCGACCCGGGTGTGCTGACGACGCGGATCATCGACCTCGTCGCACCGATCGGCAAGGGCCAGCGCGGTCTGATCGTGGCCCCGCCGAAGACCGGTAAGACCATGATCCTCCAGGCCATCGCCAACGCGATCACGGTCAACAGCCCCGAGTGCCACCTGATGGTCGTCCTCGTCGACGAGCGGCCCGAAGAGGTCACCGACATGCAGCGCTCGGTCAAGGGCGAGGTCATCTCCTCGACCTTCGACCGTCCCGCCGAGGACCACACCACCGTCGCCGAACTGGCCATCGAGCGCGCCAAGCGCCTGGTCGAGCTGGGTCACGACGTGGTCGTCCTGCTGGACTCCATCACCCGTCTGGGCCGCGCGTACAACCTCGCGGCGCCCGCCTCGGGACGCATCCTGTCCGGTGGTGTCGACTCGACCGCGCTCTACCCGCCGAAGCGCTTCTTCGGTGCCGCGCGCAACATCGAGGACGGCGGTTCGCTGACCATCCTGGCCACCGCGCTGGTCGAGACCGGCTCGCGCATGGACGAGGTGATCTTCGAGGAGTTCAAGGGCACCGGCAACATGGAGCTCAAGCTCGACCGGAAGCTCTCGGACAAGCGCATCTTCCCGGCGGTGGACGTGGACGCGTCCAGCACCCGTAAGGAAGAGATCCTGCTCGGCAGCGACGAGCTCGCCGTCGTCTGGAAGCTGCGCCGGGTGCTGCACGCGCTCGACCAGCAGCAGGCGATCGAGCTGCTGCTGGACAAGATGAAGCAGACGAAGTCGAACGCCGAGTTCCTGCTGCAGATCCAGAAGACCACCCCCGGCCCCGGCAACGGCAACGACTGACCCGGGCCGCCGTCTTCCGGGATCCGCCCCGTCGCTCCGGCGACGGGGCGGATTTCTGTGTCCGGCCGGGCTCCCCGGGCGCCCGCGCCGCCCGCTCCCAGCGCGGAACGCGGCGCTCTGTGAAACGCTTCTTGGGTCTTTACCGCCGATGCCGGCGTGCGTCACACCGACACCGGCGGCCGGGCGGAACGGCCTGATCGCCACGGAAGGAGGCAGTGGGACCGGTACCACGGACAGAGGGAGACCATGTCGGACCGGAGCAGCAGCCGAATACCCGGCCGGGGCGGACGCCCCGAGGCGCCCCGCAAGCGCCGTCGCGCGATGAGCGTGGCCGCCTGGTCCACCGCCGCCGTGATCCTCGTCGGCGGATCCGGACTCGGGTATGTGTACGCGAGGCTCAACGGCAACATCATGGGCATCGACATCAACGGGCGGCTCGGCGGCGACCGCCCCGCCGACATCGACAACGGCTCCGAGGACATCCTGGTCCTCGGCTCGGACTCCCGGGCCGGAGCGAACCGCGAGTACGGCCGCGCCAGCGGTGCCCGCTCGGACACGGCCATGATCATCCATGTCTACAAGGGCCACAAAAAGGCCAGTATCGTCTCGATACCGCGCGACACCCTGATCGACCGCCCCGCCTGCACCGACCGCAAGGGCAGGCCCGTCCCCGCCGAGCCGTTCGCGATGTTCAACTCGGCGTACGAGGTCGGCGGCCCCGTCTGCGCGGTGAAGACCGTCGAGAAGATGTCCGGCGTGCGCATGGACCACTATCTGGAGGTCGACTTCACCGGCTTCAAGAAACTGGTCGACGAACTCGGCGGCGTCAAGATCACCACCACCCGGCCCATCGACGACAGCAAGAGCCATCTGCGGCTGCCCGCCGGCACCCACACCCTCGACGGGGAGCAGGCCCTCGGCCTGGTCAGGACCCGCAAGAGCCTCGGCGACGGCAGCGACCTGGGCCGTATCGAACTCCAGCAGGCCTTTGTCAAAGCGCTGATCACGCAGGTCAGGAGCGTCGACCTGTACACCAGTCCCAAGAAGCTGTACGACCTCGCCGACACCGCCACCCGCGCGATCACCACGGACTCCGAGCTGGACTCCGTCAACAAACTGGTCGGATTCGCCGACGGCCTCAAGCACCTCACCGGCCGCGACGTCACGATGATCACGCTCCCGGTGCGCTACGACCCCGCCGACCCGAACAGGGTGCTGCCCATCCCGTCCGGCACCCGGCAGGTCTGGACGGCCCTGCGCCAGGACAGGCCGATACCCCCCTCCGCCACCAAGGACTCCGCGGCCGGCAAGGAGGACACCCATATCGTCAAGGGCGGCTGAGGGGCGCACGGAATACTTCCGCCCGCACCCCGGTTTTGGGAGATACGGCCGGTCCTGGCAGACTGGTACGTCGGCCCCGGTTCACGTACGAGCAATCCGCGCGTACGACCCGGCGCCCTCCCGAAACTAGGAGCCACCTTGAAGCGCGACATCCACCCCGCGTACGTCGAGACCCAGGTCAGCTGCACCTGCGGTGCGTCGTTCACCACCCGGAGCACCATCGAGAGCGGCACCATCCGTGCCGACCTCTGCTCCGAGTGCCACCCGTTCTACACGGGCAAGCAGAAGATCCTCGACACCGGTGGCCGTGTGGCCCGCTTCGAGGCCCGCTTCGGCAAGGGCGCCGCCTCCGCCAAGAAGTAGCGAGCAGTCCGCGCCGGTCCTCGGTGCCCCTCCCCGGGGCGTCGAGACCGGCGCTTTGGCGTCCCGAAGCACCTTCGCAACAACCCAGGAGCCACCGATGTTCGAGGCGGTCGAGGAACTGATCGGCGAGCATGCCGATCTGGAGAAGAAGCTCGCCGACCCGTCGGTCCACGCGGACCAGGCGAACGCGCGCAAGCTCAACAAGCGATACGCCGAGCTGACCCCGATCGTCGGCACGTACCGCTCCTGGAAGCAGACCGGCGACGACATCGGGACCGCGCGCGAGTTCGCCGCCGACGACCCGGACTTCGCCGCCGAGGTCAAGGTGCTGGAGAAGCAGCGCGAGGACCTCACCGAGAAGCTGCGCCTGCTGCTCGTACCGCGCGACCCCAGCGACGACAAGGACGTCATCCTGGAGGTCAAGGCGGGCGCGGGCGGCGACGAGTCCGCGCTGTTCGCCGGGGACCTGCTGCGCATGTATCTGCGCTACGCGGAGCGCGTCGGCTGGAAGACCGAGATCATCGACGCCACCGAGTCCGAGCTGGGCGGCTACAAGGACGTCCAGGTCGCGGTGAAGACCAAGGGCGGCAACGGCGCCACGGAGCCGGGACAGGGCGTCTGGGCGCGGCTCAAGTACGAGGGCGGAGTGCACCGCGTGCAGCGGGTGCCCGCCACCGAGTCGCAGGGCCGTATCCACACCTCCGCCGCCGGAGTCCTGGTGACGCCCGAGGCGGAGGAGATCGAGGTCGAGATCAACCCCAACGACCTGCGCATCGACGTCTACCGCTCCTCGGGACCCGGTGGCCAGTCCGTCAACACGACCGACTCCGCCGTCCGCATCACCCACCTGCCGACCGGTGTCGTCGCCTCCTGCCAGAACGAGAAGAGCCAGCTCCAGAACAAGGAGCAGGCCATGCGTATCCTGCGCTCGCGGCTGCTCGCGGCAGCCCAGGAGGAGGCGGAGCGGGAAGCCGCCGACGCCCGGCGCAGCCAGGTCCGCACCGTCGACAGGTCCGAGAAGATCCGGACGTACAACTTCCCGGAAAACCGGATCTCGGACCACCGCGTCGGTTTCAAGGCGTACAACTTGGACCAGGTCCTCGACGGCGATCTGGACGCCGTCATCCAGGCCTGCGTCGACGCCGATTCCGCGGCGAAGCTCGCCGCCGCCCAGTAACCACTCTCGCAGTCCGGAGGAACCAGCGTGCAGCCACTTTCTGGGGGCCACAGCGACCCTCAGCGGCTCCGCCGCGGGCCCGTCCCCCGCAGCCTGCTGCTCGCCGAGGTGGCCCAGGCCACCCAGCGGCTCGCCGACGCGGGCGTGCCCTCACCGCGCTTCGACGCGGAGGAGCTCGCCGCCTATGTGCACGGCGTCAAGCGGGGAGAGCTGCACAACGTCAAGGACGCCGACTTCGACGCCCGCTACTGGGAGGCCGTGGCCCGGCGCGAGGCCCGCGAGCCGCTCCAGCACATCACCGGACGTGCCTTCTTCCGCTATCTGGAACTCCAGGTCGGCCCGGGAGTCTTCGTACCGCGTCCGGAGACCGAGTCGGTCGTCGGCTGGGCCATAGACGCCGTGCGCGCCATGGACGTCGTCGAACCGCTCATCGTGGACCTGTGCTCCGGCTCCGGCGCCATCGCCCTCGCCATGGCCCAGGAGGTGCCGCGCTCCCGCGTGCACGCCGTGGAGCTGTCCGAGGACGCCCTCACCTGGACGCGGAAGAACGCCGACGGGTCCCGGGTCACCGTGCACCGCGGCGACGCCCTGACGGCCCTTCCCGAGCTCAACGGCCAGGCCGACCTGGTCATCTCCAACCCGCCGTACATCCCGCTGACCGAATGGGAGTACGTCGCCCCCGAGGCCCGTGACCACGATCCGGAGATGGCTCTCTTCTCCGGCGAGGACGGCCTCGACACCATCCGCGGCATCGAACGCACAGCGCACCGGCTGCTGCGCCCCGGCGGCCTGGTCGTCGTCGAGCACGCGGACACCCAGGGCGGGCAGGTGCCCTGGATCTTCAGCGAGGAGTCCGGCTGGGTGGACGCCGCCGACCACCCCGACCTCAACAAGCGCCCGCGCTTCGCGACGGCCCGCAAGGCCACCCTGTGACCGCCCCCGCCGTCCCCTCCGCCCCGGCAGCCCGCACCGCCGCCGAGGCGACCACCGCCCCGGCGGCGAACCACGTACAAGAAATCTGGAGGGCCGGCTGATGGCACGGCGATACGACTGCAACGACGCGACCGATCGTTCGACGGGTCTGCGTGAGGCCGCGTCGGCCGTACGCCGTGGTGAGCTGGTCGTGCTGCCCACCGACACCGTCTACGGGATCGGCGCCGACGCCTTCACCTCCGAGGCCGTCGCCGACCTGCTGGAGGCCAAGGGCCGCGGACGCAATATGCCCACCCCTGTCCTGATCGGCTCCCCGAACACCCTGCACGGCCTTGTCACCGACTTCTCCGAGCAGGCCTGGGAACTCGTCGACGCCTTCTGGCCCGGCGCCCTCACCCTGGTCGCCAGGCACCAGCCGTCCCTCCAGTGGGACCTCGGCGACACCCGGGGCACCGTCGCCATCCGTATGCCGCTGCACCCCGTCGCCATCGAGCTGCTCACCGAGGTCGGCCCGATGGCCGTCTCCAGCGCCAACCTCACGGGACACCCGGCCCCCGAGGACTGCGACGCCGCCCAGGAAATGCTCGGGGACTCCGTCTCCGTCTACCTCGACGGCGGGCCCACGCCCGGCATCGTGCCCTCCTCGATCGTCGACGTCACCGGCAAGGTCCCGGTACTGCTGCGGGCCGGCGCCCTCGACGCGGAGGAGCTCCGCAAGGTCGTACCCGACCTCGAGGTGGCCAATTGACCGCCCCTGAGGGGCGTGGCATAGCGGAGACCGCACACACCGGCCAAACGTTCCGCATCCTCCACGTCAGTACCGGCAATGTCTGCCGCTCGCCCATCACCGAGCGGCTCACCCGGCATGCCCTGACCGTCCGCCTCGGCGAGCGGCTCACCGACGGCCTGATCGTGGAGAGCGCGGGCACCTGGGGCCACGAAGGCGCGGCCATGGAGGCGAACGCGGCAGCCGTACTCGCCGACTTCGGCGCCGACGCGTCCGGCTTCGTCGGCCGCGAACTGCTCGACGAACACGTCATCCGCGCCGACCTGGTGCTCACCGCGACCCGCGACCACCGTGCCCAGGTGATCTCCATGGGCCACTCGGCGGGCCTGCGCACCTTCACCCTCAAGGAGTTCACCCGGCTGGTACGGGCCATAGACCCGGCGACCCTGCCGGACCCGCTGGACGAGGGCGTGGTCGAACGCGCCCGCGCCCTGGTCCGGGCCGCCGCGGCACTGCGCGGCTGGCTGCTGGCCCCGACCGCCGAGGCGGACGAGGTCTACGACCCGTACGGCGCCCCCATCACGTTCTTCCGCTCGGTGGGCGACGAGATCCACCAGGCGCTGGACCCGGTGGTGACGGCCCTCACCGGCGTAAGCACATAATTTTTTGGGGTTTGGTATTACCCCTTTTTTTTGGGCTCGGTTCGCCTCCGGGCGCTTTGTGCCACGGTCGACCGTGCTCGATTCGCTCGTTCCTCGCGAACCTCCGCGCGCTCTCCCTTACGACAGCGGCGCGCCCTTCGGCTCACGCACCCCTTTTTTCGGGGGCTCGGTTCGCCTCCGGGCGCTTTGTGCCACTGTCGACGGTCGACCGTGCTCGATTCGCTCGTTCCTCGCGAACCTCCGCGCGCTCTCCCTTACGACAGCGGCGCGCCCTTCGGCTCACTCGCCGGCGGTCGGCAGGGGCCGGAGGTCACCGTCAGGGGGGGCGGCGGGGGCGTCTGGCACTCGACCGCGCCCCCGCGCGCTCCGCGCGCCGCTTGGCTCTCCGACCTACATTGGATGACAAGACACCCGCTTCCCAGGCCCGGAGACAGCGATGCCGGTCGTCACCGAAACCTCAGCCGCGCCCTACGCACTGGAGCCCGACGCCCTGCTCCGGCAGGATCCCGAGATGGCCGAGGTCATCCTCGGTGAGGTGCGCCGGCAGTCCGACAGCCTTCAGCTCATCGCCGCGGAGAACTTCAACTCGCCCGCCGTCCTCGCCGCCCTCGGCTCCCCCCTGGCCAACAAGTACGCCGAGGGCTACCCCGGCGGCCGTCACCACGGCGGCTGCGAGCTGGTCGACGCCGCCGAGCGGATCGCCGTCGACCGGGCGAAGGCTCTGTTCGGCGCCGAGCACGCCAATGTGCAGCCGCACTCCGGCTCCTCCGCCGTGCTCGCCGCGTACGCCGCGCTGCTGCGGCCCGGTGACACGGTGCTCGCCATGGGCCTGCCGTACGGCGGCCATCTCACCCATGGCGCGCGGGTCAACTTCTCCGGGCGCTGGTTCGACTTCGTCGGCTACGGCGTCGACGAGGCGACCGGCCTGATCGACTACGCGCAGGTGCGGAGCCTGGCCCGCACGCACCGGCCCAAGGCCATCGTCTGCGGCTCGATCTCGTATCCCCGGCACATCGACTACGGCGCGTTCCGGGAGATCGCCGACGAGACCGGCGCCTATCTGATCGCCGACGCCGCCCACCCGATCGGCCTGGTCGCCGGGGGAGCGGCGCCCAATCCGGTGCCGTACGCGGACGTGGTGTGTGCGACAACACACAAGGTGCTGCGCGGGCCCCGCGGCGGGATGATCCTCTGCGGCGCCGAGTACGCCGAGCGCGTCGACCGCGCGGTGTTCCCGTTCACCCAGGGCGGCGCGCAGATGAACGCCGTCGCCGCCAAGGCCGTGGCCTTCGGCGAGGCGGCCGGGCCGGACTTCACCGCGTACGCGCACCAGGTCGTCTCCAACGCGCGGATGCTCGCCGAGGCGCTGGCCGCGGAGGGCTGTCTGATCACCACGGACGGTACGGACACCCATCTGATCACCGCCGATCCCTCGCCGCTCGGTGTGGACGCCAGGACGGCTCGTGGCCGGCTCGCGGCGGCGGGCATCGTGCTGGACACCTGTGGGCTGCCGTACGCCGGCGCGCGGGGAGTGCGTCTCGGCACGGCCGCCGTGACCACTCAGGGCATGGGAGAGGCGCAAATGGCGAGGATCGCGACGCTGATGACCTCGGCGCTGCACGAGGGCGGCAGAAAGGCTCCTGCGGTCCGCGGCGAGGTGCGGGAGCTGGTGGAGCGTTTTCCGCCGTATGGGACGCTTTCCTGACTGAGACGCACGGCGGCGGGAATCCGTGCAACCATCTCGCTCGTCCCTCTGTCCTGGCTCATATGGCGACTCGGTATCCAACGGTGGGTCCGGCGCGGGCTAGTGTGTGGGGCTGAGATGGCCAGCGATTCCTGTGGGGCAGCCCGTGCGTGATTACCTGCTGACGCTCTGTGTGACGGCGGCGGTGACCTATCTGCTGACCGGCCCGGTGCGGAAGTTCGCCATCGCGACCGGAGCGATGCCGGAGATCCGTGCTCGCGATGTTCACCGCGAGCCCACGCCGAGGCTCGGCGGCATCGCCATGTTCTTCGGGCTGTGCGCGGGACTGCTCGTCGCCGACAACCTCCAGAACCTCAACGGGGTCTTCGAGCTGTCGAACGAGCCGCGCGCGCTGCTCTCCGGCGCCGCCCTGATCTGGCTGATCGGTGTGCTGGACGACAAGTTCGAGATCGACGCGCTGATCAAGCTCGGCGCCCAGATGATCGCCGCCGGTGTGATGGTGATGCAGGGTCTGACGATCCTGTGGATCCCGGTCCCCGGTGTCGGTACGGTCTCACTGACCTCCTGGCAGGGCACCCTGCTCACGGTCGCGCTGGTGGTGATCACCATCAACGCGGTCAACTTCGTGGACGGTCTGGACGGCCTCGCGGCCGGCATGGTCTGCATCGCCGCCGCGGCGTTCTTCCTCTACACGTACCGGATCTGGTACGGGTACGGCATCGAGGCCGCCGCCCCGGCCACGCTCTTCGCCGCGATCCTGATGGGTATGTGCGTGGGTTTCCTGCCGCACAACATGCACCCCGCGCGGATCTTCATGGGCGACTCGGGATCGATGCTGATCGGCCTGGTGCTCGCCACGGCCGCGATCTCGGTGACGGGCCAGGTCGACCCCGACGCCCTGAAGATCTTCGAGGGCTCCACCCGCAAGGCCACGCACGCGGCGCTGCCCGTGTTCATCCCGCTGCTGCTGCCGCTGACGATCATCGCGATCCCGGTGGCGGACCTGGTGCTCGCGATCGTGCGCAGGACCTGGAACGGCCAGTCGCCGTTCGCCGCCGACCGCGGCCATCTCCACCACCGCTTGATGGAGATCGGGCATTCGCACAGCAGGTCCGTCCTGATCATGTATTTCTGGTCGGCGCTGATCGCGTTCGGTGTGGTCGCGTACTCGGTGCACTCGGCGTCGATGTGGATCGTGCTGATCGTCGTCGGACTCAGCGCCGTCGGGCTGGTGCTTCTGCTGCTGCCGCGCTTCACCCCGCGGATTCCGCGCTGGGCCGAGTCGTTCGTGCCGCCGCGCTACCGGCGTCGCAGGCAGTCGCGGGGCGCTTACGGAGAGGCCGCGTCCGCACAGACCGATGAGTCACACGAGCCCCAGCAGCCCCAGGGGGTTCCCGTTGAGCGCACGCCTGTTCCCGCCGGCGTCAACGGGGCGACGGCGCTCGGCGCTCGTTCGCGTTTTCCCGACCGCCGGAAGGCCGGTTCGAGGAACTGATTGTCAGAGCAATCCACTCATTGAGGCCCAATACCAGACACGAGTTAGTGTTGTCTTGCACACGCGCGCGGGGTAACCCTCACGTGTGACAGTCAGCACACCCCCATGGTAAAGACCTCATCAAATAGTTTGTGATACTGTTCACGAGACCCGGCGACAGAGCCGAAGGACCGTAGTGCGACGGTTCGTTGGCCCGAGAAACCTTCTCTCGGACCGGGCCTACGCTCGTCCATGACGACACCATCTGCCCCACCCAGTCAGCGGAGCTGCCGCCATGCCGTCCAACGACGTCCGGAACCTCCTTCACGCCGCCGTGCCCACTGCTGCCGCCGGCGCGATCGCCGCCGTGGTCAGCGGTGTGGTCGCGGGCGGCAAGGGAGCTCTGGGAGCCGCCGTCGGTGCGCTGGTGGTCATGCTCTTCATGGGCATCGGGTTCGTGGTGCTCCAGCGAACGGCGCGATCGCTCCCGCAGTTGTTCCAGGCGATGGGGCTGATGCTCTACACCGCCCAGCTGTTGCTGCTCTTCATTTTCGTGGCCCTGTTCAAGGACACCACGCTGTTCCATCCGAAAGCCTTCGCCATCACGCTCGTTGCGGCGACCCTCGTCTGGATCGCCGCTCAGACGCGCGCTCATATGAAGGCCAAGATCCTCTACGTCGAACCCGAGTCCTCGAAGGCCGGTACGGCCGAGAAGACGGGGTCTTCGACGTGAGGAGTAGGGCCGGGATAAGTAGGCGTTCGAGATCCTGCTATCGTCCGGTGCCAACTGCGGCATTGCGGACGCGGGCATCCGAGCTGACGCCTGTCCTCACGCGAGGCTCAACGCCCGGCCGCCGTCCCCACATCCGTCACACCAGTCCAGTGCCGAACCGCGGCCGTGCGCCGCGCCGACACAACGAGGTTGCCGTACCTATGCGCCATGCTGAAGGAGCCCGCGGTGAGTGCTGACCCGACGCAGGTGCTCGCCTTCGAGACCGACTGTCACATCTTCGACGGGTGTGGCTTCCCGGCACCCGGCCTGCACTCGTTCCTGTTCGAGCCGTTGTTGGGCAATCCGGACAGCAACGTGTATTTCAACAAGCCGATGCTGCTGGCCCTGCTTGGCTCGATCATCGTCGTGGGCTTCTTCTGGGCCGCTTTCCGGAAGCCGAAGGTGGTCCCGGGCAAGCTCCAGACGGTCGCCGAGTTCGGCTACGACTTCGTCCGGCGCGGCATCGTCTACGAGACGATCGGCAAGCGCGAGGGCGAGAAGTATGTCCCGCTGGTGGTCTCGCTGTTCTTCTTCGTCTGGATGATGAACCTCTGGTCGATCGTCCCGGTCGCCCAGTTCCCGGTGACGTCGATCATCGCGTACCCGGCGGTACTGGCGGCGATCGTCTATGTGCTCTGGGTCAGCCTGACCTTCAAGCGGCACGGCTTCGTCGGTGCCTTCAAGAACTTCACCGGTTACGACAAGACGCTGGGCCCCGTCCTGCCGCTGGCCATGACGATCGAGTTCTTCTCGAACCTCGTCGTCCGGCCCTTCACCCACGCGGTGCGACTCTTCGCGAACATGTTCGCGGGCCACACACTGCTGCTGCTGTTCACGCTGGCGAGCTGGTACCTGCTGAACGGCATCGGAATCGCGTACGCCGGTGTTTCGTTTGTGATGGTCATCGTGATGACCGCCTTCGAGCTCTTCATCCAGGCCCTTCAGGCGTATGTGTTCGTACTCCTGACCTGCACCTTCATCCAGGGCGCGCTCGCCGAGCACCACTGATCGCTCCCCGCTCCAGACCCCCAAGTCGTCCGGTGGCCAACCCCCACCGGTCCGTGAAAGAGAAGGAAGTTCCGGCATGTCCGCTGTCTCGAACCTCGCCGCTGTCACCGGTGACCTCAAGGCTCTCGGCTCCATCGGCTACGGTCTCGCCGCGATCGGTCCCGGCGTCGGCGTCGGCATCATCTTCGGTAACGGCACCCAGGCCCTGGCCCGGCAGCCCGAGGCCGCCGGTCTGATCCGCGCCAACCAGATCCTCGGTTTCGCCTTCTGTGAGGCGCTCGCCCTCATCGGTCTGGTCATGCCGTTCGTCTACGGCTCGTGATCACACGCCCAGCTCACTAGACGAAAGGCACTGATGTGAACCCCATGGTTCAGCTCGCGGCGGAGGCGGAGTTGGAAAACCCGCTCATCCCGCCGATCCCCGAGCTTGTCATCGGCCTGCTCGCCTTCGTCATCGTCTTCGGCTTCCTTGCCAAGAAGCTCCTCCCGAACATCAACAAGGTTCTGGACGAGCGTCGCGAGGCCATCGAGGGCGGTATCGAGAAGGCCGACGCCGCCAAGACCGAGGCCGAGAGCGTCCTTGAGCAGTACAAGGCCCAGCTCGCCGAGGCCCGTCACGAGGCCGCCCGGCTCCGCCAGGAGGCGACCGAGCAGGGCACCGCGATCATCCAGGAGATGAAGGCGGAAGGCCAGCGGCAGCGCGAAGAGATCATCGCCGCCGGTCACGCGCAGATCGAGGCGGACCGCAAGGCCGCGGCGAGCGCGCTGCGCAGGGACGTGGGCAAGCTCGCCACCGACCTGGCCGGCAAGCTGGTCGGTGAGTCCCTTGAGGACCACGCCCGCCAGAGCCGCACCGTCGACCGCTTCCTCGACGAGCTTGAGGACGGCGCTTCGAAGGCCGAGGCCACGCGATGAACGGTGCGAGCCGCGAGGCACTGGCCGCCGCGCGTGAGCGTCTCGACGCGCTGACCGACAGTCCCTCGGTCGACGCGGCGAAGCTCGCCGACGAGCTGGCCGCCGTGACCGCGCTGCTCCACCGTGAGGTGTCGTTGCGCCGGGTCCTGACCGACCCGGCGCAGCCCGGCGAGGCCAAGGCCGGCCTGGCCCGGCGGCTGCTGAGCGGCCAGGTGGGCGAGGCTGCCGCGGACCTGGTGTCCGGCATGGTGCGGTCCCGCTGGTCCCAGCCGCGCGACCTGGTCGACTCGGTGGAGGAGCTGTCCGCCCTCGCCGAGCTGACCGCCGCGCAGCAGTCCGGCGCGCTCGACAACGTCGAGGACGAGCTGTTCCGGTTCGGCCGGATCGTCGAGTCCAGCACCGAGCTGCGGGCCGCGCTGACGGACCGGTCGGCTACGGTCACCGCCAAGACGGCCCTGGTGCAGAGCCTGCTCGGCGGCCGGGCCAATCCGGCCACGGAACGCCTTGTAGCACGTCTTGTGACACAGCCCCGGGGACGTAGCCTGGAAGCGGGTCTGGGGACCCTGTCCCGGCTCGCCGCGGCGCGCAGGGACCGCATGGTCGCCGTCGTGACCTCGGCGGTGCCGCTCACCGACGGACAGAAGCAGCGCCTCGGCGCCGCGCTGGCGAAGCTGTACGGCCGCCCCATGCATCTGAACCTGGACGTGGACCCCGAGGTCCTCGGCGGGATCTCGGTGCGGGTCGGCGACGAGGTCATCAACGGCACGGTCGCGGCCCGCCTCGAAGAGGCGGAACGGCGGCTCGCCGGCTGACGGCCGGCGACAGAACAGAGCAAGAACAGCGGCCCGGTTGGGCCGTGCAGAAACTGCAGAAGATTCCTGGGGTCGCCCCCAGACCCCCAAAGAAACTTCGGGCCCAACAAGGAGAGCAGGGAACCCAGATGGCGGAGCTCACGATCCGGCCGGAGGAGATCCGGGACGCGCTGGAGAACTTTGTCCAGTCGTACAAGCCGGACGCGGCCTCGCGCGAGGAGGTCGGTACGGTCAGCGTGGCCGGCGACGGTATCGCCAAGATCGAGGGTCTGCCCTCGGCCATGGCGAACGAGCTGCTGAAGTTCGAGGACGGCACCCTCGGTCTCGCCCTCAACCTCGAGGAGCGCGAGATCGGTTCGATCATCCTCGGCGAGTTCAGCGGTATCGAGGAGGGGCAGTCGGTCACCCGTACCGGCGAGGTCCTCTCCGTCGCGGTTGGCGAGGGCTACCTGGGTCGCGTGGTCGACCCGCTCGGCAACCCGATCGACGGCCTCGGTGAGATCGAGACCGAAGGACGCCGTGCCCTGGAACTCCAGGCCCCCGGTGTCATGATCCGTAAGTCGGTCCACGAGCCGATGCAGACCGGCTACAAGGCTGTCGACGCCATGGTGCCGATCGGCCGCGGCCAGCGTCAGCTGATCATCGGCGACCGTCAGACCGGCAAGACCGCTCTGGCCGTCGACACGATCATCAACCAGCGTGACAACTGGCGCACGGGCGACACCAACAAGCAGGTCCGCTGCATCTACGTCGCCATCGGTCAGAAGGGCTCCACCATCGCGTCCGTGCGCGGTGCGCTGGAGGAGGCGGGTGCGCTCGAGTACACGACGATCGTCGCCGCTCCCGCGTCCGACCCGGCCGGCTTCAAGTACCTGGCGCCGTACACCGGCTCGGCCATCGGCCAGCACTGGATGTACCAGGGCAAGCACGTCCTGATCATCTTCGACGACCTCTCGAAGCAGGCCGACGCCTACCGCGCCGTGTCCCTGCTGCTGCGCCGTCCGCCGGGCCGTGAGGCCTACCCGGGCGACGTCTTCTACCTGCACTCGCGTCTCCTGGAGCGCTGCGCCAAGCTCTCCGACGACCTGGGCGCCGGTTCGATGACGGGTCTCCCGATCGTCGAGACGAAGGCCAACGACGTGTCGGCGTTCATCCCGACCAACGTCATCTCCATCACCGACGGCCAGTGCTTCCTGGAGTCCGACCTGTTCAACGCCGGCCAGCGTCCGGCTCTGAACGTCGGTATCTCGGTCTCCCGAGTCGGTGGCTCCGCCCAGCACAAGGCCATGCGGCAGGTCTCGGGCCGGCTCCGGGTGGACCTCGCCCAGTACCGCGAGCTGGAGGCGTTCGCCTCCTTCGGCTCCGACCTGGACGCGGCCTCCAAGGCATCCCTGGAGCGCGGCAAGCGCATGGTCGAGCTGCTGAAGCAGCCGCAGTACTCGCCGTACCCGGTGGAGGAGCAGGTCGTCTCCATCTGGGCCGGCACCACCGGCAAGATGGACGACGTCCCGGTCGCCGACATCCGCCGCTTCGAGACCGAGCTGCTGGAGTACCTGCGCCGCGAGCGCAAGGAACTCCTCACCAGCATCGCCGAGGGCGGCAAGATGTCCGACGACACGGTGCAGGCCATCGGTGATTCCATCGCGGCCTTCAAGCAGCAGTTCGAGACCTCGGACGGCAAGCTCCTGGGCGACGACACGCCGGCCGCCAACGTCTCCAAGTGACGACGGAAGGGACCTGACTCATGGGAGCCCAGCTCCGGGTCTACAAGCGTCGCATCCGATCCGTCACCGCGACCAAGAAGATCACCAAGGCGATGGAGATGATCGCCGCCTCGCGCATCGTCAAGGCGCAGCGCCAGGTGGCGGCCTCCACGCCGTACGCGACCGAGCTGACCCGCGCGGTCACCGCGGTGGCGACGGGATCGACGACCAAGCACCCGCTGACCACCGAGGCGGAGTCCCCGGTCCGCGCCGCGGTTCTGCTCATCACGAGCGACCGCGGTCTGGCCGGCGGCTACTCCTCCAACGCCATCAAGGCGGCGGACCAGCTCACCGAGCGGCTCCGCGGTGAGGGCAAGGAGGTCGACTCGTACATCGTCGGCCGCAAGGGTGTCTCCTACTACGGCTTCCGCGAGCGCAAGATCGCGGAGTCGTGGACCGGCTTCACCGACAACCCGACGTACGCGGACGCCAAGAAGGTCGCGGCGCCGCTGATCGAGGCCGTCCAGCAGGACACGGCCGAGGGCGGCGTGGACGAGCTCCACATCGTCTTCACCGAGTTCGTCTCGATGCTGACGCAGACGCCGGTCCAGAACCGGCTGCTGCCGCTCAGCCTTGAGCAGGCGGCCGAGGAGTCCGGCACGAAGGGCGAGATCCTTCCGCTGTTCGACTTCGAGCCGTCGGCGGAGGACGTCCTCGACGCCCTGCTGCCGCGGTACGTCGAGAGCCGTATCTACAACGCGCTGTTGCAGGCCGCCGCCTCCAAGCACGCCGCCACCAGGCGCGCGATGAAGTCGGCGACCGACAACGCCGGGGAGCTCATCAAGAGCCTCTCCCGGCTTGCCAACGCGGCCCGCCAGGCCGAAATTACCCAGGAAATCAGCGAGATCGTCGGAGGCGCCAGCGCCCTGGCCGACGCGACCGCGGGGAGTGAAAAATAATGACGACCACAGTTGAGGCGGCCACCCCGGGAAGCACGGCCACGGGCCGTGTCGCCCGGGTCATCGGCCCGGTCGTCGACGTGGAGTTCCCCGTCGACGCGATGCCGGACATCTACAACGCGCTGCACGTCGAGGTCTCCGACCCGGCCGAGGCGGGCAAGAAGAAGACGCTGACCCTGGAGGTCGCCCAGCACCTGGGTGACGGTGTGGTCCGCGCGATCTCGATGCAGCCCACCGACGGTCTGGTCCGCCAGGCCCCGGTGACCAACACGGGCAACGGAATCACCGTTCCCGTCGGCGACGTCACCAAGGGCAAGGTCTTCAACACGCTCGGTCAGATCCTGAACGAGCCGGAGGCCGAGTCGCAGATCACTGAGCGCTGGCCGATCCACCGCAAGGCTCCGGCCTTCGACCAGCTCGAGTCCAAGACCGAGATGTTCGAGACCGGCCTGAAGGTCGTCGACCTGCTGACCCCGTACGTCAAGGGCGGCAAGATCGGTCTGTTCGGTGGTGCGGGCGTCGGCAAGACCGTCCTCATCCAGGAAATGATCATGCGTGTGGCGAACCTGCACGATGGTGTTTCCGTGTTCGCCGGTGTCGGTGAGCGCACCCGTGAGGGCAACGACCTCATCGACGAGATGACCGAGTCGGGCGTCCTGGACAAGACCGCGCTGGTCTTCGGTCAGATGGACGAGCCGCCGGGCACCCGTCTGCGGGTCGCGCTGTCGGCCCTGACCATGGCGGAGTACTTCCGCGATGTGCAGAAGCAGGACGTGCTGCTCTTCATCGACAACATCTTCCGCTTCACCCAGGCCGGTTCCGAGGTCTCCACGCTGCTCGGCCGTATGCCGTCCGCGGTGGGTTACCAGCCGACCCTGGCGGACGAGATGGGTGTGCTCCAGGAGCGCATCACCTCGACCCGCGGTCACTCGATCACCTCGATGCAGGCGATCTACGTGCCGGCCGACGACCTGACCGACCCGGCCCCGGCCACGACCTTCGCGCACCTCGACGCGACGACCGTGCTGTCGCGTCCGATCTCGGAGAAGGGCATCTACCCGGCGGTGGACCCGCTGGACTCGACGTCCCGCATCCTGGACCCGCGGTACATCTCGCAGGACCACTACGACGCGGCCAGCCGCGTCAAGGGAATCCTCCAGAAGTACAAGGACCTCCAGGACATCATCGCGATCCTCGGTATCGACGAGCTGGGCGAGGAGGACAAGCTCGTTGTCCACCGTGCCCGTCGTGTCGAGCGCTTCCTGTCGCAGAACACCCACGCCGCCAAGCAGTTCACCGGTGTGGACGGTTCGGACGTGCCGCTCGACGAGTCGATCACCGCGTTCAACGCGATCTGTGACGGGGAGTACGACCACTTCCCGGAGCAGGCGTTCTTCATGTGCGGTGGCATTGAGGACCTCAAGGCCAACGCCAAGGAGCTCGGCGTCTCCTGAACCGGTCCGGTTCATGGAGGGGGGCGGGTTTGTCCCGCCCCCCTCCGACGCTCTCATCGACACCCCATAGAATTAAGCCCAACACCCGGCTGAACGGCCGGGTGGTGACCCGAGGAGCCACCCTTGGCTGCTGAGCTGCATGTCGAGCTGGTCGCCGCCGACCGTAGTGTCTGGTCCGGCGAGGCCACCCTGGTCGTCGCGCGCACCGCGTCCGGCGACATCGGCGTCATGCCCGGTCACCAGCCGCTGCTCGGTGTGCTGGAGTCGGGCCCGGTGACCATTCGTACGAGTGATGGTGAAACGGTCGTGGCCGCTGTGCACGGCGGTTTCATCTCGTTCGCCGACAACAAGCTTTCGCTGCTGGCGGAGATCGCCGAGCTGGCGGATGAGATCGACGCCCAGCGCGCGGAGCGTGCGCTGGAACGTGCGCGGTCGGGTGACGACGCCGCCGCCGAGCGGCGCGCCGACGTCCGTATGCGTGCGGTGGCGGTGCGCTAGCGCATCGCCCAAAGGTGTGATGGCTGTGTGCCCGGCTTGACGGCCGGGGCCCGGGGTTTGTCCCCCGGGAAGGGCACAGCACCCTCAGCCGCGGCCCTGGCTGGACTCTCCAGACCGGGTCGCGGCTGAGGCAATGCGGGTGCGGTTCCTGTTCCGGTACTGGATGAGGCGAGGAGGTCGGTGTTGATGATCCTCGCTCTGCTCGTGTGCGGACTGGTCGTCGTACTGGTTGCGGTGGGGCTCTTCGTCTTCGGTCTGCGCCGGCGGCTGATCCAGCGTTCCGGCGGGACGTTCGACTGCAGTCTGCGCTGGAACGTGCCGGAGGAGACCGATCTCTCGGGCAAGGGCTGGGTGTACGGCGTCGCCCGCTACAACAGCGACCGGATCAACTGGTTCCGGGTCTTCTCCTACGCCCCGCGCCCGCGCCGCACCCTGGAGCGATCCGCCATCGAGGTGTTGTCGCGTCGCGCGCCCCAGGGCGAGGAGGAGCTGGCGCTGCTCTCCGACGCGGTCATTCTCGGCTGCGCGCACCGCGGCATCCGCCTTGAGCTGGCGATGAGCGACGACGCGCTGACCGGCTTTCTCGCCTGGCTGGAGGCGGCCCCGCCCGGACAGCGCGTCAATGTGGCCTGAGCGGCGGGCAGGACGGCCCGCGCGGTAAACATGATGAAGGGGGCGGCGCTCGGGCGCCGCCCCCTTCACCTGTCTCTTCACCTGTCTCTCCGGCCGGTTCCCGACCGGGTCTCCCGGCCGGCCGTGCCGGTGCCTACGCGCGCCTGACGGTTACGCGAGCCCGCTGTTGATCGCGGTCACCAGTTCGCCGTTGGCGGTGTCACCGGTGAAGTCCCAGAAGAAGGCGCCTCCCAGGCCCTGCTGCTTCGCCCAGCTCATCTTGCCCGCGATGGTGGCCGGGGTGTCGTAGCTCCACCAGTTGGTGCCGCAGTGGGCGTACGCCGTACCGGCGACCGTGCCGGTGGCCGGGCAGGTGTTCTTGAGGACCTTGTAGTCCTCGATGCCCGCCTCGTAGGTGCCGGGAGCGGCGCCGGTCGCGGTGCCGCCCGGCGCGGACTGTGTCACACCGGTCCAGCCGCGGCCGTAGAAGCCGATGCCGAGCAGCAGCTTGTTCGCCGGTACGCCCTGCGCCTTGAACTTGGCTATCGCCTCGGCGGAGTTGAAGCCCGCCTGCGGGATGCCCGGGTACGAGGTGAGCGGGGAGTGCGGGGCCGTCGGGCCCTGCGCGGCGAAGGCGCCGAAGAAGTCGTACGTCATGACGTTGAACCAGTTCATGTACTGGGCGGCGCCCGCGTAGTCGACCGCGTCGATCTTGCCGCCGGCCGAGGCGTCCGCCGTGACGGCGGCCGTGACCAGGTTGTTGGCGCCGAACTTCGCCCGCATGGCCTGCATCATGTTCTTGAACGAAGCGGCGCCGCTGGTGTCACAGGACAGACCACACGCGTTCGGGTACTCCCAGTCCAGGTCGATGCCGTCGAAGACGTCGGCCCAGCGGGGGTCCTCCACCAGGTCGTAACAGGACTGGGCGAAGGCCGTCGGGTTCTTCACGGCGTCGGGGAAGCCGCCGGACCAGGTCCAGCCGCCGAAGGACCAGAGGACCTTGATGTTCGGGTACTGGGCCTTGAGCTTGCGGAGCTGGTTGAAGTTTCCGCGCAGCGGCTGGTCCCAGGTGTCGGCGACGCCGTCGACGGCCTGGTCGGCGGTGTACGCCTTGTCGGTCGCCGCGTAGGCGTCACCCATGGCGCACTTGCCGCCGGTGACATTGCCGAACGAGTAGTTGATGTGTGTGATCTTGGCCGCGGAACCGGAGGTCACCAGGTTCTTGACGTGGTAGTTCCGGTCGTAGACGCCCCACTCGGTGAAGTAGCCGAGCTTGACCTTGCTGCTGGGGCCGGGGTCGGTGCCGCCGCCGCCCGTGGTGCGGACCGCGCGGGCGCCGCTGACCGGGCCGGTCTGGTCGGCCGTGTCCCGCGCCTGGATCGTGTACGAGTAGTCGGTGCCCGCGGTGAGACCGGTGTTGGTGTACGTCGTACCGGTGACCGTGGCGATCTTCGAGCCGCCGCGCAGGACGTCGTAGTTCTTGATGCCCTTGTCGTCCGTCGCCGCGGACCAGCTCAGCCTGACCGAGGTGTTGGTGATGTCGCTGGCGGTCGGAGTGCCGGGAGCGGACGGCGGGTTGTCGCCGGGGACGCTGGGGCCGCCGTCGCACGAGGCGCCGTTGAGCTTGCAGCCGGAGGGGGCTCCGCCGCCGGCGCCGTTGAAGCCGAAGCTCACCGAGGCGCCCGGAGCGAGCGTCCCGTTCCACGACTTGTTCTTGGCGGTCCAGTGGTTGGCGGAGCCGGTGATGTCGGCGTCCCAGCCCGAGGTGACGGAGGTACCGGAGGGGAAGTCCCACTCCACGGTCCAGGAGCTGAGGCTGGTGGTGCCGGTGTTCTTCACCGTCCACTTGCCCTCGAAGCCCGAGCCCCAGTCGGACGTCTTGGCGTAGGTGGCCGTGGCCGAGGTCGCGGCCTCGGCGGGGGAGGCCAGCCCGACCATGGCGGCCAGCGGCAGCAGCAGCGC
Source organism: Streptomyces sp. NPDC006923 (assembly GCF_040635655.1). NCBI lineage: Bacteria > Bacillati > Actinomycetota > Actinomycetes > Kitasatosporales > Streptomycetaceae > Streptomyces > Streptomyces sp. NPDC006923. The sequence goes on from NZ_JBEYIF010000006.1 coordinate 364,276, forward strand.
GGTGAGGCCCGCGACGGTTCTGGATCTGAAGCGGAATCTGTGGATGGCGGATTGCGTGTTCAAGCGTGCTCCTCAGGTGAGTACCGGACAATTCGGGGGTGGTCCGTGACTGCTCACCCTGCGACGGCTCACCGCAGTGTGTGCGGTGAGAGTAGGAAGGTCTGGACCACTCGTCAATAGGTCCAGACCAAAGGTGGCCGTCCGGATCGGACGGCCAACTCCCGCGCGGGAAACACGGCTTGCGCCCCGGTGGTACCCGGGCCCCGGGGTCAGCGCTCGCCGCCCGGCACCCACAGCACGTCTCCGAGCTCCTTGTTGGCCGTACGCGCCAGGATGAACAGGAGGTCGGAAAGCCGGTTCAGATAAGTCGCCGTCAGCGCGTTCATCACCGCGCCGTGCGCGTCGAGCGCCGCCCAGGTCGAGCGCTCCGCGCGCCGTACGACGGTGCACGCCTGGTGCAGCAGCGCCGCTCCCGGGGTGCCGCCGGGCAGGATGAAGCTGCGCAGCTTCTCCAGGCCCTCCAGAAAGCGGTCGCAGTCCGCCTCCAGCTTGTCGACGTACGGCTGCTCGACCCGCAGCGGCGGGAACTCGGGCTGCTCCACCACCGGGGTGGCCAGGTCCGCGCCGACGTCGAAGAGGTCGTTCTGGACGCGGACGAGGACCTTGACGACATCCTCGGGGAGCTGCCCCAGGGCGATGGCCGTACCGATGACGGCGTTGGCCTCGTTGACATCGGCGTACGCGGCGATCCGCAGGTCGGTCTTGGCGGTCCGGCTCATGTCCCCGAGCGCCGTCGTGCCCTTGTCGCCGGTGCGGGTGTAGATGCGCGTCAGATTGACCATACGGCCAGCCTAAGGGCTGTCCGGCGAGGACCCCGTAGGGCGCCGCCGGACCGGCGCGGTCACCCGGCCGGCGGCCCCGGGCCGCGTCCCCCCGCGGCGGACCGCGAGGGGGTGCCGAGGGGGAGCCGACACGGCGGCCGGGGACCGGCGCGCGGGCCGGCCGCCGCTCAAGTACGCGGTGCGCGGAGCCTGATGGCGCACCCGGGTGTGATGTCCGTCATCTGAGACGTGACGCGCATCTCTTCGCCGCCCCACGGCCGTCCGTGAACGCTAACCTCCGGCAGAGCAGGCAAATGTAAACCCGGCGTTAAGGCCGGAGAGGGATCAAGGGGTGCGTCGTGGCCAGGAAGATCGCCGTCATCGGGGCCGGACTCATGGGATCCGGGATCGCGCAGGTCTCGGCCCAGGCGGGCTGGGACGTGGTGCTGCGTGATGTCACCGACGCGGCGCTGGCCCGGGGGATCGACGGCATCAGGGCCTCGTACGGCAGGTTCGTCGCCAAGGGCAAGCTCGAAGAGGCCGACGCGGACGCCGCGCTCGCCCGTATCACCACGACCACCGACCTCGACGCCGTGGCCGACGCGGACATCGTGGTCGAGGCCGTCTTCGAGAAGCTCGACGTCAAGCACGAGATCTTCCGGGCGCTCGACAAGCTGGTACGGGACGACGCCGTCCTCGCCTCCAACACCTCCGCCATCCCGATCACCAAGATCGCGGCCGTGACCGGACGCCCGGAGCGTGTCGTCGGGACGCACTTCTTCTCGCCCGTCCCGATGATGCGGCTCTGCGAGCTGGTCCGCGGCTACAAGACGAGCGACGAAACCCTCGCCGCCGCCCGTGAGTTCGCGGAGTCGGTGGGCAAGACCTGCATCGTCGTCAACCGCGACGTGGCCGGCTTTGTCACCACCCGGCTGATCTCCGCCCTGGTCGTCGAGGCCGCCAAGCTCTACGAGTCCGGCGTGGCCTCCGCCGAGGACATCGACACGGCCTGCAAGCTGGGGTTCGGACACGCCATGGGTCCGCTCGCCACCGCCGACCTGACCGGGGTCGACATCCTGCTCCACGCGACCGGCAACATCTACACCGAGTCCCAGGACGAGAAGTTCGCACCGCCGGAGCTGATGCGCCGGATGGTGGACGCGGGTGACATCGGCCGCAAGAGCGGGCAGGGCTTCTACAAGCACTGAAGCCGCCTCGGCCGTACCGGTGTCACGTCACAGGGTGATTTCGGTATCGGTTCGCTTACGGACGGCAACTTCTCCGGCTGATCGGCCGTCAGTTGTTGAAAGAACCAAGACAGAACAGACACGGAGCACGAAAGCACTCTCGGGGAGCGCATATGCACATCAGGGGCGACCACGCCGAGCTGGTCGTCGAGGGCCGCCTCGACGTGCGCAGCGCGGCGGACGCCCGTACGGTCCTGCACTCGGCCGTCGACGACGGAGTCGGCGATCTCGTGCTCGACCTGACCGATCTGGACTCCTGGGACGCCACCGGGCTCGGTGTCATCATGGGGGTCCACCGGCGTGCGGGGCGGTGTGGCCGCAGACTTGTGCTCCGCGGCGTCCCGCCGCAGATGCAGCGTCTGCTGGTCGCCACCCGATTGCACCGCATTCTCGCCATCGAGGGCGGAATCGCCGCAGAGTCCCTTCCCCGGGTCTGACCCGGCCCACACCGCCCAATCCTCACAAGACTGTGACGTCTTGGACGGGGTGGCACCCCGGCTGTTCCCGGACACGGTGCGGAGGTCTAGGGTTCGGCCCGTCTGCCGATTGACGGACCCACGGAGCAGGCACCGGACCAGAAGCGACAGATGGGCGTGCGAGGCCGGGGGGCAACGGCACGCCACGATCTGGGGGACTTTCACCATGGACCCGATGAGCCGGGGACCGGAAGAGCACGGCCGCGACGACGAACGCCTCGGCGAGGAGCGTCCCGGTGGCGAACGCGCCGACGAGAGCGGCGGGCCGCGGCGTCCGCCGCGCGTCATGATCACACCGGCGATCACGGCCGCGCTCTCACCCGCGCCCGCACCCGCCGCCACACCCGCCCTGGGGCATCTCAAGGGCGCCGGTGCCAGCACACCACCGCCCGCCCGCACGGTCGAGCTGATCTCGGGCGACTTCCTGCTGACCGTCAACCCGGTCGACGGCAGCGAGATCGAGCTCTGCCCGCCGGGCCGGGTGCCCGCCGCGCCCGCCCGGCGCGACGCCCGGGAACGCGCCGATCTCCAGCGCGCGGGACGGCCGCCGGTACCGCCGGGACCCGCCGCGCCGCCGCTCCCGCTGCTGGAGCGTCAGGAGGAGCGCGCCCGGCTGACGGAACTGCTGGGACGGGGCCGCTCCGTACGGCTCACCGGCGCCGCCGGTTCCGGACGTACCGCGCTGCTCGAAGCCGTGGCCGCGGACTGCGCGGACCTCGCACCCGACGGGGTCGTACGCCTCTCCGGCCATCACCGCACCACCACCGAGCTGCTGTACGAGCTGAACGCGGCGGTCCACAAGTCCCCGCTCCAGCGGCCCGACCGCGCCGCGCTGCTCGAACTGGTCCATGACATCGGCGCTGTCGTCGTCCTGGACGACCTGGAGCTGGGCGGGGAGGCGCTGGACGAACTGCTGCGCGCGACCCCCGAATGCGCCTATCTGCTCGCCGCCGGCCCCGACACCGACCAGCCCTCCGCGGACGCGAACCTGGAGGAGGTCGCCCTCGGCGGACTGGGCCGGAACGCCTCGCTGGAGCTGCTGGAGCGTGCCGTCGAACGGCCGCTCACCGACGAGGAGGCGAACTGGGCGGGCGACCTCTGGTTCGAGTCCGAGGGACTGCCGCTGCGTTTCGTCCAGGCGGGCGCCCTGCTGCGGCAGCGCGACCGGCTGCGCGGCCGGGCCGAGGCGTTCGACGAGTTCGAGCCCTTCGAGCGGCCCACCGGCGAGGCGCAGTTCGACGTGCCCGGCGTGCCCGACGGATACGACATACCTCTGCCCTCGCTCGGCGAGGGCGCGGCCCCGGCCCCTCTGCTCGCCTCGCGGCTGAGCGAGGCCGCTCGCGCCACCCTGCGGTTCGCCGTCGCGCTCGGCGGCGAGGTCCCGCACCAGGCGCATCTGCCCGCGCTGGTGGGGGACACGCACGCGGACGCCGCGCTCGGCGAACTGATGAACTGCGCGCTGCTGACCCCGGTGGGCCCGCGCTACCGGCTCGCCCCCGGCGTCGCCGCGCAGCTTGAGGAGAAGGGGTACGGCGACGACGCCGTGGCCCACGCGCACACCGCCGCCCAGCACTACGCCTGGTGGACCGGGCACCCCTCGGTCACACCCGAGCGCGTCACCGCGGAGGCGGACGCCATCCTCGCCGCGATGGCGCCGCTGGTGCCGGGCCAGGAGTCAGGACACCCCAGCGCGGCCGTGCTGCTGGCCCGCAGCGCCGCCCCCGCCTTCCTGGCGGGGCTGCACTGGGGCGCCTGGGAGCGGGCCCTGCGGGTCGGCTCCGAGGCCGCCAGGCTTGCCGGGGAGGTCGCCGAAGAGGCGTACTTCCACCATGAGTTGGGCGTGCTCGCGCTCTGTGTCGGCAATCTGGACCGGGCCCGCGCCGAGCTGGAGGCGTCGATCGGCATGCGCGGGGCCGTCGCCGACAAGAGCGGCACGGTCGCCGGACGCCGGGCGCTCGCCCTGGTCGCGGACCGCGAGGCGGCGCAGCCCGGCGGCCGGCCGGCCGCCGCCGAGGAGAGCGCGGGACGGTTCGACACACCCGTGTCGCCCTACAGCGGCACACCGGCGACGGTCGGCGGCAACCTGCCCGCGCTGCCCGCCCTGTCCGGCACCGGCGAGGGCGCGGCGCTGGTCACCCGGCGCGAGGTGCCCGCCCTCGGCGCCGCCCTCAACGCCACCACGGGCCCCAGGCCGGCCGTCACACCACCGGCGCCGGCCCGCCGTACCGCGCTCGGCGGTGCCCGCCGCAACCTGGTCGCGGCCGGCGCGGGCGCGGTACTCGCGGTCGTGCTCGGCACGGTGGTGACGCTCGGCGCGACCTCGGGCAATGACAGCGCGCAGCCGGACAAGATCAGGACGGACCAGTCCGCGGACCCGGAGGAGGCCGACGGCGGCGACGGCGGACTGCCGGCGGACCAGCCCGCCGACAGCTCCACCCGGCGCCCCGGCGGCAGCCAGTCCGAACAGGGCCTGCCGGGCACCCAGGGACCGACGGGCAGTGGCAGTCCTTCGGGTACGGCCTCCGCGCCCGGCGGTCCGTCCGACGACGACTCGTCGCCCGGCGACAGCGCGTCGTCGCCCGGCAAGCCGGCCAACCCGTCGACAGGGCCGGGCAAGCCGTCGACGACGCCCTCGGGCACGCCGTCCTCGACTCCCTCCACCGGGGAGTCGCCCACCGAGGAGCCCTCCGACACACCGTCGGGAACCCCGGGGTCCCCGTCGTCGCCCCAGACGACGGCGAGCGGCCCGGCCCCGAGCCTCAGCGCGGGCGCGCCCGAGTCCACCGGCGCGACGGTCTCCACGGCACCGACGTCGTCCGGGAGCGTATCGGCGTAGCGGCGCCGGCTCGGGACACAGGAACGGGACACCGCCGTGGGGCGGTGTCCCGTCGCTGTACGCGGTCCTGACGGTGCGCCGGCACGTGGCCTTGTCCGGTCGCGCCCGCGGTCAGAACAGCCGGAGCTTGTCGTCCTCGATGCCGCGCAGTCCGTCGTAGTCCAGGACGACACAGCCGATCCCGCGGTCCGTCGCCAGGACCCGCGCCTGCGGCTTGATCTCCTGGGCCGCGAACAGGCCCCGCACCGGAGCGAGATGGGGATCGCGGTTCAGCAGCTCCAGATAGCGCGTGAGCTGCTCCACGCCGTCGATCTCGCCGCGCCGCTTGATCTCCACGGCCACGGTCACCCCGTCGGCGTTCCGGCACAGGATGTCCACCGGGCCGATGGCCGTGGGGTATTCGCGGCGGATCAGGCTGTAGCCCTCGCCGAGTGTCTCGATACGGTCCGCGAGGAGCTCCTGGAGGTGCGCTTCCACGCCGTCCTTGATGAGGCCCGGGTCGACGCCCAGCTCATGGGAGGAATCGTGGAGGACTTCCTCCATGGTGATGATCAGTTTCTCGCCCGCTTTGTTCACGACCGTCCAGACGCCGGCGTCCTCGCCCGCGCCCTCCTTCAGGGTGCATGGCGGCGACATCCAGTTGAGCGGTTTGTACGCCCGGTCGTCGGCGTGGATCGACACGCTGCCGTCGGCCTTGACCAGGATGAGACGGGGAGCGGAGGGCAAATGGGCGGTGAGCCGGCCCGCGTAGTCGACGGAGCAGCGGGCGATGACGAGACGCATGGTCCGCAACGCTACTCGACTGGCACTGCCGCGCGCGATTCGCCCCGGAAGCCCCCTTCGTTTCTGGCCGGTTGTGTTCCCATTCTCCTGGTGCGGTCCGGACAGCGCGCCTAACGTGGATGCAGGAGGTCGCCGGTCGTGCACGCTGCGTCGCCGGTGCCTTCTTCCCTGCCCGTAAGGCCCCGCTTTCCGGGGTCGCGAGAGGAGAACCCATGTCGCTCGACGTCTCACCGGCGCTGTTGGACCAGGCCGAGCGAGGCGAGGTTGACGAAGCGGCTTTCGTCGACTGCGTCCGGACCTCCCTGCCCTTCGCATGGGAGATGATCAGTTCTCTGGTGGCACAGCTGAAGGTGGACGGTGGACAGTTCGCCGACAACCAGACGCCTCCGCCGGACGAGCACGCACGTGGACAACTGCTGCGCGCGCTGGCGAGTGATGCCATTCGCGGTGCGCTCCAGCGGCACTTCGGAGTGCGTCTCGCATTCCAGAACTGCCACCGCGTCGCGGTGTTTCCGCTGGACTCCTCGGTTGATGAGCGGCTCGCCCGCTTCACGTCGGTGAGGGCTCAGCTTCTCAACCAGTCTCCAGAACTGCGGGACTGCTGACGTCGCTTGCTGCCGCTCCGCACCGCGAGAGCACCCCTGGGGTGCCGGAGCGGCAGCAACCCGTATCCGTACGAGCGCCCTGTGCCCGATCGGCGGGCGCACGGCTCCTGTCCGCACGACCACGGCCGGACCGGTCAGGTCAGCAGCGGCAGGACCTCGGTCCCCAGCCGCCGTACGTTCTCCTCCGTCGACGCGAGATCGCCGGAGCCCTCCACGAGCAGCGCGAACCGGCTGATGCCGGTCCGTTCCGCGGTGGCCGCGAGCCGGTCCGCGGCCAGCCGGGGCGGTCCGACGGGATGCAGACCGCACAGCAGGTCCGTGTACTCCACCGGGTCCCGCATCGACCTGGGCCGGCCGTCGACCGTCACATGAGCGCCGAGTCCCTGCCGCAGCCAGCCGGGCATCGCCTTGGCGAGGGACTCCGTCGCCTCGTCCCGGCGGTCCGCGATCTGCGCCACTCCGGCGGAGACATGCGCGGCGTCCGCGATCTCCGGAGCCGGGCGCCCCGCCGCGCGGGCGTGCGCGCGCCACAGGGCGACCATCTCCGCCTTCTCGTCGTCGCCGCAGTGCATCCCCAGCAGCATCGGCAGGCCGAGTTCGGCGGCGAGCTTCACACTCTTCGGCGAGGTGCAGGCCACGATCACCTCGGGACCGCGGCGGTCGCCGGCCCCGTCCTCGCCCGCGTCCGCGCGCGTGTCTATCAATTCGTCCGGGCGCGGTACGACGGCGACCTCACGGAAACGGAAGCACTCGCCGGAGGCCGACACCCGGCGCTCGCGCAGCCAGCGCAGCAGCAGCTCCAGCGACTCGGGGAAATGCCGCTCGTAGGCGTCCAGGCCGGTGCCGAAGACCTCCAGGTCGACCCAGGGGCCGCCCCGGCCCACGCCGAGCGAGAACCGCCCGCCGGAGAGGAGATGGAGCAGTGCGGCCTGCTCGCCCAGCGCCACCGGATGGACGTTCGGCAACACGCTGACCGCCGTACCCACCCGGATGTGTCGGGTACGTCCGAGGAGAACCCCGGCCAGTGTCACGGCCGAGGGACACACGCCGTACGGTACGAAATGGTGCTCGGCGACCCAGACCGAGTCGAGCCCGGATTCCTCGCCGAGCTCGGCGGTGCGTACCGCCCGGTGCAGCGCCTCGCCCTGTCCCTGGCCCGGGAACTGCGCCGCCAGTACAAAAGCTCCAACACGCATCGCCTGCTGCCTCCTCGCGGCTCACGCGACTCCCCCTACCGGCAACAACGCCTGACACGTGCCAAGGGCACGGGCGGAGCGTGAAGTTCTTGCGATTGTCCGGTAAGTGCCTTCTGTGGGTCGCGCTGTCTTGTGCCGAGCGGGGCAGGTACGCACAGCCACGGGCCGTAGGCTGGACACGAATCGTGCTGTCTGCCCCGTGAGGTGTCCTGTGTCCCCGCGCCGCAACCGCCCCCGTGGCGGCGAGAAACCGATGGAGCGAGCCGGTGACGCGGGGGACCGGTACGGAGGCTTCCAGCGGTCGGAGTCCTGGCAGGGCGAGGAGTGGTCGGTCCGCCATGTCGCGGGAGCGAGCGCCGCGGGCAAGCGGTACCGCTGCCCCGGCTGCGACCAGGAGATCCCGTCCGGGGTGGCGCATGTGGTGGCGTGGCCCGAGTACGGCGGTGTGGAGGACCGGCGCCACTGGCACCAGGCGTGCTGGAACGCGAAGGACCGCCGCACCTCACGGGTGCAGCGGTCCAGGAACGCGCCGAGGTATTAGGGCCAGGCGCTACTTTCGCAACACGCCCTGGTCAGGCCCTGCCCGGCGCTCAGACGTCGCGCTTGTCGACCACCAGGAAGGCGCACACCATCGTGACGGCCGTCACCCCGAGCAGAATCCACAGCGGGGACCAGCCGGACGGCCCGGCGGACGGGCCGACGGTGTTGTCGTAGAACACGGCGAGCTGGTTCGGGATCGAGTACTCGAACAGCGCGTCCCGCAGTCCGGCGAGTGAGTCGGAGTACATGAACAGCGCCAGCACCAGCGGCAGCAGCACCACACCGATCATGATCGTGATCGCGCCCGCCGAGTGCCGGACCAGCGCGCCGACCGCCAGCGACAGCAGCCCGAGCGTCGCCACATAGAGTCCGACGCCGAAGGTCGCCCGGAACCAGTCCGCCCCATCGGGCGCGGCGGCGTCCAGGATCGCGGTCTGCAGCGCGGCGGTGACGGTGGTGGTCACCGTCGTGATCACCAGGACCAGCAGAAAGAAGACCAGCGACTTGGCGCCCAGCACCCGGGCCCTGCTGGGGCAGGCGGTCAGGGTCGTGCGCATCATGCCCGTGCCGTACTCCGAGGCGATGGTCAGCACCCCCAGCGTGATCACACAGATCGAGCCGAGCAGCACGCCGAAGAAGCCGAGCGCGAGCACGGAGTCGCCGCCGATGCCCGCCTCGGAGGCGGAGACGGCCACGGCGGCGAGCAGCCCGATGCCCAGCACCAGCACGATCATGACGCCCAGGGTCCACATCGTGGACCGTACGGAACGCAGCTTGGTCCACTCGGACGCCAGGGCGTCCCCGAGATGGGCCCGGCGGACCGGGATCGGTGAGGTGTAGCCGCCGGCCGGGCCGCCGGTCCACGGCGCCGGCTGCCGCGGGGCCTGCGGGTGCGGGGCCTGCTGCTGGTACGGGGTCGTCATCGGGCGTCCTCGTTGCTGTCGCGCGTGGTCATGTCCCCGGCGGGCGCCGGTACCGGTGCGGGCGCCGGTACCGGTGCGGGGGGCGCGGCGGGCGGGGCCGGCGGCACGGTGGCCGGGGCCGCGCTCGCGTACGGGTTCTCCCCGGGCGGCGGCGGGGCGTACCAGCCACGCTGGGGCTCCTCGGGAGCGGCGGGCGGCGGGTACGCGGCCGGTGCCGGCCCGTATCCCGGTGGTGGCCCGTATCCCGGTGGCGGCTGGAAGCCGGCCAGCGCGTCGGCCGTCGAGCGGTAGTCCACGGCGCCCTGGGTCATCCGCATGTACGCCTCCTCCAGCGAGGCCTGGTGCGGTGAGAGCTCCCAGAGCCGCACATCCGCCTCGTGCGCCACATCGCTGATCCGCGCCAGCGGCAGCCCCGTGATCCGCAGGGCGCCGTCCGGTTCCGACAGCACCCGGCCACCCGCCTCGGTGAGCGCCGCCATCAGTTTCTCGCGCTGTGCGGGCTCCGTCTTCGGCGTGCGCACCCGGGCGAAGTCGGCGGAGTTGGCGGAGATGAAGTCCTTGACACTCATGTCGGAGAGAAGCCGGCCGCGTCCGATCACGATGAGGTGGTCGGCGGTGAGCGCCATCTCACTCATCAGGTGCGAGGAGACGAAGACCGTACGGCCCTCGCTCGCGAGCTGCTTCATCAGATTGCGGACCCAGAGGATGCCCTCCGGGTCCAGACCGTTGACCGGCTCGTCGAAGAGCAGCACCTGTGGGTCACCGAGGAGCGCCGCCGCGATACCGAGGCGCTGGCCCATACCGAGCGAGAAGCCGCTGGAGCGCCGCCGGGCGACGTCCTGGAGGCCGACGACCCCGAGCACCTCGTCGACCCGGGTGGCCGGGATGCCGGAGAGCTGGGCCAGCGAGAGCAGATGGTTGCGCGCGCTGCGTCCGCCGTGCACCGCCTTGGCGTCAAGGAGCGCGCCGACCTGACGCGGGGCGTTCGGCAGCAGCCGGAAGGGATGGCCGCCGACCGTCACCCGGCCCTCGGTCGGCCGGTCGAGGCCGAGGATCATCCGCATCGTCGTCGACTTGCCCGAACCGTTGGGGCCGAGGAAGCCGGTGACAAGTCCCGGCCGCACCTGGAAGGAAAGGTTGTACACGGCCGTCTTGGCGCCGTAGCGCTTCGTCAGGCCGACTGCCTCGATCATTCTCCAGCCCCATCGACAGGTGAGGTCGTCGGGGCAGTGACCGCTGCCGGCCCAAGGCCCCCGTAAGAGTTAGGAGGATATCCATGCCTTGACGGTTCCGGCCAAGACGTTCCGGCGGAGCGTCGGCCCGGAATGGACCGGGCGGGCCGGGCGGCAGCCGCCGGACGCGGCGGTCAGGCGTCGCGCTTCTTCAGCACGACGTACCCGCCGGCCAGCGCCGCCACCACCCACAGGACCAGGATCCCCAGCCCGCCCCAGGGGCCGTACGGCGCCTCGCCCGAGTCCATGGCGTTCGGGACCACCTGAAGGATCTTCGAACCGGCCTGGTCCGGGAAGTAGCGCGCGACGTCCTTGGCGACCGGGACGGCCGCCAGGATCTGGGAGACCAGGAAGAAGAACGGCATCAGGATGCCGAGCGACAGCATCGAGCTGCGCAGCATCGCCGTGACGCCCATCGAGAAGAGGGCGATCAGCGTCATGTACAGACCGCTGCCGATCACCGCGCGCAGCACATTCGGCTCGCCGATGGTCGTGCCGTGGTCACCGAGCAGCGCCTGGCCGAGGAAGAACGCCAGAAACCCCGTGACCATCCCGACCACCAGCGCCAGCACCCCGGCCACCAGGATCTTGCTGAACAGGAAGGTGGCGCGCTGCGGCACGGCGGCCAGCGAGGTGCGGATCATGCCGGAGCTGTACTCCGAGCCCACCACCAGCACACCGAAGACCACCATCGCGAGCTGGCCCAGGACCATCCCGGAGAAACTGGTGAACGTCGGGTCGAAGGTGGCCTGCTGGGCCCGTTCAAGATCGTCGAACGTGGAGTTCAGCAGCGCGGAGAGCGCCGCGCCCAGGGCCACGGTCACGACCAGTGCGCTGATCAGCGTCCAGGTGGTGGACGAGACCGTACGGATCTTGGTCCACTCCGAGCGGAGGACCGCTGGTACCGATGCCATCGTGTGTCAGGCTCCCTTGCCCTGGCGGTCCTGGCCCGTGCCGGGCCCCGGGGACCGTTCCCCGCCGGCGCCCGAATGCGCGTGGTACTCCACCGACTCCAGCGTCATCTGCATGAACGCCTCTTCGAGCGAGGCACGCTGGGAGCTCAGCTCGTGCAGCACGATCTGATGGTCCGCCGCGAGCTGGCCCAGCTCCTCGGTGGACGCCCCGTCGATCTCGATGACGCCCTCGTCCGTCTCGGTCGTGGTGAAGCCGGCCTCGTGCAGGACGTCCTTCAGCCGCTCCCGCTGCGGTGAGCGCAGGCGCGCGTAACTCCGGGAGTTCTCCTGGATGAACTCGGCCATCGAGGTGTTCGCCAGGAGTTTTCCCTGGCCAATGACGATCAAGTGATCCGCCGTGAGAGCCATTTCACTCATGAGATGGCTGGAGACGAAGATCGTCCGCCCCTCTTGGGCGAGATGCTTCATCAGATTCCGGATCCAGTGAATTCCCTCCGGGTCCAGACCATTGACCGGCTCGTCGAACATCAGGATCTCTGGATCACCGAGCAGGGCCGACGCGATTCCGAGCCGCTGGCCCATACCGAGCGAGTAACCCTTCGACTTCTTGTGGGCCACCGCGGACAGCCCGACCATGTCGAGGACTTCGGAGACACGGCTCGCCGGGATGCGATTGCTCTGGGCCAGACAGAGGAGATTGTTGTACGCGCTGCGGCCGCCGTGCATGGCCTTGGCCTCCAGCAGCGCCCCGATGTGCTTGAGGGGCTCCGCGAGCTGGCGGTAGTGCTTGCCGTCGATCCGTACCGAGCCGCTGGTCGGATTGTCGAGATCGAGCATCATCCGCATGGTGGTCGACTTGCCCGCCCCGTTGGGGCCGAGAAAGCCCGTCACCACCCCCGGCCGCACCTGGAAGGAGAGCTGATCGACAGCGACCTTGCGGCCGAAGCGTTTGGTGAGACCCTCGACCTCGATCATGCCCGACAACCTAGGGGCGCGCGAAGCCCCCCGCCACCGAAGTGGCGAGGGGCTTGCCCGATCGTTATATACGGGGCCGGTCCCGTCGTATCACCTGCCCTGCGGCGGGCCGGATCCGGCGGGACCGGACCGGCTCAGCGGGACTGCTGGGCCGGCACACCGCGGGAGATCGGCTCGTCGTCGGACGGGCTGGTGGCGGCGGCCACCGCGGCACCGGTCAGCGTCGCCAGCATCTCGCGGACGTTGGTGAGCTGAGCGTTGATCGAGTCGCGGCGGTTGGTGAGCGCCGCCAGCTCGCGCTCCGACTCGCTGCGGATCCGGTCGGCCTTGGCGTTCGCGTCGGCCACGATGTCCTCGGACTGGCGCTGGGCCGTCTCGACCGTCTGACGGGCACGGCGCTCCGCGTCCGTACGCAGCTTCTCGGCCTCGAGACGGAGCTGCTCGGCGCGGTGCTCGATCTCCGCCAGGCGCTTCTCGGCCTTCGCCTGACGCGACGCCAGGTCGCGCTCGGACTGCTCACGCCGCTTGGCGAGGTTCGTCTCGAAGTCCGCGGCGGCCTGGGCGGCCTTGGCGCGGGTCTCCTCGAAGAGCGCGTCGGCCTCCTCGCGCTTGGACTGCGCGTCCTTCTGCGCCTCCGAGCGCAGCGTAGCCGCGTCCCCCTTCGCCTTCTCGACGATGCGGACGCCCTCGTCCTCGGCCTTGGACTTGCGCTCCGAGGCGAACGACTCGGCGTCGTTGCGCACCTGCTGGGCGGCGGACTCGGCGAGCTCGCGGTGCTGCTCGGCCGCGCGACGCGCCTCCTCGCGCAGGTCCTTCGCCTCCTCCTCGGCGAGGCGGAGGATCTTCTCGACGCGGGCGCCGAGCCCGGCGTACGACGGCTCCGCGTCGCTGACCTGGGCCTGGGCGTTCTGCGTCTCGAGGTGGAGTTCCTCGATGCGCTTTTCCAGAGAGGTGATGCGGGCCAGAGCACTGTCACGGTCGGCGACGAGTTTGGTAATGCGGTCGTCCACCTGACCGCGGTCGTAACCACGCCGCACGAGCTCGAAGCCGAATGGGGAGGAAGTGTCGCTCATGGGGTTCCTGTCGAATGAGACCGGTGAGGTGATAGGGGGAATCCTAGGGGCCTAAGCGGCGTGTCATCGAGCGGATGCCGGTTTGGTCTGAAGAATGTCCAGCCTTTTGAGTGGCTAGCTCTCCGAGGACTTGCCACTCGAACGGGTGGTCCCCGCCGCGGCGCCGGCTTTGACGGGGCTGTCCTTCGCGGGTGCGGAGGGTGCCTCAAATGACTCCAATGCTTCGAGTACGTCCTGCACACGGGAGATCTCGGCCTGGATGTCCTCACGTCTGCGGACCAGGACATCCAGCTCGCGTTTGCCCTCCTCGACCGTCCGCTTCGCCTCCTGGACGGCCTCGGCACGCAGGTTCTCGGCCTCCTTGATCAATTCGGCCTTCTTCTGCGCGGCTTCCTTGAGGAGTGTCTCGGCCTTCCGCACCGCGGCGATCCGGACCTTGCTCGCCTCCGAGCCGGCGTCGGCGACCAGTTCCTTGGCCTTCGCCTCGGCCTCGGCCCGCTGCTCGTCGGCGGCCTTCATCAGCTTGTCGACCCGCTCGCCGGCGGTCTTCATCTGCTCGGAGGTCTCCCGGCGGGCCCGCTCATGGAGCTGCTCGACCTCGCTCTCGGCGCGCTCGCGCAGCTCCTCGGCCCGGTCGCGGATGGCCGCCGCGTCACGGCGTGCGCCGACGAGCAGCTCGTCCGCGTCCGTACGGGCCTTCTCCACCAGGGAGTTGCCCTCGATGGTGGCGTCCGAGGTGATGCGCTCGGCCGCCGAGCGGGCCGCGCCCACCATCGTGTCGGCCTGCTTCTCGGCCTCGGTGGCGGCGCGCAGCGCCTCCTCCCTGGCCTTGTTGATGAGCTGGTCCGCCTGGCCCGCGGCGTCGGCGCGGCGCTTCGCCGCGTCCTTGCGCGCCTCGTCCAGGAGCCAGTCCGTCTCCTCCTGGGCCTCGGTGCGCAGCCGCTCCGCGGCGGCCTCGGTGTCGGCCTTGAGCTGTGCGGCCTCGGCACGCAGCCGCTCGGCGGCCTGCTGCGCGGCGCCCACCGTCTCGGCGGCCTCCGCGCGCATCCGCTCGGACTCGCTCGTGGCCTCCCCGATGAGCCGGTCGGCCTGCGCGGCGGCGTCACCGCGGATCCGGTTGGCGTCCTCGCGGGCCTCCGCGCGGGCGCGGGCCGCGTCGTGCTCGGCGGCGGCGAGGGAGTCCGACGCCTCGGTGCGGAGCCGCTGCGCGTACTCCGCGCTGTCGGCGCGCATCCGCTCCGCCTCGGCGACGGCCTCGCCGACCGTGCGCTCGGCGAGCGCCTGGGCCGCCTCGGACTCCTCCTGGGCCCTGGCACGGGTCCGGTTGGAGTCCTCGGTGGCACGCTCCCGCTCGGCGTACGCGTCGGCGCGGACCCGGTCCGCCTCCTCCTGCGCCTCGGTCCTGGTCCGGCCCGCGGCGTGCTCGGCGGCCGACCGCAGCCCGGCGATCTCCTGCTCGGCCTGGTCCTGGAGACCGGCGACGGAATCCCGTACCTGCTGGGCGGTCTGCTCGGCGGCGGCCACCATCTCCGTGGCACGGCGGTCGGCCTCCTCGACCAGCCGCTGTGCCTCGGCCCCGGCCTCCTCGACCCGCTTGCGGGCCGAGGCGAGCAGCTCCTCGCTCTGCTCGCGGGCCCGCTCGCGCTCCTGGTCCGCCTCCGTACGGGCGCTCGCGAGGGTCTCCTCGGCCTCCCGGCGGCGGCGGCTCGCCTCCTCCTGCGCGGCGTCCAGCGCCTCCGCGGCCTCCGCGCCGACCCGCTCGGCGGCGGCGGCCGCCTCCGACCTGATCCGGTCGGCGCTCTCCTGCGCCTCGGTCTTGAGCCGCTCCGCCTCGGTGGCCGCCTCCGTGCGCAGCCGCACCGCCGCGTTCTCCGCCTCGGCGCGGGACTCCGACGCGTCGGCCGCGGCCTCGGTGCGCAGCCGCTCGGCCTCCCGCTCGGCCTGCGCCTGGAGCGTACGAACGCGCTCGGCGGCCTCGGCGCGCAGCCGCTCGGTCTCCTCGGCGGCCTCGCGCCGGATCCGCTCGCTCTCGGAGCGCGCGTCGGTGAGCGCCTCCTCGGCGGAGGCGAGACGCTGCTCGGCCTCCGTGTGCAGCCGGGTCAGCTCACCGGCGGCCTCGGACTTGCGGGCCTCGACACCGCGCTCGGTCTCCTCGCGCAGCTCGCCCGCCGCCTGCTCGGCGGCCGTCCTGGTCGCCTCGGCCTGCTCCTCGCCCTCGGCCCGGAGCCGCTCGGCCTCGGCGCGGGCGCGCTCCAGCGTCTCCTCGGCCTGCCGGCGCAGGGTCGTGGCGCGCTCTATGGCCTCGGTGCGGACCCGCTCGCTCTCGGCGGTCGCGCCGGAGCGCAGCTCGTCCGCGTCGGCCTTGGCCTTGGTCAGCAGTTCCTCGGCGGTCCTGGCCGCCTCCTCGATCTGCTGGACGGCCTCGCGCCTGGCCTCACCACGGATCCGCTCGCCCTCGGCGACCGCGTCGGCCCTGAGCTGCTCGGCCTCGCCGCGCAGCCTGCGCGCCTCCTCCTGGAGCTCGACCGTCTTGGCGCGGTACTCCTTGGTGTCGTCCTTGGCCGCGCCCTTGAGCTGGTCGGCCTGCTCGGCCGCCTCGCCGCGCAGCCGGTCCGCCTCGGCCTCCGCCTCCCGGCGGATCCGTTCGGCCTCCTCGCCGGCGGCCCTGGTGGTGGCCCGGGCGTCGTCGGACGCCTTGGTCAGCACCTCCTCGGCCGTCCTGGCCGCCTTGGCGAGCTGGGCGGCGGCATCCTCGGCGGCGGCGGCGCGGGCCTTCTCGGCGGCCTCCGCGACCAGCTTCTCGGCCTCGCCGCGGGCGTCGATGAGCGCCTGCTCGGCCTCGGCCTTGGTGGCCTCGGCCTCCTTCGTCGCCTCGCCCACCAGCCGGGCGATCTCCGACTTGGCCGTACGGGTGCGCTGCTCGTTCTGCGACTCGGCACCGGCCAGCCGCTTGACCGCGGCCTCCTTGGCCTCCGTGACGACCTTCTCGGCCTCGGCGCGGGCCGCGCGCAGCCGCTCCTCCGCCTCCTGCATCCGCTGCTCGGCGGCCCGGCTCAGCTCGGCGGCCTGCTGGCGCGCCTGGTCGGCCTCGGCGGTCGTGGACGCCCGGAGCTGCTCGGCGTGGCCGGCGGCCTCCCGCGCCTGCGCGGACGCGGCGTTGAGCATCCGCTCGGCGTCCCTGCGGGCTCGCAGCAGAAGCGCTTCCGCCTCCGCGCGGGCCGCCTCGGCCTCGGAGCCCAGCCGGCGGCGGGCCTCCTCGGTGACCCGGGCCGCCTCCGCGCGGGCGGCGGCGAGCGACTGCTCGGCCTCGGCACGGGACTCGTCGAGCAGCCTGCGGGCCTGGGACTCGGTACGGGCGCGGAGCTGCTCCGCCCAGGCGACGTTCTCGTTGACATGCGATTCGACGGTCTGGCGGCGCTCCGCCAGCTCCTGGTCGAGCCGCTGCCGGCGCTGGACGGCCTCGGTGTGCAGCTCGGCCTGGAGCCTCGCCTGGTGCTCGGCGTGCTCCTGGAGGATGCGCTGGGTCTGGGCGCGTGCCTCGCGCAGCTCGCGTTCGGCGTCCGAGCGCATCTGCTCGGCCTGCATCTGGGCGTTACGGAGGTGCTGTTCGGCCTGGTAGCCGAGATCGGCGCTGTCATACGAGGGACGGGTGGCCAGGCTGCGGCGTGCCTCGTGGAGCTTGGCGCGCAATACCTCGACCTGGTAACCGAGGTCCTCGGCGTGCTGGACGGCCTTCTCTCGCGCGGTCTTCAGCCGGTCCATCTCGGCTTCGAACCGCGAGAGGTGGTCGTCGTCAGCTCGGTGGCTCTCCTGGCGTTCGTAGCCCCGCACTGCGCGGTCCCATCCGTCCCCTGGTCGCAACTGCCCGATCGAGCACCGTTCGCGGCGAACGGCCCCCCGGGGAATGGTGTCAGATCAACTGCGGGCACACGGCCCCGACCCGGCCCCGGCCCGGAGCGGTCCACTGTACCGGGCCGGGAATCCTTAAGGTCAGTGCTCCCGGGCGGAGGTGACCAGTTCTGTGAGGACTCCGTGACAGTCCTTGGGATGCAGGAAGGTGATGCGGGAGCCCATGGAACCGGTGCGCGGCTCGTCGTACAGCACCCGTACGCCCTTGTCACGGACCGACTGGGCGTCCCCGTCCACGTCCGCCGTACCGAACGCGATGTGATGCACCCCCTCGCCGTTCTTGGCGAGCCATTTCCCAACGGCGGAATCCTCCCTGACCGGTTCCAGGAGCTGAAGATACGAAGCTCCGCCGTCGGACGTCTCGTTGATCTTGAGCATGGCCTCACGCACGCCCTGCTCCTCGTTGACCTCGGTGTGGAACACCTCGAAGCCGTAGGTGGCCCGGTAGAACTCGACAGTCGCGTCGAGGTCGAAGCAGGCGATCCCGATGTGATCGATTCGCGTCAGCATGGATCCAGTGCAGCGGTACGGCGGTGATTACGCAACGTGCGCGCGATCACACGCGCCGCCCGGTGACCGGGAGGCGTACCGCTCAGTACATTTGAAGTGAACCCTCGTTCACTCCTCAAGCCGCACGTCAAGCCGCACGTAAAGGGGATCGCGTCTCATGTCGGATACGAACACCACCACTTCCGTGATCGTCGCGGGCGCCCGTACCCCGATGGGGCGGCTCCTCGGCTCGCTGAAGTCCTTCTCCGGCGCCGAGCTGGGCGGCTTCGCCATCAAGGCGGCGCTGGACCGGGCCGGCGTCCGCGGTGACCAGGTGCAGTACGTGATCATGGGCCAGGTGCTCCAGGCCGGGACGGGGCAGATTCCGGCGCGCCAGGCCGCGGTCAGGGCCGGCATTCCGATGAATGTCCCGGCGCTGACCGTCAACAAGGTCTGTCTCTCCGGGCTCGACGCCATCGCGCTGGCCGACCAGCTCATCCGGGCCGGCGAGTTCGACGTGGTGGTCGCGGGCGGCCAGGAGTCCATGACCAACGCTCCGCACCTGCTCCCCAAGTCCCGTGAGGGCTACAAGTACGGCGCGGTCGAGATGCTCGACGCGATGGCGTACGACGGCCTCACCGACTCCTTCGAGAACATCGCCATGGGCGCCTCGACGGAGAAGCACAACACCCGGCTGAACATCGCCAGGCCCGAGCAGGACGAGTTCGGCGCCCTCTCCCACCAGCGGGCCGCCGCCGCCCAGAAGAACGGCGTCTTCGAGGCCGAGATCGTCCCGGTGGAGATCCCGCAGCGCAAGGGCGACCCGCTGCTCTTCTCGCAGGACGAGGGCATCCGCGCCGAGACCACGGTGGAGTCCCTGGGCCGGCTGCGGCCCGCGTTCGCGAAGGACGGCACCATCACGGCCGGCACCTCCTCCCAGATCTCCGACGGCGCGGCGGCGGTCGTGGTGATGAGCAAGGCCAAGGCGCTGGAGCTGGGCCTCGACTGGATCGCGGAGATCGGCGCGCACGGCAATGTGGCGGGCCCGGACAACTCCCTCCAGTCCCAGCCGTCCAACGCGATCCAGCACGCCCTGAAGAAGGAGGGCCTCGGGGTGGACGATCTCGATCTCATCGAGATCAATGAGGCGTTCGCCGCCGTCGCGGTGCAGTCGATGAAGGATCTCGGCGTCTCGCCGGACAAGGTCAATGTGAACGGCGGCGCCATCGCGCTCGGCCATCCGATCGGGATGTCCGGCGCGCGGCTGGTGCTCCATCTGGCGCTGGAGCTGAAGCGGCGCGGTGGCGGGGTCGGCGCGGCGGCGCTGTGCGGTGGCGGTGGCCAGGGCGACGCGCTGATCGTGCGCGTGGCCGGCTGACCGTCGTACGTTTCCGAGGAACGGAGCCGCAGATGCAGGACGTCCCCGAGCTGGTGGCTCAGGCACGGGAGGGCAGGCCGCGGGCCGTGGCCCGGCTGATCTCGCTGGTCGAGGGGGCGTCGCCGCAGCTCCGGGAGGTGATGGCGGCGCTGGCGCCGCTCGCGGGCAACGCATATGTCGTCGGTCTCACCGGCCCGCCCGGTGTCGGCAAGTCGACCTCGACGTCCGCGCTGGTCTCCGCCTACCGGCGGGCGGGCAGGCGGGTCGCGGTGCTGGCCGTGGACCCCTCGTCCCCTTTCTCCGGAGGAGCGCTGCTCGGCGACCGCGTCCGGATGTCCGAGCACGCCTCCGACCCCGGTGTCTATATCCGCTCGATGGCGACCCGCGGCCATCTCGGCGGGCTGGCCTGGGCGGCGCCGCAGGCGATCCGGGTCCTGGACGCGGCGGGCTGCGACGTGATCGTGGTGGAGACCGTCGGGGTCGGCCAGTCGGAGGTCGAGATCGCCTCCCAGGCCGACACCTCGGTGGTGCTGCTGGCGCCGGGCATGGGCGACGGGATCCAGGCGGCCAAGGCCGGGATCCTGGAGATCGGTGACATCTATGTGGTCAACAAGGCGGACCGGGACGGCGCCGACGCGACGGTCCGCGAGCTGAACCACATGCTCGGCCTCGGCGAGAGCCGGGGCCCCGGCGACTGGCGGCCGCCGATCGTCAAGACGATCGCGGCGCGCGGCGAGGGGATCGACGAGGTGGTGGAGGCCCTGGAGAAGCACCGGGCCTGGATGGAGGAGCACGACGTGCTGGCGCGGCGCCGGGCCGGGCGCGCGGCCCGCGAGGTGGAGACCATCGCGGTCACCGCGCTCCGCGAGCGCATCGGCGATCTGCACGGCGACCGCAGGCTGGACGCGCTGGCCGAGCGGATCGTCGCGGGCGAACTCGACCCGTACTCGGCGGCGGACGAACTGGTCGCGGGGATCACGGGCCGGGGCTGAGGCCGTACGGCGGAGGCGCGGGGCGGAGCGCCGGCCGCCCGGCCGGGTGCGGCCGGGCGGGGCAGGGGCGGGGTACGGGCGCGCTCGCCGGTCAGTCGTCCCGGCCGTCGTCGCCGCGGCGGTCGTCCCGGTCGTCGCGGTCGTCGGCGTGGTCGTCCCGGTCGTCGGCGCGCACGGCTCCCGTGACGGCGTCGACCTTCAGCTCGTGCCGGCGGTTGTCCTTGCCGAGGACCTCGACCTCCCAGTGGGTGCTCCGGCCCGCCGCGTCGTCGTCGAGTTCGGCGGAGACCACGGAGCCGGGATGCTTCTTGAGGGCCGCCGCGGCGGCCTCGCCCACGGTGAGGTCCGTACCGCGCGGGACCGCCCGTTCCCGGGAGTCGTCCGTCCCGTCGCGGGAGCCGTCCGTCCGGGGCCCGGAGTCCTCCGGCCCGTCCCCCGAGGCCGTCGGCCCCGGTACGGGCGCGGAGGCCGTCGCGGTCGCCGTACCGCTCCGGTCGTCGTCGCCGATGGCGACCGCCGTGACGGTGCCGCCGCCGATCAGTGCCGCCGCCGTGATGGCCGCGATGACGAGATTGCGCTTCATGAGAGGTCCTCCCCAGTCGGTCGTCTGCGAACAAATTCAATGTCGCCCAGGGAAGCTGAAGGCAGCCTGAAGCCACCTGAAGGGATCTTCAGGTTCCCTCTGGGAGGGTGGGGCCATGCGCTTGTTGATCGTGGAGGACGAGAAACGGCTCGCGGTCTCCCTGGCGAAGGGGCTGACGGCCGAGGGCTTCGCCGTGGATGTCGTCCACGACGGCCGCGAGGGGCTCCACCGGGCCGGCGAGGGCGTCTACGACCTGGTCGTGCTCGACATCATGCTGCCCGGTCTGAACGGCTACCGGGTCTGTGCCGCGCTGCGTGCCGCCGGCAACGACGTGCCGATCCTGATGCTCACCGCCAAGGACGGCGAGTACGACGAGGCCGAGGGGCTGGACACCGGCGCCGACGACTATCTGACCAAGCCGTTCTCGTACGTCGTGCTGGTCGCGCGGGTCAAGGCGCTGCTGCGCCGCCGGGGCTCGGCGGGTGCCTCGCCAATCCTGCGCGTCGGCGGTCTCACCGTCGACACCGCGGCCCGCCGTGTCTTCCGGGACGGGACCGAAGTGGCGCTCACCGCCAAGGAGTTCGCCGTGCTGGAGCAACTGGCGACCCGCGCGGGCGAGGTGGTCGGGAAGCCCGAGATCCTGGAGCACGTCTGGGACTTCGCCTATGACGGCGACCCGAACATCATCGAGGTCTACATCAGCGCTCTGCGGCGCAAGATGGGCGCTGCCCGCATCCAGACGGTGCGCGGTGCCGGTTACCGGCTGGTCGCCGTATGAGGCGCCGTTTCGCGTCCGTACGGGCCAAGGCGTCGCTCGGCGCGACGGCCGTGGTGGCGGTGGCGCTGCTCGCCGCCGGGATCGCGGTCCTCCTGTCGCTGCGTTCGAACCTCACCGACCGGGCCGGGCGGGAGGCGGACGCCGCGGCGCGCGAGGTCGCCCTGGCCATCGCCTCCCGGGTGCCGGGCAGGACCGGCTATGCCGGTCTGGCACTGCCGGACGAGGAGGACCATCCGGTGCAGGTGGTCGACGAGAGCGGCCGGGTGCTGGCGGCCGGCAAGGACCTGGAGCGGATCAGCGGCACCGGACAGGCCGCCGTCACCCCCGTGCGGAGCCCCGCCGCCCGTGGGAGCGCGGAGCCCGGCGCGAGCGGTGACGGCGTCGACGGCGTCGACGACAGTAACGCCAGCGATTCTGACGACGACAGCAACGACAGCAACGACAGCAACGACAGCGACCACACCGGCGACACCGGCGGCCGGGGCCGGGGCGGTGATGACGACGCCCCCGCCGTCGGTGAGATCGGCCGCACCTCGTACGCGACGGGAAGCGCGACGGTGGACGGTACGACGGAGGACTACCGGTTCGCCACGGTCGAGGTGACCGACGGCACGGGCGCGAGGGTCCTCGTCCACGCGGGCGCGTCCCTGGCCGCCCGGCAGAGCGCGGTCGGCACGGCCGCCGTGGCGATGCTGGTGGGTCTGCCGGTGCTGCTGCTGGTCGTCGGGGGAGTCACCTGGCTGGTGACCCGGCGGGCGCTCAGGCCCGTGGAGGGCATCCGGCGCGAGATGGCGGCCATCACCCGCTCCGAGGATCTCTCCCGCCGGGTGCCCGAGCCCGGCACGCACGACGAGGTCGCCCGGCTGGCCCGTACGACCAACGAGACGCTCACCGCGCTGGAGGCCGCCGTCGAACGGCAGCGCCGCTTTGTCGCGGACGCCTCGCACGAACTGCGCAGCCCGATCGCCTCACTGCGTACGCAGCTCGAAGTGGGCGAGGCGCACCCGGAGCTGCTGGATGTGCCGGGCGCGGTCGCGGACACCGTACGGCTTCAGCGGCTCGCCGCCGATCTGCTGCTGCTGGCCCGGCTGGACGCGGGAGAGACACCGGGACGGGCCCGGTTCGATCTGGGCGCGCTGGTCCGCGAGGAGGTCTCGCAGCGGACCACGGACCGGATCCCGGTTTCGCTCGATCTGTCGGCCGGGCTCGAAGTGACGGGTTCACGCGGCCAGGTGGCCCGGGTGCTGGGCAATCTGCTGGACAACGCGCAGCGCCACGCGGCGGCGTCGGTCACCGTGTCCGTGCGCCGGGAGGACGGCTGGACGGTGCTCGCGGTCGGCGACGACGGGGCGGGGGTGCCGGAGGCGGAGCGTGAGCGGGTCTTCGAGCGGTTCGTACGGCTCGACGACGCCCGCAGCCGGGACGACGGCGGCGCGGGACTGGGGCTGGCCATCGCCCGAGATGTGGCCCGGCGCCACGGCGGGGCGCTCACCGCCGGCCGGTCGCCGGCCGGTGGCGCGCTCTTCGTACTGCGGCTGCCACCGGCGGACGGCGGCGCCTGCTGACCACGGCGCGACCCGGCCGGGACCCGGCGCGGCCCCGGTCGGCCGCGCCCGTCCCGTCCTCGCCCGGCGAAGAGCCGCTCACCGGAGGGCGCCGGGCGCCATGGCGCCCGGTCGAGCAGCGCTCAGATCTTGCCGCGCTGCCCGCGCAGGTGCTCCGCCACCGGCGTCAGCGACTGACGCAGATCGGCGAGCGCCTCCGGCGAGAGCAGATCGATGAAGTGCTTCCGCACGGATGCGACATGCAGCGGCGCGGCCTTCTGCATCGTCTCCATGCCCTGGTCGGTGAGGACCGCGAAGAGTCCGCGCCGGTCCGACTCGCAGTGCTCCCTGCGGACCAGGCCCGCGGCTTCCATCCGGGTGATCTGGTGGGAGAGCCGGCTCTTCGACTGGAGCGTCGCGCCCGCGAGGTCACTCATCCGCATGCGCCGCTCCGCCGACTCCGAGAGATTCACCAGGATCTCGTAGTCGTTTATCGTCAGGCCGAACGGCTGCAGGTCTTTTTCCAGCTGGTATGTCAACAGGCTCTTGACATCCACATAGGTGCGCCACGCGCACTGCTCTGCATCGCTCAGCCAGCGGGTGGCTGTCTCGGTCTCCATAGAGGGATTCTACCTAAGAAGTTGAATTTTGGACGAAGTCTCTGGCTGTGACGGCGGGCACCCGGCGCCGGGCACCCGTTCGGCGGAAGTGCGCAGGCGTTCGACGTCACCCTCCGCAGAGTACCGTTCACAGTCCGAATCGCCGCTGGAGGTCCCCGAGCTGGCCGGGCAGCCTCGGCGCGGCGCCCGGCTGACCGCCGTGCCCGGCCTGACCGGTGCCGGGCATACCGCCCCCGGGCACCCCGTCCTGCTGGGGCACCGCGCCCGTCGCCTGCTCCGGCATCAGCGTCTCCGTGGACTGGAGCAGCACCGTCCCGGCGCCGACGAACTCGAACTGGTGCTCCTCGCCGGAGGTCCCGCCGATCCCCGTCAGTGCCCGCAGGCCGCCCATCACTCCCGTCATATACCCGTGGTCGTAGTGGTGGCAGGGGGAGGGGCAGTCCGCCCAGCCCACCAGCGCCTGCGGATCCACCCGGATCGGCGGCTCCATGAAGACCACGGGCCCGTTCGAGGCGGCGACGAATGTGCCCGTGCCGATCAGCGTCAGAAAACCCGGCACGATCGACTGCTTCAGCGCCAGGCTCGGCTGGTACGCCAGCAGGTTCCCGGAGCGGATCGTCAGATTCCCGTCCTCCAGGTCGAAGGAGTTGACGTCGAAGGCCCGGTCGGCCAGCAGCATCTTGCCGCTGCCCTCGGCCACCACCCAGTCACCGGCGTGCAGCGGTGAGTGGAAGCTGGTGCGCAGCAGCCGGTCGAAGCGGCCGAGGCCCACGCCGTTGAAGTCGATCCGCCCGTAGTAGGCGATCATCTTCCCCTTCTGCAACAGCCACTGGCTGCCCTTGAGCTCCACGCAGAAGGTGTACGGATTGACGTTGTCGTCGCTCGGCAGCGTCATCGGGTCGAACACCACGGGCGCGCTCACAGCTTCTCCTCCGACGCCTGGACATACACCGCACCACTGCCGCTGAGTTCGAGCTGGAACGCCTCGCCCGAGCCGCGCCCCACCATGTCGCGCCAGCCGAGCGCGGTGGAGAGCTTGTTCCGTACGTCGCCGTGGTGCGCGACATACGCCTGCGGGTCCACATGGACGGCCCGGCCCGGCGTGATGGGGACCTCGATCACACCGCCGTGCGCCATCACCGCGACCGCGCCATGGCCCCTGAGGGTCGTGGTGAACAGGCCCTGGCCCGTCACCTGGCCGCGCACCATGCCCATCACCCCGCCCTGCGAGCCCAGGAACATCGTGCCCTGCTCCAGGGTCCCGTCGAAGGCGAGCAGCCGGTCGGCCTCGACATACAGCGTGTCGCCGGTGAGGCCGACGACCTGGATGTGATGGCCGCCGTGGCCGAACATCACCGTGCCGCTGCCCTCGACCGTCATCAGCGGAGTCGCCTCGTTGGCGACGCGCCGGCCGATCATCGACATCAGGCCGCCCTGCCCGCCCGCCGTGTTGGGCGTGAAGCTGATCTCGCCGCGGTACGCGAGCATCGCGCCCCGCTGGCTGTACATCTTCTGGCCGGGGACCACCGTCGCCTCGACCATCTTCGAGTTGATCTCGCGGAACGGCATCAGACGTCACCGCCGACGGTGTTCCGCTCGCTCGGCTGCACGTACACGAGTCCGTCACCCTCGAAGCGGATCTGGAAGGCTTCGCCGGAGCCCTCGCCGATAAGTGTCCGGACGTTCACCCCGGACTGGAAGTGCTGCTGGAGACCGCCCTGGTGGGCGACATAGGCGCCGGGATCGACCGTCAGCGGGTACTGCGGGGTCACCCGCAGGATCACCGCCGGGCCGTCCGACATGATCGCGGCCTGGCCGGTGCCCTCGACGGTGGTGGTGAACAGGCCGTTGCCCGTCGCGCCGCCACGCAGCCCGGTGAAGGACGTGCCGGTCCTGAGCCCCGCGTCGGCGCAGAGCAGATTGCTCGCCTCGACGAAGAGCTTGTCGCCGTGCAGCGAGACGAGGTTGATCTCGCTCGCCCGGTCGGCGAAGTAGCAGGTGCCCCGGCCTGTCACCTCCATCACGGTCATCTGTTCGCCGGTGAGCCGGCGGGTGACCATGCCCCGCAGGCCCTCACCGCCGCCGGACATCTTCTTGAAGGCCATCTGGCCGTCGTACGCGACCATCGAGCCGTTCTTCGCTTTGACGGCATCGCCGGTCATGTCGACGGCGAGCACCTTGCTGCCTTGGAGTCGGAACTGAGCCACAGATCGAAGGTAACTGGCGGCGGCGGGCGGGAACAGGGGCATCCGTCCGGGATCGTCCCTGAGCCGACCCTGATAACGGTCGGGCAAAGCCGGGCTGCCACAATGAACCGACGCTTGTGCACGCGTTCACAAGATCGCGTCGCAGGAGCCGCGTCCGCGAGTCCGCATGCGTGAGATCCGCGTTCGCACGATCACCTCGCCCCCGATGACGAAAGTGCCTCCTCGTGGACATCAAGACCGCCTCCTCCCTCCACCGCCTCCGTCTGGTCTCCGCGCCGGAGGCCGTGTCCTTCCTGTTGCTGCTGGTCTGCTCGGTGCTCAAGCGCACGACGGAGTTCAACGCGGTCCCCGTGATGGGCGCGATCCACGGCCTGCTCTTCGTCCTGTATGTGATCTTCTGGCTGGACGCCTGGAACCGCACCAAGTGGTCCTTCGGCACCGCCGCCCTCTACTTCGTCCTCTCCGTCCTGCCGACCGGCGGTTTCTTCGCCGAGCGCAAGCTCAAGCGGGCCGCCGACGACGAGGTCGTCGCCGCCCGCGCCCGCCGCGAGGGTACGGTGAACGCATGATCGTCGCTTTCTCCGTGAGCCCGCTGGGCGTGGGCGAGGACGTCGGTGAGTATGTCGCCGACGCCGTCCGCGTCGTCCGGGAATCCGGGCTGCCGAACCGCACCGACGCCATGTTCACCTCGATCGAGGGGGAGTGGGACGAGGTGATGGACGTGGTCAAGCGGGCCGTCGCCGCCGTCGAGGCCCGCGCCCCGCGTGTCTCGCTCGTCCTCAAGGCCGACATCCGGCCCGGCGTCACGGACGGTCTCACCTCCAAGGTCGAGACGGTGGAGCGTCACCTCTCCGGCTGAGCGTCCCGATACCGCCGGCCGAGCGCGCCCGCCGTGCGCGCCCGGACCGGCCCGCGCCACAACTCCCGGGCCCGGCACCGGTGTCGGGCCCGAGCCCGGCCCCCGTCCGCCCTCCGGCGCCGCTCCGTCCGCGCCCGCCGGCGCCGCTCCAACGGCCTACACGAGGGCCCCCGACGGCAAAACCGCTCGCACGGGCGCATCCAGTCGACATGCAGGTGAATCTCCCTTTCTGTGGTGATATCGACCTCGCTAGTGAGCTGGAGGCACCGTGCGGCCGGAAGGGTACGACTACGACACCTACAGCTGTCTGGCCGGTCCGCTCACCCAGCCGGACCGCACCACCACCCCCTACCAGGTGCAGTACCGGAGCCTGCTCTCGCGGGAGCCGCACCGAATACGGGCGGTACTGCTGATGGCCCTGGCCCCGGTCCTCTCCGCGGGCCTGCTGGTCTACCTGGTCTGGCCCACCCACCGCACCACCCGGGAGGGCGCCGACCGGCGGCTGGTCGTCTTCGACCAGGTGATGCTCGCGTCGATCGGTCTCATCGCCTTCTTCATGCTGGTCAACGTGGCCTCGGTGGCCCATGCCACGCTGGTCGCCCGAGACCCGGTACCCGTCCCGGCCGAGCTGGGCACCCGGGTCGCGTTCCTCACCACATACGTGCCCGGCAAGGAGCCCCTCGCCATGGCGCGGGCCACACTCGAAGGCGCCGTACGACTGCGCCACGACGGCCCGTTCGACGTCTGGCTGCTCGACGAGGGCGACGACGCCGAGGCCAGAGCCCTCTGCGCGGAACTGGGCGTCCGCCACTTCACCCGCCACGGCGTCCCGGAGTGGAACCGCGACAAGGGCGTACACAAGGCACGGACGAAGCACGGCAACTACAACGCCTGGCTCGCCGCGCACGGCGCCGACTACGACTTCTTCGCCTCCGTCGACACCGACCATGTGCCGCTCCCGAACTACCTCGAACGGATGCTGGGCTACTTCCGCGACCCGGACATCGCCTTCGTCGTGGGCCCGCAGGTGTACGGCAACTACACCTCGCCGGTCACCAAGGCCGCCGAGTCCCAGCAGTTCCTGTTCCACGCGCTGATCCAGCGGGCCGGCAACCGCTACCACGCCCCGATGTTCGTCGGCACCAACAACGCCGTCCGGATCAGCGCGCTCCTCCAGATCGGCGGTCTGTACGACTCGATCACCGAGGACATGGCCACCGGCTTCGAGCTGCACCGCAGAAGGAACCCGGACACCGGGCGGTACTGGCGCTCCGTCTACACCCCGGACGTCCTGGCCGTCGGGGAGGGACCCGCGTCCTGGACGGACTTCTTCACCCAGCAGCTCCGCTGGTCCCGGGGGACGTACGAGACGCTGTTCAAGCAGTACTGGAAGGCGCCCTTCCGGGTGCCGCCGGGCCGGCTGCTCAGCTACACGCTGATGCTCGTCTACTACCCGATGACCGCGGTCAACTGGTTCCTCGGGATCCTGAGCTGCGCCCTCTTCCTCTGGCTGGGCGCCTCCGGCACACAGGTCTCGTCCTCGGTCCTGCTGATGCTCTACAGCGACGCCGCCGCCCTCCAGATCGGCCTCTACCTCTGGAACCGCCGGCACAATGTCTCGCCCCACGAGCCCGAGGGTTCGGGCGGTCTGGCCGGGATGGCGATGTCCGCGCTCTGCGCGCCCGTCTACCTGAAGTCGCTGGCATCGGCGGTGCTGCGCACCAACGGCCGCTTCGTGGTCACTCCGAAGGGCCGGGAGGCCAGCCCCGACCGGCTGATGACCTTCCGCCTCCATCTCTACTGGGCCGCCGTGCTCGTCAGCTCCCTCGTCGCCTCCTCGTTCCTCGGCCACACCCACGCGGCGATGCGCACCTGGGCCGTGCTGGCACTGGCCATCGCGCTCTCCCCGGTCGCCGTCTGGACCTGGACCTCGCTGCGGGAGCGCGGCGGGACGAGGGCCGCCACCGCCGCCGCCGAGACAGGTGAGGAGCCGGAGCCCGCGTTCGCCACGACGACAGGAGGGAACTGAGCCATGTCCCACCCCCACACGCCGTCGAAGAAGTTCAGGAAGACGCTGCTGGGTGGCGGAGCGCTGGTGGTGCTCGCGGCCCTCAACGCCCCGGCGGCGTTCTCCTTCGCGGAGGAGACGTACCACGCGTACAAGATCGCGCAGCCCGGTTACAAACGGCAGTACGGCTCCTGGGCGCTGCTCGACGTCCCGAGCCAGTACCGTACGAACGCGATCCACGCGGCCCTGCTGCACACCGGCAAGGTGCTGATCATCGCCGGTTCCGGCAACAACCAGAAGAAGTTCGACGAGGGATCGTTCGACACGATCCTCTGGAATCCGGCGGACAACACCTTCAAGAAGATCCCCACCCCGGAGGACTTCTTCTGCTCAGGCCACGCCCAACTGCCGGACGGACGGCTGCTGGTGGCCGGTGGCACGGCGCGGTACGAGGTGCTCGACGGCGAGGTCGGACGGGCGGCCGGCCGGATGCGGGTCAAGAACGAGAACCCGGACCGGGGTTACACGTTCAAGAAGGGCACGCGCTTCCGTTCGCCGTCGGGCATGGAGTACGTCAGCAAGTTCGATGTCACCGTGCCCAAGGCGCGGCGGCAGGTGAAGGTCGGATACGGCAAGGGCGGCCGGGTGCTGCCCTGGAAGACCAGGATGACGGCCGGTGAGGCGCGGGTGTTCGTCGAGGCAGTCAAGGAGGGGCCCGGGTCGCTGACGACCCAGGCCGCGCAGTACGAGATCGTCGGTCTCCGGGGCCGGGAGGCGGACAACGTCTACGGCATCGCGCAGAAGATCACCACCGAGAAGCAGGACTTCCAGGGCATCAAGTCCGCCTACGAGTTCGACCCGAGGGCCGAGAAGTACATCCCGGTGGACCCGATGAAGGAGGCCCGCTGGTATCCGACGCTGGTGACGCTGGACGACGGCAAGGTGCTCGCCGTCTCCGGGCTGGACGACATCGGCGCCGTGCTCACCGGGGACAACGAGCTGTACGACCCGAGGACCAGGAAGTGGTCCAAGGGGCCCACCCGCTACTTCCCCACGTATCCCGCGCTCTTCCTCACCAAGGGCGGGACGCTCTTCTACTCCGGCTCCAACGCCGGCTACGGGCCCGCGCTGAAGGGCCGGCAGCCGGGGCTGTGGGATCCCCGGACGAACACCTTCACCGAGGTCGGCGGGCTCACCGACGCCGACCAGACCGAGACCTCGGCCTCCCTGATGCTGCCGCCCGCGCAGGACCAGCGGGTGATGCTCCTCGGCGGCGGCGGGGTCGGTGAGTCGTCCAGGGCCACCGCCCGCACGGCGATCGTCGACCTCAAGGAGGACAACCCGGCCTTCCGGGAGGGGCCCAGGCTGCCCCGGGGCACCCGCTATCTGAGCAGTGTGCTGCTGCCGGACGACACCGTCTTCACCAGCGGCGGCTCCTCGGACTACCGGGGCCGCGGCGCCAGCGACATCCTGAAGGCGCAGTTCTACGACCCCAGGACCAACAGTTTCCGGCCCGCCGCCGACCCCACGGTGGGACGCAACTACCACTCCGAGGCGCTGCTGCTGCCGGACGGCCGGGTGGTCACCTTCGGCTCCGACCCGCTCTTCGGTGACGCCGACAACACCAGGCTGGGGACGTTCGAGCAGCGCGTGGAGATCTACACGCCGCCGTACCTCCAGGGCTCGGGCACCGGCGACGTGGACCGTCCCGTGCTGGGACCGGGGCCCGGCGAGATCGTCAGGGGCGGCCGGGTGACCTTCAGGACGCCGCATCCCGGGCGGATCGTCAAGGCGCGGCTGATGCGGCCGAGCGCCGTCACCCACACCACCGATGTCGAGCAGCGCTCGATCGAACTCTCCCTCAGCGGCGACCGGGACTCGGTGACGATGGAGGTCCCGGAGGACCGGACCCTGGTGCCCGGGGGCTGGTACATGCTGTTCGTCACCGACGCCCACGGGGTGCCGTCCGTGGCGAAGTGGCTGCTGGTGAAATAGGCGCGCGGGCCCGGGGACGGGCCCGGACCGCGCGCTTCACGGTCCCGGCCGGGGGCGCCGGTGGTCTCAGAGGTGGTCTCAGAGCCTCGCTCTGCGGGCGAGCCCCAGGGCGTAGTCGGGCCACCAGGTGCCCGCCGCCGGGCCGCCCCGGCAGGGGCCGTCCGATTCGCCGGGCCGCTTGATCCACAGATAGGCGTCCAGGAGTTCGTTGCCCGTGTGGGTGGTCGGCGGTGTGCCCAGCGCCCGTCCCGGCGGGTTGCACCAGGGCTGATTCCGGTCCTTGGGCAGCGGTCCCGCGCCGTTTCTGCTGGTGTCGACGGTGAAGTGGGCGCCGTCCAGCATCCCGGACAGCCGCGTCCCGAACGTCTTGACCGCCTCGTTGGTCTGGAAGTTGGACACATTGAGCGAGAAGCCGTCGGCCGTCTTGACCCCGGCCCGCCGCAGCGGCTCGGTCAGCTTGGCCGGGTTGGAGATCCACTCCGGGTTGCCGGCGTCCAGATAGACCCGGGTGTGCGGCAGCCGCTTCAGCCTGACGATCGCCTGCGAGAGCAGCTCGTACCGCTCGGCGTGGTGCTGCGCGGGCGTACAGCCGTCGACGAGGTGCGGGACGGCGTCCGGCTCCAGGATGACAATGGCCCGCGCGTCCCCGATGGCGTCGGCGAAGGAGCCGAGCCAGTCGCGGTAGGACTGGGCGTCGCGGGCGCCGCCCGCCGAGTACAGACCGCAGTCGCGGTGCGGGATGTTGTACGCGACGAGGACCACCGTGCGCCCGGCGGGCGCCGCGCGCTGTACGGCCCTTCTGATCTCCGGTACGGGGTCCTCGTCGGCCGGCCAGTGGGCCACCGCGCGTTCGGAGATCCGCCGGAGCGCCCGCGCGTCGGCCGGGCGTCCCTGCTTCTCCCACAGCTCGACCTGCCGGGCCGCGTCACTGTCCGGGTCGACCCAGAAGGGCGACGCGGTGTCGCGCTCCGGGTCGGCCGCGCCCGCCGGGGGACTGGCCTGACCGGCCTCGCTCCCGCCGCTCTGGCGCGAGGAGGCGCAGCCGGCGGCCAGGAGCGCGAGAACGGCCGCGACGGTGGCGGCGGCGACGGTGCGCGGCAGCCGGCGCGCGCGACACGTACGGAACGGACGGTGCGCTCTGCGGCCGGACATCCAGCCCCCTCGGACGACTGCTGGTGAATCGATGGATGGGGCATATCGTTACATGACGGAAAGACGGCCAGGAGGTACGACACCGGGCGGGCGTCCCCGGCGGCCCCCGTTCCGCACCGGCCGGACCGAAAGGCGAGACGGAGCTGACCGTCATTTGACCAGTGGGTAAGGTCGGTGCCGTGCCGAAGCCGCTCAGCCTTCCCTTCGACCCCATCGCACGCGCAGACGAGCTCTGGCAGCAGCGCTGGGGTCCGGTGCCCTCGATGGGCGCGATCACCTCGATCATGCGCGCGCACCAGATCCTGCTCGCCGAGGTCGACGCGGCGGTCAAACCGTACGGGCTGACCTTCGCCCGGTACGAGGCGCTGGTGCTGCTCACCTTCTCCAAGGCGGGCGAGCTGCCGATGTCCAAGATCGGCGAGCGGCTGATGGTCCACCCGACCTCGGTGACCAACACCGTCGACCGGCTGGCGAAGTCCGGACTGGTCGACAAGCGTCCCAACCCCAAGGACGGCCGCGGCACGCTCGCCTCCATCACGGAGAAGGGCCGCAAGGTGGTGGACGCCGCCACCCGCGATCTGATGGACATGGACTTCGGCCTCGGGACGTACGACGCGGAGGGGTGCGCGGAGATCGTCGCGATGCTGCGCCCGCTGCGGATCGCGGCCCGGGACTTCGAGGTGTGAGCGGGGCAACCCCCGCGGAGATCGCCCGGAACGTGCCGGTTACGCTCGACGGCATGAAGAAGAGCGTGCTGACCCGATACCGGGTGATGGCATACGTCACCGCCGTCATGCTGCTGCTGCTGTGCACCTGCATGGTGTTCAAGTACGGCTTCGACAAGGGCGAGGGCCTCACGCTCGTGGTCTCGCAGATCCACGGCGTGCTCTACATCATCTATCTGATCTTCGCCTTCGACCTGGGCTCCAAGGCCCGGTGGCCGTTCGGCAAGCTGGTCTGGGTGCTGCTGTCCGGCACCATTCCGACCGCCGCCTTCTTCGTGGAGCGCAAGGTCGTCCGCGAGGTCGAGCCGCTGATCACGGATCCGCCGCCGACCGCCGTCAAGGTCTGATCCCACCGCTCCGGGGCCCTCTCCAGGCCCCCGGATGAGCCGCCCGCGAGAGCTGTGGCGGCTCACCGGTCGACATTTACTTGGACGTCCTAGTAAATTCGAGGTATGGACGGTGTAGGCAGGGACGCTATGGACTCGGACGCCATCGAAGAGGGCCGCCTGCGCTGGCAGGCCCGGTTCGACAAGGCACGCAAGCGCGACGCGGACTTCACGACGCTCTCCGGCGACCCGGTGGAGCCCGTCTACGGGCCCCGGCCCGGCGACACCTACGCGGGCTTCGAGCGGATCGGCTGGCCGGGGGAGTACCCCTTCACCCGGGGGCTGCATCCGACCGGCTACCGCGGCCGGACCTGGACCATCCGGCAGTTCGCCGGATTCGGCAACGCCCAGCAGACCAACGAGCGCTACAAGATGATCCTGGCCGCGGGCGGCGGCGGGCTCTCCGTGGCGTTCGACATGCCCACGCTCATGGGCCGGGACTCCGACGACCCGCGCTCGCTCGGCGAGGTCGGACACTGCGGTGTCGCCATCGACTCGGCCGCCGACATGGAGATCCTCTTCGGTGACATCCCGCTCGGCGATGTCACCACCTCGATGACGATCAGCGGCCCGGCGGTCCCGGTCTTCTGCATGTACCTCGTCGCGGCGGAGCGCCAGGGCGTCGACCCGGCCGTCCTCAACGGCACGCTCCAGACCGACATCTTCAAGGAGTACATCGCGCAGAAGGAGTGGCTCTTCCAGCCGGAGCCGCATCTGCGGCTGATCGGCGACCTGATGGAGCACTGCGCGCGCGACATCCCCGCGTACAAGCCCCTCTCCGTCTCCGGCTACCACATCCGCGAGGCGGGCGCGACGGCCGCGCAGGAGCTGGCGTACACCCTCGCGGACGGCTTCGGCTATGTGGAGCTGGGCCTCAGCCGGGGCCTGGACGTGGACACCTTCGCGCCCGGTCTCTCCTTCTTCTTCGACGCGCACCTCGACTTCTTCGAGGAGATCGCCAAGTTCCGCGCGGCCCGGCGGATCTGGGCGCGCTGGATGAAGGAGGTGTACGGCGCGCGCACCGACAAGGCGCAGTGGCTGCGCTTCCACACCCAGACGGCCGGGGTCTCGCTGACCGCGCAGCAGCCGTACAACAATGTCGTACGGACCGCCGTGGAGGCCCTCTCGGCCGTCCTCGGCGGCACGAACTCGCTGCACACCAACGCCCTCGACGAGACGCTCGCGCTGCCGAGCGAGCAGGCCGCCGAGATCGCGCTGCGCACCCAGCAGGTGCTGATGGAGGAGACGGGCGTCGCCAATGTGGCCGACCCGCTCGGCGGCTCCTGGTACGTCGAGCAGCTCACCGACCGGATCGAGGCCGAGGCCGAGAAGATCTTCGACCAGATCAAGGAACGGGGTCTGCGGGCCCACCCGGGCGGCCGGCACCCGATCGGGCCGGTCACCTCGGGCATTCTGCGCGGCATCGAGGACGGCTGGTTCACCGGCGAGATCGCCGAGTCCGCCTTCCAGTACCAGCGCTCCCTGGAGAAGGGCGACAAGCGGGTCGTCGGCGTCAACGTCCACCACGGCTCGGTCACCGGCGACCTGGAGATCCTGCGGGTCAGCCACGAGGTCGAGCGCGATCAGGTGCGGGTCCTCGGCGACCGGAGGGCCGCGCGCGACGACGCGCGGGTGTGTACGGCCCTGGAGGCCATGCTGGCCGCCGCCCGCGACGGCTCCAACATGATCGCGCCGATGCTGGAGGCGGTCAGGGCGGAGGCGACGCTCGGCGAGATCTGCGGCGTCCTGCGGGACGAGTGGGGCATCTACACGGAGCCGCCCGGCTTCTAGTGTTCTGACAACACGCCCCCGGGCCGTGTCCGACAGGGCCCGGGGGCGCGACTGGCGCGGCGGTAAACCAGTGGCCGGAGGGGCGGCGGTCCGATAGGAAGACTGCCATGACTGCCGCCTCCGCACCTCCGCCCGCCGCTCAGAGCCCCGTCGACCGGCAGGCGTTTGTCCGCACCACGCTCGATCTGGGTGATGTGCTGCTGCGCCCCTGGGGTCCCTGGGCCGCCGAGCCGCAGTCGGAGGTGCTGGACGGTCTGGTCGCCGCCGCTGCGGATCCGCTGATAGCACTCTGGAACCCCCTCGCGACCGTCGACCGCACCGCCGCCACGGCCTGGCTGGACGCCCGCGACCAGGGCTGGGAGCGCGGTGCCGGTGCCGCCTTCGCCGTGCTCGCCGCCGACGGAGCCCTGCTGGGCGGTGTCAGCGTGCGCTGGGTCGACCGCGCGGACGGGCTGGCGATGACCGCCTACTGGACCCTGCCCGGGGCTCGCGGCCGGGGGGTGGCGGCCAGGGCGACCGCGGCGGTGACGGACTGGGCCTTCGCGACGGCCGGCGCCCGCCGGATCGAGATCGCCCACGCGGTGGGCAACGAGCCCTCCTGCCGGCTGGCCCTCCGCTGCGGCTACCCGGCGGAAGGCACGCTGCGCGACTCGCACCTCTTCGGTGACGGCGCCTACCACGACGAGCATCTGCACGCCCGGCTCGCCGGCGACCCGGCACCGGCCGGTCTCGCCCCGGAGGCGACCGCGTACACCACCGTGACCAGCGGCTGACCGCCGCGCGCCGACAGTTTCCGGCCCGCCGCCGCACACCGGGCGGCGGCTCCGGGCAGGCGTTTCTGGCTCATACCTCTGAGTGAGAGCTAAAATGCTTGTATGCCCACGGAGGAGTTCCATGACGCGCTCGCCGGGGTGCTGGCCGGTGTCCAGCGGACGATCCGGCGGCGGCTGCGCGACGGTCTGACCACCCCGCCGCTGCGTGGCGCCCAGGTCGAACTCCTGAGACTGGTCACGGCCCAGCCCGGCATACGGGTCTCGGCGGCGGCCAAGGAGCTGTATCTCGCGGGCAATTCGGTCTCCACGCTGGTCAACCAGCTCAGCCGGGCCGGCTATCTGCGCCGCGAGACCGATCCCGAAGACCGCCGCTCCGCGCTGCTGCTGCCCACCCCCGCGGCCGAGGCCCGGCTGCGCGCCTGGGAGACGCGCCGCAGCGCGCTCATGCGTGAGCAGGTGGAACGTCTGACGGACGAGGAACGGGCGGCCCTCGCCGCTGCCCTCCCCGCACTGCGCAGGCTCGCCCAGAACGTGCACCAGGAAGTGGAGGGCATATGAGCGAGGACGTGCCCAGGGACCCCGAGCGCTCCGACGCGCCCGACGCCGTCACCTGTACCGGCCTGAACTACCGGTTCGGCGAGACAGTGGCCGTCGACGACCTCGACCTCTCGGTGGGCGCGGGCGAGGTCTTCGGCCTCCTCGGCCCGAACGGCGCGGGCAAGACCACCGCGATCCGCTGTATCACCACCCTGCTGCCCGTCCCGGCGGGCATGGTGCGGGTGTTCGGACACGACGCCGCGAAGGAGAAGATGGCGGTGCGCCGCCTGCTCGGCTACGTACCGCAGCAGCTCTCCGCCGACTCCGCGCTGACCGGCCGCGAGAATGTGACGCTGTTCGCGCGGGTCTTCGACGTCTCCCGCCGCGAGCGTGCCGAGCGCGTCGCGCAGGCGCTGGAGGCGGTCGGTCTGACCGGCGCCGCCGACCGGATGGCCAAGACCTACTCCGGCGGCATGATCCGCCGGCTCGAACTCGCCCAGGCGCTGGTCAGCGCGCCCAGACTGCTGATGCTGGACGAGCCGACCATCGGCCTCGACCCGATCGCCCGTACCAGCGTCTGGGAGCACATCAACGCCGTACGGAACGCCACGGGCATGACCGTCCTGGTCACCACGCACTACATGGACGAGGCCGACCAGTACTGCGACCGCGTCGCGCTGATGCACCACGGACGGATCCGGGCCCTCGGCACCCCGGAGGAGCTCCGGGCCGACCTGCGCGAACGCCGCCGGGCCTCGGGCGCCAAGGACGCCGCGCCGACGCTGGAGGACGTCTTCCGCGATGTGGCCGGCAGCGGTCTCGACGAGGAGGGAGGCGACTTCCGCGATGTCCGAAGCACCCGCCGCACGGCGTCCCGCGTCGGCTGAGCCCCCGGAGCCGGGCCGGCTGGATCTGCTGCTCGTCCCGCCGCGTGCGCGGACGGGCTGGCGCGTCCTGCCCGCCAGGGTCGTCGCGATGTGCGTCGTCGAGCTGCAGAAGCTGCGCCACGACCGGACCGAGCTGTACACCCGGGCGGTCCAGCCGGCCCTGTGGCTGCTGATCTTCGGTGAGACCTTCACCCGGATCAAGGCCATCCCGACCGGCGGCATCCCGTACATCGACTACCTCGCGCCCGGCATTATCGCCCAGTCCGCGATGTTCATCGCGATCTTCTACGGGATCATGATCATCTGGGAGCGGGACGCGGGCATCCTCACCAAGCTGCTGGTGACGCCCACCCCCAGAGCCGCGCTGATCAGTGGCAAGGCGTTCGCCTCCGGCGTCAAGGCGCTGATCCAGGCGGTGGTGGTGATCGTCATCGCCGCGGCCCTCGGCGTGGGGCTGACCTGGAATCCGCTGAAGCTGCTGGGGGTCGCCGTCGCGGTGATCCTCGGGTCCGCCTTCTTCTCCTGTCTGTCCATGACCATCGCGGGCATCGTGCTGACGCGCGACCGGCTGATGGGCATCGGGCAGGCCATCACCATGCCGCTCTTCTTCGCCTCCAACGCCCTCTACCCGGTGGCGATCATGCCCGGATGGCTCCAGGTGGTGAGCCGGATAAACCCCCTGAGCTATCAGGTCGACGCCCTGCGGGGGCTGTTGCTCGGGACGTCCTCGCACCTGCTGCTCGACTACGGCGTGCTGCTGGCCGCCGCAGCGGCCGGGATCGCGGCGGCCTCGTCACTGCTGGGACGCCTGGCGAGATGAGGCGGGGCGGGCCGCCGCCCCCGCGTTGTCAGGGCGGCGACGCGGCGGCGGCCAGCCCGCCGAGCAGCATGGCCGTGAAACCGCGCGCCCACCGCCGGTCCACCGGTTCCGCGCTGACCAGCGAGCGGTGCACCACCGCTCCGGCGATCACATCGAAGATCAGGTCCGCGGTGCGGGCCGCGGTCGCCTCGTCCGGCTCGGGCGGCAGCTCACCCCGGAGCTGGGCGCGCTCCCGTCCGAGCAGCACCAGCCGCTTCTGGCGGTGCACGATCGAGTCCCGGATCCGCCGCCGCAGTGCCTCGTCGCGGGTCGACTCCGCGACCACCGCCATCAGCGCGGTCTTGGTCTCCGGCAGCTCCAGCAGCGCTCCGAACTGGAGCACCACCCCTTCCACATCGGCGGCCAGGCTGCCGCTGTCGGGGAGCTCCAGCTCGTCGAAGAGCACCGCCACCGCGTCGACCACCAGCTCGCTCTTGCCGGCCCAGCGCCGGTAGAGGGTGGTCTTGGCGACGCCCGCGCGGGTCGCCACATAGCCCATCGTCAGCCTGGACCAGCCCAGTTCCACCAGCGCGGCCCGGGTCGCCTCCAGGATCGCGGAGTCGGCGGCGGCGCTGCGCGGACGGCCCGTACGGCTCACGTCGGGCACAGGGCCGCCGTCGGGGCGGGTGCGGCTACACATGGACGCGACCATACCGGCCGGTAGGCAATCCGCTGTGATCCAGTTCACCGGGAGAATCCCAGGCGGGTTTCGGACGGTGAAGTTACGCTACGACCCGTAGCGAAAGCCGGGACCGGCTCACAGCGACGACCACTGACGTCCGGGTGGGGACCCGGAGTCGACCTTC
Organism: Streptomyces sp. NPDC006923; assembly: GCF_040635655.1. NCBI lineage: Bacteria > Bacillati > Actinomycetota > Actinomycetes > Kitasatosporales > Streptomycetaceae > Streptomyces > Streptomyces sp. NPDC006923. The sequence continues at coordinate 403,175 of NZ_JBEYIF010000006.1, forward strand.
GGACCGCGTCTGTCCGTACACCCCGCACACCGGCGGGGACGGCCGGACAGACCGCTTTCCGTACGGCGCGGGCGCATCGCTTTCCTGAAGTGTGCGCCGAAGGGGGAGGATGTAGTCATGCAGCCTAGGAACATGTCCATGAGCGGTGTCGTCGACCTCGCCGCGGTGAAGGCGGCCAGTGAGGCCAAGGCCAAGGCCGAGCAGGCCCGCGCGGAGGCGGCCCGTCACGGGGGCACCGGTGCCGTCGCTCCCTCCAGCCTGGTGATCGATGTCGACGAGGCCGGCTTCGAGCGCGATGTCCTCCAGCGTTCCACCGAGGTCCCGGTCGTCATCGACTTCTGGGCCGAGTGGTGCGAGCCGTGCAAGCAGCTCAGTCCGGTACTGGAGCGGCTGGCGCGGGAGTACAACGGCCGGTTCGTCCTCGCCAAGATCGATGTCGACGCCAATCAGATGCTGATGCAGCAGTTCGGGATCCAGGGCATCCCCGCCGTCTTCGCGGTGGTGGCCGGCCAGGCGCTGCCGCTCTTCCAGGGCGCGGCCCCGGAGACCCAGATCCGCCAGACCCTCGACCAGTTGATCCAGGTGGGCGAGGAGCGCTTCGGCCTCACCGGCATCGCCGTCGACGCGGGCGCGGCGGCGGACGCGGACGGGGAGCAGGAGACGGCCGTCCCCGAGGGACCGTACGACGCCCTGCTGGAGGCCGCCGTACAGGCCCTGGACGCCAATGACTTCGCCGGTGCCTCGCGGGCCTACCAGAACGTGCTCGCGGACGACCCCGGCAACACCGAGGCCAAGCTGGGGCTCGCCCAGGCGGAACTGCTCGGGCGGGTCCAGGGCATGGACCCGCAGCAGGTGCGCAAGGACGCGGCGGAGAGGCCGGAGGACGTCCGGGCGCAGATCGCCGCGGCGGATCTCGATCTGGTCGGCGGGCATGTGGAGGACGCCTTCGGCCGGCTGGTGGAGGCCGTGCGCCGGACGTTCGGCGAGGACCGCGACGCGGCGCGGGTGCGGCTGCTGGAGCTGTTCGAGGTCATCGGCGGCGACGACCCCAGGGTGACGGCGGCGCGGTCGGCCCTGGCGCGGGTGCTCTTCTGATCCGTCGGCGCGTCGGCCTTCGCGGCGCGCCGGGGGATGTGGCGGGGGAGTGCGACAGTGGCCGTACTTTGCCAAAACTTGGCAATCGCGGCCGCTGTTACTCGCAGTAAATCAACCCGGCCGGTCTGCCCCTCTATGGCGGGCAACCGCCGTGAATGTCGCATGAGTTGGGGGCACCCTGTGTGGCCGCCCGGTACCGGCGCGTCGACGGCTGGTTATCGGGCCGTTACTAGCCAGTAACGAACCCCCTTGTGTCAAGGGCGTGAATGCACCACGATCGTCGACGCTCGGTCCAATACCGCACCAGCACGGCAGCCAGTCGCGTCGTCGGTCCTGGGTCCCCACCGAGCGGACCGGCGGCAGCGCCGCCGGCCCGGACAGGGGGGTTCCTGCCTACCCGGCAGGGCCTGTCCAGAGGTTGCGCGAAGGCGTGGCCAGTGGTTGTCGCTCGGGGGTGATCGCCGGTGGTTCCGGGCGCGCCTCGCGCCTCCGGAACAGGCGCTCTCCTTCCCGAGGACGTAGCACTTCTCCCATCCCAGGGCGGGCTCCGGCCCGGTCCGGAGATGTACGTCCGAGAAGGAGGAAATTCATGGAGTCCCAAGTCCGTGGCGGAACCAGATGGAAGCGGTTCGCTGTCGTCATGGTGCCCAGCGTGGCCGCGACGGCAGCGATAGGTGTCGCCCTCGCACAGGGGGCGCTCGCCGCGTCGTTCAGCGTGTCGGGCCAGAGCTTCAAGGTGAGGGCCGACAGGCTGGTCGGTCACGACTTCGTGCAGTACGGCGGAGTCGCCAAGGGGACCGACCTGCAAGGCAAGGAGGCCATCCATCCGGTGGCCGTCTCCGGCTTCAAGCGGGCCGAGATCACGAACATGTGCCAGTCCGTGGTCACCCCGCTGCCGCTGCTCAACACGAGCGTGACGCTGGTCCTGAGGGCCGGTGACAAGGGCACCGAGATCAAGGCGCAGAATCTCTATCTCGATGTCGAGTCGCTCGACGCGGACGCCGTGTTCAAGAACATCGACATCGGTGTCGCGGCCGGCCAGAACAAGTCCCCTGGCATCCAGAAGGGGACGGAGGCAAACCCGTACGGCTTCGCCCAGCAGGCCGAGACGGCCACGCTGACCGATGTGAAGCAGACGGCCTGGGCGACCACCGCGGGCACCTTCAGGCTTCCTGACCTGAACCTGAGGCTCAACGTCGGTGATCCCAAGAAGTACGAGTGCTACTAGGGTCTTTCGTCTGGATCTGGCCGGGGCGCGTGAGCCCGGCGAGATCCGTACGAGAGGCCCCCGGGTCTTTCGTCTGGATCTGGCTGGGGCAGGGAGCGGGGTCTGGTGCTGTGGATCGTGAGGCGGAGGAGGGAGTCGACGCGGAGCGTCGGCGACCGACGACAACGCTGCGAGACGCGGTACCGGGGCACGCGAGCCCGGCGAGATCCGTACGAGAGGCCCTGAGCACGACCTTCGGGCGGGCCGGACGTGTTCGCAGGACCGTCCGGGCCGCCCGGCCCCCTGTTCTCTTTTCGCGACACCGCTTTCCAGGGAGCTGTTTTCCATGAGCGCCGAGTCCACAGGTTCCCGCGGATTCACCTACTGGTGGCTTCGGTTCCGTGCCTGGCGAGGCGCCCGGCCGTTCTGGGCGGGCCTGTTCACTCTTTTCGGCGGGCTGCCGATCGCCTACTTCCCTTACGCGCAGCTCCACCTCGGCAATCTCACACTGGCCATGTCCACCACGGCCGGCGCGGGTTCGCTGATCATCGGCGTTCTGCTGGTGACCCTCGGACTGACGATGTGGTTCCAGAGCGTCGTCCGGGTCTTCGCCGGTGTCGCGGCCATCCTGCTGGCCCTGGTCTCGATCCCGGTCTCCAATATCGGCGGCTTCCTCGTGGGCTTCCTGTTCGCTCTGCTCGGTGGCGCGCTCTCCATCTCGTGGGCGCCGGGCAGACCCGTGGAACCGGCCGCCGAGAACAACACCCCCCACCGGGCACCCGAGCCCGACAGCGACGGTGACCCCTTCCTTCCCGGACCGCGCGACGGGGAGGACCCGAACGTGACGGACATGACTGCCCACGCCAATGGCGGGAGGAACAGTGCGGGGTGACGGAACGCAGCGGATCGCGGCCGGACGAGAGGATTCCCGGGTGAGAAGAGGGCCGCGCCACGCGGCCCCCAGGAAGTCGCTGCTGACCAAGTTGCAGATACCCGCCGGAAAGGCGATGGCGCTGGCCGCGATGCCGACGGCGGTCTTCGTGGGCATGGGGCTCAGCCCCCGGCTCGCGCTGGCCGACGACAGCAGGGACATCCCGTACGCGCCGGGCCCGTGCGTGACCCGCTCGGACGATCCCGACGCCTCCGCCTCGCCGTCCGCGTCGGAGTCACCGGAGCCCGGCGAGTCGCCCTCGGCGACACCGGCGCCCACCGCGAGCGGGACGGCCGGACCCGGCGGAGACGGTACCCAGCCGCACCCGCCGGGCAGTTCGGCCCCGGAGCCGCCCGGCTCCACGCCACCGGACGCGCCCGCCGTTCCCGGACCGACGCCCACACCCACGCCCACGCCGACGAAGACCAGGAACCCGCTGGACCCGCTGGGGCTGGGAGACGCGCTGGGGGACCTCCTCGGGCTTCCCGGCGAGAAGCCGACGAGCACCCCGTCCGGCGCGCCCGCCGACGGGACGCCGGCGGAGAAGCCCGCAGGCGGGAAGCCGGCCGGGCAGCAGCCGGACCGCCCGGCGGGCGGCGCGGTCGGCGGGGCCGTCGACGGGGCGGCCGACGCGACCAGGGACGCCATCGAGGACGCGGCACAGAAGGCCGGCGCCACGGTCGAGGAGCTGGACGAGGACGCCAAGGGGCTCGACGCCCACCCGGACGACGACCTGCCGGAGGGCGCGGACGGCAAGGAACCCTTCCCCTGCCCCACCGCCGACCCGGACGCGCTCGCCGCGGCCCGACTGGAGCCGTCCATCCCGCTGTTGCCGGACGACCCGTGGACGCTGCGGAGCTCGCTGCTGACGCTGAACGGCCTGGACTACCACGGCATCGTCGAGGTGAAGACCGGCAGTGGCAAGGTCAAGAAGGCGCTGAAGTTCACGGCCGCCACACTGGACATCAAGGACCTGCACCAGACCGTCGTCTATCCGGCGGGCAGGACGGCGCATGTGAAGGCGCGCGCGGGCTCCACGTCCACCATCCGCGACGGCGAAGTGACGATGTACACCGAGGAGTTGAAGGGCAACCTCTTCGGCCTGATCCCGATCACCTTCAGCCCGGAGACCCCGCCCCCGGTGAATGTCCCGTTCGCCTTCTTCACCGATGTCCAGGTCACCCAGGCGGGCCAGTTCGGCGGCACTCTCACCGTGCCCGGCCTCCAGAACTACCTCACGGACTGAACAGACTCCCGGGAGCCGCGGGAAAGTGTGGCCCGCACCGGCGCGTTCGACGCGTCCGGTGCGGGCCACGGCCTTGTCCCGGTCCAGGACGCCGCACCCGCCTACGACGCGGCCCGGATGCCGTCCGGATCGATGGCGCGGGCCCGGGCCACGAGCGGCCGGGAGGCCACGGTGACGATGACGGAGACGGTGGCCACGACCGTCATCGCGGCGCCGGGAGCGAGGTGCTGGGCGAGGCCCCCGGCGATCGCGGCGCCGATGCCCTGCCAGGTCATCCGGCCGGCCGACTCGACGCCCTGGACCTGGCCGCGTACCGGATCGGGGGTCAGTTCGAGAAGCCGCTCCTGGAGCGGCAGGGTGGCGGCGAAGCCGGCACTGGCGGCGAACACCGCGACCGCCGCGAGCAGGACCGGCGGGTGGACGGCGAACAGCAGGTACGGCACGGCGAGCAGCAGCCGCAGGGCGAAGGCGCAGCGGCGCCGCCGCTCCGCGCTGAGCAGCCGGCCGACGGTCAGGTCCCCGAGGAGCATGCCCGCCGATCCGGCGGCCAGGAAGGCGCCGGCGTGGTCCGGGTCGTAGGAGATGAACAGCGCCTCGCAGCCGACGATCAGACCGTTGGGCACCCACAGGTTCAGCAGCAGCGCCCGCTGGCCCGGGTGGGAGAAGAGCGCGGCGTTCGTCTGCCAGGTCCGGCGCAGTCCGGGGCGGCGGGTGAGCCGGATCGAGTGGTCCCGGACGGTGCCCGCCAGCACGGCCAGCCCGAGCCCGGTCAGGACGGCGGCGACGACGAAGACCTGGCCCGGGCTCAGATGGCGCAGCAGCACGGCGCCGATCGCGTAGCCGAGTATCGCCGTGCCGCCCGAGGTGATGTTCATCAGGGAACGCGCCGGCGCGTAGGCGGAGTGCGGTACGACCTCGGCGAGCAGCCCCAACCGTGTGCCGGTGTCCAGCGACTGGAAGAACCCCAGCACCAGCAGCAGGACGAACCGCGCCGCCAGCGGCAGTCCCGGGATCGCCTGCGCGGCGACTCCCGCCAGCGAGACGCACTGGAGCGCGACGACGGTCCGGCGCGGCCGGCGTCCGTCCGCGACCGACATCAGCGTCAGGGCGCCGAGCACGGCGGCGAAGGTGGCGCCGTACATGCTCACGGCCGTCAGGAACGGCGAGCCGGTCTGGTGGTTGACCAGGGTGCCGAGCGCGAAGCCCGACAGGGTGGTGGCGGCGACCGTCAGCGTGAAGCTGACGTACAGGCCGGTGAACTCGCTGATCCGGAGCAGATCGCGATAGGTGGTGGTGGCGCGCTCGGTGGGCGCGGGGGTGTCGGAAGGCATGAAAAAAGCCTCCGGACGCTCCCGCCGGGAGCCGCCGAAGGCCAGCCGGAACATTCTAGCAGCGGGTCCCGGCCGGGCCCCCGCCGGGCCCTTCCGATCGCGGCTCAGACCGGTTCGGCGCGGATCTTCAACGAGCTGTCGGTGCTCGACAGGGATCTTCGACGTTGGCGTACCGTTCCCGAGGTGATCGAATTCCGTGAAGCCCTCGACGGCATCGTGGCCCAGCAGGTCTGACCGCATCTCACGAAGGAACGGGTTATTCAGCATGGCCGAGCGCCCGCACGTTCTGCTCAGCGTCGCCACGTCCCTCGACGGCCACATCGACGACACGTCCGCCGACCGGCTGCTGCTGTCCAACGACGAGGACTTCGACCGAGTCGATCAGGTACGCGCCGAGTCCGACGCCATCCTTGTCGGCGGGAACACTCTGCGCAGGGACAACCCGCGCCTTCTGGTGAACAGCCCTGACCGCCGCGCCGCACGGGTGGCCGAGGGGAAGCCCGAGTATCCGCTGAAGGTCACCATCACCGCGGGCGGCGGCCTCGACGCCGGGCTGAAGTTCTGGCACCACGGGGGCGAAAAGGTCGTGTACACCACGGACGCCGCCGCTCCGAAGCTCCGGGAGACCCTGGACGGCCTGGCCGACGTCGTCAGCACCGGGCCGGCCGTGGACTTCGCCGCCATGCTCGACGACCTGGCCGCACGCGGTGTCCAGCGGCTGATGGTCGAGGGCGGCGGGACCATCCACACGCAATTCCTTGCCCAGGGCCTGGCCGACGAGATCCATCTGGCCATAGCGCCTCTGCTGGTAGGGCAGTCCGACGCGCCCCGGTTTCTGCATCCCGCAGACTATCCGGGCGGCTCGACCCGCCGTATGACCCTTCTGGAGACGCGCGCCATCGGCGATGTCGTGCTCCTTCGTTACGCGCCCAAGGAGTCCACCCGGTGACCGAAGACCACGACCACGCGACCGGCCCCGGCCCGGACGACCACGGCCCGGACGACCACGCGTGGCTGGCTCTCGCCGTCGAGTTGGCCAAGCTCTGTCCGCCGTCCGAAGCCGCGTTCAACGTCGGAGCAGTCATCGTCGGAGCCGACGGCAGCGAGATCAGCCGGGGTTACAGCCGTGAGAACGATCCGCACGTGCACGCCGAGGAATCCGCACTTGGCAAACTCGCGCCCGGCGACCCGCGCCTCGCGGACGCCACCATCTACAGCTCTCTGGAGCCCTGCTCCGAACGCCGGTCCCGGCCCCGTACCTGCACTCGGCTGATCCTTGACGCGGGCATCGCCCGCGTCGTGCTCGCCTGGCGCGAACCCGATCTCTTTGTCACCGGCTGCCAGGGCGTCGAACTGCTGACGGAGGCCGGAGTCGAGGTCGTGGAGATCCCCGCGCTGGCGGAGGCCGCGCGAGCGGTCAACGCGCATCTGGCGCTCTGAAGCTCCCGAAAGCCGGCCCCGGAAGACCACCGGACCGCGTCGCCGGACGCCCCCGTACGCCTCTGGGCCGCGTCCCGCACGGGACGCGGCCCAGAGGCATACGGGCGTACAGGCGTACGCGTCAGTCGTGTTCGCCGCCCAGGTGGTGCACCCGGACCATGTTCGTCGTGCCGGAGACGCCGGGAGGGGAGCCCGCCGTGATGACCATCACGTCGCCCTCGCTGTAGCGCTGGAGCTTCAGCACCTCGGCGTCGACGATGTCGACCATCGCGTCCGTGTTGTCCACGTGCGGGGCCACGAAGGACTCGACGCCCCAGCTCAGGGCGAGCTGGTTGCGGACCGACTCGTCCGTGGTGAAGGCCAGGATCGGCTGGACCGCGCGGTAGCGGGAGAGACGGCGGGCCGTGTCACCGGACTTGGTGAAGGCGACCAGCGCCTTGCCGTCCAGGAAGTCCGCGATCTCGCAGGCCGCGCGGGCCACCGAACCGCCCTGGGTACGCGGCTTCTTGCCCGGGACGAGCGGCTGGAGGCCCTTGGACAGCAGCTCCTCCTCGGCCGCGACCACGATCTTCGACATCGTCTTGACCGTCTCGATCGGGTACGCGCCCACCGAGGACTCGGCGGAGAGCATGACCGCGTCCGCGCCGTCCAGGATCGCGTTCGCGACGTCGGACGCCTCGGCGCGGGTGGGACGGGAGTTAGTGATCATCGACTCCATCATCTGGGTCGCCACGATCACCGGCTTGGCGTTGCGGCGGCACAGCTCGATCAGCCGCTTCTGCACCATCGGGACCTTTTCGAGCGGATACTCGACGGCCAGGTCACCACGGGCGACCATGACGCTGTCGAAGGCCGCGACGACCGCCTCCATGTTGGCGACCGCCTGCGGCTTCTCCACCTTGGCGATGACGGGGACCCGGCGGCCCTCCTCGTCCATGATCTTGTGCACGTCGAGCACGTCGTGCGCGTCCCTGACGAACGAGAGCGCGACCATGTCGCAGCCCATCCGCAGGCCGAAGCGCAGATCCTCGATGTCCTTCTCCGACAGGGCCGGGACATTCACCGCCGTGCCGGGCAGGTTGATGCCCTTGTGGTCGGAGATCACACCGCCCTCGATGACGATGGACTTGACCCGGGGACCGTCGACCTCGACCACACGCAGCTCGACATTGCCGTCGTTGATCAGGATCTGGTCGCCCTTGGACACATCGCCGGGCAGGCCCTTGTACGTGGTGCCGCAGATCGACTTGTCACCGGCGACGTCCTCGGTGGTGATGGTGAACTCGTCACCGCGCACCAGCTCGACCGGGCCCTCGGCGAAGGTCTCCAGGCGGATCTTGGGACCCTGGAGGTCGACGAGGACACCCACGGCGCGGCCGGTGTCGCTCGCCGCCGCGCGGACGCGGTGATACCGCTCCTCGTGCTCCGGGTGGCTCCCGTGGCTCATATTCAGACGGGCCACGTTCATACCGGCCTCGATGAGCGATTTGAGCTGCTCGTAGGAGTCGACGGCGGGGCCCAGTGTGCAGACGATTTTGGAACGGCGCATGAGGCGGATCCTATCGGTTTGTTTCGACGCGGAATATTCCGACTGGTGGAAAGTACAAATGGGCGGGCATGCGCTCAGGCGTCGACCGTTCGAGCCCCGCCGACCAGTGCGAAGGTCTGCTGCGCGATTTCCAGCTCCTCGTCCGTCGGCACCACGGCCACCACGACCCGGGCGTCGTCCGGCGAGATGATCCGCGCCTCGCCGGAACGTACGCTATTGCGCTCGGCGTCCACCGCCAGACCCAGGGGCTCCAGACCTGCGATGGCGGCTTCCCGTACCTCGGCCGCGTTCTCACCGACACCCGCCGTGAAGACCACCGCGTCCACCCGGCCCAGGACCGCGCTGTAGGCGCCGATGTACTTCTTCAGCCGGTGGATGTAGATGTCGAAGGCGAGCCGTGCCCGCTTGTCGCCCTCGTCGATCCTGCGGCGGATCTCACGCATGTCGTTGTCCCCGCAGAGGCCGACGAGACCGCTTTTCTTGTTGAGAAGTTCATCGATCTCGTCCACGGACATTCCGGCCACCCGCTTCAGATGGAATGTCACGGCCGGATCGATGTCTCCGGAACGCGTACCCATCACCAGCCCCTCCAAGGGGGTCAGTCCCATCGAGGTGTCCACGCACCGGCCGTCCGCGACGGCCGACGCCGAGGCGCCGTTGCCGAGATGCAGGACGATGACGTTCACCTCGGCCGGATCCCGGCCCAGCAGCTCGGCGGCCCTGCGCGAGACATACGCGTGCGAGGTGCCGTGAAAGCCGTAGCGGCGGATGCGGTGGGCGTCCGCCGTCTCCGTGTCGATGGCGTAGCGGTACGCGTACTCCGGCATCGTCGTGTGGAAGGCGGTGTCGAAGACGGCCACCTGCGGGAGGTCCGGGCGCAGTTCCCGGGCGGTACGGATACCGGCGATGTTCGCCGGCATGTGCAGCGGTCCGAGCGGACGCAGCCGCTCCAGCGTCGCCATGACCTCGTCGGTCACCACGGTGGGATCGGTCAGGTCTGTGCCGCCGTGCAGCACCCGGTGGCCGACCGCCAGCAGCTCCGGCGAGTCCAGCCCGAGCCCGTCCCGCCGCAGCTCCTCGGAGACCGCCTTGAGAGCCTCCGTGTGGTCGGCGACCGGACCCGTGTGCTCCCGCTTCTCGGCGCCCTCCGGCGTCACGGTGGTGTGCGTCACCCGGGAGTCCCGCTCACCGATGCGCTCGACCAGGCCGAGCGCGAGCCGGGAGCTGTCCCGCATGTCCAGGAGCTGGTATTTCACCGATGAGGAACCGGAGTTGAGGACAAGGACACGGGTGGCGTGCGCGGTCACGGATCGAGTGCCTTCTGTTGTTGTCACGGTGGTCGTGGCGGTGAAAACGGTGGGGGAGACGTCGGTGGCGGCGGCGGTCACTCGGTCTCGTCCTGCGCCTGGATCGCCGTGATCGCGACCGTGTTGACGATGTCCTGGACGAGCGCCCCGCGCGAGAGGTCGTTGACCGGCTTGCGCAGCCCCTGGAGCACCGGGCCCACGGCCACCGCGCCGGCCGAGCGCTGGACCGCCTTGTAGGTGTTGTTGCCGGTGTTCAGGTCCGGGAAGATCAGCACCGTCGCCCGGCCCGCCACCTCGGAGCCGGGCAGCTTGGTCGCGGCGACGGACGGCTCCACCGCCGCGTCGTACTGGATCGGCCCCTCGACCCGCAGATCGGGCCGGGCGCCGCGCACCAGCTTGGTGGCCTCGCGCACCTTGTCGACATCAGCACCCGAGCCGGACGTACCGGTCGAGTACGAGAGCATCGCGATCCGCGGGTCCACTCCGAACCGGGCGGCGGTGGCGGCCGACTGGACGGCGATGTCCGCGAGCTGCTCCGCGTCCGGATCCGGGTTCACCGCGCAGTCGCCGTACACCAGGACCTCCTCGGCGAGACACATGAAGAAGACCGAGGAGACGATTGAGGCGGACCCCTTCGTCTTGATGATCTCGAAGGCCGGGCGGATGGTCGCCGCCGTCGAGTGCACCGCGCCCGACACCATGCCGTCGGCCAGGCCCTCCTGGACCATCAGCGTGCCGAAGTAGTTCGCGTCCGCCACCACGTCGTACGCCAGCTCCACCGTGACGCCCTTGTGCGCCCGCAGCTCCGCGTACCGCTCCGCGAAGCCGCGGCGCAGCTCGGAGACGGCCGGGTCGATCAGCCGCGCCGCGCTCAGGTCGATCCCGAGGTCGGCCGCCTTCTTCCGGATGGCCTCGGTGTCCCCGAGCAGGGTCAGATCGCACACGTCACGGCGCAGGAGTACGTCGGCGGCTCGCAGCACGCGTTCCTCCGCGCCCTCGGGCAGGACGACCCGGCGGCGGTCCGCGCGGGCCTGCTCCAGCAGCGCGTGCTCGAACATCATCGGGGTCACCCGGCCGCTGCGGGCCACCGACATCCGGGCCAGCAGGTCGGCGGTGTCCACATGCCGCTCGAACAGGCCCAGCGCGGTCTCCGCCTTGCGCGGCGTGGACGCGTTCAACTTCCCCTCCAGGCCGAAGAGTTCGGTGGCGGTGGGAAAGGAGCGGCCCGGCACCGAGACCACCGGCGTGCCGGGCGCGAGCCGGGCGGCGAGGGTCAGGATGGATTCGCCGGGCCGTTCGTCGAGTGTGAGCAGCACACCCGCGATGGGCGGAGTGCCCGCCGAGTGGGCGGCGAGCGCGCCGACCACCAGATCGGCCCGGTCGCCGGGTGTCACGACCATGCAGCCGGGCGTCAGTGCGCCCAGGAAGTTCGGCAGCATCGCGCCGCCGAAGACAAAGTCCAGCGCGTCCCTGGCGAGCCCGGAATCGTCGCCGAGCAGCACCGTGCCGCCGAGGGCCTGGGTGATCTGGGCGACGGTCGGCGCGGCGAGCGCCGGTTCGTCCGGCAGTACGTAGCAGGGCACCGGCAGCCCGGCCGTCAGCCGCTCGGCGATGGCCTCGCGATCCTCGGCGGCGACCCGGTTGACGACCATGGCCAGCACATCGCATCCCAGGACCTCATAGGCCCGGTGGGCGTTGCGCGCCTCGGCCCGCACCGACTCGGCGGGCTGCCCCTTGCCGCCCACCACGGCTATCACGGAGGCGCCGAACTCGTTGGCGAGCCGGGCGTTCAGGGACAGCTCGTCGGGAAGCTGGGTGGCGGCGAAGTCGGTACCGAGGACAAGGACGACCTCGTACTCCCGGGCCACCCGGTGGAACCGGTCCACCAGCCGGGAGACCAGCTCGTCGGTGCCCTGCTCGGCCTGGAGCGCGGACGCCTCGTGGTAGTCGAGGCCGTAGACCGTGGCCGGGTCCTGGGACAGCCGGTAGCGGGTCCGCAGCAGCTCGAAGAGGCGGTCCGGGCCGTCGTGCACCAGCGGGCGGAAGACCCCCACCCGGTCCACCTGGCGGGTCAGCAGCTCCATCACCCCCAGCTCGACGACCTGCCGTCCGTCCCCGCGGTCGATCCCGGTCACGTACACGCTGCGCGTCACGCGTGCTCTCCCGTCCATGCTTGTTGGGGTTTATTGGGGCTTGTTGGGGCTTGATGGAGCTTCTTGGGCTCGTTGCGCCCGTGGGGCCTGCTGGGCCCGTGGGGCTCCCGCGCCGACGGTGTGCCCGCGCGCCCGTGGGATGCCCCGGCTCGGGTGAACACATTCCCGTTAGGGTGGCAAATGCCCCCTTGACAATACCTCCGTGGGTGGCTAGGGCCCCGCCCGGCCGGTGGTCGGGGATTCCGCGACCACCGACCGGACCGGACCCGGGCCCTCCGCGGTGAGAACGTCAGGAACGGCCAGCCCGGACGATCCGGATCGTCCGTGGGAGGATCGGACTGGCTCATGCTTCGGGGCCGAGGCCCGGCCCCCAGAAAAGCACAGCACTAGCGAGCAGGAGACACAGCACGATGCGTATCGGAGTTCTCACCGCAGGCGGCGACTGTCCCGGCCTGAACGCAGTGATCCGTTCGGTCGTGCACCGCGCCATGACCGGGTACGGAGACGAAGTCATCGGCTTCGAGGACGGGTTCAAGGGACTGCTCGACGGCCACGTCCGCCCTCTCGACCTCAACGCCGTCAGCGGCATCCTGGCGCGCGGCGGCACCATCCTGGGCTCCGCCCGGCTGGAGCGCGGCCGGCTGCGCGAAGCCGCAGAGAACTGCGCCGAGTTGGCCCGCCGCTACGGGATCGACGCGCTCATCCCGATCGGCGGCGAAGGCACGCTCACCGCGGCCCGGCTGCTCTCCGACGCGGGGATGCCGGTCGTCGGCGTACCGAAGACCATTGACAACGACATCTACTCGACCGACCGCACCTTCGGTTTCGACACCGCCGTCATGGTCGCCACCGAGGCCATCGACCGGCTCAAGACCACCGCCGAATCGCACCAGCGGGTAATGGTGGTCGAGGTCATGGGACGGCACGCGGGCTGGATCGCGCTGGAGTCCGGCATGGCGGGCGGCGCGCACGGCATCTGCCTGCCCGAGCGGCCGTTCGAGGTCGACAGCCTGGTGAAGATGGTCGAGGCGCGCTTCTCGCGCGGCAAGAAGTTCGCGGTGATCTGCGTCGCCGAGGGCGCGCACCCGGCGCAGGGCACGATGGAGTACGGCAAGGGTGAGATCGACCAGTTCGGCCACGAACGCTTCCAGGGCATCGGCAACCGTCTCGCGGCGGAGCTGGAGCGGCGCCTCGGCAAGGAGGCCAGGCCGGTCATCCTCGGCCATGTGCAGCGCGGTGGCACACCGACGGCGTACGACAGGGTGCTCGCGACCCGCTTCGGCTGGCACGCGGTGGAGGCGGCGCACCGCGGCGAGTTCGGCCGGATGACGGCCCTGCGCGGCACGGCGGTCGAGATGGTCCCGCTCGCGGAGGCCGTCACCCAGCTCAAGAGGGTGCCGGAGGACAGGATGTTCGAAGCGGAATCAGTCTTCTGACGGTGCGCCTCCGGCGGGGGCGCACCTCCGGAACGACACGCCCCCGCCGGACGGCCCCCCGCCCCCCTACCGCGCCCCCGTCACCCACCGGTACTGCAACTCCGGCCGCCCCACCTGCCCGTACTGCGGGCTCCGCTCCGCGCACCCGTTGCCCACCAGGTGTTCCAGATAGCGGCGCGCGGTGATCCGCGAGATCCCTAGCTCCGCCCCGGCCTCCGCCGCGGTGAGTCCCGTCGCGGACGCGCGCAGCGTCCGGGTCACCGCCTCCAGCGTTGGCGCGCTCAGCCCCTTCGGCAGCGAGGCCGGCTGCGGCGACCGGAGTGCGCCGAGCGCCCGGTCCACCTCGTCCTGGCCGCTCGCCTCCCCGGCCGCCGCGCGGAAATCGGCGTACCGCGTGAGCCGGTCACGCAGGGTGGCGAAGGTGAAGGGCTTGAGGACGTACTGGACGACGCCCAGCGAGACGCCCTCCCGCACCACCGCGAGATCGCGCGCCGAGGTCACGGCGATGACGTCCGCCTGGTGTCCGCCCGCGCGCAGGCTGCGCAGAAGCTGGAGGCCGTGTCCGTCCGGGAGGTACAGGTCGAGCAGGATGAGATCGATGTCCGTGCGCTCCAGCAGCCGGCTCGCCTCGGCCCGGGAGCGCGCGACGGCCGCGACGGTGAAGCCGGGCACGCGGTCCACATAGAGCTGGTGGGCGTCGGCCGCCACCGGATCGTCCTCGACGACCAGGACCCGGATCGCCGGACTCGCCCCCGTCATGGTCTCGCCCCCGCGCCGGCCAGCGGCAGCCGTACGGTGAAGTCCGCGCCGCCCTCCGGCCCGCGCGTCAGCACCACCGTCCCGCGCGCGCGGTGCACGGTCTGCTGGACGAGCGCCAGACCGAGCCCGCGCCCGGGGCCCCGCGTCGACCAGCCGCGCCGGAACACCGCGTCCATGTCGCCAGGATCGACCCCGGCCCCCGTGTCCCGCACGCCCAGCAGCAGCTCGCTGCCGTCGGCCCCGGCCTCGACGAGCGCGGTCACGGTGACCCGCGCTCCCTCGCCGCCCTGCGCCGCGTCCATGGCGTTGTCGATCAGATTGCCCAGGATGGTCACCAGGTCGCGGGCCGGCAGTGTGGCGGGCAGGACACCGTCGTCGATACGGCTGTCCTCGGCGAGGACCAGCTCGACGCCCCGTTCGTTCGCCTGGGCGGCCTTTCCCAGCAGCAGCGCCGCGAGCACCGGCTCGCCGACCGATCCGACCACCCGGTCGGTGAGCGTCTGGGCCAGCTCCAGCTCCGCCGTGGCGAAGTCCACCGCCTGCTCGATCCGGCCCAGCTCGATCAGCGAGACCACCGTGTGCAACCGGTTGGCCGCCTCGTGCGCCTGCGAGCGCAGGGCCTGGGTGAAGCCGCGCTCGGAGTCCAGCTCGCCCGACAATGCCTGAAGCTCGGTGTGATCGCGCAGCGTGATGACCGTCCCGCGCTGCTCGCCGCCGACCACCGGGCGGGTGTTGACGACCACGACCCGCTCACCGGTCATATGCACCTCGTCGATCCGTGGCTCGGAGGCGAGCAGCGCGCCCGTCAGCGGAGCGGGCAGGCCCAGTGCGGCGACGGGGCGGCCGACCGCCGAGTCGTCCAGGCCGAGCAGCTCCCGGCCGCCGTCGTTCATCAGCGCGATCCTTCGCCGTCCGTCGAGCATCAGCAGCCCTTCGTGCACGGCGTGCAGCGTGGCCTCGTGATAGTCGTGGATCCGGCTCAACTCCACCGCGTTCATGCCATGGGTGTGCCGCCGGAGTCTCGCGTTGATCACAAAGGTCCCGAGACCGCCGAGCACCAGCGCCGCGCCCGCCGCCGTCGCCAGCGCCTTGACCTGCCGTGTCACCTGGGAGGAGATCCGGTCGACGGTGATGCCGACGCTGATCAGCCCGGTGATCCGGCCGTTGTCGCGGACCGGGGTGACGACGCGCACGGAGGGGCCGAGGGTGCCGGTGTAGGTCTCGATGAACGTGTGGCCGTGCACCGCGGGCGCGGTGCGGCCCAGGAAGGGCATGCCTATCTGGCGCGGGTCGGGATGCGTCCAGCGGATCCCCTTCGGTGTCATGATCGTGACAAAGTCCACCCCTGTGTCGTGTCGCACCCGCTCCGCGTACGGCTGGAGCGTGGCCGTCGGGTCCGGCTTGCGGATCGCTTCCCGTACAGAGGGCGAGTCGGCCATGGCCCGCGCGATGGCCGAAACCTGTGTGCGTGCGGTCTCGTCCGGGTGGGCACGACCTGTGACGTACGCGAAAATCGCGCAGCCCGCCACCACGGCCGCGATGAGCACGACCTGCATGGCGAAAAGCTGACCGGCGAGACTGCGCGGACGGGGCAGGTGCATGGCCCAAGTCTGCCTGGCCGAATTCTTATGAACGAAATGAACGCAAGGGTGACCGGCGTCACATCGTGATGGATAGTCGCCGGGACCCCTCGGGACGAGGGGCATTGCAGGGACGAGTCAAGGAGGACCCGTGGCCGCAGCAAGGCGGGACCGTACCCACTATCTGTACATCGCGGTGATCGTGGCCGTGGCGCTCGGCATCCTGGTGGGCTTTGTCGCCCCGGGTGTGGCCGTCGAGCTGAAGCCCATCGGCACCGGCTTTGTGAACCTGATCAAGATGATGATCTCGCCGGTCATCTTCTGCACGATCGTGCTGGGTGTCGGGTCGGTCCGGAAAGCGGCCAAGGTCGGTGCGGTCGGTGGGCTCGCTCTCGGCTACTTCCTGGTGATGTCGACGGTCGCGCTGGCGATCGGCCTGGTCGTGGGCAACATCCTGCACCCGGGCTCGGGCCTGCACCTCACCGACGCCGGCCGCGAGGCCGGAGCGGCCCAGGCCGAGGGCGCGAGCGAGTCCACTGCGGACTTCCTGCTCGGCATCATCCCCAAGACCATGGTGTCGGCCTTCACCGAGGGCCAGGTCCTCCAGACGCTGCTGGTCGCGCTGCTCGCGGGCTTCGCGCTCCAGGCGATGGGCAAGGCGGGCGAGCCGATCCTGCGCGGTGTCGGGCACATCCAGCGCCTTGTCTTCCGCATCCTCGCCATGATCATGTGGGCCGCCCCGGTCGGCGCCTTCGGTGCCATGGCCGCCGTGGTCGGCGAGACGGGCCTGGACGCGCTGAAGTCGCTCGCGATCATCATGATCGGCTTCTATGTCACCTGCGCGCTGTTCGTCTTCGTCGTGCTCGGCACGCTGCTGCGGGTCATCGCGGGTGTCAGCCTGTTCCCGCTGCTGAAGTACCTGGGCCGCGAGTTCCTGCTGATCCTCTCCACCTCCTCGTCCGAGTCGGCGCTGCCGCGTCTGATCGCGAAGATGGAGCACCTGGGTGTCAGCAAGCCCGTCGTCGGTATCACCGTGCCGACCGGCTACTCCTTCAACCTCGACGGCACCGCCATCTATCTGACGATGGCCTCGCTCTTCATCGCCGAGGGCATGGGCGACCCGCTGTCGCTCGGCGAGCAGATCTCGCTCCTCGTCTTCATGATCATCGCTTCCAAGGGCGCGGCGGGTGTCACTGGCGCCGGTCTCGCGACGCTGGCCGGCGGCCTCCAGTCGCACCGTCCCGAGCTGGTCGACGGCGTCGGCCTGATCGTCGGCATCGACCGCTTCATGAGCGAGGCGCGCGCCCTGACGAACTTCGCGGGCAACGCGGTCGCCACGGTCCTCGTCGGCACCTGGACGAAGGAGATCGACAAGGCGCGGGTGGACGAGGTGCTGGCCGGCCGGATCCCGTTCGACGAGAAGACGCTGCTGGACGACGGCGACGAGCCGCTCGGTGACGTCCCGCTGCCGCGTCAGGCGCCGGAGGCGCACGGCGCCGACAAGACCCAGGCCGGGGTCTGACCCCCCTCCTGCTCCCGGCCTCCCGAAGGACCGGCCCGTACGGACGCACCCGTACGGGCCGGTCTGTTGTCCCGCCCGTGTGACGGCCCGGCCCGCGCCGCCCGTACCGTCCGGCGGATCCGCCCGCTACCAGGCCACCGGCAGCTCGCGGGGAAAGCGCCGGATGGTCTCCGTGTCCCAGCGCAGCTCCTCGGCGGGGACCGCGAGCCGCAGCCCGGGGAAGCGGGCCAGCAGGCCGCCGATGGCGGCCTCCAGCTCCGCCATGGCCAGCGGAGCGGCGATACAGCGGTGTCCGCCCCAGCCGAAGGTCATGTGCGGTGTGGGCGGCCGGTTCAGATCGATGGTGTCGGGATCGGTGAACCGCTCCGGATCGCGGTTGGCCGTCAGATACGAGACATGCACGAAGTCGCCCGCGCGGATCTTCACACCGCAGATCTCCACGTTCTCGGTGGCGACGCGGGGGATGCCGACCCCCTTGCGGAACGGGATGTAGCGCAGCAGCTCGTCCAGCACCCGGGTGAGCGTCCCGGGGTGGCTTCTGAGGTGGTCCATCAGCTCGGGCCGGGTGAGCAGCAGATAGGCGATGTCGCTGATCTGGCAGGTCGCCGTGTCGTGGCCGCTCAGCATGAGGGTCAGCGCCATGACGGCCAGGTCCTGGTCGTCGAGGGTGTCGTGCTCGTGCTCGGCGGCGGCCAGCAGCGAGATCAGGTCGCCGCCGGGAGCGCGCCGCCGCTCCACCACCAGCTCGCCGAAGTACTCGCGCAGCTCCGCCTTGGCCACGGCGGCGGCCTCCCGGGTGTCCGGGGCCATGGAGAGCATCTGGTGCGCGTACCGCTGCATGCTGTGCTGGTCGGCCGCCGGGATGCCCAGCAGCTCGCAGATGGTCTGCTCGGGCAGCGGCAGGGACAGATGGGCGGCGAGGTCGGCCGGCGGGCCGTGCTCCTCCATGGCGTCCAGCAGGGTGCCGACGATGCCCTCGATGGCGGGCCGCATCCGGTCCACATGCCGCTTGGTGAACGCCTGCGAGGCGAGCTGCCGCAGACGGCTGCTGCGCGGCGGGTCCATCACATTGATCGACTCCGGGGAGACGATCGGTTCCGGGGTCAGGCGCGGATAGTCCCGGTCGATGATGCCCGCGCGGCTGAGCCGGTGATCGGTGGTCACCTGCCGCACGCCCTCGAATCCGGTCACCAGCCAGGCGTCCGCGTCGCCGTAGGGCAGCCGGATACGGGTGACGGGCCCCCGGGACATGAGCTCCGCCAGGGAGGGATCGAATTCCAGGCCCTCACTGAAGTCGAACGGGCAGGTGGTCGTTTCGCTGACATCGGTCATCGCGTACTCCAGGACGGGCGCGTACGGTCATCCGGCCCGGACAGGGCTGCGTGAGGGGCGGACGGTGCTGGCGAGAGATAGGTACCTCCGCCATTTCGGGGATATGCCTCGAACAAGGCAAATGGGCCCGTTCCGCGGGGGTGGCGCCCGTGTGGCGGTGCGACGGCCGTACGGACGGCCGGGCCGGTACGGACAGTCCCGTACCGGCCCGGCCGCGGGTCACCCCGGCGGATCAGCCGAAGGGGATGCGCACCACCGACTGATTGCCGATGCCGAGGGTGCCGGAGCCATTGCCGATGGCGTTCCACACCTCGATCCGCACCTTGCCGTTCACCAGGTTCCCGTGTGATCCGGTGGCCGATTGAAGACCTCTGGCCTGTGTGTAGTGCTCATAGCCGGGCACAGGGTCGGTCGCGAAGTACAGATAGGTCTCCGTGCGGTCCCAGGTCCCGTCGCCCGTACGGTCGTAACTCACCCTGACCTGCTGGCCGTTGCCCACGGTCGTGCCCGAGTCCACGAACAGGTCGAACTGCGTGGCGCCGCCGTTGTACGTCCGCGTGATCCCGCTCGACGTGAAGACCTGCGGGCTGTTCGGCGTCCCGTCGTGATTGGCGCCGCCGGCCGAGGTGATCGTGGCCGTCGCCGCCGATCCCGTGGAGTCGCCGAGTCCGGCGCCGGTCCGCGCGTAGAGCTGCGACGAGCCGGCCGGCGGGTCGGTGGGCGGGTCCGTCGGCGGCGGGGTCGAGCCGCCGCCACGGGTCCAGACCGCGACGTAATCCACCAGCATGGGCCGCCCGGGTACGGTCTCGGCGGTCGGTGTCCGGCCCGCCAGGGCGTCCGGGAAGGCGCCGCCGATCGCCACATTGAGCAGCAGGAAGTATCCGGCGTGGTCGGTCATGTTCGACCAGGTTGTGGCGTCGAACCGGTCCTGCCGCAGGCTGTGGAAGAGCTGGTCGTCCACATACCACCGCAGCTCGTTGGGGGCGACCGAGCGGTCCCACTCGAAGCGGTAGGTGTGGAAGGCGGACTGGCAACTCGACCCGGGGCAGGCGCGGTTGGCGCCGAGACCGGTGGTCTCGTTGCAGGGGCCGCCCGGATTCACACCGCAGTGCAGCACGCCCCAGACGGAGTTGATGCCGTTGACGTTCTCCATGATGTCGAACTCGCCGGTGCCCGGCCAGTTCCAGTAGTTGCCCCGGTACGGCGAGCCGAGCGCCCAGAAGGCGGGCCAGTAGCCGAGCGCGGCGTTGCCGGTGACGTTCGGCATCTGGATGCGGCCCTCGATGCGCAGCGTGCCGCCCGCCGGGGCCTTGAAGTCGGCGCGCCGGGTCTCGATCCGCGCCGAGGTCCAGTTGCCCGCGCCGTCCCTGAGCGGGGTGATACGGAGATTGCCGTTGCCGTCCAGGCTCAGATTGTCGGGGCTCGCGGTGTAGTTCTGGATCTCGCCGGTGCCCCAGTTGCCGGGTCCGCCGGGGTAGCCGTGTCCGGTGTCCGTCTGCCAGTTGGTGGCCGAGGGCGGTGTGCGGTCGGCGCCGTTGAAGTCGTCGCTCCACTGTAAATTCCAGCCGGGCGCGGGCGGTACGGCGCCGCGTGCGGTACCGGCGCCGGTGA
Organism: Streptomyces sp. NPDC006923; assembly: GCF_040635655.1. Taxonomy (NCBI): domain Bacteria; kingdom Bacillati; phylum Actinomycetota; class Actinomycetes; order Kitasatosporales; family Streptomycetaceae; genus Streptomyces; species Streptomyces sp. NPDC006923. The sequence continues at coordinate 423,674 of NZ_JBEYIF010000006.1, forward strand.
CGCCGACGAAACCGGCCAGCGCGACGGTCATGGCCAGGATCGCGGTGAGCAGCGGTGTACGTCTGATGCGGCTCGTGCTCAAGGAAACACCTCCGGTGCGGATGGTGCCGAGGGGGGTGGTGAGAGCGCTCTCAGTACGTCTTCTAGTGCGGCTCGGAGACCCCGTCAATGCTTTACGTCCCCTTGACTTTCCGAAGGCGGTGACGGCAGGGCGGTGTGCGAGGAGGGTGAGCGGGCGCGGTCGGCGCAACGGCGGCCGGGCGGCCGGGGCGCGGACGCGCGCTCGGCCGCCCGGCCGGTGGGGGACAGCGTCCCGGGTCGTACGGCTCGACGGCCTCGCCGTCGGCCGCTGATGAACGCCGGTGTGTCAGCTCTTGATGAAGGCGAGCAGATCGGCGTTGAACTTGTCCTTGTACGCGATGCTCTGCGCCATACCGTGCGGGGCGCCGGGATACACCTTGAGCGTGGCGTCCTTGACCAGCTCCGCCGACTTGGGGCCGGCCGCGACGATGGGCACGATCTGGTCGTCGTCGCCATGGATGATCAGCGTCGGCACGTCGAAGCGCTTGAGATCCTCGGTGAAGTCCGTCTCGGAGAACGCCTTGACGCAGTCGTACGCCCCCTTGTATCCGACCTGCATGCTCCACATCCAGAAGCTGTCGCGCAGCCCCTGCGAGATGTTCGAGCCCTTCCGGTTGGCGCCGTAGAAGGGCCCGCTGAGGTCCTGGTAGTACTGCGAGCGGTCGCTTCGCAGCCCGGCCCTGATGTCGTCGAACGCCTTCATCGGCAGCCCCTCCGGGTTGGCGTCGGTCTTGAGCATCAGCGGGGGTACCGCGCTGAGCAGCACGGCCTTGGAGACCCGGCTGGTGCCATGGCGGCCGATGTAGCGGGCGACCTCGCCGCCGCCCGTCGAGTGGCCGACGAGCACGGCGTCACGCAGATCCAGCGCTTCGAACAACTGCGCGAGGTCGTCGGCGTAGGTGTTCATCTCGTTGCCGTCCCACGTCTGGCCGGAGCGGCCGTGTCCACGGCGGTCGTGGGCCACCCCCCGGTAGCCGTTGTCGGCGACGAGATGGAGCTGCTCGTCCCAGACGTCCGCGTTCAGTGGCCAGCCGTGGCAGAACACGACCGGCTGCCCGCTGCCCCAGTCCTTGTAGAAGATGCTGGTGGAGTCGGTGGTGGTGATCGTAGGCATGGCTCGGCCTCCCAGGCGCGACAATGGGCTATAAGCGACGATAGGCCAGTTTTGTCCCCTTCGAGAGGTCGGGCGGACACCACCCGCGCACGTGCCGAACCGCCTCGCGGGGTCGACATTCCGCGCCTACCGCGCGTCGGTCAACGGCGTACCCGGGCCAGCGATCGGACCGGTCGGGGAGCCATTACCGGCGTCATGTCGTGTCCGGCCCGGTGTCGCCGCCGATGTCGCCGCCGACGTCGGTTCCGGACGACCCACCGGGCGCCGCATCGCGCCGTGATCTCTCTCTGACCGCCTGGAGTGCCGCTCGACGCTGCCGGACACCTGCGGCGGCTACGGCGTGACGACGCGAGCGGACGACCGAGACCAGCAGGATCGGCCACCACACTGCCGAGGCGACGAAGGACAGAAGGCTCGCGAGTACCGAAAGGACCAGGACGACGAGCATCTCGTCGCTCGAATCGGTGGAATCCATGAAACGGATGATGCTGAGGGAGAGGAAGGCGGACAGCGCGATCACCACGGGCAATACCACGAGCATGATGCGCTGGAATGTGCTCGGCTTCCCGTGCGGAACGGCGTCGGGACATCGCGCCAACAGCGTCCTGGCGACCACATGGCCATCGGCCACGCACCCGTCCACCCTCACCCGGGCACCGTCGGTGAACCGCACCGCGCACCGGACATGCCATCCCAGCCGCTGGAGGTAGCCATCCAGCGGAACAGCGGGGCGCGTGGAGGACGGCATGTCGACAGTGGCGCGCAGGACGGCGACCTCGTCCCAGGTCCAGCGGCGGACGACGCCCGACGCGCGGTGTCCGAGACCGTTCTCGTACAACTCGTAGGTCTCGCCCGGACTGCTCCGGACCGCACGGGTCAACTGCACCACGGCGACGGGCAGTCCGACGAGCGTGGGCAGCACCCCCAGGATCAGGAGCCGCTCGTCGAGGAAAAACGGGTGGGAGACGAGAAGCACCATGACGATTCCGCCGCCCACGACGCACGCGAGGGCGGCGGACCCGGTGCTGACGTACCGCCGACGGTTCACCGGGTGCGTACCGAGCAGGGCGCCGAGACGTTCGTCCGGCGATGTGTCACGTGACATGGCTCCCCCGATCCGGCACGCGGTGCGACCGTGCCCAGTCTGGCACTCCCTTTGCGGTGGGTCAGGACCTGTGGTGAGGATCGGGCGGTATCCGTCAGCGGGGTCCGTTGCCGTGCCCCACCGGGCGGCGGGGAGAGCCGACGCGGCCCCGGAACCACTGGGATGAGAATGGACAGCGGCGGCGCGGGTCACCAGCCGCGCCACACCGCCAGCACGATCGAGCCGCCCACCGCGCTCACCGCCGTCACATAGATGGCCTGCGCCAGGAAAGGGCTCACTGGCCGGCCTCCTCGGGACGCGGCTCCAACTCGCAGACCGCCCGGCGCAGTCGGTAGAGACCGGCGGCCGAACGGGTGACCGATGCCAGGGCCCGCATGTGGTCGTAGGCATAGCCGGGTGGAGTGTGCGCGGTGGGCCGGTTGTGCTGGTCGAGGAGCCGGTCGGCGTCCTCCCGCATCTCCCGGTACAGCGGTGTGCCGGGGTCACCGAGATCCTGGCGCAGCAGCAGTTCGAGATGGCCGCGGAGCTTCTTTGTGGTGATGTCCACCCAGGACCGTTCGGGAAGCGCGAGGCGACGGGCGAGGGCGCCCGCGACCGTGTGGGAGATCGTCAGGAGATCGATGGCATAGGCGGTTTGCTGAGGAGATTCTTCGATGCCTGCACTTCCGGCCTGCCGGCCGGTGGCTCTGGGCTCTTCTCCCGCTGCGTTCACCTGGTTCACCCGGCTGTCGCCTTTCTGGTCGGTGCTGCCCGGAGGAGTGGCGTGCCGCTCCGCGAGGTACCGGCGGCGCAGGCGGTGCAAGGCCGCCAGAAGCCGGCGGAGCGTCTCCGTGTCCGTGGCGAAGGGGGAGTGTTTTCGGGTCTCGGTCGCGGGCGGCGGCTGCCGGTCGCAGTGGGTACCGGGGAGACGGCGCTCGGGGCGGCTTCTCTGTGGTGTCATGAGGCACTCGCCGCCGCTGCCGTACTGACGGTGCACCAGGTGCAGGTCCCGCGTCGGCCCCAGTCGCGGGCGAGCGAGGCGACGAGGAACATGCCGCGTCCGTTCTCCTCCTCAGGACCGGGCCGCCGGACCTCCACCCGGCCGCGCGCGTAGTCGTCCACCTCGATCAGCACATCGCCGGACCGGTCGCACGAGAGTGAGAACCGGACACGGGGTCCGTGGCCGTGCAGCACGGCGTTGGTGACGATCTCGCTGACCAGAAGCTGTACGGTCGCCACCGCCTCCTCGTGCACACCGCACTGCTGGAGGAGCGTGCCGGTGATGCGGCGCATGTGCTCGACGCGACGGGGGCGGGGCTGGAAGGACAGGCTCAGCCGCAGGGTGTCTCGTATCTCAACACGAGCCGTAGAGGCTGGAGTTGCGCTCTGTGTGAGGGGAGACATGGCGAGTCCTTCCGTCGATCGCGTGGGAGTGCCGGGGCTGCCCACCGACCAACGCCCAGCAGTGCAGGCTCACTTAAAGTGCGGATTCGGTAGCGCTGCGTGAGTTGCAGGTATAGCCTCGCATCGGCGCGGCAGGCCCTGGAAGGGTTCTCGTGGAATTCCACCAACAAGTTCTGTCGTGAAATGCCGCCGGTTCAGGCGGAATTCGCGAGGAACCTCAGTAGCTACTGCTGGAACGCAGAACGTCTCGCGTGGAGACGGAAGGAACGCCGACATGCGCAGCACACCGGGAGGACAGCAGATGATCACAGACATGGAGTCGGCAACACCCGCTCTGTGCCGCTTGCAGTTGGGCAGTGAACTGCGGCAACTCCGGATAAGGGCTGGGCTGACATCCAGTCAGGTAGTCAGGAAGCTTCTCTGGAGCCCGTCTAAGCTGACCCGTCTGGAGACGGGAGAGAACTCGGCTGTGGAGCCGTCCGACATCATGGCGCTGTGCCAGATCTTCGAGGCGGACCCGGAAATGTGCGAGTTGCTGAAGGGCTACGCGGTCGTCACCAAGACGAAGCGTGAGTGGTGGCAGTCGGCGGTGTATCGGCCGGTCATCAGCCCTGGTTTCAAGGCGTTTCTGGGTCTGGAGGCGACAGCCTCATCCCTGCACAGCTATGAGTCCGACTATGTCCCCGGCCTGCTCCAGACAACCGATTATGTGCGAGCGATTCATCGGCGCGCGTACGAGGGCCTCACGGAAGAAGAGGTCGACCGTATGGTCGCCTTGCGGATGACACGGCAGGAAGTTCTGCGCCGTGATCCTCCACTGAAATTCGTGGCGATCCTCAGTGAGGCCGTCCTTCTTCGGCAGGTGGGAGGTCCGGCGGTGATGCGGGCACAGCTCGCCCACATTGTTGAGGCCGCTGCGGCGCCCAACGTCCGGATCCAGGTGATCCCCTTCAAGGCCGGTGCCCATCGGGGGATGAACGGGTCCTTCTCGACTTTCCAGTTCCGCGATCCGGCCGCACTCAGGCCCATCGTCTACCTGGAAAATATGGCCGACCACTGGGTGACGCGGCGTGAGGCGGATGTGGAGCTTTACGAGGACGCATTTGCCGATCTTCAAGCCCTTGCTCCGGGTCCAGAAGAGTCCCTGAGCATGATCAGGAAAGCAATGAAGGAGCACTGATTCGATGATGATCACCGACGCCCTGGCCGGAGCCGACTGGTTCAAGTCCAGCTACAGCAACGACCACGGTGGCAACTGCCTTGAGGGCGCCCGTCTCGCGGGTGGCGCGATGGCCGTACGTGACTCCAAGGACCCGCAGGGTCCTGCCTTCGTTCTTGCCGGTGGCGCGTGGACGACCTTTGTCGCCGCTCTCAACGGCGGTGAGTTCGGGGTATGACCGACGCCGACTGGTTCAAGTCCAGCTACAGCAACGCCCAAGGCGGCGAGTGCGTCGAAGGCGCCCGCCTCTCCGGCGGTGTGATGGCCGTACGTGACTCCAAAGTCCCGGACGGTCCCGCCTTTGTCCTCCCGGGCGGCGTCTGGACGGCCTTCCTCGACGCTCTCACCTGCGGAAAGCTCGACGGGGCTCGCTCGTAGACCGAGGCCGTCCCCGTACCTGCCTGTGGGCTGTTCCCTGCCGGGAGCAGCCCACTGGTGTGAGATCTCAGACGTGTGGCTGCCGGTCTCCCGTGACGGACAGGAGCTGGAGCTTCTCGTGGCTCTCGGTGCCGGGGGTGGCGGTGTAGACGAGGAGCGCCTGTGCCTGGTCGTCGTCGTAGAGGACCTGGCAGTGCAGTTCGAGAACGCCCAGGTCCGGATGGTGGATGCGCTTGGTTCCCTGGCGTTCGAGCCCGACCTCATGGGCGCTCCAGAGCTGCCGGAACTCCTCGCTCTGCTCCAGGAGCGCGTCGACGATCCGGCCCGCGCGGGAATCGGCGCCCTGGCGCGAGTAGGTGGCACGCAGTTGGGAGGTGAAGATCCGGCTGTGCGTCGGATGATCGGCCTCGGGATAGATACGGCGGGCGCGCGGGTCGGTGAACCAGCGGTACACCAGACTGCGGGACAGACCGGTGAAGTCGGTCTCGTTGCCGACGAGCGCGACCGCGAGCCTCGTCTGGACCAGTGTTTCCGCGAGAAGGGTGATGACCTGCGCGGGAGTGTCGTCGAGGCGGTCCAGGATCCGCATGATGCCCGGGTTGACGTGGTCGGAGCGCTGAGCCCGGCCCGGTGTGTTGTGTCCGGCCATCCGGAAGAGATGGTCGCGTTCCTCCAGCGACAGATGCAGACCCCGTGCGATGGCGGCGAGCATCGGCTCGGAGGGCTGCGGGCCGCGTTGCTGTTCGAGGCGGCTGTAGTAGTCGGTGGACATGCCGGACAGCGTGGCGACCTCTTCGCGGCGCAGGCCGCGCGTGCGTCGGCGCTGCCCTCGGGGCAGGCCCACGTCCTCGGGCTGGAGGGCTTCACGGCGGGTCCTGAGGAAGTCCGCCAGTTGTGCTCGGTCCATGTGCTGAGTCTCCCTCGCCGTGCGGCTGAATCACGAGATCGCCGGTTTGTCGCCCCGGCGGGCGGGGCGGGACCGGGGTGGGCGGGGTCAGACGCCCGGATACTCGACCTTGGCGAGGGCCTCGGAGACCTCCCAGATCCGCCGTGCGTCCTCCTCGCCGGCGGCGGACCGGTAGAGCGCCTGCTCGGTGGGAGGGCCGGTCAGATGTCCGGGCCCGGCCGGACCGTAGAAGGCGCCGCCTTTCGCCTGCGGGCTGGTCGCCGCGTACAGGGCGGGCAGGAGTCCACGGTCCACGGACTGCACGAGGAGCCCCGTACGGGAGAGCCGTCTGAAGACGGTGTCCATCCAGGTGGTCTCCTTCTCGCGGCCCATGTTCCGGCCCGAGGACTGAAGGTTTGTGGAGGTCAGCCCCGGATGCGCGACATTGCTGGTGATGCCCCAGCCGCCGGCCAGGGAGCGCCGGTGCAGTTCGAGAGCGAACAGCATCAGCGCCAGCTTCGACTGGTTGTACGCCTTCAGCGGCTCGTACTTCTGCTCGCTCTGCAGGTCGTCCCAGGCGAGGCGGCCCTGCCGCGCGCCGATGCTCGCCTGGGACGTGACCCGGCCGCCGGCGGCGCGCAGCAGCGGCAGAAGGTGCGCGACGAGTGCGAAGTGGCCGAGATGGTTGGTGGCGAATTGCAGTTCCAGAGCGCCGCCTTCGGCGGTGTGACGCGTGGCCGGTGTCATCACACCGGCGTTGTTGACGAGGATGTCGACGGGGCAGCCCTCGTCGTTCAGGGTGCGGCCGAGGGCGGCGACCGAATCGAGCGAGGAGAGGTCGAGTTCCCGCGTGGAGACCTTCGCCCAGGGCGCCTCGATCCGGATACGTTCCAGCGCCGCCTCGCCCTTGGCCGGGTTGCGTACGGGCAGGACGACCTCCGCGCCGGCCAGCGCGAGCCTGGCGGCGAGGCCGAGACCGACGCCGTCGCTCGCGCCGGTCACGACCGCCAGCTTGCCCGTCAGATCGGGGACGGTGGTGTCGAGGGTGGTGCGGGCCATGACTACTCCTCGGAAGAGAGCGGTGGTGACGGATCGCGGAAACGGGGCGCGCCGGTCGCGTGGCGGGGCCCGGCGGGAAGGACCTAGAGCAGGGTGCCGCCGGAGGCCTCGACGCGCTGGGCGTTGATCCATCCGGTGTGCTCGGAGAGCAGGGCCGAGACGACACCGCCGATGTCCTCGGGCTCGCCGACCCGGCCGAGGGCGGTCTGGCTGTTCAGCACGGCACGGAACTGCTCGTTGTCACGGACAGCGCCGCCGCCGAAGTCGGTGGCGGCAGGTCCGGGAGCGATTGTGTTGGCGGTGATGCCGCGCGGGCCCAGTTCCTTGGCCAGATAGCGGGTGAAGACCTCGATGCCGCCCTTCATCGCCGCGTAGGCGGAGGAGCCCTCCGAGGTGAAGCGGGTCAGGCCGGTGGACACATTGACGATCCGGCCGCCGTCCGCGAGCAGCGGCAGCAGCCGCTGGGTCAGGAAGTACACGCCACGGAGGTGGACATTCATCAGCTCGTCGAAGCCCTCCACCGTCATCTCGGCGATGGGCGCCGCGACATAGCCACCGGCGTTGTTGACCAGGAAGTCGAACGTTTCCCGGCCCCAGCCGTCCTTGAGCAGTCGGCGTACGTCGTCGGCGAAGGTGTCGAAGGTGTCGACCCGGCCGGTGTCGAGCTGGACGGCGAAGGCGGTCCGGCCCAGCGAGACGGCGGCCTCGACGACGGCCTCGGCCTCCTCGGCGTGTGAGCGGTACGTGATGACGAGGTCGACGCCGTCCTGGGCCAGCTTCAGCGCGGTGCTGCGGCCCAGCCCCCGGTTGGCCCCCGTGATGATGGCGATCCTGCTCTGCGCGGTCATGGAATGACTCCCCAAGCGGACGGGGATGGCCGTCGCGTGCCAATCACGCGGACTTCTGCGAACCATCACCGCCATGACCCACAGTGGTCCGCGCGCCGATCCGGATGAAGGACTCACTTGTCCAGGGATTGGCGGTCCCCCCACCGCCGTTTCGCGACCGCGCCGTGGTCTCGGAAACAGCGATCTCAACAAAACGGTCGTCCCACAAAATGGTCGTCCCACAAAACGGTCGTCTCAAAAATGTTGGTCTCACCAAAACATGCTCATCACATAGTTAAATTGCATTAAAGATCCTCATAATTAAAGATCCTCATAAGAGTGGAGATCACATATGCTTTAAGCGTGTTGTCCGGTGTGTCGTTTTCTCATGATCACACCGGGCGGTCGGGCGAAGGGAGGACATCCCATGAAGGCCGCGGCAGCCGGCCGCGAGCAGGCCGAGCGAGTGGAACACCTGGGATCCCAGGTGTTCGCCCCCCTCAGCGTTGTCCCGGACGGCGAAGACCGGGATTTCCGTGGCACCCTGCGGCACGCGACCGCAGGCGATGTCGTCGTGACCCAGGTCTGTGTCACGCCCTGCGACGTGCGGCGGTTGCCGACGCTCATCGGCTCCGGCGACCAGGAGCTCGTCAAGGTGACGCTGCGCGGCCATGGCCAGGTGGGTTTCGAGCAGGACAGCCGGCGATGCCTGCTGGGTCCGGACGAACTGGTCGTCTACGAGACCACCCGGCCGTACGCGCTGCGCTTCACCGAACCGGCCGATCTGGTCGTCCTCGGCATCCCGCGCACCCAGTTCGGACCGTACATCGACCAGGTGGCGGCCCGGACCGCCTGCGCCATACCCGTGGGCTCGGGCGCGCACCGGCTCGCGGTGACGCTGCTCCGGGAGGCGGCCGACGACCTGGACGGCCTCGCCGGCGGCAACGGTCCGCACCTCGCCGACGCCCTGGTCTCCCTCGCGCTGTCCGCGATCGCCGGGCCGTCCGTCGCGCCGCCCGGTCAGGAACTCGCCGACCAGGTGCTGGCCTACTGCCTGCGCCGCCTCTCCGATCCGGACCTGTCCGCGGAATCGGTGGCCGCGGAGCACCGGATCTCCCTGCGCTATCTCTACAAGATCCTGGAGCCGCGCGGCATCAGGCTGTCGGCCTGGATCCGCAGCCGCCGGATGGAACGGATCAGGCACGATCTCAGCGATCCCGCACTGGGCCACCGCGGCGCCGCGGTGATCGCCGCGGAGTGGGGCGTCCTGGACGCCACACATCTCAGCCGGGCGCTGCGGGCCGAATGCGGCCAGAGCGCGGCCGAGATCAGGCGCACCGCGCGGCTGCGCGGCGCGGGCCTCCAGCCGGGGGAGTGACACCGGCTCCGGGGCCCGGCCGCGCGACCGCGCCGATGGACTCGCCGATGGACTCAGCCTTCGGACTCAGGCTTCCGACAGGACGAGATCCGCGGCCTTCTCGCCGATCATCATCGACGGGGCGTGGGTGTTGCCGGAGGGAATGGCCGGCATGACCGAGGCGTCCGCGACGCGCAGCGACCGTACTCCGTGGACCCGCAGCTCCGGATCCACGACGGACATCGCGTCCTGGCCCATCCGGCAGGTGCCGACCTGATGGTGGTAGGTGGTGGCGGTGCTGCGCACGTACTCGCGCAGATCGTCGCGGGTCCTGGCCGCGGGGCCGGGAGCGACCTCCGCCCCGCGCCATTCGCGGAACGCCGAGGACTGTCCGATCTCCCGGCAGATCTCCACGGCGTCCACCAGTGTCTCCAGGTCGTGCGCTGCCTCCAGCACATGCGGATCGACCAGCGGCGCCCGCGCGGGATCCGCGGCGGCCAGCCGCAGATTCCCCCGGGACAGCGGCCGGACAAGGCCCGGCGCGATGGTGTATCCGTGCTCCGGCACCGGATAGCCGTCCGCCGGATACACCAGGTGGAGAAAGATGGGCTGGAGGTCGGGGCCGAGCAGTCGCGGATCGCTCTTCCAGTAGAGCTGGCTCTCCAGCGAGTTGTACCGGCCCGGAGGCATCGGCTGCGCCGACTCGTAGATGTTCGGGACAAGGAGGTGGTCGTGCAGATTCTCGCCCACGCCCGGCATGTCGTGCCGGACGTCGACGCCGACCTCCCCGAGGTGTCCGGCCGGCCCGATCCCGGACAGCAGGAGCAGCTTGGGCGAGCCGATGACACCGGCGCTGAGCACCACCTCGGCGGAGGCGTAGGCCCGGCGCAGCTCACCGCGCACGCTGTACTCGACGCCGACGGCCCGGTCGCCGTCGAAGAGGACGCGGTGTGCCTGCGCGAGCGTGGTCACGGTGACCTCGGGACGTCCCAGGACGGGCGTCATGAAGGACCGCCAGGTCGACATGCGCCTGCCGTCCTTCATGGTGAGGTGGTTGAATCCCGCGCCCAGCGGATGCTCACCATTGAAGTCGTCGGTCTTCGGGAAACCACTGGAGACGGCCGCGTCGACAAACGCCGCCGAGGTGGGATGAGGGTCCCGGATCCGGCAGACCGGCTGAAGACCTCCCGCTCCGTGCCACTGGCTCGCGCCGTCCTCGTGGTCCTCGGACTTCAGGAAATACGGAAAGACACTTTCCCCGTCCCAGCCGGTCGCGCCGCCGTAACTCCAGTCGTCGTAGTCACTCGGGACCCCGCGCATATAGATCATGCCGTTCAGCGAGCCACAGCCGCCCAGGACCTTGCCCCGGGGCATGCGCAGGGAACGGCCCTTCGCGTATTCCTGCGGGACCGTCCGCACCGCCCAGTCGAGTTCGCTGTCGAACAGCCGGGGCCAGGAGGAGGGCCTGTGCACCGATTCGCTGGTGTCCTCCGGCCCGGCTTCGAGAATATGGACACTGTGGCCGCGGTCGAGCAGCCTCCGGGCGATCACACTGCCCGAGGAACCGGCCCCCACCACGACATATTCATGTTCCACTCGCTTGCGTTCCGACATGGTCCGCTCCTTGTCCGGTAGCTCATTCCTCCCTGCTTTCGACGGTAGGCCGGGGAGAGCACCGGAATTCGCCTCGGGGCGCACGCGTACTCGCCATTACGAGCACGGGTCCGGGCGGGCGGGGGCAGGTGCGGGCGCCTTGCCTTGACGTGGGCGTCAAGCCCTACCGTCGTCGGCATGCGAATCGGCGAACTGGCGGAGCGGGCCGGGACGACCACCCGCGCTCTGCGGTACTACGAGTCACGCGGGCTGCTGCCCGCCCGGCGCGCGGTGAACGGCTACCGCACGTACGACGACGACGATCTGCGGCTGCTCCGGCAGATCAGGACCCTCCAGGACTTCGGGTTCGATCTGGAGGAGACCCGGCCGTTCGTCGAGTGCCTGCGCGCCGGGCATCCGGCCGGGGACTCCTGCCCGGCCTCGCTTGCCGTCTACCGGAACAAGCTCACCGAGCTGGACGGCCTGATCGGCCGGCTCCAGTCGGTCCGGGCCCAGGTCGGGGCGCAGCTCGCGCAGGCCGAGGAGGCACGGGCCGGACTCGCGGCCGGAGCCGCCGAGCCACGGTGCGAGCTGACACAGACGCTCAGCCAGGACGCTTACGCGACTGATGACGCTTACGCCACTTACGCCACTGATGACTGATGACTGATGAAAGAGACGGAAAATGATCGGTATCGAGGGCGTCGACGCGGTGACGGACGCGGACTTCGACGGTGAGGTGCTGAAGGCGGGACTGCCGGTGCTGGTGGAGTTCACCGCCGACTGGTGCCCGCCGTGCCGCCGGCTCGCGCCAGTGCTCGCCGCCGTGGCGGAGGAGGAGGCCGGCCGGCTCAAGGTCGTACAGATCGACGTGGACACCAATCCGGAGATCACCGGCCGGTACGGCGTACTGGCGATGCCCACGCTCATCGTGTTCCAGGGAGGAGAGCCGGTGAAGTCGATGGTCGGCGCCCGGCCGAAGCGCAAGCTGCTGCGGGAGCTGGAGGACGTGATCCGAGGTCCGGCGGGATCCGTTGACGTCCGTTGACGTCCGCTGACATCCGGCGGCCGTGGGCGTTCACTGACAGCGGTCGGCGTCCGGCGTCCGCCGTCCGGCGACGGCCCGGTGTCCCGGCGGGGGCGCGGCGCGCTCGTGCCGGACCGCGGTGCGCGCGATCCCGCCATGGCCACGCCGGGGTGCGCCCGCCGGGAATTCCGGGACCGCCTCGGACTCGGGACACTCACCGGGCCGGGCAGCGCCCGGCCCGGCTCATGCCGCGACGCGGGTCATTCCGGCCGGTGGCATCCGCTCAACCGGGCTGACCACAGCTCGGGACGGAGCCGGAGGGCGTGGTCAGGTACGGGCTGTAGATCCACGCGTGGTCGGTGTAATACCACACGTTGTTGGACGAGTTGGTGTACTTGCATTCAATCCTGACGAAGGTGCCGAAGGCGAGGTGGTCGCCCACGGCGCAGGCCGCGGCCGGCCCGGAGTGAGTCGCCGCCTGGTCCTTGGTGACCATGACGGAGGCGCCGCGCGGGCCATCCGGGAACCAGAGGCACACATCGGCCGCGGCGGCGTCCGCCACCGCCGGGAGGGCGCTCGCCGGTGTGGTGACGGCGGCCGACAGCGCCAGGCCGAGTGCGGCGGCGGCCGCGAGGAGGGGTGCGGTGAACGTGCGGATCATTGTCTCTCCCGTGAAAGCGGTTGTCGGATTTCCGGTGCGGTGAATCCGGCCGGACTGCTGCGCGTATTTCCCTGGCGGTGTGCGCGGCTCAGCCGGCATTCACCACTTGCCGCCGCACCCCGTGCCGTCGCCCGTGCAGGCGCGGAGATAGGCGGTCCGGGCGTTGTCGAATCCGCCGGCGCCAAAGGTTCCCTTGCCGCCGAGGGTCTTCCACGCGCCGCCGTTTATCTGGACCTGCACATAGGCGGTGGAGGTGACGATCTCGTACTCGCCGTCGTAGAGACTGCCGTCCTTCCAGTAGTCCCCGCACACATACGCCTGGCCGCCGCTCGTGCCGTAGAGCGTGGTGCAACTCCAGTTGTCGCCGATGGCCTGGGCGGTGGTCGGTGTGAGGGTCACGGCGGCCAGAGCCGCTCCGGAAGCGGCCACCATGCCGAGCTTGCGTCTGATCATGATGTGCTCTCCTCGGTTCGCCGGCTGTTGGGGCGTCACCCTGCCGGGGCGACCGTGGAGAATCCTTGAGAAGATCTTGAATCCGCTGGTGAGAGCCCGAAGAGGGCGCCGCTGCGAGCGGGGCGGGGCAGGGGCCTTCGATGTCCGTGCCGGTGGGGAACGCTCCGGAGGAGCCCCGGCTCGCGGACCCGGGAGCCGGTCGCGCGTCATCACCAGGAGACAAAAAAATGCCCCGGCTCCGAATTGACGGCCGGGGTGTTTCTCTGCGTATATTGGTGGTTTCCGTGTCCCTGGATAAATATGGGCATGGGCCAGGTCACTGGAAACAGCGTATCGGACAGGGGCTGAATTGTCAACCGAGGAATTGCAGAACGAGCAGCAATTCGTCTCCCTTCTCTATGAGCGGCTGGATGCGCTCAGGGAGCAGGCCGAGGCCGCCGTACAGACGTCGATCGGCCAGGTCAACAGCGTGCGACAGGCCCGCGTCGAGCGCGATATCAGTGTCGCTGAACAGTCCGGCCGGGTGTCCTCGCTGAATGCCGTGGAATCCGGTCTGTGTTTCGGCCGGATCGATCTCGGCGAAGGCGCGACGGCCGGCACGACCCATCACATCGGGCGTATCGGAATGCGGCGGGACGACGAGGAACGCACTCCGCTGCTGATCGACTGGCGGGCCCCGGTGGCACGGCCGTTCTATCTCGCCACCGGCTTCTCCCCGATGGGACTGCGGCGGCGCCGGCACATCACGACCCAGGAGCGCCGGGTGACCGCGCTCCACGACGAGATCATGGATCTCACCGACACGACCCGCACTGGTTACGAGGACCCGGACGGCGACGCCGTGCTGCTCTCCGCGCTGAACTCCGCGCGCACCGGGCGGATGAGCGACATCGTGCAGACCATCCAGGCCGAGCAGGACCGCATCATCCGCGCGCCGCACCGGGGCGTGCTGGTCGTCGAGGGCGGTCCCGGCACGGGCAAGACCGCCGTGGCGCTGCACCGCGCCGCGTATCTGCTCTACGCCCACCGGGAGCAACTGGCCCGCCGCGCCGTGCTGATCGTCGGCCCCAACCCGGCCTTCCTCGGCTATATCGGCGAGGTGCTGCCGTCGCTCGGTGAGACCGGTGTGCTGCTGGCGACGGTCGGCGAGCTGTTCCCCGGCGTCCGGGCCACCGGCACGGACACACCACGCGCCGCCGAGGTCAAGGGCCGGGCGGCGATGGCGCGGGTGCTCGCCGAGGAGCTGAGCGACCGGCAGACGCTGCCCGACCCGGTGCTGGAGATCGAGCACGAGGACCACGGCACACTCCTGCTCGACCGGGAGACCGCGGCCGAGGCCAGACGGCTCGCCCGCGAGACCGGCCTGCCGCACAACCTGGCGCGTCCGCACTTCGCCTTCCGGATCATCGACGCGCTCACCGAACAGCTCGCCGCGCGGATCGGTGAGGACCCGCTCGACGGCGGGAACCTGCTCGACCCCGCCGACATCGCCCAGCTCGGCAAGGAGATCGCGACCAGCCCCGAGGTGCAGGCGGCGATCGAGGCGCTCTGGCCGGCGCTCACCCCGCAGCGGCTCGTCGCCGACTTCCTGGCGGACCCCCGCCGTCTCGGCCCGCGCGCCGCCGCCGCCGTGCACCGGCCTGGCCCGCGCACCGGCACCGACGCGCCGGACGAGTGGACGCCCGCCGATGTGCCGCTGCTCGACGAGGCCGCGGAACTGCTCGGTGAGGACGACACCGCGGCCCGCACCGCCGCCGCGCTGGAACGCCAGGAGCGGATCGCCTACGCGCAGGGCGTGCTGGAGCTGTCCTACGGCTCCCGTACCCAGGAGTTCGAGGACGAGCAGGAGTCGGAGGTGCTCGCCGCGCACGACATCATCGACGCCGAGCGGTTCGCCGACCGGCACGAGGAGACCGACACCCGCAGCGCCGCCGAACGGGCCGCCGCCGACCGGACGTGGGCCTTCGGCCATATCGTCGTGGACGAGGCGCAGGAACTCTCCGCCATGGCCTGGCGGCTGCTGATGCGCCGCTGCCCGAGCCGCTCCATGACGCTCGTCGGCGACCCGGCCCAGACCGGCGACGCGGCGGGCTGCGACTCCTGGCAGCAGATCCTGGGCCCGTACGCGGGTGAGCGCTGGGAGCTGGCGAAGCTCGGCGTCAACTACCGCACCCCCGCCGAGATCATGGAGGTCGCCGCCGAGGTGCGGCGGATGACGGACCCGCTGTTCGAGCCGCCGAAGTCCGTCCGCTCGACCGGGAACGGCCCGGTGGTGCGCGCCGTCGACCGGACCGCGCTCGCCGGTACGGCGGCCGCGCTGGCGGCGGAGCACCCGGGCGGGGGACGGCTGGCGGTGATCGCCCCGGCCGCGCTGCTGCCCGGACTCGCGGTCGCGCTGCCCGGCGCGTCCTGGGGCGCCGTGCCCGATCTGACCCGGCCCGTGGTCCTGCTGGACGCCCGGCAGGCGAAGGGGCTGGAGTTCGACACGGTGCTGGTCGTCGACCCGGAGGGGATCATGGACGGCTCGCCGCGCGGGATCAACGACCTCTATGTGGCGCTGACCAGGGCGACCCAGCGGCTCGGGATCGTACGCGACCGCGAGGTGCCGTCCCGGCTCGCGTCGGTGCGGACCGCGCCGGAGGAGTGGGCGGTCGCGGAGGCGTAGGCGGCCCCGTCGGAGCGGTCCTGCGGGGCCGCGCGCGGGACAGCGGGGCCCCGGCGGGCCGGCCGGGGCCCCTCGACCGGGTGAAGGACGGCGCTGTTCGGGTGAACATCCCGCCAGACGGTTTGTCCCGCTCGCCCCGGCGGGCTGAAGTGACGTCGCACCCGTTCCGGGTGACGCCCGGCGGGAGCCTCCCCTCCGGGCGGCGTTCCCTCTCCTCTGGAGGTCAGGTGTCCCGTACGTCCTTCTCCGCGCGTCCGTCCCGCGTTGTCCTGGCGCTGGCCGCCACCACCGCGATGACCGCCGCCGTCGTCACCTACGCGGGTGCCGCGCCCGCGCCCGAGCGGGCCTCCGCGAAGGCCGCGACCACGCTCAACTGGATCGGTGTGAAGAAGGTCGACACCGAGCCCAGGAGCGCCAGGGCGGGCGCCAGTTGGACCACCTTCCTGGAACTGCGCGAGGACAGCCGCGGCCGTCCGGGGAAGGTCATCGGGGACGGCAGCGCCCGGTGCGGCACGGTGCGGGTCACCAGCAACGGCTCGACCACCCAGTGCCAGCGGGTACTGCGCACCTCCAAGGGCTTTATCGCGCTCAGCGCCATGATCGACCGATTCGGCCGGGGGCCGTACAAGGGCGCGTCCGTCGTCGTCGGCGGCACCGGGTCCTACGCCGGAGCGCAGGGAGAGGCGGAGATCGTCCTGGACGGGAAGCAGGTCCGCTTCCGTATCCACCTTGGTGGCTGAGACCGCGATGCCGGGAGCGGCGGACACGGCGCGCCCCCGGTGCCCCGTCCAGGCGCGGCGGACGGACGGCGTGGCCGGTGTCACCGAGCTGTCCGCCGAGGCCCGGCGCTTCCTGCTGGACGACGAGACACCCGTGGACGGCGACCGCGAGCAGCGGCTCGCCGCCGCGCTGGCGGAGATCCGCGCGACGGGTGGCTACCGCCAGACGACGGCCGAGCTGGCCCACGGCTGCCGGGTCGCCTGGCGCAACCACGCGCGCTGCGTCGGCCGGCTGCACTGGAAGGCGCTGCGTGTGGTGGACCGCCGCGACGCGGCCAGTGCCGAAGAGGTCTTCGCCGCCTGTGTGGACCATCTCCGGCTGGCCACCAACGGCGGCCGGCTCCAGCCCGTCGTCACCGTGTTCGGCCAGCGGTCACCCGACGGCTCCGGGCCCCGGATCTGGAATCCACAGCTTGTGCGCTACGCCGGATACGCGCGGCCCGGCGGCGGTGTGGTGGGCGACCCGCTGCATGTCGAACTCACCGCTGTGGCAGGGTCGCTGGGCTGGCGCGGCACCGGCGGGCCCTTCGACGTACTGCCGCTGATCGTGCAGATGCCCGGCGAGGAGCCGCGGTGGTTCCCGCTGCCCGGGGACGCGGTCCTGGAGGTGGAGCTCGTCCATCCGGACCTGCCGTGGTTCGCGGAGCTGGGGCTGCGCTGGCACGCCGTCCCGGCCATCTCGGACATGCTGCTGGAGATCGGCGGTGTGGAGTATCCGGCCTGCCCCTTCAACGGCTGGTACGTCGGATACGAGATCGGCGCGCGCAACCTCGCCGACACCGACCGGTACGACATGCTGCCGCGGGTGGCCGCCGGGATGGGCCTGGACACCGGCCGCGACGACACCCTGTGGAAGGACGTGGCGCTGATCGAGATCAACCGGGCGGTGCTGCACTCGTTCCACCGTGCCGGTGTGCACATTGTCGACCACCACACCGTGACCCGGCAGTTCGTCACACACGAGGAGCGCGAGAAGCGCCGCGGCAGGGCCACACCCACCGACCGCGACTGGATCGTGCCGCCGCTGTCCGCCTCCACCACACCGGTGTTCCACCGGACGTACACCAACGCCGCCGTACGGCCGAACTACCACCGGCAGCCGCCGGCCTGGCGGTGAGCCGGTGGTGCGGGCGGCCACCGGGCCGGGGGCGGACGGTGATCCTCCACCGTCCGCCCCCGGGCGGCCCCCCGGGACGGTGCCATGGCCACGCCGGAGCGGATGTGGCGTGGCCAGAGCCATATATGAGGGTACGTCAGACGGGCCGCAGCCAGATCGTCGCCAGCGGCGGCAGGGTGAGCTGGATGCTCGCGGGCCGGCCATGCGCGCCCACCGATTCGGGTTTCACCGGCTCCGGGTTGAGCACATCACCGCCGCCGTAGCGCGCCGCGTCCGTATTGAGGACCTCGGTCCAGGCCGAGAACTCCTCGGGCACACCGATGCGGTAGTCGTGCCGGACCACCGGCGAGAAGTGCGAGACCGCCAGCAGCGGCGCGCCGGCCGCGTCGAAGCGCAGGAAGGCGAAGACATTGTCCTCGGCGGCGCCGCCGTCCACCCAGGAGAACCCCTCGGGCACGGTGTCCCGCTCCCAGAGCGCGGGCGTCCTGCCGTACACCGTGTTGAGATCGCGCACCAGATCGCGGACCCCCTCGTGGTCGGCCGCCGCCGCGTAGGACGGGTCGAGCAGCCACCAGTCCGGGCCGTGGCTCTCCGACCACTCCGCGCCCTGGGCGAACTCCTGCCCCATGAACAGCAGTTGCTTACCGGGATGGGCCCACATGAAGCCCAGGTAGGCGCGGTCGTTGGCCCGCTGCTGCCACCAGTCGCCGGGCATCTTGGAGACCAGCGCCCGCTTGCCGTGGACCACCTCGTCGTGGGAGATCGGCAGGACGTAGTTCTCGCTGTACGCGTACACCATGGAGAAGGTCATCTCACCGTGGTGGTACTTGCGGTGGACGGGCTCCTTGGCGACATAGTCCAGCGAGTCGTGCATCCAGCCCATGTTCCACTTCAGCCCGAAGCCGAGACCGCCGAAGCCGTCCGGGCCCACCAGATGCGTGGCGCGGGTGACGCCGTTCCAGGCGGTGGACTCCTCGGCCACGGTCACCACACCGGGACAGCGGCGGTAGACCGTGGCGTTCATCTCCTGGAGGAAGGCGACGGCGTCCAGATTCTCCCGGCCGCCGCGCTCGTTCGGAGACCACTGGCCCGCCTCGCGGGAGTAGTCCAGATAGAGCATCGAGGCGACCGCGTCGACCCGCAGCCCGTCGATGTGGAACTCCTCGCACCAGTACACGGCGTTGGCGACCAGGAAGTTACGGACCTCCGTGCGGCCGTAGTCGAATTCCAGCGTCCCCCAGTCGGGATGCTCGGCGCGCTGCGGATCGGCGTGCTCGTACAGCGGGCGGCCGTCGAACCGCGCCAGCGCCCACTCGTCCTTCGGGAAGTGCGCGGGCACCCAGTCGACCAGCACTCCGATGCCCGCCTGGTGCAGCGCGTCCACCAGGTACCGGAAATCGTCCGGGGTGCCCATCCGGGACGTCGGCGCGTAGAAACCGGTCACCTGGTAGCCCCAGGAGCCGCCGAACGGATGCTCCGCGACCGGCATCAGCTCGACATGGGTGAAGCCCAGATCCCTGACGTAGGCGGGGAGCTGAACGGCGAGCTGACGGTAGGTCAGGCCGGGCCGCCAGGACGCCAGATGGACCTCGTACACGGAGAACGGCGCCTCGTGCGCGGGCCGGTCGGCGCGGTGCGCGAGCCACTCCTCGTCGTGCCACTCGTGCTGGGACTCGGTCACGATGGAGGCGGTGGCGGGCGGCACCTCGGTGCGCCGCGCCATCGGGTCGGCGCGCAGTGTGTGCGAGCCGTCGGGGCGGGTGATGTCGAACTTGTAGAGCGCGCCGTCACCGATCCCGGGGACGAACAGCTCCCACACACCGGTGGAGCCGAGCGAGCGCATCGGCAGGCTCGTGCCGTCCCAGTAGTTGAAGTCGCCGGCGATCCGCACGCCCCGGGCGTTGGGCGCCCAGACGGTGAAGCGGGTGCCGGCCACGCCCTGGTGCGTCATGGGGCGGGCGCCGAGGGCCTTCCACAGCTCCTCGTGCCGGCCCTCGCCGATCAGATGGAGATCGAGATCTCCGAGCGCGGGCAGGAAGCGGTACGGATCGCCCACCTCCAGCTCATCGGTCTCCGCCGGGCTCGCGCCGCTCTCCGCCGTGGCGTCGCCGTACCGGACGAGCAGGGTGTACGCGGGCACCTCGCGCAGCGGCAGGACACCGGAGAAGAGCCCGTCGCCCTCGTCGTTCAGCTCGGCCCGCACCCCGTCGGCCAGCACGGTCACGGCCCGCGCGTAGGGCCGCAGGGTCCTGAAGGCCACACCGTCGTTCACCGGGTGCGCTCCCAGCAGCCCGTGCGGATCGTGGTGCGCACCGGCGAGCAGCCGCTCCCGGTCACCGCCGTCCAGCGGCTGTGCGGCGCGCACGTCCCGGCCGGCCGGGTCCTCGCGCGGCCGGGGAGCCTCGGTGGAGCCGCCCGGCCGGCCGCGGCCCGGAGACTTCCGCCTCCCGGACGGAGCGGGCGGCGGGACCGGGAGGGTGGTGGGCTCGGGTTCGGACTTGCGGTGGGACGGCGGACGGGCGGTCACGGGGCTGCCTCCTCGGCGGGCTTCGCTTCTGTGGGCGTCGGGGGTGGGGGAGTGCCGGCGGGCGGGCCACCGGCGGCCGGGCACGGCCGGGCGGCGCACGGCACCGGAGGCCGGGAGGCGGCGCCGCCACCGGAGCGGGCGCCGCCTCCCGGGTCAGACCTCGCCGGCCAGACGGCGGATCGCCGCCATCGGGACGGGCAGCCAGTCGGGGCGGTGCCTCGCCTCGTACAGGACCTCGTAGACCGCCTTGTCCGTCTCGTACGCGCGCAGCAGCTCGGGCTCCGCGCGCGGGTCGACGCCCGAGGCCGCGGCGTATCCCTCGCAGTACGCCGCCCGGCACCGCTCCGCCCAGTCCGGGCGCCACGGCTCGTGGGAGCGGGCCGCGTAGTCGAAGGAACGGAGCATCCCCGCCACATCGCGGACCGGCGGCTGGGGCCGGCGGCGCTCGGCGAGCGGCCTGGCGGGCTCGCCCTCGAAATCGATGAGCGACCATCTGCCGTCCGGGGTGCGCAGGGCCTGCCCCAGATGCAGATCGCCGTGCACACGCTGGGCCGGCCTGCCGCGGCCGGCCTCGTCGAGACCGGCGAGCGCCGCGAAGGCGGTGCGCAGCCCGGAGACGTAGGGACGCAGCGAGGGCACCGCCTGGGCCGCGAGGTCCAGGCGGTCGGCCATCTGGCTCGCGAGCTGCGCCGTCTGGCTGCGGCCCAGGGTGACGGTCGGCAGCGCGTCGGCGAGCGCGGTGTGCACCTCGGCGGTGGCCCGGCCCAGCGCGCGGGCCTCCAGGGTGAAGTCGCGGCCGTCCGCCAGCGCGGCCAGCGCGAGCTGCCAGCCGTCCTGGGAGCCGCGCAGATAGGGCTGGAGCACGCCGAGGGTGAGGGATTCCCCGCTGCCCGACGGGTCCCCGGCCTCGAACCAGGCGACCGGTGCGGGCACCCGCTCGCAGCCCTCCGCCGCCAGCGCCAGCGGAAGCTCCAGATCCGGATGCGGTCCGGGGAAGACCCGGCGGAGGATCTTGAGGATGAAGGCGTCCCCGTAGACCAGGGAGGAATTCGACTGCTCGGCGCCGAGCAGCCGGCCGGTGAGCCCCACCGGGACCGGACCCGCCCGGTCGAAGCGCAGCGGTCCCTGGGCACCGGCGGAGCCCAGCCGCTCCAGCAGCAGTTCGGCGAGGCGCGGATCGTGCAGCCCCTCGTAGGCGGTGAGACCGGCCAGCGGCCCCTCCGCCACATGGCCGATCAGCGCGGACGCCAGATACGGCGGCAGCGTCTCGCGGATGCCGAGCAGGAGCTGGTAGCAGTCACCGGCCGACGCGGCGGCCGGGGCGGGGGTCGACGAGGACGGAATCGACGGCGGGGGCCCGGAGGCACCCCGCTGCTCGACCCGTACGAGCAGATGCAGCAGCCACGGACCCCCCGCGTTCATCGGCAGCAGCTCGGTGACCGTCACCGGCACGAAGCCGGTGATCTGCCGGCCCTTGCCCGCGAACCAGCGCTGGCGGGGCAGCCAGTCGTGGAGCAGCGGCGTGAGCGAGCTGACCAGCGCTCTCGCGTCGGCGGGTGACACGGCGGGCGAGGCGGCGGCG
Organism: Streptomyces sp. NPDC006923; assembly: GCF_040635655.1. NCBI lineage: Bacteria > Bacillati > Actinomycetota > Actinomycetes > Kitasatosporales > Streptomycetaceae > Streptomyces > Streptomyces sp. NPDC006923. The sequence goes on from NZ_JBEYIF010000006.1 coordinate 445,487, forward strand.
AGGCGCGGGGTAGTCCGGGTGGATGCAGCCTTCGACATGGCATCGCGTCCTTTCCCCGGGCACACCACAGGATGCGCAGAGTGTCCCGGATTGCGGCAATGGCTGTCCGGCTGTGCGGGACGTGTCGGGTGAGGATGATCCGTACGGCTTGATTTCGTACGAACTCGAACGATCGGGATGTCGGGAGAGTGCCCCGTGCGAGGCGGCGGAAACCGGCTCGCACGGGGTCGTGCGTCACGACCGCGTCAGACGACGGGCGCGATGTCCTTCCTGAGGCGGAACCAGTAGAAGCCGTGGCCCGCGAGGGTCAGGAGATAGGGCCACTCGCCGATGGCCGGGAAGCGGACGCCACCGATCAGCTCCACCGGGTGACGGCCGCTGAAGGCCCGCAGATCCAGCTCCGTGGGCTGGGCGAACCGCGAGAAATTGTGCACACAGAGCACCAGGTCGTCGCCGTCGCCCTCCTCGGAGGGAGCCTCGCGCAGGAAGGCCAGCACGGCCGGGTTCGACGAGGGCAGCTCGGTGTAGGAGCCGAGACCGAAGGCGTGGTTCTGCTTCCGGATCTCGATCATCCGGCGGGTCCAGTGCAGCAGCGAGGAGGGCGACGCCATCGCCGCCTCCACATTGGTGACCTGGTAGCCGTAGACCGGATCCATGATCGTCGGCAGATAGAGCCGGCCCGGGTCGCTGGAGGAGAAACCGGCGTTCCGGTCCGGTGTCCACTGCATCGGGGTCCGGACCGCGTCCCGGTCGCCGAGCCAGATGTTGTCGCCCATGCCGATCTCGTCCCCGTAGTAGAGGATCGGCGAGCCGGGCAGCGACAGCAGCAGGGCGGTGAACAGCTCGATCTGGTTGCGGTCGTTGTCGAGGAGCGGGGCGAGCCGCCGCCGGATGCCGATGTTGGCGCGCATCCGGGGATCCTTGGCGTACTCCGCGTACATGTAGTCGCGCTCTTCGTCCGTGACCATTTCGAGGGTCAGCTCGTCGTGGTTGCGCAGGAAGATGCCCCACTGGCAGCCGGTCGGGATCGCCGGGGTCTTCGCCAGGATCTCCGAGACCGGGTAGCGGGACTCGCGCCGCACGGCCATGAAGATCCGCGGCATCACCGGGAAGTGGAACGCCATGTGGCACTCGTCGCCGCCGGCCGCGTAGTCGCCGAAGTAGTCGACGACGTCCTCCGGCCACTGGTTGGCCTCGGCGAGGATCACCGTGTCGGGGTAGTTGGCGTCGATCTCCTTCCGGACCCGCTTGAGGAAATCGTGGGTGGCCGGGAGGTTCTCGCAGTTGGTGTTCTCCTCCTGGTACAGATACGGCACGGCGTCCAGCCGGAAGCCGTCGATGCCCAGGTCGAGCCAGAACCGCAGCGCCGAGGTGATCTCCTCCTGGACCGCCGGGTTCTCGTAGTTGAGATCCGGCTGGTGGGAGAAGAACCGGTGCCAGTAGTACTGCTTGCGCACCGGGTCGAAGGTCCAGTTGGACGTCTCGGTGTCGACGAAGATGACGCGGGCGTCCTGGAACTGCTTGTCGTCGTCGGCCCAGACGTAGTAGTCGCCGTACGGCCCGTCGGGGTCCTTGCGGGACTCCTGGAACCACTCGTGCTGATCGCTCGTGTGGTTCATGACGAAGTCGATGATCACGCGCATGCCGCGCTGGTGCGCGGCGTCGACGAACTCCACGAAGTCGGCGAGATCGCCGAATTCGGGCAGCACCGCCGTGTAGTCGGACACGTCGTAGCCGCCGTCGCGCAGGGGCGACTTGAAGAACGGCGGCAGCCAGAGGCAGTCGACGCCCAGCCACTGGAGATAGTCCAGCTTGGCGGTGAGCCCCTTGAGGTCACCGATGCCGTCGCCGTTGCTGTCCTGGAACGAACGCACCAGGACTTCGTAGAAGACGGCCCGTTTGAACCAGTCGGGATCGCGGTCCTTGGCGGGAGTGTCCTCGAAGGTGTCGTGGACGGGCTCATTGACGATCATGTTGTGGGTGACCCTCCGATCGGCGGGGACGGTCGCAGCACCACGATGTGCGCGGGCGTGACGCCAGGCTCCAGGCGCACATAGTTGGCTCTGCCCCAGTGATAGGTCTCGCCGGTGAGCTCATCGCGCACCGGGACGGTCTCGTGCCAGTCGAGGCCGAGCCGCGGCATGTCCAACGAGACCGTCGCCTCCTGGGTGTGGTGAGGGTCGAGGTTGACGACCACCAGAACAATGTTCGACCCCGACCGCTTGCTGTACGCGATGACCGCTTCGTTGTCGGCGTGGTGGAAGTGGATGTCGCGCAGCCGCTGAAGGGCGGGGTGGCGGCGCCTGATCCGGTTGAGTGTCGTGATGAGCGGGGCGATGGTGCGGCCCTCACGCTCGGCCGCCTCCCAGTCACGGGGCTTCAGCTGGTACTTCTCCGAGTCAAGGTACTCCTCGCTGCCGGGCTTGGCAGGACTGTTCTCGCAGAGTTCATATCCCGCGTACACGCCCCACGACGGGACCATCGTCGCGGCCAGCACCGCCCGCACCTCGAAGGCCGGACGCCCGCCCTCCTGGAGATAGGCGTGCAGGATGTCAGGAGTGTTCACGAAGAAGTTGGGCCGCATGTACGAGGCCGCCTCACCCGACAGCTCGGTGAGGTACTCGGTCAGCTCCTGCTTGGTGTTGCGCCAGGTGAAGTACGTATACGACTGCTGGAAGCCGATCGCGGCCAGCGTGTGCATCATCGCGGGCCGGGTGAACGCCTCGGCCAGGAAGATCACATCGGGGTCGGTGCGGTTGATGTTGCCGATCACCTTCTCCCAGAACAGCACCGGCTTGGTGTGCGGATTGTCCACGCGGAAGATCCGCACCCCGTGCGCCATCCAGTAGCGCAGGACCCGGGTGGTCTCGCGGACCAGTCCACGCAGATCGGTGTCGAAGGCGATCGGATAGATGTCCTGGTACTTCTTCGGCGGATTCTCGGCGTAGGCGATGGAGCCGTCCGCGCGGTGGTGGAACCAGTCCGGGTGTTTCGTGACCCATGGATGGTCCGGCGAGCACTGGAGCGCGAAGTCCAGCGCGATCTCCATCCGCAGCCCGCGCGCCGTCTCCACGAAGTGGTCGAAGTCCTCGATCGTGCCCAGGTCCGGGTGGATCGCGTCATGGCCGCCGTCGGCCGAGCCGATCGCCCACGGCACACCGACATCCTCGGGGCCGGGCGTGAGTGTGTTGTTCGGGCCCTTGCGGTGTGTGGTGCCGATGGGATGGATCGGCGGCAGATACACCACGTCGAACCCCATGGCGGCGACCGCGGGCAGCCGCTCCGCGGCCGTCCTGAAGGTGCCGCTGACCGGCGGCTCGCCCGCCCTGACGACCGCGCCCTCGGAGCGCGGGAACAGCTCGTACCAGGAGCCGTAGAGCGCTCGCTCGCGCTCGACCAGCAGCGGCGCCGGGCGTGAGGCGCTGACCAGTTCGCGCAGCGGATGACGGGCGAGGGCGGCCTCCGTGTCGGCGGAGAGCGCGGCGGCGAGCCGGTCCCGCGCCGACAGCGAGCTGTCGCGCAGGGCGTCGACGGAGGCGAGTACGGCCTCCCGTCCCTCGCCCTTCGGCACGCCCGCGGCGGCCCGCTCGAACAGCTCCGCGCCCTCCGCGAGGACCAGCGCGACGTCGTGTTCGTCGGCGGCGGCGGGGATCTTGATCAGGGCCGCGTGGCGCCAGGTGGCGACGGGATCGCTCCACGCCTCGACGGTGTACGTCCAGCGGCCTTCCTCGGTGGGAGTGACCTCGGCGCCCCAGCGGTCGGTGCCGGGGGCGAGCTCACGCATGGGGGTCCAGGGGCCGGGGCGGCCACCGGGGTCCATCAGGACGACATTCGCCGCGACGGCGTCATGCCCCTCGCGGAAGACGGTCGCGGTGACCTGGAAGGACTCACCGCTCACCGCCTTCGCGGGGCGTCTGCCGCAGTCGACGAGAGGGCGTACGTCCAGGACGGGAATGCGACCAATCAGCGGTTTCACTGGATCACCTGAGGGCTGTGCGGGCGTGACAGGCAGGGAAGGTTGAGCAAGTTGAGCAAGTCGAGCAGGTCGGTCGGGTGGGGATGGGCGAGGACTTTTGTCGCTTTTACTAGGTTTTGATGTTCTTTGTAGCTGCTCGGTAGACGACTGGGAGGCTGCGGGCATGGCCGCTCCTGTCCGCGTTCACTCGAATAGCGCTGGAAAAGCGCTGGAATCGTGTGGGAACGCGCTCGTGTGCCGTGCGTACCGGGGGAGCATTCCCATCGTTTTCGGTGGGGCAATCCGGTGGTTCGCTGACTACCGGGGCGTAGGAACGGGCGGGGGACACGGGAGAAGACGAAAGCCGTACTCAATCTCTTTATCGGGTGCCCCGCAAGGGCGCGGAAACCCGTCCCCGTGTGCACATGTGCGCCGTGGTTGTGGAGGGCGGGGTGCGACTACCGTCGGGGGGAGGCGGGACGCACACCGTGGCGCGTCCCCTCCGGCTCGTAAGTCCCCTGCGAAGGTGGAACACGTGAAGGCAATCCGTCGGTTCACCGTCCGCCCCGTCCTGCCCGGACCACTTCAACCGCTCAGCGACCTCGCCCGCAATCTGCGCTGGTCCTGGCACACCGAGACCCGCCAGCTCTTCGAAGCCGTCGACCCCGACGGCTGGAGTGCCGCCGGCGGCGACCCCGTACGGCTGCTCGGAGCCGTGTCCGCCACCCGCCTGGCCGAGCTGGCCGGCGACCTCCCCTTCCTGGACAGACTCTCCGCGGCCGCCGCCGATCTCGACACCTATCTGAGCGGCGACCGCTGGTATCAGCAGCGCGACGGCCAGGGCGCGGAGCTGCCCGCCGCCATCGGCTATTTCTCCCCCGAATTCGGTGTCACCGCGGCCCTGCCCCAGTACTCCGGCGGTCTGGGGATCCTCGCCGGGGACCATCTCAAGGCCGCCAGCGACCTCGGCGTCCCGCTCATCGGGGTCGGTCTGCTCTACCGGCACGGCTACTTCCGCCAGTCGCTCTCGCGGGACGGCTGGCAGCAGGAGCAGTATCCCGTCCTCGACCCCAACGAACTCCCGCTGACCCCGCTGCGTGAGGACGACGGCTCACCCGCCCAGGTCGTCCTCACCCTGCCGGGCCGGCGCTCGCTGCGCGCCGGTATCTGGCTGGCGCACGTCGGCCGGGTCCCGCTGCTGATGCTCGACTCGGACGTCGAGGAGAACGGCCCCGGTGAACGCGATGTCACCGACCGGCTCTACGGCGGCGGCAGCGAGCACCGCCTCCTCCAGGAGATGCTGCTCGGTATCGGCGGGGTCCGGGCCGTGCGTACGTACTGCCGGCTCACCGGGCATCCCGGGCCCGAGGTGTTCCACACCAATGAGGGCCACGCCGGATTCCTCGGCCTGGAACGCATCCGCGAGCTCACCGGCACCGGGCTGGGCTTCGACGCCGCGCTGGAGTCCGTCCGCGCGGGCACGGTGTTCACCACCCACACGCCCGTACCGGCCGGGATCGACCGCTTCGACCGCGAGCTGGTGGCGCGTCACTTCGGCGACGACGGCGAGCTGCCCGGCCTGGACGCCGAGCGGGTCCTCGCCCTCGGTCTGGAGACCTATCCCGGCGGCAGGCCGAACCTCTTCAACATGGCCGTGATGGGACTGCGCCTCGCCCAGCGGGCCAATGGCGTCTCCACTCTGCACGGCGCGGTCAGCCGCGAGATGTTCGCCGGGCTCTGGCCCGGCTTCGACCCGGACGAGGTGCCGATCACCTCCGTGACCAACGGTGTGCACGCGCCGACCTGGGTCGCGCCCGAGATCGCCGGGCTCGGGGCCGGCGCGGCGGGCCGCGGTGAGAGCGCCCAGGTCGCGGGGGCGCCCGCCGCGGACGGAGATCCGCCGCGCTGGGACGCCTTCGCCGAGATCCCCGACGGCGACGTCTGGAAGGTCCGCAAGCTCCTGCGCGAGCGGCTCGTGCTGGAGGTGCGCGAACGGCTGCGGGCGTCCTGGCGGCTGCGCGGTGCCCAGGCCGCGGAGCTGGGCTGGATCGACGGCGTCCTCGACCCGGACATCCTCACCATCGGCTTCGCCCGCCGCGTCCCCTCGTACAAGCGCCTCACCCTGATGCTCCGCGACCGGGACCGGCTGCGGGAGCTGCTGCTCCACCCGGAGCGGCCGGTCCAGATCGTCGTGGCGGGCAAGGCTCATCCGGCGGACGACGGCGGCAAGCGGCTGATCCAGGAGCTGGTGCGGTTCGCCGACGATCCCCGGGTGCGCCACCGCATCGTCTTCCTGCCCGACTACGGGATGGCGATGGCGCAGAAGCTCTACCCCGGCTGCGACGTCTGGCTGAACAATCCGCTGCGCCCGCTGGAGGCCTGCGGCACCAGCGGGATGAAGGCCGCGCTCAACGGCTGCCTCAACCTGTCCGTCCTGGACGGCTGGTGGGACGAGTGGTTCGAGCCGGACTTCGGCTGGGCCATCCCCACCGCCGACGGACTGGCCGCCGACGAGAACCGCAGGGACGAGCTGGAGGCGAACGCCCTCTACGAGCTGATCGAGGACCGGGTCGCGCCCCGCTTCTACGACCGGGGCACCGGCGGTCTGCCGGACCGCTGGATCGAGATGGTCCGCCGCACCCTGGTCACGCTCGGGCCGAAGGTGCTCGCTGACCGGATGGTCCGCGAGTACGTCGAGCGTCTCTACGCGCCGGCCGCGGGAGCCCGCCGCGCGCTGGACGCGGACACCGCGACGGAGCTGGCGGCCTGGAAGGACCGGACGCGCGCCCGCTGGCCGCAGGTCGCGGTCGACCGGGTCGAGGCCGTCGCGGCGACCGCCGCTGGCGGTTCGGCCGAGCTGGGGTCCACGCTGTCCCTGCGGGTCCGGGTCGGCCTCGGCGAGCTCCGCCCCGACGAGGTGGAGGTCCAGGCCGTCGCGGGCCGGGTCGGCTCCGACGACACGATCGTGGACGCGCAGGCCGTGCCGCTCAAACCGGCCGGAGGCCCCGACCTGGAGGGCCGCTGGGTCTACGAGGGACCGCTCGCGCTGGACCGCACCGGCCCGTACGGCTACACGGTCCGGGTGCTGCCGGCCCACCCGCTGCTGGCCACCAGCGCGGAACTGGGGCTGGTCGCGCTGCCGACGGAGGCGACGGGCGAGGGCGCGGGGGTGCTGCTGCGCTGAGCGCGCGGCGCGACGGGGGGCCGGGCCGGGCACCGGGGGGCGGTGCCCGGCCCTTCCCGTGCCCGGTTTCCGCGTGCCCGCGCCCGGTGCGCGGCGGCGGGCCTTCCATAGGTCCAGACCTTGACGTGTCCATGGGATGGTCCTAAGTTCCTCACTCAATAACGGGTTCACAACTCCACTCAATGTTCATATGGGTGAATGGAGTTGAGGGACGTCCCCTGACCGGAAGGCACCCCCACATGCGCCCCGGATCCATTTCCAGAGTTCTTGGACTCTCCGCCGCCCTGGCCGGTGTGATCGCCGCGGCCTTCATGGCACCCGCCTCCGCCGACCAGGCCGCCCCGGCGCGGACGGCGGCTGCAGCCCCCGCGGTCGCGGCCGCCCCGGCGAACTTCACCCACCCCGGGGTGAACCTGAACACCGCCCAGCTCGACTTCGTACGCGCCAAGGTGCAGGCCGGGGCGCAGCCCTGGAAGGCCGCGTACGACCAGATGATGGGGAGCAGGTACGCCTCCCTGTCACGCACGGCCAAGCCCCGCGCCGTCGTCGAGTGCGGCTCGTACTCCAACCCCAACAACGGCTGCACGGACGAGCGCGAGGATGCGATCGCCGCCTACACCGACGCGCTGGCCTGGTACATCACACGCGACGACCGGTACGCGCAGAAGGCGATCCAACTTATGGACGCCTGGTCCGGCAGCATCCAGGACCACACCAACAGCAACGCCCCGCTCCAGACCGGCTGGGCCGGATCCTCCTGGCCCAAGGCCGCCGAGATCATCAAGCACGTCTACGGCAACTGGCCGAACGCCGGGCGCTTCAGCACCATGCTGCGCACTGTCTATCTGCCCGAGATCATCAATGGCTCCAACTCCAACGGGAACTGGGAGCTGACCATGATGGAGGCGGCGGTCAGCATCTCCGTCTTCCTCGACGACAAGGCCGCCTACGACAAGGCGATCGGCATCTACCTGACCCGGGTGCCCGCGTACATCTATCTCTCGTCCGACGGGGCGCTGCCCAGGACGGTGCCGAGCCAGAACCTGAACACCCGCGACAAGATCGTCAGCTACTGGCAGGGCCAGGGGACCTTTGTCACCGGCCTCACCCAGGAGACCTGCCGCGACTTCGTGCACACCGGCTACGGCATCTCGTCCGTCTCGCATGTCTTCGAGACCGCGCGGCTCCAGGGCCAGGACCTGTTCCCGCAGGTCGGTGAGCGGCTGCGGCAGGCGCTGGGCTTCCAGTCCAAGTACGAGGTGCAGGCCGAGCCCGTGCCCTCGTCGCTCTGCGGCGGCAGTGTGCAGCGCGGCCTCGGGCCCATCACCGAGGTCGGGTACAACGCCCTCAACACCCGGCTGGGCTACGCGATGACCAACACGCAGCGGCTCACCGAGCAGCAGCGGCCCTCCGGGACCAACAACCTGTTCGTGGCCTGGGAGACCCTGACCAACGCGCAGAACCCGAACTGACCGCGGGCCGGGACAGCGGGTCCACCCCGCTTCCCGGACCTGAACACCCGCGCCGGGGCACCCCGTACCCGTCGCCGGACCCGGTCCGACTCCCTTGCGGAGAAGGACACTTCGGGCCCGGCGGCGGGTACGTCGCGTTGTCGGGACGGTGAGCCGCGGGCTCCCGCGCCCGCCCGGCCGCCCAGCCCGCACCGCGGGCGAAGGAGCCTTCTCGGGGCGCGCGGCGCCCGCCCCGGAGGAGGAGCGGAGGCCGGTCCGCCGCGACGCGCCGGGAAGGAGGAGGTCGCACCGAGCCGGTGGAAGCAACGCCATGCTGCTTGCCGAGTCCACAGGCGACCGTTGACGGAGGAGCGTTGCAGTGACGACGATGGGTACGGAAGGGCCGGCCGAGGCCGACGAAACCTACGCCGACGAGGTGCCGGTACGCCGCAAGCGGCCGGGCAGTGTTGTCGTGGGGTGGCTGACCACCACCGATCACAAGACCATCGGCACGCTGTATCTCACTACGTCATTCGGGTTCTTCATCGGCGGCGGCGCGCTGGCCCTGATCATGCGCGCGGAGCTGGCCCGTCCCGGTACGCAGATCATCTCGAACGAGCAGTACAACCAGGCGTTCACCATCCATGGCACGATCATGCTGCTGCTGTTCGCGACGCCGCTGTTCGCCGGATTCACGAACTGGATCATGCCGCTCCAGATCGGCGCGCCCGATGTGGCCTTCCCCCGGCTGAACATCCTCGCCTACTGGCTCTATCTCTTCGGCGGGCTGATCGTCGTGGGGGGCTTCCTCACCCCGAACGGCGCGGCCGACTTCGGCTGGTTCGCCTACTCTCCGCTCACGAACGGGACCCGGTCGCCGGGCGTCGGCGGCGATTTGTGGATCATGGGCCTGGCGCTGTCCGGATTCGGCACGATCGTCGGCGCGGTCAACTTCATCACCACGATCATCTGTATGCGGGCCCCCGGCATGACGATGTTCCGGATGCCCATCTTCACCTGGAACGTGCTGCTGACCTCGCTGCTGGTCCTGTTCGCCTTCCCGGTGCTGGCCGCCGCGCTGCTGGTGCTGGAGGCGGACCGTAAATTCGGCGCGCATGTGTTCGACGCGGCCAATGGCGGGCCCCTGCTGTGGCAGCACCTCTTCTGGTTCTTCGGTCATCCCGAGGTGTACATCATCGCGCTGCCCTTCTTCGGTATCGTCACCGAAATCCTTCCGGTCTTCAGCCGCAAGCCGATCTTCGGTTATATCGGTCTGGTCGCGGCGACCATCTCCATTGCCGGTCTCTCCATTACGGTCTGGGCGCACCACATGTTTGTGACCGGCGGTGTGCTGCTGCCGTTCTTCTCCTTCATGTCCTTCCTGATCGCGGTGCCCACCGGGGTGAAATTCTTCAACTGGGCCGGGACCATGTGGAACGGTTCACTGTCCTTCGAGACCCCCATGCTCTGGTCCATCGGATTCCTGGTCACCTTTCTCTTCGGTGGCCTCACCGGCGTCCTGCTGGCATCGCCGCCGATGGACTTCCATGTGTCCGACTCGTACTTCGTCGTCGCGCACTTCCACTATGTCGTCTTCGGTACCGTGGTATTCGCGATGTTCGCCGGATTCCATTTCTGGTGGCCGAAGTTCACCGGTAAGATGCTGGACGAGCGGCTCGGCAAAATCACCTTCTGGACGCTGTTCATCGGTTTTCACGGCACCTTCCTGGTGCAGCACTGGCTGGGCGCCGAGGGCATGCCGCGGCGTTACGCGGACTACCTCGCCTCCGACGGCTTCACCGCGCTGAACACGGTCTCCTCGATCAGTTCCTTCCTCCTCGGCCTGTCACTGCTGCCGTTCTTCTACAACGTCTGGAAGACCACCAAGTACGGCAAGAAGGTCGAGGCCGACGACCCGTGGGGCTACGGCCGTTCGCTGGAATGGGCGACATCCTGCCCGCCGCCGCGGCACAACTTCCTCACCCTGCCGCGCATCCGCTCGGAATCCCCGGCGTTCGATCTGCACTACCCGGCGATCCGGACACTCGACGACGCGCGCAACAAGCCCCACCGCTCCCAGACCGTGGCGCCGGGAGACAAGCAGCAGTGAGGGCGCCGCGACGAATGGGGACCCGCCCGAGCCGGCAGCCGGGAGCACCGTGTGGAGCGCGATGAGGAGACCGCCCGCGGGCTGGCCCAGTGCGAGGGCTATCTCCTGTGGAGCGCGGAGGTGGCGGACGCGGGGCGCCGGGCGGCCCGGTTCACCGAGCAGCTCCCGTGGCTCACGACGGCGCAGCGAGCGGACGTGGAGCGCGTCTACACCGCGGACCGGCTGGCCGCCGCCCGGGAGACGCTCGTACGCGTCACCGAACGCGCGGCCGAACTGCGCGGCGAGTACACGGAGCGTTACCGGCGGCTCAGGACGCGCTGTGTGGCGGCGGCCGTCGTGGCCTCCGGCGCGGTGAGCGGCGTCTGCGCGGCGCTCACGCTGCTCACGCGCTGAGCCGCCCGGGGCGACGGCGCCCCGGGCGGCTCCGGCGGACACCAACCCCGGCCGGTCAGCCGCCGGGCAGCGAGTAGTTCAGCGAGATGTTGAGCGTCGTGGCGAAGGTGAGATACATCAGCCAGAGCCCGGTGGCGACGTGGAAGAACCCGAGCGCCCGCTCTCCCGGATTGTTCGGCGCCGGCGCGTGCTCATTGGCGGTGGTGGGCACCCGCGCGCCGATCCGGAAGCTGGCGAAGAACTCGCTGAGATACACGCCGGTCAGTCCGGCGAACAGCACGCCCAGCGGCCATGAACCGACGGAGAAGAAGACCACCATGCCCAGCACCGAGATGATGACGAAGGCGATCGACATAAATCCGGTCGGCCGGACGTCATTTCCCTGATAGCGATTCCATCCCAGCGCGAACCAGTGAATACCGTACGCCGAGAAGGCGAGGGCGGCGGTATAGAGCGCCGGTTCCTTGAGGGATTCGAACCAGGCGAGCGCGACAAACAGGTAGACACCTGTGATGAACTGGCAGAAGCCCGGCAGCCAAATGCCCCATACACCGGTCGCGCGGTCGACCGAAGGGTTTCGCTGCGGGAAGCGGAAGAGCTCCTGAGGCCCGTAGATGAGATAGCCGGTGCCCAGACCGAAAAAGCCCAGCACTACCGGCGCAAACGTTGTCGTTGCGAACGAAACGCTCATCGACGCCCCCAAATCCTGAGGATATCCGGGTCATTCTCGATGATGCTTCCGGCCCGGTGATCGCGCAAATGGAGGCGGCCCCGGCACACGCGGAGCCGCCCGGGGTGCGGAACACCCCGGGCGGCTCACACGGTCAGGTGCGGTGGGACGGACGGACGGCTCAGAAGGTGAGCTTGAATCCGTTGATGCGGCCGGTGTCCTGCGCCGCGACATCCTGGACCCGCAGCTTCCAGGCGCCGTTGGCCACCTCGGAGGAGGCGTTCACGAGGTACTCCTCCACCACGTTGTCGGCGGAGTCGCTGCCGCTGGAGTTCTTCAGCCGGTAGGCGGTGCCGTCCGGCGCGACCAGGTCGATGACCAGGTCACCGCGCCAGGTGTGGGTGATGTCCACGTTCACCTGGAGGTCGGTCGGCGCGTTGCCGGTGACTCCGGTGACGTTGACCGTCGAGGTGATCGCCGCGCCGTTGTCCGGGATGGCGACGGAGGTGGTCGACTCGAAGACCGGGCCCGGGTTGGGGTCGGAGCCGGGACGGCGGCCGACCGCGATGCCGGCCCAGGCGTCCTGGACGGCCGTGTACTCCGCGCTGGTGGTGCCGTACAGCTCACCGGCGACCGCGAGCGTGCCGGTGCGGGCCGCCGCGTAGTTCGTCGTGGAGGTGAACTTCGTGGCGAGCGCCTTGAACCAGATCTGCTCGGCCTTCGCCCGGCCGATGCCGGTCACCGGCAGACCGTCGGCGGTCGGCGAGTTGTAGGAGACGCCGTTGATGACCTTGGCGCCGCTGCCCTCGGAGAGCAGGTAGAAGAAGTGGTTGGCCGGGCCCGACGAGTAGTGGACGTCGGTGCTGCCGATGCCCGAGTACCAGCTGTCCGGCGAGATGCCGTCGCGGCTCGGCTTGTCCTGGTAGCGCAGCGGGGTGCCGTTGCCGTTGATGTCGATCTTCTCGCCGATCAGGTAGTCACCCGGGTCCTGGGGACTGTTGGCGTAGAACTCGACGGCGGTGGCGAAGATGTCGGAGGTGGCCTCGTTGAGGCCGCCGGACTCGCCGCTGTAGACCAGGCCGGCCGTGGCGGCGGTGACGCCGTGGGACATCTCGTGGGCGGCCACGTCGATGGACGTCAGCGGCTTGGCGTTGCCCGCGCCGTCGCCGTACGTCATGCAGAAGCAACTGTCCTGCCAGAAGGCGTTGACGTAGCCGCTGCTGTAGTGGACGCGGGAGTACGCGCCGACGCCGTCACCGCGGATGCCGGAGCGGCCGTGCACGTTCTTGTAGTAGTCCCACGTCTCACCGGCGCCGTAGGCGGCGTCGGCGCCCGCGGTCTCCAGGTTGGCGGCGGCGCCGTTGCCCCAGACGTCGTCGGGTCCTGAGAACAGGGTGCCGGTGCCCGAGGTGCCGCGGTTCAGGTTGTACGTCTTGTGGTTGCCCCGGGCGGAGTCGGTCAGGTTGTACGTCGAGCCCGACTGGACGGAGCCGAGGGTGACCTGGCCGCTGTACTGGGTGTTGCCGACGCCCGTCTCGACGCCCTGCCACTCGTACAGCTTCGCGCCGGAGGCGGCGTCGGTGACGACGTGCAGCTCGTTCGGCGTGCCGTCGTGCTGGAGTCCGCCGACGACCGTCTCGTAGGCCAGGGTCGGCGCGCCCTGCGCCATCCACACGACCTTGCGCGGCGCGCGGTCGGCCGCGGTCTTCTTCGAACCGTCCGCGGCCGCGGCGCTCAGCGCCTGCTTCTCCGCGGTGGCCGGTGCCACCTCGGCGGTGGTGGCGATGTTCTTCAGGACCGACGTGGACGCCTTGCTGACGGCCTTGGTCGTGCCCGCCTCGGTCGCCGCGACCACGAGGTCACCGCCGAGGACCGGGAGGCCCTGGTAGGTGCGCTCGTACCGGGTGTGCGTGGTGCCGTCCACGTCCTGGACGACGTCACGTACGACAAGCTTCTCCTGCGCGCCGAGGCCGAGTTCCTTGGCGGTGGCCGCCTTGGAGGCGTCGGCCTCGCGTATCAGCGCGGCGCGCTGGGCCGGAGAGAGATCGCGCGGCAGCGCGCCGGGGTTGGCCTTCCCGGCGACGGCTGCGGTGGGTGCGCTGTCGGGCCGCGCGACGGCGGTTCCCGACTGCACACCGACGGTGAGCAGTGCTGCTGCGGCGATCAGAGCGCCGGTCGCGGTGGCGCGACGGCTGGGCGTGGATCTCACGCGAACTCCTTCTGCGAGGGGGGTACCGGGCCGCTGGGTGGGCCGCCCGGACAGTGCACGCGGAGCGATTGGTGCGAAGAACGGGGGAAGAGTGGCAGTCGCGGCGCCTTCCTGTCAGGAGCGCGTCAAGAAGTTGGCCGGAAACCGTTCGCTGCCCGACAGGCCCTGTTCATTAAGCGGACGTTTCGCCGGTGATCATGACGGTGCCTGCCGTTTCTCGGCGCGGCCCGAATTTCAAAGTGTCGGAGGAGTCCTGGGGGATCTTGTTCGAAGATGACGAATATGAACGGAGTTTTGAGTGGTCGTGGGGCGGCGCCCGCCGGAGCCGACGCGAAGTGTGGCTCATTCCCTGCCGTCGTCCCCGGCGGACACGCCCGGCGTGACACCCGACCGGACCCGGGGACACCGGCAGACGGAGCGCGCCCACGCGGCGCGGCCCGCGCCCGCCGCGGCCGGACCGGACCACCGGGGTGTCATCGCTCTCGGTGACCGGCCGGGGGCACGCCGGATGCCGGTGCGGGGCGCCGGAGGGACCGGCCGGGGCCGCCGGACGGCCGCTCAGGCCAGGCTGTCCCGCCAGGCGCGGTGCAGGCCCGCGAACCGGCCCGTACCGGCGATCAGGTCGGACGGCGTGCCGTCCTCGACGACCCGGCCGTGCTCCATCACCAGCACCCGGTCCGCGATCTCGACCGTCGACAGACGGTGGGCGATCACCACCGCCGTACGGCCGCGCAGCACGGTGTCCATCGCGCGCTGCACGGCCCGCTCGCCCGGGATGTCCAGGGAACTGGTCGCCTCGTCGAGGATCAGGACGGCCGGGTCGGCGAGCAGCGCGCGGGCGAAGGCGACCAGTTGGCGCTGGCCGGCGGAGATACGGCCGCCGCGCTTGCGCACGTCCGTGTCGTAGCCGTCCGGCAGGGAGCGGATGAAGTCGTCGGCGCCGATCGCCTTGGCCGCCGCCTCGATGTCCTCGCGGGAGGCGTCGGGACGGCCGATGGCGATGTTCTCGGCGACCGTGCCGGAGAAGAGGAACGCCTCCTGAGTCACCATCACGACGCCGCGCCGCAGCTCCGGTGTGTCCAGCTCGCGCAGATCGACGCCGTCGAGCAGGACCCGGCCCTCCGTCGGGTCGTAGAACCGGGCCAGCAGCTTGGCCAGGGTGGACTTGCCGGCGCCGGTCGAGCCGACGACGGCGACGGTCTGGCCGGCCGGGATCGTCAGATCGAAGCGGGGGAGGACCTCGCCGCCCGTGCGGTACGAGAAGCTCACCCCGGCGAAGACGACCTCGCGGCCGGGGAAGCCGCCGGTGAGGGCGGGCAGCGGCCGGGGACGCGACGCCTCGGGCACCGAGGGCGTCTGCGCCAGCAGCCCCGCGATCTTCTCCAGGGAGGCGGCGGCGGACTGGTACGAGTTGAGGAACATCCCGAGCCGGTCGATCGGGTCGTACAGCCGCCGCAGATACAGCACGGCGGCGGCCAGCACCCCGAGGGCCAGCGTGCCGTCCGCCACCCGGTAGGCGCCCCAGAGCACCATCCCGGCGACGGCGGTGTTGGCGACGAGCCGTGAGCCGACCACATAGCGGGCCATCTCCATCAGCGCGTCGCCGTTGCTGCGCTCATGGCGGTGGTTGAGCGCGTGGAAGTCCGCGTCGTTGGCCCGCTCGCGCCGGAACGCCTGCACCGGCCTGATGCCGTTCATCGTCTCCGTGAACTTCACGATGACGGCGGCGATCGCGGTGGAGCGCCGGCCGAAGATCAGGCCCGCCCGGCGCTGGTAGAGCCGTACCAGCAGATACAGCGGTATGAAGGAGGCCACGGCCAGCGCGCCGAGCCCTATGTCCAGATAGAGCAGCATCGCCGAGATGTAGACAAAGGCGAGCACCACCCCCAGCAGTTCCTGGAGGCCCTCGCTGAGCAGCTCGCGCAGCGACTCCACATCGGTGGTGGACCGGGAGATCAGCCGCCCGGAGGTGTACCGCTCGTGGAAGTCCACACTCAGCGCCTGCGCGTGCCGGAAGATACGGGCGCGCAGATCGAGGAGCGCGTCCTGATTGATCCGCGCGGAGGCCCGGATGAAGGCGAACTGGAAGCCTCCCGAACCGAGCGCGCAGATCAGATAGCCCGCGCCGACGGCGACCAGCGGCCCGTGGTCGCCGTCCCGGAAGGCGGGCACACCGCGGTCGATGGCGTACGCGACGATCAGCGGGCCGGTCTGCGCGGCGGCCTGCTGGAGCAGCAGAAGCAGCGCGGCCACGACGACCCGGCCGCGCCGGGCCCGCAGCAACGACCGCAGCAGGGCGCCCGTGGCACCCGGGGGTGTGGGCAGGTCGTCCTGGTCGAACGGGTCACCGGCCGGGACGGGAGCGCCGGGGAGCGCCCGCTCGTCCTCGGTGCCGGCCGGCGCCGGGCCGGTGATCCCCGTGGTGGCCGACGTGGTCATCGGACTCCCTCCTCGACGGCCGTGGAGCCCGACATCAGCCAGGCGTACTCCTCGCTGCCGCGCAGCAGTTCCTGATGGGTGCCGACGGCCGCGATCCGGCCCCGGGAGATCAGCGCCACCCGGTCGGCGAGCAGCACCGTCGACGGCCGGTGCGCCACCACCAGCGCGGTGGTCTCCTGAAGCACCCGGCGCAGCGCCGCCTCCACCAGCGCCTCCGTATGGACGTCCAGCGCGGACAGCGGATCGTCCAGCACCAGGAAGCGGGGCCGCCCGACCACCGCTCTGGCGAGCGCGAGCCGCTGCCGCTGGCCGCCGGAGAGGCTCAGCCCCTGCTCGCCGACCTGGGTCCGCACGCCCTGGGGCAGGTCCATCACGAAGCCGGCCTGGGCCACCTCCAGCGCCCGCAGCAGCGCCTCCTCGTCGGCGTCCGCCGAGCCCATCAGCACGTTCTCCCCGACGCTCGCGGAGAACAGCGTGGGCTCCTCGAAGGCCACCGAGACGAGTTCCCGCAGCCGGTGCCGCTCCATCAGGGTGATGTCCTCGCCGTCGAGCGTGATCCGGCCGCCGGTCGCCTCGTGCAGGCGCGGGACGAGCGCGGTGAGCGTCGTCTTGCCCGAACCGGTGGCCCCGACCAGGGCCATGGTCTCGCCGGGCCGGATGTGCAGATCGACCGCGGCCAGCACGGGCGGGGAATCCGGGTCCGCGTCCGGGTAACGGAACGAGACCCCCTCGAAGCGCAGCCCTCCGGTGTCCGGCCGCGTCCCGCCCGCGCCGGGGGTGCGCGCGGGCTCCGTGCCGCCGGTCTCCTCCGGTACGTCCATCACCTCGAAGAAGCGCTCGGTCGCCGTCGCCGACTCCTGGCTCATCGCGAGCAGGAACCCCATCGACTCCACCGGCCACCGCAGCGCCAGCGCCGTCGACAGGAACGCGACCAGGGTGCCCGCCGAGAGGTCGCCGTCCGCCACCTGGACCGTGCCCAGCACCAGCGCCGCGCCGATGGCCAGCTCCGGAAGGATCATGATGAGCGCCCAGATGCCTCCCAGCAGCCGGGCCTTGCCCAGCTCCGTGGCGCGCAGCCGCTCGGCGAGCGCGCGGAAGGCGAGGGACTGGCTGTGGTGGCGCCCGAAGCCCTTGACGATCCGGATGCCGAGCACGCCCTCCTCGACCACTGTCGTCAGATCCCCGACCTGGTCCTGCGCGCGGCGCGCGACCAGTGAGTACCGCGACTCGAAGAGCGAGCACAGAATGACCAGCGGGACGACCGGGGCCAGCAGCACCAGCCCGAGCGACCAGTCCTGCACCAGCAGAATGACGAAGCCCGCCAGGATCGTCGTCGCGTTGACCAGCAGGAAGGTGAGCGGGAACGCCAGGAACATCCGCAGCAGCATCAGATCCGTCGTCCCGCGCGACAGGAGCTGTCCCGACGGCCACCGGTCGTGGAAGGCGACCGGAAGCCGCTGGAGGTGCCGGTAGAGATCGGCCCGCATCGCCGCCTCCACACCGGCCAGCGGCCGGGCCACCAGCCAGCGCCGCAGGCCGAAGAGCAGCGCCTCGGCGATGCCGAGCGCGAGCAGGAACAGCGCTCCGAGCCATACGCCTCCCGGGTCGCGGTCCGTGACCGGTCCGTCGACCATCCACTTCAGTACGAGCGGGATCACAAGGCTGAGACAGGACGCGACTATCGCGACGAACGCCGCGGTGGCGAGACGCGTTCGCACCGGGCGTACGTACGGCCACAGCCTGAGCAGTGAACGCACGGAGGACCGGTCCTTGGTGGCTGCATGTGTTTCGGGCATCAGGGGTGAGCCTACGGTTGACCACTGACATCGCTCATGTGATTTTCCCGTCACTGTCGGCCGGTCGCACTCCTCATATCAGCCGATCGGTTGATATGAATTTGAGCGCGGCCAGGCCCAGGTCACCCCCGCCGCTCCGGCCCCTCCCGGCTCACCCCCGTACCGTGAAGAGCAGCACGGACCGGGCCGGCACCGTGACCGTCGCGCCCCCCTCGTGCACCGTCCCCGGCGCCCGCCCCTGCTCCTCCAGCGACGTGTCGACCACCAGCTCGTACGACTCCGCCCAGGGCGGGCCCGGCAGCGTGAAGCCGGCCGCCCGGTCGCCCGCGTGCAGGACCGTCAGGAAACTGGCGTCCGTGATCTTCTCTCCCCGCGCGTCCCGCCCCGGGATGTCCCGCCCGGACAGGAAGAGCCCGAGCGTCGACGCCGGCGCGTACCAGTCCTCCTCCGTCATCTCCGTGCCGTGCGGCGAGAACCACGCGAGGTCCCGCAGCCCGTCGGCCGCCTGTGGCCGGCCGGAGAAGAAGGCGCGGCGGCGCAGCACGGGATGGGCGTGGCGCAGGGCGAGCAGCCGGGCCGTCAGCCGGTGCAGCCCCTGCCCGTCCGGCCGCTCCAGCAGCGACCAGTCGAGCCAGCTCACCTCGTTGTCCTGGCAGTACGCGTTGTTGTTGCCGCCCTGCGTACGGCCCATCTCGTCGCCCGCGACCAGCATCGGCACCCCCGTCGACACCAGCAGTGTGGTGAGCAGATTGCGCAGTTGCCGCCGCCGGAGCGCGTTGATCCGCTCGTCGTCGGTCTCGCCCTCGGCGCCGCAGTTCCAGGACCGGTTGTCGTTCGTCCCGTCCCGGTTGCCCTCGCCGTTGGCCTCGTTGTGCTTCCGCTCGTACGACACCAGGTCGCGCAGCGTGAATCCGTCGTGCGCCGTGATGAAGTTGACGGAGGCGTACGGCCGCCGCCCGCCCCACGCGTACAGGTCGCTCGACCCCGACAGCCGGTAGCCGAGATCCCGTACGTCCGGCAGCGCGCCCCGCCAGAAGTCCCGTACCGCGTCCCGGTAGCGGTCGTTCCACTCCGTCCACAGCGGCGGGAACGCCCCCACCTGATAGCCGCCGTTGCCCACGTCCCACGGCTCCGCGATCAGCTTCACCCGGCGCAGCACCGGATCCTGGGCGATCACCGCCAGGAACGGCGAGAGCATGTCGACGTCGTGCATGGAGCGGGCGAGGGCCGCCGCCAGGTCGAAGCGGAAGCCGTCGACGCCCATCTCGGTGACCCAGTAGCGCAGCGAGTCGGTGATCAGCCGCAGCACATGGGGCTGCACCACATGGAGGGTGTTGCCGCAGCCGGTGTAGTCGGTGTAGCGGCGGGCGTCGGACGGCAGCCGGTAGTAGCCGCGGTTGTCGATGCCCCGCAGGGACAGCGTGGGCCCCTGCTCCCCGGACTCCGCCGTGTGGTTGTAGACCACGTCGAGGATGACCTCTATCCCGGCCGCGTGCAGCGCCCGGACCATCTCCTTGAACTCCTCGACCTGCTGTCCGCGGGTGCCGCTCGCCGCGTAACCGGCGTGCGGCGCGAAGTAGCCGATGGAGTTGTAGCCCCAGTAGTTGCGCCGGCCGCGCCGCAGCAGATGATCCTCGTGGGCGAACTGGTGGACGGGGAGCAGCTCGACCGCCGTCACCCCGAGGTCCCGGAGATGGCCGATCGCCGCCGGGTGCGCGAGACCGGCGTAGGTGCCGCGCAGCTCCTCGGGGACACCGGGGTGCAGTTTCGTGAAGCCGCGTACGTGCAGCTCGTAGATGACCGAGTCGGCCCAGGGGGTCTTGGGCCGCCGGTCGTCGGCCCACTCGTCGTCGGGCGCCTCGTCGTGGACGACGACGCCCTTGGGGACGTACGGAGCCGAGTCACGGTCGTCGCGCACGGTGTCCGCGACCTGCTGCTGCGGCCAGTCGCGGACATGGCCGTAGACCTCCGCCGGCAGCCGGCCGTAATCATGCCCCCCGGACGCGTCGACCGCGCGGGCGTACGGGTCGAGCAGCAGCTTCGCCGGGTTCCAGCGGGCGCCGGTCCAGGGGTCCCAGCGGCCGTGCACCCGGAAGCCGTAGCGTTGTCCGGGACGGACGCCCGGCACGAAGCCGTGCCAGATCCCATGGGTCAGCTCGGTCAGCGGCAGCCGGGTCTCGACGTCGCCGCGGTGTCCGTCGCCGTCCGGGCCGCCGCGCTCGGCCGGTCCGTCGCCCGCGTCGTCGAACAGGCAGAGCTCGACCGCCTCCGCGCCGCCCGCCCAGAGCGCGAAGTTGGTACCGGCCACCCCGTCAGGTCCGGTGCGGTAGCGCGCTCCGAGCGGGTTGGGCGCTCCCGGCCACACCGTGCGCCGGTGCGTGCCCGGCTTTCTGCGGCGGCCGTTGGACCCGGGCGCGGGCAGAAAACCGGCCCGCCCCCTCCGTACGGCCTGCTCCGTCCCCTCGGCCCCTTCCGTCACGTCCGTCGCTTCCAGCGCCGACTCCTGCGCCGACTCCTGCACTGCCTGCTGATCGGCTGCGCTCGCCACCTGTCCGGCCTCCCGCGGCTCGTCGGCCTCGCGGATCGGTGCGCACGGCGTCCCGGCCGCGGCTCTCCTCGCGTGGTCCTTCTCCCTGTTCTTCCCTCAAGAGGCCCTGCCCTCACGTTTCCCCCGGAGGGGGGTGGTCGTTGGGCGGGGCGTGAGACACGTACTGAAGCGGGCAGGGACCGGCGTGGCCGCGGCTCTGGCATGGGCAGGACTGATCGCGGGACTGGCCGGTCTGGCGGGATGCGGCAGCGAGGAGGAGTTCACGGACGCCAAGCCGGGGCGGGGAGCGGACACGATCCAGGTCCTTCCCGGGGACGGCGCGCGGGGCGTCGGCCAGACCGACCGGATCCGGGTGAGCGTGTCCGACGGCAGGCTGGAGCGGGTGACGGTGGCCCAGATCGAGGACGCCACGCCCACCGGACTGCCCGGCCGGATCTCGCGCGACGGCAGTACCTGGCGGCCGGACGGCCAGGTGCGGATCGCCCCGGCCGCCAAGTACCGCGTCGACGCGGTGGCGGTGGACGCGCGGGGCCGTCGCTCGGCCCGGCACACGACCTTCACGACGGCTGTCCCCACGGCGCGGTTCGTCGGCTACTTCACCCCGGAGAACCGCGCCACCGTCGGCGCCGGGATGATCGTCTCCTTCGACTTCAACCGGAAGATCCGGGACCGCGCCGCCGTCGAGCGTGCCATCACGGTGACCTCGGACCCGCCGGTGGAGGTCGTGGGCCACTGGTTCGGCGACGAGCGCCTCGACTTCCGCCCGCGGGAGTACTGGGAACCGGGCACCAAGGTCACGGTCGATCTGGCACTGCGTGATGTCCAGGCGGCGCCGGGCGTGTTCGGCATCCAGCGCAAGACCGTCGGTTTCACGGTCGGCCGGTCGCAGGTCTCACGCGTCGACGCGGCGCGACACACCATGGAGGTCCGGCGCGACGGAGAGCTGCTGTCGACCCTGCCGGTCACCACGGGCGGCCCCGAGACCCCGACGTACAACGGGAAGATGGTGGTCTCCGAGCTGTACGACGTCACGCGGATGAATGGCATGACCGTCGGCTTCGGCGGCGAGTACGACATCAAGGACGTCCCGCACGCGGTACGGCTCACCACCTCCGGGACCTTTCTGCACGGCAACTACTGGGCACCCGCGCGGACATTCGGCTCGGAGAACGTCAGCCACGGCTGTGTCGGGCTGCGCGACATCAGGGGCGGCGGGGCCGACACCCCGGCCGGCTGGTTCTTCGAGCGCACCCTGATCGGTGATGTCGTGGAGGTGGTCAACTCCCGGGACGACACGGTCGCGCCGGACAACGGCCTCAGCGGCTGGAACCTCAACTGGCCCGACTGGAAGGCCGGTTCGGCCCTCACCTGACCCCGCGCCACCTCTCGCCACCGCGCGGCAGGACTTCTCGCCCGCGCGGAGGCGCCCCGTATGACCTGCGCTGTCACCGGTCTGTTGGGACGGAACGGTGACATTCGCGGTGGCTTCGCCCGGCCTGCGGTGTGATTATCTTTTGCTGTGCGCGTGGACTCAACGCGCGGGGGTGCGGGCCGTGGCGGGGCCAGGCCGTGCGAGGGGAGACGACCATAGTGAACGGGCTGCCGATATCGGGGACATCGGCCGGGCCTGGCGGGGGACCGCAGGACTCGGGGGCGCGGGGCCGGAGGCCGGGGGGACGGCGGACGCACGGGAGCACGGGGCCGCTGGCCCTGCTGCTCGGCGCGCTGCTGCTGGCGGTCACCGCGTGCGGCGGCGGGGGCGGCGGCTCCGAGGCCGCCGCCGACGGCAAGGCGGGCAGCAAGGGCGGCGCGGCGAAGGTGGAGAACGCCGCCTCCGTGGCGGTCGTGACGATCGCGCCGAAGGACGGCGCCAAGGCCGTCGCCACCACCGGCGCGCTCAAGGTCTCGGCCGCCAGAGGGAAGCTGACGACGGTCACCGTCCAGGACGACAAGGGCGAGCGGGTCGAGGGGAAGCTGGCCGCCGACGGCGCGAGCTGGGAGCCCCTCCAGCATCTCGCCGGTGCCACCAAGTACAAGGTGCACGCCATCGCCAAGGACGCGGAAGGCCGGGAGTCCGCCAAGGACACCGCCTTCACCACGCTTGTCCCGAAGAACACCTTCATCGGTCAGTACACGCCGGAGAACGGCTCGACGGTCGGTGTCGGCATGCCGGTATCGATCAACTTCACCCGGGGCATCACCGAGCCCGACGCGGTGGAGAAGGCCATCACGGTGACGGCGAGTCCGCCCGTGCCCGTCGAGGGGCACTGGTTCGGCAACGACCGGCTGGACTTCCGCCCCGAGAAGTACTGGGCGGCGGGCACGAAGGTCACCGTCAAGCTCAATCTGGACGGCGTCGAGGGCCGGCCCGGGGTGTACGGCAAGCAGGCCAAGACGGTGTCCTTCACCATCGGCCGCAGCCAGGTCTCCACCGTGGACGCCAAGGCGCACACGATGAAGGTCGTCCGGGACGGCAAGCAGATCAAGAAGATCCCGATCACCGCGGGCGCCCCCTCGACCACCACGTACAACGGTCAGATGGTCATCAGCGAGAAGTACGAGGTGACCCGGATGAACGGCGCGACGGTCGGCTTCGGCGGTGAGTACGACATCAAGGACGTGCCGCACGCGATGCGCCTGTCGACCTCCGGCACCTTCGTCCACGGCAACTACTGGGCGCCTTCCGGCACCTTCGGCTCGTCGAACGTCAGCCACGGCTGTGTGGGACTGCGGGACCGGCGCGGCGGCGGCGCCAACGGCACGCCCTCGGCGTGGTTCTACAGGTCCTCGATCATCGGTGATGTGGTGATCGTGAAGAACTCCAAGGACAAGCAGATCGCGCCGGACAACGGTCTGAACGGCTGGAACATGTCCTGGGCGGAGTGGACCCGGTAACGGGTCGCCCGCTTGTCGAAGGACCCGGCACGCCGTGAGCGTGCCGGGTCCTTCGCCGTCGGCACGGCCGGCGGCCGTGGAGATCGCGGAGACAGACCCTAACCTCCTCCGTATGGCAACCGTGAATCTCGAAGTCTCGGGCGGCGTGGGTACGATCCGGCTCGACCGCCCGCCGATGAACGCACTCGACACCTCCATCCAGGACCTGCTGCGGGAGGCGGCCGAGGAGGCCGGCCGGCGGGAGGACGTACGCTCCGTCATCCTCTACGGCGGTGAGAAGGTCTTCGCGGCCGGCGCCGACATCAAGGAGATGCGGGAGATGGACCATGCCGCGATGGTCGTCCGCTCCCGCGCGCTCCAGGAGTCGTTCACCGCAGTGGCCCGTATCCCCAAGCCCGTCGTCGCGGCGATCACCGGCTACGCGCTGGGCGGCGGCTGCGAGCTGGCCCTCTGCGCCGACTTCCGGATCGCCGGCGACAACGCCAAGCTCGGCCAGCCGGAGATCCTGCTGGGCCTGATCCCGGGAGCCGGCGGCACCCAGCGGCTCGCCCGGCTGATCGGCCCGTCCCGGGCCAAGGACCTCATCTTCACGGGCCGTCAGGTCAGGGCGGAGGAGGCGCTGGCGCTCGGTCTGGTCGACCGGGTGGTCCCGGCGGCGGAGGTGTACGAGCAGGCGCACGCCTGGGCGGCGAAGCTGGCGCAGGGTCCCGCGCTCGCGCTGCGGGCCGCCAAGGAGGCGATCGACGTGGGCCTCGGCACGGATCTGGAGACCGGTCTCGCCCTGGAGCGCAACTGGTTCGCCGGCCTGTTCGCGACGGAGGACCGGGAGCGCGGCATGCGGTCCTTTGTGGAGGACGGCCCCGGCAAGGCCAACTTCCGCTGAGAAACGCTTTGTTGAGGACAAAGTGACGCCGCGTCAACTCCGTGCACGGGATGGACGCGACGTGTGAAAAATTTCGGGAGACGCGGCGGAACGGGGCTCGGACGGCCGGCCCGCCGTGATGCGTTGTCGCAGGTCAGAGCGCCTCTCGCCGGGCACGCAGTGCCAGTGGCATATGCCATTCGGACCCTCGGGGGTGACGTGTTCCGGTGGATGGATTCCCCGGGAACGGCCCCCGGGGGTCTCCTGGGCCGCCATGATGGGGGCATGGCGGGCCTGGAGGGTGTGGAGCAACCGCGGCAGCGCGGTGAGGCGGCCGGGACACGGTGGTTACCGGTCGTCGAGGACGAACAGGCGCTCAGAGCGATCGAGTTGTTCGGCAATCCGACGGAGTGTGAAGTCCGGCTGCCGTCCCGCCCGGAGTCCGCCTCGGCCGCCCGCCGGATCACCCACGGTGTGGTGCTGCGCCAGTGGGCGCTGTCGCCGTCGACGGCGGAGTCCGCCGTCCTGCTCGTCTCCGAACTGGTGGGCAACGCCGTACGGCACACCGGGGCGCGGGTCTTCGGACTGCGGATGCTGCGCCGGCGCGGCTGGATCAGGATCGAGGTGCGGGATCCCTCCCGGGGTCTGCCGTGCCTGCTGCCGGTGCACGAGCTGGACATCAGCGGGCGCGGGCTCTTCCTGGTGGACCGGCTCTCCGACCGCTGGGGTGTCGATCTGCTGCCGCGCGGCAAGACCACCTGGTTCGAGATGCGGGTCGCCGACCGCCAGGCACCCTGAATCCCGCCCGGCGCCGACGCACAGAAGCCCTCGGGTGGCCGGGATGCGGCGCCGAGGGGCTTCTGTGCGGGCGCCGTGGACAAGGGGTGTGTCCACGGCCGCTCTGACGACCGGGCCCGGGTCAGTGGAGGTCGTACTCATGACTATGGCAGACGAGCGGCTCCCGAGCCAGCAGCGTCCAGATGAATCGCAGGTGAAGTGTGCCACTCACCTGGTAATTATCGACTGAAGCGCAGATGTCGCGGCTGAATCATTGATCATGTCTGCGACAGGTGGGGCCGGGGGCGACCCGCGAACGCGATGAAGCCCGTCAATCATCATCTTTCGTGCATATAAGCCTTTTAATAAGGGCGTGAACCCCCCGATCGACCGTCGCGATGCTCTGCGCGCAGCAGTCGGCACGGCCGTTACGGGCGCCTTCGCCACCGGCTGTACGGACAGCGCCCCCGCCGGGCCCGCCCGTGCGCCCTCTTCCGTACCGCCCTCCGGGCCCAGCTCAGGAACCGCCTCCGGGGCCGCCCGGCCCGCGGCCCGTACCGCTCCGTCGCCCAGGCGCTTCGCGGGCCGGCCCGCCGAGATCGCGCACGGCCCGCGCGACCGCGCGCGGGTCGCCCTCACCTTCCACGGGCAGGGCGACCCGGCCACCGCCCGAGCCGTACTGGCCGAGGCCGAGCGCGGCGGCGCCCGGATCACCGTCCTCGCCGTGGGCGGCTGGCTCGACGAGAACCCGGCCATCGCCCGCCGGATCCTCGACGGCGGCCATGATCTCGGCAACCACACACTGCGCCATGTCGACATCAACGCGATGGACGCCGCCTCGGCGTACGCCGAGATCACCGGCTGCGCCCAGCGGCTGCGCCGGCTCACCGGCTCCATCGGCTCCTGGTTCCGTCCGTCCCGGGCGGCGCACGCCACCCCGCTCGTCCAGCGGCTGGCCCGGCGGGCGGGCTATCCGCATGTCCTCTCCTACGACGTCGACTCCCTCGACTTCACCTCGCCGGGCGCCCCGGCCGTCACCCGCACCGTCACCGAGCAGATCCGCAACGGATCCGTGGTGAGCCTGCACTTCGGTTACGCGGACACGGTCGCCGCGCTGCCCGCCCTCCTCGACGCACTGGAACGCCGCGGCCTGCGCGCGGTGACGACCACGGAGCTGCTGACCTGATGCACCGGATGCCTCCCCTCACCACGCGGGCCGCCGCCCTGCTCGCGACGGGGACCCTCGCCCTGTTCGCGGGCTGCGCGGGACCCGACCCCGCGCGCACCGCGGCCAGCGCCGGCCCGGCCACCACCCGGCCCGTCGTCTCCAGACCGGCCGGGCCGCCGGGCCTCCCGGGCATGCCCCCGGTGCAGGACCCGAAGGACATCTACGCCGCCGACCGGCCCAACGCGCTCTCGCCGGTCGTCCGGGGCTTCCCGTCCCGCGTGTACGTCCCCAACACCAACTCCGACACGGTCTCGGTCATCGACCCGGCGACCTACAAGGTCATCGAGACCATCCCGGTCGGCCGGCAGCCGCAGCACGTCGTACCGTCCTGGGATCTCAAGACCCTCTGGGTCAACAACAACCGGGGCCATACGCTCACACCGATCAACCCGGCCACGGGCGCCGCGGGGAAGCCCGTCGACGTACACGACCCGTACAACCTCTACTTCACGCCCAACGGCAGGTACGCGGTCGTCATGGCCTCGCTCGACCGTGAGCTGGTCTTCCGCGACCCGCACACCATGAAGATCAAGAAGACCGAGCCGGTCACCTGCGCGGGCGTCAACCACGCCGACTTCTCCGCCGACGGCCGCTACTTCGTCGTCTCCTGCGAGTTCTCCGGGGAACTCCTCAAGGTCGACACCGAGCGGATGCGGGTCGTCGGCCAGCAGAAGCTCCCCTTCGAGGGCGCCATGCCGCAGGACGTGAAGATCTCGCCCGACGGCACGACGTTCTACATCGCCGACATGATGGCCCACGGCGTATGGGTGCTGGACGGCAAGAAGTTCACCACCCCCCGGCTGATGCCCACCGGTAACGGCGCGCACGGCCTCTATGTCAGCCGTGACTCCAGGGAGATGTACATCTCCAACCGGGGCGAGGGCTCCATCTCCATTTTCGACTTCACCCAGAACAAACTGACCAAGAAATGGCGGCTGCCGAACGGCGGCAGCCCCGACATGGGCGGTGTCTCGGCGGACGGCAAGGTCCTCTGGCTGTCCGGGCGTTACAACGCCGAGGTGTACGCGATCGACACGAGGACCGGTCAACAGCTCGCCCGGATCCCGGTCGGCGGCGGCCCGCACGGACTCGCGGTCTATCCGCAGCCCGGCCGCTACTCGCTGGGCCACACGGGCGTCTTCCGCTGACGGCGGGCCCGCCGGGAGCGGGCCGGTCCCGGCCGCCGCGCCGCCGGTGTCCGGCCCGCCCGCCGTCCGCCGCCGACGGCCCCGGGCCCCCGCCGAACAGGTGAACCGGAGCGGATAATCTGACCCCGTCCATACGGCACCACGAAGGGGCGGAAACAGTGGCGGAGATCGACGACGCGCGCAAGGCGTTCGACCGGTTCGACGCGGACGGCGACGGGCTCATCACCGCGGCGGAGTACAAGAGCGCGATGGCGCAGCTCGGTGACTTCCATGTGACCGAGAGCGTGGCGCAGGCCGTCATCAACGCCCATGACGCGAACTCGGACGGGCTGCTCACCTTCGACGAGTTCTGGGCCGCCCGCAAGGGAGAGTGACCCCGCGCCGGAGCCGGAGCCGGAGCCGGAGAGACGGACGGCGGGCCGCGCGGCGGTGACACCGGCCGCCGCCGGCCGCCCGTGGCGTGTCGCGGCGGCCGGCGGCGGACGGCCACCCGCCGTACCGGGGGCGCTGTCGGCCCCCGTTCCGGGTGCGCCGCGCCGGGGTTGCCGGGAGGCTGGCCTGAGCGGGGCCGCGCTCTTCCCGCCCGGGGCGCGGATCCGGACCAGCGCTCTCACGGAGGCCGTATGACCCGTCGTACCGTCCTGGAGCGCCGGCGGGCGTTCGTGGAGTCGCGGTTCTACCCGGCGGCGGTGATCGTCTTCATCGTGTCCGTCGCGGCGGGCCTGTTCGCGGGCTCGTACACGTACGCCATGGCCAATCCGACCCCGCGTGACATCCCGACCGCCGTTGTCGGCGCCCCGAAGTCGGAGGCCCGGCGCGCCGAGTTCGTCGAGGGGATGGAGCGGGCGCTGGGCGCCTCGCTGCGGCTGCGCCAGTATCCCGACTACGCCCGGGCCCGTCAGGCGGTCGAGGAGCAGCAGGTGTTCGCCATCCTGCGCGACCACCGGGGCCGCCCCGAGCTGGATGTCTCCAGCGCGTCCGGCGCCTCGGTGGCGGAACTGCTGGCGCAGGAGGCGCCGCTGGTCAGCAGGAAGGTCGGCAGGCCCGTCCTGGTGCGGGACATCAAGCCACTGCAGCACGGCGACCCGCGCGGCCTGGCCATCTTCTACATCTCGCTGGCCTCGGTGGTGGTGGGCTTTGTGGGCGCCGCCCAGTTGAGCGTCCACGCGAAGGAGCTTCACCCGGCGGAGCGGATCGCCTTCACCGTGGCGTACGCGCTGCTCGGCGGGTTCGCCATCGCGGCGGTGACCGACTGGGGGCTGGGGGCGCTGCGGCTGCCGTTCCTGGAGTCCTGGCTGATCCTGGCGCTGACCATGTTCACCTCGGGCATGGTCTTCTCGATGTTCAACACCCTGATCGGGCGGTGGGCGCTGCTGCCGACCTGGGGGCTGATGGTGCTGCTCGGCAATCCGTCGTCCGGCGGCGCGGTCTCCTGGCCGCTGCTGCCGTCACTGCTGGGGACGATCGGCCGCTGGCTGCCGCCGGGCGCGGCGGTGAACGCCCAGCACACGGCCGTCTACTTCGGCGGCCACCAGCATGCTTTCCCCTTTGCCGTCCTCGCGGTGTGGGCGGCGGTGTCGAGCGCCGTCTTCTGGTTCTGGCGGCGGCGCCATCCGGGCGGCGAGACCGTACGGGAGGCCGGGAAGCCGGGCAGCGAGGCGGCGCCCTCCTGACGGGCACCGGCCGGGAGACGGCCGGCCCCGGGGCCCGTCGCGACGCGGTTGTCGCCCATCTCCTCGCAGACCGACGGGTGTTCGGGATACGGTACCCGCCCATTCCACGGGATGACGGGGACCGGTGTGGCAAACGGCGCGGGAGCGGAGGGGGTGAGCGGGTGCCGCTGAGTACGGTGGATCCGGATTCGATCGGCGGTTACCAGCTCCTGGAGCGGCTCGGCTCCGGCGGCATGGGAGTGGTCTATCTGGCGCGCTCCGCGTCCGGCAGACGGGTGGCCGTCAAGGTCGTGCACGCGCAGTTCGCGCAGAACGAGGAGTTCAGGACCCGCTTCCGGCAGGAGGTGGCGGCCGTCAGACGGGTCAGCGGGGCCTTCACCGCCTCGGTGGTGGACGCCGACCCGGACGCCGCGCTGCCCTGGATGGCCACGCTCTACGTACCCGCCGCCACACTGTGGGACCGGGTGGACAAGCAGGGGCCGCTGGCGGCGGCGGAGGTGCTGCGGCTCGCGCGGGGGCTGGTGGAGGCGCTGGGCGACATCCACCGCGCGGATGTGGTGCACCGCGATCTGAAACCGGCCAACGTCCTGATGGCGCAGGACGGACCACGGGTCATCGACTTCGGGATCTCCCGGGCGGTCGACCACGAGTCGCTCACCTTCACCGGGCACATCATGGGCACTCCGCCGTTCATGTCGCCGGAGGCGCTGAGCCGTCCGCGCGAGGTGACCGCGGCCTCGGACATCTTCTCGCTGGGCGCGCTGCTGGTGTACGCGGCGACCGGGCGGGGGCCGTTCGACGCGGAGAGCCCGTATCTGACGATGTATCAGGTGGTGCACGAGCCGCCCGCGCTGGACCGGGTGGCACCGGCGCTGCGCGGGATCGTCGAACGCTGCCTGGCGAAGGACCCGGTGGACCGGCCGGGGCTGGAGGAGCTGGCCCGGATGCTGGACGGGCTGCCCGCGAGCGGCCTCGCGGACGACGCCCCGGGGCCGCCGGTCCGGCCGTCCCCGCGCTGGTCACGGCCGCTGCGCGGCAGGTCCTCGCGGGGTCTGGCGGCCGTGGCGGCGGCGGTCGCCCTCGTGGTGGCCGTGGGGGTGCTCGCGAACAGCGGGAACATTACGGACACCGGGAGCACCGCGGACACCGGGAGCACCGCGGACGACCGGCCTCCGGCCGCGTCCACGGGCCACGCCGGCCGGACCGCGCCGGTGCGGGAGGCCGCGCTGCCGCCGGGCTGGCGGCCCTGGGAGCTGACCCTGCCCGGCCGCGACGGAGAGACCGACACCATCACGGAGTGCCGCGCGTACGAACTCGCCGTCTACTGCAACGGCGGCACCTTCCACGCGGCCCGCATCGACGCGGCGACGGGGCATGTCGACTGGCGTGTCCCGTCCACGGAGCCCGGGTGGTCCAGCGGTATCGAGGTGCGCGCCGGGCGCGTCCTGCTGCGGGGCGCCGCCTCCCCGGACGGTTCGCAGCGGCAGGATCTGATGGTTCTGGACGCGAGGACCGGCAAGAACCTCTGGACACGGCGGGCGGCCTTCACCGGGCGGGTCACCTTCTTCGGCCGCGCGGTGCTCTCCAGCGACGGCATGGAGGACGGCTCGCTCGTCGGGCGCGACGCCGGGACCGGCGCCGAACTGTGGTCCACGCCCTGGCCCGGTACCGGGCTCGTCTGCGATCCCCTGGTCTTCGACGACGCGCCGTACGCCGCGTGTTCCGGCACACCGGAGGAGGGGACCACCTTCCTGCGGCTGGACCCGGAGAACGGCACCCCGAAGAAGATCATCCATGTGAAGGGTGTCACCACCGCGATCGGTGTCGACGGCGGCGAGCTGCTCATCCTGACGTCGGAGGCCGGGGACAGACCTCAGAGCGGGTTCCGTTCCCTGCTCCGCGTCGACATCGGGACGGGCCACCGGCGCACAGTGAAGCTGCCCGAACATCCGCTCAGCACGGCGACACTGGCCGGCGGCCGGCTCTTCCTCGTCCAGGACACCGGCCGGGTCACCGCGCTGGACCCGGCCACCGGCAGGCAGGTGTGGAGCGAGGACACCGCCGTGGACCTGCTGGGCACGCCGATCGTCTCCGAGCGGGAGAACGCGGTGTATCTGTCGAGCTACAGCGGACGGCTGGTCGCGCTGGATCTGCGGACGGGCCGCAAGCGGTGGCAGACAGCGGCGATGGGCGCGAACGCCTCGGGCACGACGGGCGGAGAGCTGACGTTACGGGTCGGCGGTTCCCTGGTGACCAGGGCGAACGGCAGCCTTCGCGCCGTCGACCCGCTGCGTCCGAACGGCTGAGGGCTGCACCGACGCCCCGGCGTCCGGTGCGGGACGTGCTCACGACTGACGACCGAGGGCCGGCCGGCGACCACCGGCCGCTACCGGCTCAGGAGCGCGGGACCACGGCCACCGGGCGCGGTGGATGACGGCATGAGTCACCCGTCCCAGTGGAGAGCTGATCGGATGCTGGGCCTGCGGGCGCCCGTCACCAGCAGATCCGCGTGTTCGGCCGCCTCGGCGGACGACTTCGTGATCGTCGAGCAGGAAGACCCGGACCGGATTCTCCGGTGAGAAGCGCCGTACCTCGCTCATGGTGTGCCTCCACGCTGGTGGACCGGCTCCGTCACCTGCTCATCGTGACTCCGGCGAACCGCTTGGAACAGGGCCGAACGGGTCCGGCCGGGCCAGCCCCAGCGACCTGACCAGGTCAAGCATCTCGGCCCGGTGCAGCGCCGCCGGATCGCCCGCGACGGGATGGATATGGCCGTCGATCTCCAGGGCCACCAGACCGTGCATCCGGCCCCAGACGCGCAGCGCGAGCGCCGCCGCGGCGGGGGGCACGTCCGGCAGGTCCGCCCGGATCTTCGCGACGTAGTCCGGATGCAGATCGGACCAGGAGGTGTCCTCGGGCTGGTGGTGCCGGGCATGCGGCCACGCGGCGGCGACCAGGCGGGTGAGGTCGCGGCACACCCGGCGCGCCGTCTGCTCCACCGGCCCGTCGTCCGGCGGCCGGTAGCCGGGGACGGGACGGCCGTAGAAGAGCCGGAAGCTCTCCGGGTGAGCCAGCGCCCATTCCCTCAGGGCCTGGCCCCAGGCCAGCAGTCCCGCGCCGGGATCGGTGTCGGGCACGGAGTCGCGGGCGGTCTCCACCACCTCCGCGAGCGAGGCGGCGATCCCGCTGATCAGCGCCGTGATCAGGTCGTCGCGGGTGGGGAAGTAGCTGTAGATCGCGCGCGGCGTCATCCCCATCTCGCGGGCGATACCACGCAGCGAGATCGCTCCCGGCCCGGCGTCCGCCAACTGCCGCAGCGCGATGGCCCTGATCTCCTGGTTCGTCTCCAGCCGCAGCCGCTCCCGGCGGCTCATCACCGGCCCGGCGCGCCCGCCCTCGTCCTTGGTCACGTCGGTGAGGTTACAGGAGTGCGTTAGTCTGCGCCGTGGTAAAAGTACACGCCGTGTCCAAAGGAAGCAGGGGAACCCGTGCCCGCTTATGTCATCGTCGGAGTCGACGTCCTCGACGAGGAGGCCTGCCTGGCCTATGCCGCCGTGGCCCAGCCGTCCGTCCTGAGCCACGGCGGCCGTTACCTGGTCGCGGGCCCCACGCCCGAGCCCGTCGAGGGCACCTGGGACTTCGCCCGGCTGCTGGTCATCGAGTTCCCGGACATGGCCGTGGTCCAGGAGTGGTACGGCTCTCCCGAGTACCGGCGGGCCCTGGAGATCCGGAAGGGTGCGGCCCGGGTGCGGATGCTGTTCGCCGAGGGGTCGCCGCCGGAGGGGTTCTCCCTCCCGGCGTAGGGGCGGTGCCCGGCGGAGCCTCCGTGCGGACGGAGGTGGCCGCCGGGGACCGAGGCGGGCCGTGGAGGGGGAGATCCGGTGCCGCTGGACCGCGAAGCCGGGGACCCCGGGGCGTACGCCGGCCGAACGTCTGCGCGCCTGAGGACCGCCGGACGGCACCCGGGCCACTGGCCGGACCCCGGCCGCGCAGGGGGGAACCGGGCCGCGCCCCCGGCCCGTGCCGACGCCGAGTCCGGCGGTCCCTGCTCCGGAACAGGGCTGACGCACCCCCACGCGCCCTCCCGTACCCTCGTCCCCGTGCCCGCTTCACCCCTGCATCGTGTCGCCGTCCTTGTGCTCGAAGGGGCGAAGCCTCTCGATGTCGGAATTCCCGCGCAGGTGTTCACGACCCGCGCGAGCATGCCGTACGAGGTGCGGGTGTGCGGCGCGGCGCCGGGGCTTGTGACCGGCGGCGACGGCCTCTCGTACTCCGTCGCCCATGGCATCGACGCACTCGCGTGGGCCGACATCATCTTTGTCCCCGGCTACCGGCACCCGGACCGTGACGACCCGCCGCGGGCCGTCGTCGACGCGCTGATCGCCGCCCACCACCGGGGCGCGCGGCTCGCCGCCATCTCGACGGGCGCGTTCGCGCTCGCCGCCACGGGCCTGCTCGACGGCAAGCGCGCCACGACACACTGGCATTACACACGGGCACTCGCGGCGAAGCGTCCGCTCGTCCGGGTCGACGCGAACGTGCTGTTCGTCGACGAGGGCAGCATGCTGACGTCGGCCGGCGCCGCCTCGGGCATCGACCTCTGCCTGCACATTCTGCGGGGCGATCTGGGGGTGGCCGCCTCCAACCACGCGGCGCGGCGCCTGGTGGCGGCCCCCTACCGCAGCGGCGGGCAGGCACAGTACGTGCCGCGCAGTGTGCCCGAGCCGCTCGGCGAGCGGTTCGCCGCCACCCGGGAGTGGGCACTGCACCGGCTCGGTGAGCCCCTCACCCTCGAAGCGCTCGCCCGGCACGCGGCCGTGTCGCCGCGTACGTTCTCGCGGCGCTTCGTCGAGGACACGGGGTACACACCGATGCAGTGGGTCATGCGAGCCCGCATCGACGTGGCCCGTGAGCTGCTCGAACGTTCCCAGCGGGGCATCGAGCAGATCGCCGCCGACGTCGGTCTCGGCACCGGCTCGAATCTGCGGCTGCACTTCCAGCGCATCCTCGACACCACGCCGAGCGAGTACCGGCGCACGTTCGCCCAGGGGCAGTAGCCCGGCATCACCACCGGGCGTGATCCCCCCTGGCAGTCCCCTGGCGTGATCCTTGTGGACCATGGCGATCACGCCGCTGTCACCGGCGGACGCCGCGCGAGAGCCTGGTGGTGAACCAGAAGGGACACCATTCATGACTCGCATCGCCATCAACGGATTCGGCCGCATCGGACGCAATGTGCTGCGCGCACTGCTCGAACGCGACAGCGACCTGGAGATCGTCGCCGTCAACGACCTCACGGAGCCCGCCACCCTCGCGCGGCTGCTCGCCTATGACACGACGGCGGGCCGGCTCGGCCGCCCGGTGACCGTGGACGGGGACGCGCTCGTCGTCGACGGCCGCCGTATCACCGTGCTCGCCGAGCGCGAACCGGCGCGGCTGCCGTGGGCGGAGCTCGGCGTCGACATCGCGCTGGAGGCGACCGGCCGCTTCACCTCGGCCAAGGCCGCCCGCGCCCATATCGACGCGGGCGCGAAGAGGGTACTCATCAGCGCGCCGGCGGACGGCGCCGATGTCACCCTGGCGTTCGGGGTCAACACCGACGCGTACGACCCGGCCGCGCACACGATCGTCTCGAACGCCTCGTGCACGACCAACGCCCTCGCGCCGCTGGCCGCGGTGCTCGACGGCCTCGCCGGTATCGAGCACGGATTCATGACGACGGTGCACGCTTATACGCAGGAGCAGAACCTGCAGGACGGTCCGCACCGCGACGCCCGCCGCGCCCGCGCCGCCGCCGTCAACATCGTGCCGACCACGACAGGGGCCGCCAAGGCGATCGGCCTTGTGCTGCCGAACCTCGACGGCAAGCTGTCGGGCGACTCGATCCGCGTGCCGGTTCCGGTGGGATCGATCGTCGAGCTCAATACGACCGTTGCCCGTGACGTGACGCGCGAGGACGTGCTGGCGGCGTACCGCGACGCGGCGCGGGGATCGCTCGCGGGCGTACTCGAATACTCGGAGGACCCGCTCGTGTCGTCCGACATCACGGGCAACCCGGCGTCGTCGATCTTCGACTCGGCTCTGACCCGCGTCGACGGCCGCCATGTCAAGGTGGTCGCCTGGTACGACAACGAGTGGGGCTTCTCGAACCGCGTGATCGATACGCTCGAACTCCTCGCCACCCGCTGACCGGAATCCGGGGCGGCCCGCCCGTGGGGGCCGCGCCGCCCCGCGCCCGCCCGACCGGATCCCCGGCTCCCCCCGGGGATCCGGTCAGGGGCGGAGATGGTCCCTGACGCGCTCCGCGGTACGCGCGGCGTCCGTGCCGATGCCGTAGAGGACACCGGAGGCGCGGTGTGTCATCCAGGGAATCCCCACCGCGTGCACGCCGGGACAGGGCGTCACGCCCCGCTCGTGCTTCAGGGCGCCGTTGGCATCGCGGAGGGCGTCCGGGAGCCACCCGGTGTCCGGTCGCATTCCGGTGCAGAACAGCAGGGTGGAGATGCCCTCGGCGGCGATGTCGAGTTCGGCGGGCGTCGGGGGCGCCGCGGCGAGGGGTCGCTCGGAGGGATCGGCGGCCGGCTCCGGCAACGACGGGTCGGGGTGCTCCCGCAGGTGCGCGTCCACCCTCTCGCGGAACCGCTCCGAGAATTCGTCCGCGATCCGCATGTTGTGCGCGAGGTCCCCGGCGAAGAACAGCCGGCCGTTCTCCGCGCCGGTGAGCCGCCCCAGCAGGGTGACGCCCTCCCGGGCGAGCTGCTGGAGCGCCAGGGTCCGGACACTGCTGACAGCCGGCTGCGGCGCCCGGATCACCTCCGCGGGAGCCTGCTCGGTGGGCAGGTCGAGGAAGCCGGTGTCGCGCAGCCAGGCGAAGACGTCCCGGCCGCGGTAACGGCGGGGCACACGCCCGACCGGACTGGTGGCGAGGAACACCCGCCGGCCCGCGCGGCGGAGCCCGTCGGCGATCTGAGTCCCCGACTGGCCGCTGCCCACCACCAGCACCGCGCCGGGCGGCAACTGCTCCGGCCGGCGGTAGTCAACCGCGTGCACGGTCGTCAGGCCGGGCTGCGGCTCGATCCCGGCGGGCACGCGCGGCTCTCGCCGCGCACCGGCGGCGATCACCACGGCGCGGGCGGACCAGTCGCCCTCGGAGGTGGCGAGCCGGTAGCCCGCGCCGTCCCGCCGGAGGGAAAGGACCTCGACGCCACGCCTTACGGGAAGATCCGCGTCGCGTGCGTAGGAGTCGAGCAGCTCGACGAACTGGTCACGCGTCAGGAACCCGTCCGGATCCCCGGAATGCCCGGGCCGGCCGGGGAGCCGCACCGACCAGGTCGGGGTGACGAGGGTGAAGCTGTCCCAGCGTGAGCGCCAGGTGGCACCTACGGTGTCCCGCTCAAGGACCACATGGCCGACCCCGAGGGATCTCAGATGCCAACTCGTCGCCAGCCCGGCCGGACCGGCCCCCACGACGATCGCGGGAACGCTCCGGCGTGAGCCGCTCGCCGGGGCGTCGTCACGCCTCATTCGCGGGCACGCTCCTGAGCCGGGCGCCGGAGCCGGGCCGGTGCGTGACCTCGTCGGCCGAGGTGACGGGATGTCCGTCCGCGCAGCGCAGGTGCGCCAACACCGCGGCCCCGCAGTCGCGGTGCAGCATGACCAGCGGAGGCCCCTCGGGGTCGGCCTCGTAGCGGTCGCCCCACTGCCTCATGGCCACCAGGACCGGATAGACGTCCGAGCCCTTGGCGGTGAGCACGTATTCGGCGCGGGGCCGCACTCCGGGTTCCCGGTAGGTCTGCTTGCTGAGGATGCCCCGTGAGGTGAGGGCGGACAGCCGGTTCGAGAGGACCTGGCGGGGGATCCCGGTCTGGGCGATGAAGTCCTCGAACCTGCGCACACCCCGGAACGCGTCCCTGAGGACCAGGAATGTCCACTTCTCGCCGAGGACCTCCAGGGTGCGGGCGATGCTGCAGTTCTCCATCGGGTGGATCCGCGCACCCGCGCCGTCCCGTGGAGCCTCGCTCGCCTGCCCGGTCGGCGCTTGACCTGCGTCGAGGGGCGGGGGGCCGACCTGTCTCTGAGCCATGCCGTTCACCTTAAGTCTTCTTGACAGACCCAGCAACAACCGTGAAGCTGAGTCCGCGAAAGAGACTTAATCGGAGTCTTCCGCAGCCGGCGGAGCCGGCACGCGTCCTGACTTTCCGTCCGCTCTTTCCCGTTCCACTTTTTCGCTTGCCCTCTTTTGTTCTCCCTTGTGTTCTTCCTCTTTCGAAAGAGCGTGTTGTGTCTCTCGCACCTTCCCCTCCCCCCGCGGCACCGCGCCCGGACCGTGCCTCCCCGTCCGAGGCCGGCGGCAGCCGCAACCGGTGGCTGAGCCTTGCCGTGGCATGCCTGGGCATGATGATGACGTTCTTCAACATCACGGCCACGATCTCGGTGCTCGCGCTGATACAGGCCGATCTCCATGTCTCCACGTCCTCGCTGATCTGGGTGAGCAGCGCCTACACCCTGCTGGTGGCGAGCCTCGTCCTGTCGGCGGGTACGTTCGGTGACGTCTTCGGCCGCCGCAAGGTGTTCCTCATCGGGATCGTGCTGATCGGCGCGGGCAGCCTGCTGGCCTTCCTGTCCGGTTCCCTCGGTGTGCTGATCACCGCCCAGGCGGTGATGGGCATCGGCGGCGCGCTGGTCCTGCCCAACAGTCTGTCGCTGGTCACCGGGGCCTTCAGCGATCCGCACGAGCGGACCGAGGCAGTCAGCATCTGGGCCGGGTGCTCCGGCATCGGCCTGGCCGTGGCGCCGCTGCTGGCGGGCGTACTGCTGCTGCACTTCTCCTGGCACAGCGTCTACCTCCTCAACGTCGGTATCGCCCTGGTGGCGGCGGTCCTCACGCCGGTCCTGGTGGCCGAGTCCCGTCATCCCGACCGGGCCCTGGACCCCGTCGGCCTGATCCTCGGAACGGTGACCATCGGCCTGCTCACCTTTGCCGTGATCGAGAGCGGCGGCGCCGGCTACACCGACGCCCGCGTCGTCGGGGCCTTCGCCGGCTTCCTGGTCGCCCTCGGGATGTTCCTGTGGTTCGAGGCACGGCACCACGATCCGATGCTGGACCTGCGGCTCTTCCGGTCCGCCTCCTTCAGCGCCGTGATGGCGGTGGCCGCCGGCGTGATGTTCGCCTTCACCGGTGTGGCGCTGCTCCTGGTGCTGTACTTCGAGAAGGTGCGGGCCCTGTCCGCGCTCGACACGGGATGGCGCCTGCTGCCGCTCTTCGTGAGCTATATCGCCGTCAGCTCGGTGGCGGGACGGATCGTGCGCCGCACGGGGTTCAGGACCACCCTCACGGGGGGACTGCTCATCGCCGGCGCCGGCGTCCTTCTCCTGCTGATCGAGGGCCCCGACAGCAGCTACCACGCGATATGGCCGGGCATGACCGTCCTCGGCCTGGGCTCAGGACTGCTCATCGCACCCAGCACCGCCGCCGCGATGATCAGCGTGCCGCACACGCAGACGGGCATGGCCAGCGGCGCCGTCAATATGTTCCGCCAACTCGGCAGCGTCCTCGGCACCAGCATCCTGGGCACCATCCTGACGACCCGCATGGACACCAACCTCGCCGACCGGCTCCGGGACGCGCGGGTACCCGGGCCGGTCGCCGACACGGTCCGCGAGGCCGCCTCGGACGGGACCCCGGCGGGCACGCTGCCCCCGGACCTCGCCGCCCGGGTGACAAAGGCGGTCGCGCACGCCTTCACCGACGCCCAGCACACCGGATTCCTCGTCGCCGCCCTCCTGCTGTTCGCCACGGCCGTGCCCACGGTGCTGTTCGTACGGAAACGGCAGGCCGCCGCGCCCCCGGCCCCGGGCGGCGGCGCGGTCCCGCCCGCCGGAACCGCTCCGGCGGCCCGCCACTCCCGGCACTGACGACCCCGGCAATGACGACCCCGGCACTGACGCGAAAGCCGACTGCGGGCACCCCTCAGGTGGACCCAGGGGACCGATTCAATACGTCCAGTGGTGGGCGAGCGGTGTATCAGGCGTTGATCACATACCGCGAACCCGCAGGCCAAGAGCCCCTTCCATGGGGACTTCCCAGGGACTTTTCAGGGACTTCCACGTCTGTCCCAGGGAGGTCTCAGGGACTTTCCACCGTGTGGGCAGGGGAGGCCCCGACAGCGCCAAAAGGCACGAACACGCTGGTCAGGGCCCACATCCTCAGCACTCGATGATGTTCACCGCGAGGCCGCCGCGCGCCGTCTCCTTGTACTTCACGGACATGTCGGCGCCGGTCTCCTTCATGGTCTTGATGACCTTGTCCAGGGAGACCTTGTGGCTGCCGTCGCCGCGCAGCGCCATCTTCGCCGCCGTGACCGCCTTCACCGCCGCCATGCCGTTGCGCTCGATGCACGGGATCTGCACCAGGCCGCCGACCGGGTCGCAGGTCAGGCCGAGGTTGTGCTCCATGCCGATCTCGGCGGCGTTCTCCACCTGTTCCGCGCTGCCGCCGAGCACCTCGGCGAGCGCGCCCGCCGCCATCGAGCAGGCCGAACCGACCTCGCCCTGGCAGCCGACCTCGGCGCCGGAGATGGAGGCGTTCTCCTTGAAGAGCATGCCGATCGCG
The DNA here is from genome assembly GCF_040635655.1 of Streptomyces sp. NPDC006923. Lineage (NCBI taxonomy): Bacteria > Bacillati > Actinomycetota > Actinomycetes > Kitasatosporales > Streptomycetaceae > Streptomyces > Streptomyces sp. NPDC006923. The sequence goes on from NZ_JBEYIF010000006.1 coordinate 485,437, forward strand.
CCCGCCGCGAGGAGGAAGCGGACCACGTTTTCCGCCTTCTCCTCGTCGGTGGCCCCGCCCGCCGCGAAGTTCATGTAGTAGTGCAGCACGGCCGGGATGATGCCGGCGGCGCCGTTGGTGGGGGCGGTGACAACACGGCCACCCGCGGCGTTCTCCTCGTTCACGGCCATGGCGTAGAGCGTGATCCACTCCATGGCGTGGCCCCGCGGGTCGCCCTCCGCGCGGAGCTGGCGCGCCGAGTGGGCCGCGCGGCGGCGGACCTTGAGGCCCCCGGGCAGGATGCCCTCGCGGGCCATGCCGCGCGAGACGCACGCCTGCATCACCCGCCAGATCTCCAGCAGGCCGGCCCGGATCTCCTCCTCCGTGCGCCAGGCCCTCTCGTTCTCCATCATCAGCGCGGAGATCGACAGGCCCGTCTCCCGTGACAGGCGCAGCAGCTCGTCACCGGTGCGGAAGGGATGGGTGAGCACCGTGTCGTCGAGCTTGATCCGGTCCTCGCCCACCGCGTCCTCGTCCACCACAAAACCGCCGCCGACCGAGTAGTACGTCTTCTCCAGGAGCAGCCCGCCGTCGGCGCCGTACGCGGAGACCGTCATGCCGTTGGCGTGGTACGGCAGGGCCTTGCGGCGGTGCAGGACCAGATCCTCACCGGCGTCGAAGGCGATCTCGTGCGTCCCGAGCAGATTGAGCCGGCCGCGGGCGCGGATACGTTCCGCCTGTTCGTCGGCGCTCTCCACGTCGACCGTGCGCGGGGAGTTGCCCTCCAGGCCGAGGAGGACGGCCTTCGGGGTGCCGTGGCCGTGGCCGGTCGCGCCGAGCGAGCCGTACAGCTCGGCCCGTACCGACGCGGTGTGGACGAGCAGGCCCTCGTTCTTGAGGCGGCGGGCGAACATCCGGGCCGCGCGCATCGGGCCGACGGTGTGTGAGCTGGACGGGCCGATGCCGATCGAGAACAGGTCGAAGACCGAGATGGCCACGGGGGTACTCCTCTGACGGGTAGACGCCGTTGTCTGCCGGGGTGGCGCAGAAACCGCACGTACACAGATACGTTTCCGCGGGGTACGCGGACACGGGGCACACGGATACACGGATGGACGAATACGCGAACAACGCGAGCAATGCGAGATACATGGTGCGGGGCACCGCGCGTACACGGTCGGGTGTGCGCGCGGTGCCCCGTGGGTCGTGCCGTGCCCCTCGGAGGGGCCGTTCTTCTCGAAAAGGCCGTTTCCCTTGAAAGGCCCCGCGAGGGCCAATCGCTCCGGAATCCTCAGAGACCAGGGTAGAGCGGGTGCTTCTCGGCCAGTACGGAGACCCGGCCTGCCAGCTCGGCGCGGTCGAACGACGGCTTGAGCGCCGCCGCGATGATCTCCGCGACCTCGCTGAAGTCCTCCGCGCCGAAGCCGCGGGTGGCGAGCGCCGGGGTGCCGATCCGCAGACCCGAGGTGACCATCGGGGGCCGCGGGTCGTTCGGGACGGCGTTGCGGTTGACCGTGATGCCGATCTCGTGAAGGCGGTCCTCGGCCTGCTGACCGTCCAGCTCGGAGTGGCGCAGGTCGACCAGGACCAGGTGGACGTCCGTACCACCGGAGAGGACGGAGACGCCCACCTCGGCGACGTCCGGCCGCACCAGGCGCTCGGCGAGGATACGGGCGCCCTCCAGGGTGCGCTGCTGGCGCTCCTTGAACTCCTCCGTGGCCGCGACCTTGAAGGCGACCGCCTTGCCGGCGATGACATGCTCCAGCGGGCCGCCCTGCTGGCCGGGGAAGACCGCGGAGTTGATCTTCTTCGCCAGCTCCTGCGTGGAGAGGATCACTCCGCCGCGCGGGCCGCCGAGGGTCTTGTGCGTGGTCGTGGTGACGACATGCGCGTGCGGCACCGGGTTGGGGTGCAGGCCCGCGGCGACCAGACCGGCGAAGTGCGCCATGTCGACCATGAGGTACGCGCCGACCTCGTCCGCGATCCGGCGGAAGGCCGCGAAGTCGAGCCGGCGGGGATACGCCGACCAGCCGGCCACGATCAGCTTGGGCCTGGACTCCTTGGCGAGCCGCTCGACCTCGGCCATGTCGACCTGGCCGGTCCCCTCGTCGACGTGGTAGGCGACGACGTTGTAGAGCTTGCCGGAGAAGTTGATCTTCATACCGTGGGTCAGGTGCCCGCCGTGGGCGAGGTTCAGACCCATGATGGTGTCGCCGGGAGAGAGCAGCGCGAACATCGCGGCCGCGTTCGCCTGTGCGCCCGAGTGCGGCTGTACGTTCGCGTGCTCGGCCCCGAAGAGCGCCTTGACACGGTCGATGGCGATCTGCTCGACGACATCGACGTGCTCGCAGCCGCCGTAGTAGCGGCGGCCCGGGTAGCCCTCCGCGTACTTGTTGGTCAGTACGGAGCCCTGGGCCTCCATGACCGCGACCGGAGCGAAGTTCTCCGAGGCGATCATTTCGAGGGTGGACTGCTGACGGTGGAGTTCGGCGTCGACAGCGGCGGCGACGTCCGGGTCGAGCTCATGGAGCGAGGTGTTCAGAAGCGACTTCGAAGACATCACAGTCCCTGGGGTCTCAGTTGCCGTGGGCACGTCGGTGCCCGCAAGCACGTCAGTTGCCGGAGAACTCTGTGTACTCGTCGGCGGAGAGCAGGTCCTTCGGCTCCTCCGCGACGCGCACCTTGAACAGCCAGCCGCCCTCGAACGGGGCGGAGTTCACCAGCGAGGGCTCGTCCACGACGTCCTGGTTCGTCTCGACGACCTCACCGGTCACCGGGGCGTACAGATCGCTGACCGACTTGGTCGACTCCAGCTCGCCGCAGGTCTCGCCCGCGGTCACTGTGTCACCCACCTCCGGAAGCTGGACATACACGACATCGCCGAGGGCGTTGGCCGCGTGCTCCGTGATACCGACCGTCGACACGCCGTCCTCGGCGGCCGTCAGCCACTCGTGCTCCTTGCTGTAACGAAGCTGCTGGGGGTTGCTCATGAGGTGAATTCTCCTGTACGCGGGGGAGTGCTGAGGAACGGATGTCTTACGGACCGAGACGGCCCCGGGCGTACCCGGGACCGGCGGGTCACTTCTGACGCTTGTAGAAGGGCAGTGCGACGACCTCGTACGGCTCGTGCGAGCCGCGGATGTCCACTCCCACACCGGCCGTGCCGGGCTCGGCGTGCGAGGCGTCGACGTACGCCATGGCGATCGGCCTGCCCAGGGTCGGGGAGGGGGCGCCGGAGGTGATCTCGCCGATGGTCACTCCGCCGGCGACGACCTGGTAGCCGGCGCGCGGGACCCGGCGGCCCTCGGCGACCAGGCCGACCAGCTTGCGCGGCGGGGCGGACGCGGCGCGCTCGGCGGCGGCCTCCAGCGCCGGGCGGCCGACGAAGTCGCCGTCGTTCGACGTCTTCTCGAACTTGACCACCCGGCCCAGGCCCGCGTCGAACGGGGTCAGGCCGGTGGTCAGCTCGTTCCCGTACAGCGGCATGCCCGCCTCAAGACGGAGGGTGTCGCGGCAGGACAGCCCGCAGGGCACCAGACCGACGCCCTCGCCGGCCTCGGTCAGCGCCTGCCACAGCCGCTCCGCGTACCGGGGCTCGACGAAGAGTTCGAAACCGTCCTCGCCGGTGTAGCCCGTACGGGCGATCAGGGCGGGCACACCGGCCACGGTGCCGGGCAGGCCCGCGTAGTACTTGAGCTCGTCCAGCGGGGCGTCGGTCAGCGACTTCAGGATGCCCGGGGACTCCGGGCCCTGGACCGCGAGCAGCGCGTACGCGTCGCGGTCGTCGCGCACCCCGGCGTCGAAACCGGCCGCGCGGGCGGTCAGCGCGTCCAGCACGGTCTGGGCGTTGGAGGCGTTGGCGACGACCAGGTACTCGTCCTCGCCGAGGCGGTAGACGATCAGGTCGTCCAGGATCCCGCCGTCCTCCTGGCAGATCATCGTGTAGCGGGCGCGGCCCACCGCGACAGCGCCGATATTGCCGACCAGCGCGTAGTCGAGGAACCGGGCCGCCTCAGGACCCGAGACGGTGATCTCGCCCATGTGGGAGAGGTCGAAGAGGCCGGCCCTGGTGCGGACGGCGTTGTGCTCGTCGCGCTCACTGCCGTACCGCAGCGGCATGTCCCAGCCCGCGAAGTCGGTCATGGTCGCGCCCAGGGCGCGGTGTACGGCGTCGAGCGCCGTACGGCGCGGGCTGCCGGGGGTGCTGCTCGGCGGGACATGGCTCATCGGTGTGGCTCCCAGGGCATGACGGGCGAGGACGGTCCTCCCCATCTGTCATCGGAACCTGAGAGGTTCACCACGACCGCGCGTACGGACGGTCGTGACTTGCACCTTGGGTGGGGCCGCAGCACTGCGGCCCGCTTTTCAGATCTGCCTCATCCACGCGGTACGGGGCCTGAGAGATTCAAGGGAGGAACTTGCTCCTTCGGCGCCCGGCGCACACGGTGACCGGGACTCTCCCGCGTGGATTCAAACGGCCGGTATGCAGTTGGCGGGCACATCATCGCACGCGTCGGCGCCGAGGGCGCGATGGAGCCCGTGGACCGGGCGGGACTTCCGGACCGCCCCGGCGGCGCGCCCGGCCCCTGACGCGCCGGGCGCCATGAAAAGCTTGTACGGCATTACCATTTCTTTACACTTCATGGGGAAGGGACATGTGCCAGGGTGACTGAGCTGACAGGGGGACGGCGATGAGGTCGCACGGGGTCGGCACGTATGCGGCGACGGCGGGGGTGCCCGCCCGGCGGGAGGCCCGGGAGGCGATGACGCGGCCCGCGCCGCTGGTCCGGGACCTGCGGGCGCGAGACGGCCGGGGGCCGACGGGCCTCGCCTTCGCCGCCGGAGACATAGTGGTCGTCTCGGGGCTGCCGGGCAGCGGCAAGTCGACACTGATCCGGCGGGCCGCCGCGGGCGGCGGAATCGATTCGCAGGACGCCAGGGACCGCTGGGAGCGACGGCTTCCCGGGCGGCTGCCCTACGCCGTCTACCGCCCGCTCGTCCGAATCGCGCACTACGCGGGGCTGCGCCGCGCGCTGCGCTCCGGCGAGAGCGTCGTCGTCCATGACTGCGGTACGCAGACCTGGGTGCGGCGCTGGCTGGCCCGGGAGGCCCGCAGGCGCGGCCGGCGGCTCCATCTCGTCCTGCTGGACGTCGCACCCGAGGTCGCGCGCGCGGGCCAGCGGGAACGCGGCCGCGGTGTCTCCGGTTACGCGTTCGCCCGGCACCGCCGCGCGGTGGGCGGTCTGATCGCCGCGGCCGAGACGGGACGCCTCCCGCGCGGTTGCGCCTCCGCCGTCCTGCTCGACAGGCAAGCGGCGGGAGCGCTGGGCAGCATCGCGTTCCCGGCGCCGCGCGGAGAGTGAGCGGCGGCCCGGCGCCCCGGCCCCGGCTCTGCGCCCGCCTGGCCCGCACGGGGCCCGTCCCGCGGCGTTAGGGTCAGCGGCAGCAACGTGGGCGGAGGGAAGACCGTGAATACAGCATGGCCGGGCAATGAGCTCGAAGAGGTGCTCAGCGCCTCGCTCGGGAGCGACGCGGCGGGCGGGCGGCTGGTCGAGGTGCTCGGCAGAAGCCAGATCTGGGTGCCGCTGCCCAACGGCGGCGGGCCCGAAAGCCCCCATCTCGATCTGCCGACGATCGAGCTCGAAGGCGCCCCGTACGTCCCGGTGTACAGCTCCGAACAGCAGTACCTCCAGTGCGTCGGCGCCCATATGTCCTTCACCGTCGCACCGGCCCGCGACTTCGCCCGGGGGCTGCCGCCGGGGCTCGGTATCGCCGTCAATCCGGGCGGCGCGGTCGGCGCGCCGCTGCCGCCGCTCGCCGTGGCCGAGCTGTGCCGGACGGGCCGCAGCCCGCTCGACGGCCCCGCGTCCGGCGGACGCGTACGGCTCTTCGAGCCGGACTGGCAGGAGGATCCGGTTGATTTCCTCACCGCCGCCGCGGCCGAGTTCGAGGCGGCCGGTGTGGTGCTGTCCGCCCGCCGCGCGCTCGCCAGCGTCGAGGGCGAGTCCCCGGTGCTGTTCATAGGCGTCCAGCTCTCCTCCTGGGAGGCGGCCGAGCGCAATGTCCCGATGGACGCGCTGGGCCGGGCGCTGGGCCGGGTCCAGGTCGGCTGGCCGGTCAATCTCGTCCTGCTGGACGTGGCCCAGGACCCGGTCGGCGACTGGCTGCTGGCGAAGGTGCGTCCCTTCTATCAGCGCGGGTACGTCTGAGCCCGGCCGGAACGGGCAGGTGCCGTTCGTCGGCGCGGTGGACACGGCGCCGGTATAGCGCCGGACATATCAGTCGTCAAGTCTGTGTCAGCACCGCCGCCTAAGCTGGTTTGATGGTCGGCGCGGCCGGTGCGGCCGTGGCGGGGATCCCGGCGGCCGTCGCCGGACGCGGTGTCCCCGGGGCCGCCGCACCGCCCGGCCGGACCCGGCACGAAGGACGGCCGGCGCCGCCGGGACCTCGGGGGAGCTGGCCGAATGGTGGATCGAAGAGGGGCGGGACCCAGAGTGAGCGCGTCAGGCACCGCTGCGACCGGGCAGGTCGAGCACATGCTGAGCCAGGTGACGCCGGGGCGCTACGACGCGTACGAGGCGCTCCTGCACGCTCTCGCCGAGGACAGCGTCTGGATGCTGCTCTGGCACGGCCGGGCCGGTTCGCCCGAGGCCCAGTACGGCAACATGGAGATCGACGGACTGGGCTACGCGCCCTGCGTCACCTCCGCCCAGGAGCTCGCCGTCAGCGGCTGGAACCGCGCGCACGAGGTGGTCACGGGCCGTGACATCGCCCGCGCCCTCTACCCCGACCGCTGGGGGATCTGGCTCAATCCGCACGCTCCCGGCGGCGGCGTCGGCATCCCCTGGCTCGATCTGCGCCGGATCGCCACCGGCCTCGACCGGATGCCGGCCGGCCCGCTGCGGCTCTCGGACCCGGCCATCGAGCTTCCGCAGTTCTACGCCCAGCTCACCCAGAACGCGCACCGCACCCCCGTGGTGCGCTCGCTGCGCCGCGCCTGGGTGCAGCCGGCGCTCGGCGCCCCGTATCTCGCGATCGGTCTCGACCTCTACGACACGAGCCCGGCCGCCGTGGACTCCGTACGCGCGATGATGCGGCAGTCGGTCGCCGCCGTCCCGGACGGGCTGCCCGTCTCCACGGTCGCGATGTCCGACGAGTACGACCCCGTGACCATGTGGCTGCGTGTCAACTCCCGTCCGTTCTACGACCGCGAGGCGCACGCCGCCCCGGAGTCGCCCACCGGCTACGGCTACCCGCCGCCCGCCCAGCGCCCGTACTGAACACCGGACGTACACACGCGGAACACGTGTCGTACGGCCGCCGGTGCGTGAGGACGCCCGGTCGACCGCCGGAAACATCCGCTTATGTCCCACTTGTCCGTGATGCGGCCCTCCGGCCCCCGGTCGCTGTTACCGGCGGGCACCCCGTGTCGTGTCGGGGGAGTAAACCGCGCACTCCGGGCGGATCACTCCGCCGAACGCTTCCATACGTCCCCAATTCCCTGGTTTATAGGGTCCTTTGGGGGACATGCCCGACCTATTGGATGTGTGGCGGGGTCGGTCCGCTGAGGAGGTCACGGTGTTCGGATAACGGAAACCCTATAAACGCATCACGGTTGAGCAACCATTCCCCTGCGGGGCTGGCGGGTGATCGCAAAGTCCCTGAAGACTCCACGGAGCAAGTGGTTTAAGTCGTGTGCGATGCGCTTTACAGAAGCGGTTCCCGCCACCGGCAAGCCACGAGTACCAACGATCTGAACGTGCCGCTACTGCGGCGGTCATGAGCCGACCACCGTCGGCCAAGAGAGGTCTCCAGCACACATGACGGCACCTATCGAGACCACCGGGCCGGCGGCGAACGCGCAGCCCGAGGCCGTGCTGAAGGGCGTCGAGTCCAAGCAGATCGAAGGCCGCTCGCTCGGACGAATCGCCTGGACCCGCTTCAAGCGGGACAAGGTGGCGGTCGCCGGTGGTGTCATCGTCGTGCTGCTCATCCTGATCGCGGCCCTGTCCCGCCCGATCCAGTCGCTGCTCGGCCTCGACCCGAACGCCTTCAACCAGGACCTCATCGACCCCAACACCACCCTGCCCAAGGGCGGGTTCGGCGGAATGAGCTGGGACCACCCGCTGGGCGTGGAGCCCAAGTTCGGCCGCGACATCTTCGCGCGGATCATCGAGGGTTCCTGGGTCTCCCTGGTGGTGGCCTTCGGCGCCACCGTGCTCTCCAACGCCATCGGCGCCGTCCTCGGCGTTGTCGCGGGCTACTACGGGGGCCGGGTCGACACGGTCATCAGCCGGATGATGGACACCTTCCTGGCCTTCCCGCTGCTGCTCTTCGCGATCGCCATCTCGGCCACCCTCCAGGGCGGTGCCTTCGGCCTTTCGGGCCTGCCGCTCCACATCTCCGTACTGATCTTCGTGATCGGCTTCTTCAACTGGCCGTACATGGGCCGGATCGTCCGCGGTCAGACGCTGGCGCTGAGGGAGCGGGAGTTCGTGGACGCGTCGCGCGGGATGGGTGCGCGCGGTCCGTACATCCTCTTCAAGGAACTGCTCCCGAACCTCGTCGGGCCGATCATCGTCTACTCGACGCTGCTCATCCCGACCAACATCATCTTCGAGGCGTCGCTCAGCTTCCTCGGCGTGGGGATCCAGCCGCCGCAGGCTTCCTGGGGCGGCATGCTCAACCAGGCAGTCGACTTCTACCAGGTCGACCCCCAGTACATGGTCGTACCGGGCCTCGCCATCTTCGTCACCGTGCTGGCGTTCAACCTGCTCGGTGACGGCCTGAGGGATGCGCTCGACCCGCGCAGCCACTGACGTCTGCCGGACCGAGCCTTTGTCCGATTTTCAATTACGAAGGGGTAACCGACCATCATGCGAAGGTCAGCCGTGACCGCACTCGTGGTCATCAGCAGCGCGAGCCTCCTGCTCGCAGGCTGCAGTAAGGCCGAGGACAAGGGCGGTGACGGTAACGGCGGAGCCAAATCCGCCGGAGCCAACGCCGCCACCAAGGAGGTGACCAACGTCTCCGACAAGAAGGGGGGCACGGTCACCTACGCGATGGCCGACGTGCCGGACTCCTTCGACCCCGGCAACACGTACTACGCGTACATGTACAACTTCAGCCGGCTGTACGCCCGCCCGCTGATGACCTTCAACCCGGCTCCCGGCGCGAAGGGCAACGAGCTCGTCCCTGACCTCGCCGAGTCCAAGGGCACGCCCAGCGACGACGGCAAGACCTGGACGTACAAGCTCCGCGCGGGCGTCAAGTACGACGACGGCACCGCCGTCACCTCGAAGGACGTCAAGTACGCCGTCGAGCGCTCCAACTTCGCCCGTGACGTGCTGTCCCTCGGTCCGAACTACTTCCAGCAGCTCCTGGAGGACAAGGACAAGTACAAGGGCCCGTACAAGGACAAGAGCGACAAGGGCCTGGCGTCCATCGAGACGCCGGACGACCAGACCGTCGTCTTCCACCTGAACAAGTCCTTCGCGGACTTCGACTACCTGGTCAGCGCCCCGCAGACCGCTCCGGTGCCGAAGGCCAAGGACACGGGCGCGGACTACGTCAAGACCATCGCGTCCACCGGTTCCTACAAGTTCCAGAGCTACGAGGACGGCAAGCAGGTCGTCCTCGTCAAGAACCCGAACTGGGACGCGAAGACGGACCCGCTGCGCAAGCAGTACGCGGACAAGATCGTCGTCAACCTGAAGGTCGCACAGGAGACCATCGACAAGGACCTCCTTGCCGGTAACACCCAGGTCGACCTCACGGGCGTCGGCGTCGGGACCCAGACCCAGGCGCAGATCCTGAGCGACCCGAAGCTGAAGGCCAACACGGACAACACGACCGGTGGCCGTCTCGTCTACATGGCGATCAACTCCAAGGTCAAGCCGTTCGACAACGTCGAGTGCCGCAAGGCCGTGCAGTACGCCGTCGACAAGGTCTCCGTGCAGACCGCGATGGGCGGCCCGATCCGCGGCGACATCGCCACCACCGTGATGCCGCCCGACGTCATCGGCTACCAGAAGTTCGACACGTACCCGACCCCGGGCAACAAGGGTGACGTCGCCAAGGCGAAGGAGCACCTGAAGGCCTGCGGTACGGAGAAGATCTCGACCTTCATCACCGCGCGCAGCGACCGTCAGAGCGAGGTCGACGCCGCCACCGCGATCGTCGCCGCGCTGAGCAAGGTCGGCATCGACGCCAAGATCAAGCAGTACCCCGCCGGCAAGTACTTCACCGACTACGCGGGTGTGCCGAAGTTCACCGTGGACCAGAAGATCGGTCTGATGATGATGCAGTGGGGTGCCGACTGGCCGACCGGCTACGGCTTCCTGCAGCAGATCGTGCACGGCAAGGCCATCGGCCAGTCCGGCAACACGAACCTCTCGCAGCTCAACGATCCGACGATCAACAAGCTGCTGGACACCGCGATCTCCAACACGGACGAGGCGGCCCGCAACACGGCCTACAACGAGATCGACAAGAAGGTCATGGACCAGGCGGTCATCGTCCCCCTGACCTACTTCAAGGTCCTGCTGTACCGCTCGCCCGCCGCCACCAATGTCACCTCGACCGCTGCCTTCAGTGGTCAGTACGACTACCTCAACATCGGCACCACGAAGTAGTAGCCCCGGAAGGCAGGTGAAGGCATTGATGCCCGCGGGCCATTCGGCCCGCGGGCATCAGCGCCGGTCCCCGTGATCTCGTACATCATCCGCCGGTCGATCGCCGCAGTGATCCTGCTGCTGGTCGTCAGCGCGGTCACCTTCGGCATCTTCTTCCTGCTGCCGAGAATGGCCGGGCAGAGCGTCGATCAACTGGCACAGCAGTACATCGGCAAGAACCCCACGCCCGAGGACATCGTGGCGATCAAGCGGAACCTCGGCCTGGACCAGCCCCTGTACGCGCAGTACTGGGACTTCATCAAGGGGATTGTGGTAGGCGCCAATTACGATCTCGGCCCCACCACCGCGCACTGCAACGCACCGTGCTTCGGCTACTCCTTCAAGACTCACGTCGAGGTCTGGCCCCAGATAACGGACCGGCTGCCCGTCACCATCTCGCTCGCGGCCGGCGCGGCGGTCATCTGGCTGCTCTCCGGTGTCACCATCGGCGTCATCTCCGCGCTCAAGCCCGGGTCGTTCTTCGACCGCGCGGCCATGGGCGTGGCTCTCGGCGGCGTCTCGCTGCCCATGTTCTTCACCGGGCAGGTCGCCCTGCTGCTCTTCACCTACCAGTGGCCGATCTTCGGCCGCGAGTATGTGCCCTTCACCGAGAATCCGTCGCAGTGGGCCAACACCCTGATCCCCGCGTGGTGCTCTCTCGCTCTGCTCTACTCCGCGATCTACGCCCGGCTCACCAGGGCCGGGATGCTGGAGACGATGAGCGAGGACTTCATCCGCACGGCCCGGGCGAAGGGGCTGCGCGAACGGAACGTCGTCACACGGCACGGCCTGCGGGCCGCGCTCACACCGATCGTCACCGTCTTCGGTATGGACCTCGGTCTGCTGCTCGGTGGAGCGCTGATCACCGAGACCGTGTTCTCGCTGCACGGCGTCGGTGAGTACGCGGTCCAGGCGATCACCGACAACGACCTTCCCAAGATCCTCGGCGTCACCCTGCTGGCCGCCTTCTTCGTTGTGATCTGCAATCTCCTGGTGGACCTGCTGTACGCCGCCGTCGACCCGCGGGTGAGGCTCTCGTGACCGAACTGTCCAAGACCGGCGCCCCCGTGGCGGAACCCGTCGTCGACTCGCCCGCACCCACCGCGTTCCTCGAAGTACGGGACCTCAAGGTCCATTTCCCCACCGACGACGGTGTGGTCAAGTCCGTCGACGGGCTGTCCTTCCAGTTGGAGAAGGGCAAGACCCTCGGCATCGTGGGTGAGTCCGGCTCCGGCAAGTCGGTCACCTCCCTCGCCGTGATGGGCCTGCACCGCCAGGGCGCCCGCAGCAAGAACGTGCGGATGTCCGGCGAGATCTGGCTGGACGGCAAGGAGCTCGTCTCCGCGGACCCGGACGAGGTCCGCCGGCTCCGCGGCCGCGAGATGGCGATGATCTTCCAGGACCCGCTGTCCGCGATGCACCCGTACTACACGGTCGGCAGCCAGATCGTGGAGGCGTACCGCGTCCACAACAAGGTCAGCAAGAAGGCCGCGCGCGCCCGCGCCGTCGAGATGCTCGACCGGGTCGGCATCCCCGAGCCGCACAAGCGCGTGGACGGCTATCCGCACGAGTTCTCCGGCGGTATGCGCCAGCGCGCCATGATCGCGATGTCGCTGGTCAACAACCCCGAGCTGCTGATCGCGGACGAGCCGACCACGGCGCTGGACGTCACCGTCCAGGCGCAGATCCTCGACCTCATCCGCGATCTCCAGAAGGAGTTCGGCTCGGCGGTCGTCATCATCACCCACGACCTGGGTGTGGTGGCGGAGATCGCCGACGACATCCTGGTGATGTACGGCGGCCGCTGCGTCGAGCGCGGCCCGGTCGACAAGATCTTCTACGAGCCGCAGCACCCCTACACCTGGGGCCTGCTCGGCTCGATGCCGCGCATCGACCGTGAGCAGACCGACCGTCTCATCCCGGTCAAGGGCCAGCCGCCGAGCCTCATCAACGTCCCCTCGGGCTGCGCCTTCAACCCGCGCTGCCCGTACGCGGACGTACCCAAGGGCGGGATCACCCGCATCGAGCGCCCCGAACTCCGCGAGGTCGGCAGCCGGCACTTCTCCGCCTGCCACATGTCGCAGGAGGAGCGCGGGCGGATCTGGACCGAAGAGATTGCGCCGAACCTGTGAGCGAGACAAAGAAGAACTCCGGGACCGTCATTCCCCAGCAGGGCGCGGCCTCGGCTGAGCCGCTGCTCAAGGTGGAGGGTCTGGTCAAGCACTTCCCCATCAAGAAGGGGGTGCTGCAGCGCCAGGTCGGCGCCGTCAAGGCCGTCGACGGCCTCGACTTCGAGGTGCTGCCCGGGGAGACCCTGGGTGTCGTGGGCGAGTCGGGCTGCGGCAAGTCGACGATGGGCCGTCTCATCACCCGGCTGCTCGAACCGACCGGCGGCAAGGTCGAGTTCGACGGCAAGGACATCACGCATCTCGGCACCGGCGGGATGCGCCCGATGCGCCGTGACATCCAGATGATCTTCCAGGACCCGTACGGCTCGCTGAACCCGCGCCACACGGTCGGCTCGATCGTCTCCGCTCCCTTCAAGCTCCAGGGCGTCACGCCCGAGGGCGGTGTGAAGAAGGAGGTCCAGCACCTCCTGGAGCTGGTGGGGCTCAGCCCCGAGCACTACAACCGCTATCCGCACGAGTTCTCCGGCGGCCAGCGCCAGCGCATCGGTATCGCGCGGGCACTGGCGCTCAAGCCGAAGCTGGTCGTCGCGGACGAGCCGGTCTCGGCGCTGGACGTGTCGATCCAGGCGCAGGTGGTCAACCTGCTGGACGACCTCCAGGAAGAGCTGGGTCTGACGTATGTGATCATCGCCCACGACCTGTCGGTGATCCGCCATGTCTCGGACCGGATCGCGGTGATGTACCTCGGCAAGATCGTCGAGCTGGCGGACCGCAAGTCGCTGTACGAGTCGCCGATGCACCCGTACACCAAGGCGCTGCTCTCCGCCGTGCCGGTGCCGGACCCGCGCAGCAAGACCAAGAGCGACCGGATCCTGTTGCAGGGCGATGTGCCGTCGCCGATCTCCCCGCCGAGCGGCTGCCGCTTCCACACCCGCTGCTGGAAGGCGACGGAGGTCTGCAAGACGACCGAGCCGCCGCTGATCTCGCTCGCGCCGGGCCACCAGGCCGCTTGCCACCACCCGGAGAACGCTCCGGACCAGCGTCCGCAGGACACGGTGTCGGTGGCGTCGCGCCAGACGATCGAGCTGGCGGCGGCCGAGGCCGCCGCACCGGCCGCCACCGACGCCCCGGCGAAGACGGCGGCCCCGGCTCCCGTCGAGGCGGCGGCCCCGGTCGTGACGGAGCCGGTCGCGACGGAGGCTCCGGTCAAGGACGGGACCCCCGTGGTGGCGGAGGTGCCGGCCGTGGCCGACGCTCCGGCCGGGCCGGCGGCGGACGCGGCCGAGTCGAAGTCCAAGTCCAAGTCAGGGGAAGAGACCGGCGGCGCCGCCGGGTCCCCGGGCACGGAGACTCCGGACAAGAAGTAGCCGGACGAGCGGGGGGGGGGGGGGGGGTGGTGGTCATGAAATAACGGCACGCCCCCACCCCCCCCCCCACCAACAAAAAATAACAAAAAAAAATAAAAAAACAAAAAACACAAACACAC
>NZ_JBEYIF010000006.1:499713-528731 GCF_040635655.1 Streptomyces sp. NPDC006923
TCCCCGCCGCGCGCCCCGGGGGCGCCCCGGCCCCCGTCTACCCCCCACTCTCAGGCGCGGGCGTGGGGGGGGGCCGTTTTTTCTACCATGGATCACTCCGGGCCCACCCGCTCCCGGGCACAATGGACCGAGTGCTCCATGAACTTTTCACCCCCTCTGTCCAGCACGCCCTCGACCTCGCCGGGATCTTCGTCTTCGCGATCTCCGGCGCCCTGCTCGCCGTACGCAAGAACTTCGACGTCTTCGGTATGGCGGTCCTCGCCGAGGTCACCGCGCTGGGCGGAGGACTGCTCCGTGACCTGATCATCGGGGCCGTCCCGCCGGCCGCCTTCACCGATCTCGGCTCCTTCTCGATGCCGCTGGTGGCCACCGCGCTGGTCTTCTTCCTGCATCCCCAGGTCGAGCGGATCCAGGGCGCGGTCCATGTCTTCGACGCCGCCGGACTCGGCCTCTTCTCCGTCACGGGCACCACCAAGGCGTACGAATACGGCCTCGGCCTCACCGCCTCCGCGGTGCTCGGCCTGGCCACCGCGGTGGGCGGCGGTGTGCTCCGTGATGTGCTCGCCAACGAGGTGCCCTCGCTGCTGCGCTGGGACCGCGATCTGTACGCCGTCCCGGCCATGGTGGGCGCCGCGACCGTGGCGTTCTGCATCCGCTTCGACGTGCTGAACGGCCTCACCGGCTCCCTCGCCGTGCTGACCGCCTTCGCGCTGCGGCTGTTCGCGATGCGCTTCCACTGGCGTGCGCCCCGGGCCTGGAACCGCCGCTCGGCGGCGGCCGAGTCCGAGGAGGCACCGCGGCCGGAGCCGAGGCCCAGGGCGAAGCTCCCCGGTTAAGCTACCGCTCAGTACGGGCCCTGTTGTACGTTGCGTGCCATGGCACAGGCAACCATCGGGGACAGCGAGTTCGACCGGGCCACCGCTGTCACCCTTCGTGAACCCGGCGTCCACGACGCCCAGCTCTCCCCGGGCTGGACGATCATGGGCGTGCTGAACGGCGGCTATCTGCTGGCGGTGATCGGCCGCGCGCTCGGCGAGGCCCTGCCGCAGCCCCATCCGTTCGCGATCTCGGCGCAGTACCTCAGCCCGTCGATGCCCGGCCCGGCGGAGGTGCGCACCGAGACGATACGCACCGGCCGCAGGCTCTCCACGGGCCAGGCCTCCCTCTTCCAGACCGCGGAGGACGGCAGCCGGGTCGAGCGGATCCGGGTCCTCGCCTCCTACGTCGATCTGGGCAGGCTGTCAGACGACGTACGGACGACCGCGAAGCCGCCGGTGATCCCGCCGCCGGAACACTGCCTGAGCGTCACCGACAGCCCTCGGCCGCCCGGCGCCTCCGCGCTGCTCGAACGGCTCGGGGCGAGGCTCGACCCGGCCACGACCGGCTGGACCGTCGGCGCCCCCTCCGGCCGCGGCGAGATGCGCGGCTGGTTCACCCTCGCGGACGGCCGGGACGCCGACCCGTACTCCCTGCTGCTGACGGTGGACGCGCTGCCGCCGACCTCCTTCGAGATCGGCCTCCAGGGCTGGACGCCGACCATTGAGCTGACCGCCCATGTCCGCTGTCTCCCGGCGCCGGGACCGCTGCGGGTGAGCCTTGTCACCCGTAACCTCGCGGGCGGCTTCCTGGAGGAGGACGCGGAGGTCTGGGACAGCGCGGACCGCCTGGTCGCCCAGTCCCGCCAACTGGCCCGCGCGCCACGCGGCTGACGGGACGGCACCGGGGGCGGCGCCCTTCCGGGCGCACCGGGCCCCCGGGGACCGGCCGGACAGGGCCGGGCCGACGCGCCCGGTCCCTACGCTCCTGTGACGGCCGGGCGCGGTGCCGTCCCTGGCGGCCACCGCCCGGCTGCCCGGGCCCTCGGGACGGCGGCGCCTCCCGGGGCGCGGGACGCGACGGGCCGGATGCGTGAACAGCCGTCCGTGGCTCGTAGAATCGAAGCCACCATGGCTTACCTCGACCACGCCGCGACCACTCCGATGCTGCCGGAGGCGATCGAGGCGATGACCGCCCAGTTCGGCTTCGCCGGCAACGCCTCCTCGCTCCATGCCGCCGGGCGGCGGGCCCGCCGTACCGTCGAGGAGGCCCGCGAGACCCTCGCGGAAGCCCTCGGCGCACGGCCCAGCGAGGTGGTCTTCACCTCCGGCGGCACCGAGGCCGACAACCTCGCCGTCAAGGGCCTGTACTGGGCCCGGCGCGACGCCGACCCGGCCAGGACCAGGGTGCTGGTCAGCCCCGTGGAACACCACGCCGTCCTCGACGCCGTGGACTGGCTCGGTGAGCACGAGGGCGCGACCGTCGAATACCTGCCGGTCGACGGGTACGGCCGGGTCCTGCCCGAGGCGCTGCGCGAGGCCGTCGAGCGGGCGCCCGAGGATGTCGCGCTCATCACCGTCATGTGGGCCAACAACGAGATCGGCACCATCCAGCCCGTCCGGGAACTGGCCGCCGTGGCGGCGGAGTTCGGTGTCCCGATGCACTCCGACGCCGTCCAGGCGTTCGGCCAGACCGAACTGGACTTCGCCGCCTCGGGACTGGCCGCGATGACCGTGTCCGGCCACAAGATCGGCGGGCCCTACGGCATCGGCGCACTGCTGCTGGGCCGCGACTGGACCCCCGTACCCGTGCTGCACGGAGGCGGCCAGGAACGCCATGTGCGCTCCGGCACACTCGATGCTCCCGCCGTCGCCGCCTTCGCCGTCGCGGGCCGGCTGGCCGCCGAGCGCCGCGAGGACTTCAGCCGGGAGATCGGCGCGCTGCGGGACGACCTGATCACGGCCGTACGGGAGGCGGTCCCCGACGCCGTCCTCGGCGGCGACCCCGACAACCGCCTCCCCGCCAACGCGCACTTCAGCTTCCCCGGCTGCGAGGGCGACTCCCTGCTGCTGCTCCTCGACGCCCAGGGCATCGAATGCTCGACGGGATCGGCCTGCACGGCGGGTGTGGCCCAGCCCAGCCATGTCCTGCTGGCCGTCGGCAGCGACCCCGACCTGGCCAGGGGCACGCTGCGCTTCTCCCTCGGCCACAACTCGACCCGGGCGGACATCGAGGCCGTCGCCAAGGCCATCGGCCCGGCGGTGGAGCGGGCCAGGAGCGCGGGCCTGACCTGAGGCGCCGCCGGGCCGGTCACACCGTCTTCGCCGTCACACCGTCTTCGCGGCCGGGGCGGGCACCTCCCGTACGAGCTTCAGGTAGCGGTCCCAGTCCCAGTGCGGTCCGGGGTCCGTGTGGTCGGTGCCCGGGACCTCGATGTGGCCGATGATGTGCTCCCGGTCCAGGGGTATCCCGTACCGCGCGCAGATACCGGCGGTGAGCTGCGCGGAGGAGCGGTACATCGCGTCCGTGAAGGACTCCGGCCTGTCCACCCATCCCTCGTGCTCTATGCCGACGGACCGTTCGTTGTAGGAGCGGTTCCCCGCGTGGTACGCCACGTCCAGCTCGCGGATCATCTGTGCCACATGGCCGTCCTTGCGCACCACGTAGTGCGTGGCGGCGCCGTGGGACGGATCACGGAAGACCTTCAGCGCCACCGGATAGCTGCCCTGCACGACATGGATCACCACCCGGTCCACGGTGTAGTCGGCCGGCCGGTCCGCCCGCCGCCAGTTCGCCGGAGAGGCGGCGACCCACTCGGCGCGGTCGTAGTCCAGCTCGCCGTCCGTGCGCGGCTTGTCGATGCCCGGTGTCTGCCACCAGAGCCTGCTCAGCTCCTCACGCGCCAGGACACCCCCGCCGACCACGGCGGCCGCGCCACCGATCAGCACCGCCCGCCGTCCCACACCGGGGCCGCTCGTGGCCGCCCCCCGGCGCCCGCTGCCGGCCGCCGCGCCCCGTCTCTTCTCGCTCATACGTCGGACAACGCATACGCGCGCGACTGTGGTTCCCCCGCCCCGTACCCTGGTGGAGCTATGACTCAGAATTCCCAGCGCCCTCTCCGCGTGCTCGCCGCCATGTCGGGCGGTGTGGACTCCGCCGTCGCCGCCGCCCGCGCCGCCGAAGCGGGACACGATGTCACCGGCGTGCACCTGGCGCTCTCCGCGAATCCGCAGTCCTTCCGCACCGGTGCGCGCGGCTGCTGCACCATCGAGGACTCCCGCGACGCCCGCCGCGCCGCCGATGTGATCGGCATCCCCTTCTATGTGTGGGACCTCGCCGAACGCTTCCGTGAGGACGTGGTCGAGGACTTCGTCGCGGAGTACGAGGCGGGCCGCACCCCCAATCCCTGTCTGCGCTGCAATGAGAAGATCAAATTCGCCGCGCTGCTCGACAAGGCGATCGCCCTCGGCTTCGACGCCGTGTGCACCGGCCATTACGCGACGGTCGTCACCGGCGCGGACGGCGCCCGGGAGCTGCACCGCGCCAGCGACATGGCCAAGGACCAGTCGTATGTCCTCGGTGTCCTCGACGAGCGGCAGCTCGCCCACGCGATGTTCCCGCTCGGCGACACCCTCACCACCAAGGACGAGATCCGCGCGGAGGCCGAACGCCGGGGCCTGGCCGTGGCGAAGAAGCCCGACAGCCATGACATCTGCTTCATCGCGGACGGCGACACCCAGGGCTTCCTGGCCGCCCGGCTCGGCCGGGCCGAGGGCGACATCGTCGACGAGACCGGTACGAAGGTCGGCAGCCACGACGGCGCGTTCGGGTTCACCATCGGCCAGCGCAAGGGCCTGCGCATCGGCCACCCGGCGCCGGACGGGAAGCCGCGCTACGTCCTGGACATCTCGCCGGTCGACAACACCGTCACGGTGGGCCCGGCCGCCGCGCTGGACGTCACCGCGCTGACCGCGATCAAGCCCCGCTGGTGCGGCACCGCGCCCTCGGGTCCCGGCGGCTACACGGCCCAGTTGCGCGCCCACGGCGGCGAGACGGCCGTCACCGCAGAGCTGGTCGACGGGGTGCTGAGCGTCACCTTCGACGAGCCGGTACGCGGTGTGGCGCCGGGCCAGGCGATCGTGCTGTACGACGGCACGCGCGTGGTCGGTTCGGCGACGATCGCGACGACGGAGCGCCGTACACAGGCCCTGGCCGGCTGACTCGGTGACCGGGCCCGGCGGGGCGGCCAGGACCGGCCCCCCGTCCCGCCTGGCTGCCCTTGCCGGCCAGGTGTTTTCCGGAATCCGGGCCATTGGATACTTCTGTGAGCCCGCCGGGCCGTCCGGCGCGCGCGAGGGAAGGAACGGCCCGCCTTGGCTGAGCACCGACTCGACTCCGTCCGCGACACGGTGACCCGTGTCTTCTCGCGTGAGCTGCCCGCCGTGCTCACCGTCGACCCCGGGGACACCGTCGTCGTCCACTCCCTGGACTCGTCCGGGCACCTGGAGCGCAAGCGCACCCCCGGTGAGGCCACGCCGAGGATGTTCGAGGGCCTGCGCGGCCACTGTCTCGCGGGGCCGATAGCCGTCCGGGGCGCCGCACCGGGGATGGCGCTCGCGGTGCGTCTGGAGTCCCTGCGCCCAGACGACTGGGGCTTCACCGCCGCCGCCTCCGCGGACACCCCGCTCAACCGGCGCCTCGGGCTCGCCGGCGCCGATCCCGCCTGGCTGCTGTGGGAGCTCGACGCCGACGCGGGCACCGGGACCAACCAGCACGGGCACACCGTCTCCCTGGCGCCCTTCCTCGGGGTCATCGGGATGCCGCCCGCCGAACCCGGCGAGCACTCCACGACCCCGCCCCGCGCGTTCGGCGGCGGCAATATCGACTGCCGCGAACTGGTCGCGGGCTCCACCCTCTTCCTCCCGGTCACCGTCCCGGACGCGCTGCTGTGCGTCGGGGACGGCCATGCCGCACAGGGCGACGGCGAGGTCTCGGGGACCGCCATCGAATGCGGCATGACCACCCGGCTGACGCTGGACCTGGAGACGGCGCCGCCGGTCCCCACGGCGCACGCGCTGACCCCGGCCGGCCGCCTCACCTTCGGCTTCGACCAGGACCTCAACGAGGCGTCGGCGGCGGCCCTGGACGCCATGCTCACCTGGATGATGTCGCTGTTCGGCCTGGACCGGGCCACCGCGCTGGCCCTGGCCAGCTCCACCGTCGACCTGCGGGTGACCCAGGTGGCCAATCAGGTGTGGGGCGTGCACGCCGTCCTGCCGAACGGGGCCGTGCGCTGAGCCGCCGGGGGTTCCCCCGATTTCCGATTGTCCTCAGGCAGCGACGACCTCCGTGTCGTAGAAGCAGAAGTGCCCCTTGATCTGAGCGACTTCCGACTTGGGCTCGGGGTAGCCCCAGACCAGATCGGCCGCGTCCGGCAGCGACCAGTACGACGCGTCGCCCTTGAAGGGACAGTGCGTGCTGGTCGCCGAGGGGGTCAGCAGCTCGGTGCGTACGTCCTCCGGCGGGAGGTAGTACCGCACGGGGCAGCCGGTCTCGCGCAGCACCAGCGGGCTGTGGCTCTCGGCGAGCACCTGCCCGTCGCGTACGACGCGGACATGCTCGGTGCCCTGCTCGACGGTGATGGTGTGTCCCGTGGTCATGTGATCCGTCCCTTCGGTGGTTCCCTGGCTCATGCGTTCCCGGTACGTGCCTTCTGGTTCAGCAACGACCGGGGGCGGAGTCTTCCCGGCGCGGGGGCACCGGCGCCTAGGGTTGCCTCATGAATATCTGTGTCTTCCTCTCGGCCGCCGATCTCGACGAGCGCTACACCACCCCCGCGCGTGAATTCGCCGAGCTGATCGGCAAGGGCGGCCACACCCTCGTGTGGGGCGGTTCCGACAGCGGACTGATGAAGGTCGTGGCCGACGGGGTGCAGGGGGCGGGCGGCCGGGTCGTCGGCGTCTCGGTCGACTTCCTCCACGCCGTGGCCCGGCCCGGCGCCGACGAGATGGTGATCGCCAAGGACCTCGCGGAGCGCAAGGCACTGCTGCTCACCAAGTCCGACGCGATCGTGATCATGGTCGGCGGTACGGGCACCCTCGACGAGGCCACGGAGATCCTGGAGCTGAAGAAGCACGCCCTGCACACCAAGCCGGTGGTGCTGCTCAACACGGCCGGCTTCTACGACGGGCTGAAGCAGCAGTTCCGGCGGATGGACGAAGAGGGCTTTCTGCCCGTTCCCCTCAGCGACCTGGTGTTCTTCGCCGAGGACGGCGCGTCCGCGCTCGCTCATCTGGAAGCGGCGACATCGACGGCTGCCGCCGAGGGCGCGGGCGCCTGATGCGACCATGACCGCATGGCCACACATCTGATCACCGGCGCCGGCTCGGGCATCGGCGCCGCTGTCGCGCGCCGGCTGCACGAGCGCGGCGACGACCTCCTGCTGCTCGCCCGCGACGCGGGCCGCGCCAAGGAGCTCGCCTCCCTCTTCCCCGGCGCCCGCACCCTCGTGGGCGACCTCGCCAATCCGGACCGGCTCTCCTGGGCACTCGCCCAGCAGAGCGTCCCGGACCGGCTCGACTCGCTGCTGCACATCGCGGGAGTCATCGACCTGGGCCCGATCGGCGAGCTGACCCCCAAGACCTGGCACAGCCAGCTCAATGTCAATCTGGTCGCTCCCGCCGAACTCACCCGGCTACTGCTGCCACAGCTCCGGATCTCGCACGGCCAGGTGATCTTCGTCAACTCGGGCGCCGGGCTCAGCGCCAACGCCCAGTGGGGCGCCTACGCGGCGTCCAAGCACGGTCTGAAGGCCCTCGCCGACGCGCTGCGCCAGGAGGAGAAGCCCCACGGGGTGCGGGTGACCTCCGTCTATCCCGGCCGTACCGCCGGCCCCATGCAGGCCAAGGTCCACCAGCAGGAGGGCAAGGAGTACGACGCCGCCCGATGGATCGACCCCGAGTCGGTGGCGACGGCGCTGCTCGCGGCCCTCGACCTGCCGCGCGACGCCCAGATCGACGACGTGACCGTACGGCCGGGCCGATGACCGAGACCGTGCCCGACGTGACCTGGGGACCGGCCACCGGCATCGGCTCGATGCCCGGAGGCGACGCCAGGGAGACCGCCAAGGCCGTCACCGGCTCCTTCGAGGACTTCCCCCATCTGCCGGAACTGCCCGCCCGCGGGCCCGGCGCCGACATGATCGGCCGGACCGCCGGGCTGCTCGTCGAGGTCTACGCGCGCGTCGAGCCCAGCGGCTGGCGGATCGGTGACCGCCCCGGCCGCGACACCAGGCGGGCCTGGTCCTGGCTGGGCGAGGACCTCGACGCGCTGGAGGAGTTCACCCAGGGGTACGAGGGCCCGCTCAAGATCCAGGCCGTCGGCCCCTGGACGCTCGCCGCCGCGCTGGAGCTGCGGGGCGGCGAGGCGGCGCTCAGCGATCCCGGAGCCTGCCGGGATCTCACCGGTTCGCTGGTGGAGGGGCTGACCGGCCACCTCGCGGAGGTGCGGCGCAGGATCCCCGGGGCCGTACCGGTGCTCCAGCTCGACGAGCCGTCCCTCACCGCCGTCCTGCGCGGACACATCAGGACGGCCAGCGGCTACCGGACCCACCGCGCGGTCGACCGCCAGGTCGTCGAGGACGCGCTGCGGGAGGTCATGGCGGTGAACGAGGGGGCGGCGGTCGTCCACTCCTGCGCGCCGGACGTGCCGTTCGCGCTGCTGAGACGGGCGGGCGCGGCGGCCGTCTCCTTCGATGTCGGTCTGCTCACCGAGCGTGATGACGAGACGATCGGTGAGGCGGTGGAAGCCGGTACGAAGCTCTTCGCCGGGATCGTGCCGGGCACCGACAGCCGACTGTCAGACCCTGCCGGTAGCGTCATGGGTGTCAGGACGCTGTGGCGCAGGCTGGGGCTCAATCCGGGGACTCTCGCCGAGTCCGTGGTGCTCACCCCGTCGTGCGGTCTCGCGGGTGCCTCGCCCGCGTACGCCCGTGCCGCGCTCGCGCACTGCGCCAGGGCCGCGAGATCCCTCGCGGACAACCCTGAGTGACGATCCCCGGTGACGGGTCATGGCGAACGGGAGGACGAGACGGTGGCCGGCGAACAGCAGATGACGGTGCCAGCGGACGCGCGGGAGAGGCATGCCCAGCTCTCCGAGCAGATCGAGGAGCACCGCTTCCGGTACTACGTGAGGGACCAGCCCGTCGTCAGTGACGCCGAGTTCGACCGGCTGCTCAGATCTCTGGAGGAGCTGGAGGAGCGGTATCCCGAGCTGCGTACGCCCGACTCACCGACCCAGAAGGTCGCGGGGGCGTACGCGACGGAGTTCACCGCCGTCGAGCACCGCGAGCGGATGCTCTCCCTGGACAACGCCTTCGACGACGAGGAGCTGTCGGCCTGGGCCGACCGCGTCGCCAAGGACGTGGGCACGTCCGACTACCACTTCCTGTGCGAGCTGAAGGTCGACGGCCTCGCGGTCAACCTCACCTACGAGCACGGCAGACTCACCCGCGCCGCGACCCGCGGCGACGGCCGTACGGGCGAGGACATCACGCCCAACGTCCGGACGATCGCCGAGATCCCGCACCGGCTGGAGGGCGAGCGCGTCCCCCGTCTCGTCGAGATCCGCGGCGAGGTCTACTTCCCGATGGAGGCGTTCCAGGAGCTGAACGCACGCCTGGTGGAGGCGGGTGACAAGCCCTTCGCCAACCCGCGCAACGCGGCGGCGGGTTCACTGCGCCAGAAGGACCCCAGGATCACCGCGACCCGCCCGCTGCACATGGTGGTGCACGGCATCGGGGCGCGCGACGGCTTCGACATCGACCGCCTCTCGGCCGCCTACGACCTGCTGCGGGAATGGGGCCTGCCCACCGCCCGGCACAACAAGGTCGTCGGCTCCGTCGGGGAGGTCAGGGAGTTCATCGCCTCCTTCGGCGAGAACCGCCACTCGGTGGAACACGAGATCGACGGGGTCGTCGTCAAGCTCGACGAGATCCCCCTCCAGGGCCGGCTGGGCTCGACCTCGCGCGCGCCCCGCTGGGCGATCGCCTGGAAGTACCCGCCCGAGGAGGTCAACACCAAGCTGGTGAACATCCGGGTCGGCGTCGGCCGCACCGGCCGGGTCACGCCGTACGCGCAGGTGGACCCGGTCAAGGTGGCGGGCTCCGAGGTCGAGTTCGCCACCCTGCACAACCAGGAGGTGGTGAAAGCCAAGGGCGTCCTCATCGGGGACACGGTCGTGCTGCGCAAGGCCGGCGATGTCATCCCGGAGATCCTCGGCCCGGTGGTCGACCTGCGGGACGGCAGCGAGCGGGAGTTCGTGATGCCGTCCGCGTGCCCCGAGTGCGGCACGGCGCTGCGCCCCATGAAGGAGGGCGACATCGACCTCCGCTGCCCGAACGCCCGCTCCTGCCCCGCGCAGTTGCGCGAGCGCCTCTACTACCTCGCGGGCCGCAAGTGCCTGGACATCGAGAACTTCGGCTATGTGGCCGCCGCGGCCCTGACCAAGCCTCTGGAACCGGCCGTACCGCCCCTGCTGGACGAGGGCGATCTCTTCGACCTCACCGTCGAGCAGCTCCTGCCCATCAAGGCGTATGTCCTCGACCAGGACAGCGGACTGCCCAAGCGGGATCCGAAGACCGGCGAGGAGAAGATCGCGACGGTCTTCGCCAACCAGGAGGGCGAGCCGAAGAAGAACGCGCTGGCGATGCTGGAGCACATCGCGGCGGCCAAGGAGCGTCCGCTGGCGCGGATCATCGCCGGACTCTCCATCCGCCATGTCGGCCCGGTCGCGGCCGAGGCACTGGCCAGGGAGTTCCGCTCGATCGACCGGATCGAGCAGGCCACGGAGGAGGAGTTGGCGGCGGTCGAGGGCGTGGGACCGGTCATCGCCGCCTCGCTCAAGCAGTGGTTCGAGGTCGACTGGCACCGCGAGATCCTGCGCAAGTGGCGTGCGGCCGGCGTGCGTACGGAGGACGAGGGCGGCGGCGAGGACGAGGGCCCCCGGCCGCTGGAGGGCCTCACGGTCGTGGTCACCGGCACCCTGGAGCGGTACACCAGGGACGGCGCGAAAGAGGCGCTCCAGAGCCGGGGCGCGAAGGTCACCGGCTCCGTCTCGAAGAAGACCGCCTTTGTCGTGGTCGGTGAGAATCCCGGCTCCAAGTACGACAAGGCCATGCAGGTGAAGGTGCCGGTGCTGGACGAGGAGGGCTTCGAGATCCTGCTCGAACAGGGCCCGGACGCGGCCAGGGAGGCCGCGGTCACCCCCGAGGAGTAGCGCGCCCTACCCTCCGAAGCCGGCCGTCAAGCTCACCCGTTCGGCGCATATCGGAAGGTTACGGATGGGCAGGTCGCAATCGGGCAACAGATGGAGAGCGCTGCCCGTCGAGGCGTTCCGCGGCCTACTGTTGGGATGTGCGCCTGTCGTGCACGGCTGAGGGGTGGGATTCCAGCCGTGGTGGCATGACAACGTGCCATCGCGTGGCATCGGCTCCGCCGGCTGTGAGAGGGACGGGAATGAAACCGACCGAGAGCGCCGCCCCGGTCACACCCCCGCGCGGATTCGCGGGGATCACGGGGATCGCCGCCAGGACGCCCGCTGTTGTGGTGGGACTCGCCGTGGCCCTGCTGGCGACCGGGCTGATCCATGCGGTCCGGGACGACCGCGCGCTCTTCCCGGGGGGCACGACCGGCTGGGCCATGGCCGTGCTCACCGGCATCATCGCCGGCCATCTCGTCGCGCTCGGCCGCGACCGCTGGTGGGGCGGTACGGGCTCGGGCGCGGCCCTCACGCTGTCCGTCCTGCTGCTGTACGGCTGGGTGCCGGCGGGACTGGTGAGCCTGGCCGTCGTGGTGCTGGTCGGCTCGGCCCGGCGGCACCGCTGGCGGCAGGGCGTGCTGAACGGCGCCGCCGACATGCTGGGCATAGGCGCCGCCGCGCTCGTCCTCGCGCTGTTCGGCGATGTGCCGACCGTCGAGCGGCCCTGGCAGCCACTCGATTGGGGGATCGGCAGCGTCCCGGAAATCGTGCTGGCGGCCGGGGCGCAACTCGGCGTCACCCGGCTGCTGCTGTGGTACGCGCTGACTCCGGGAGCGGGCGGGCTGCCGACCGTCGCCCGTACGGCCCTGTTCCGGCAGGGCCTCGTCGCGGTCGCCCTGCTCGGCATCGCACCGCTGATCTGCGTGATCGCGGTGTCCCAGCCGGTGCTGCTGCCGCTCTTCGCCATCCCGCTGATAGCCCTGGACTCCACGCTCTGGATCGCCAGGGCGCGCGCCGAGGAGCAGCTCCGCGACCCGCTGACCGGACTGCCCAACCGGCAGTGGCTGCTGGAGCGCACCTGGTCGGCGCTGGAGGAGGCGGAGAGCGTGGGCGCCCGCTCCGCCCTGGTCCTTATCGATCTCGACCGTTTCCGCTCGGTCAATGACACGCTCGGCCATCTCGCCGGTGACCGGCTGCTGCTCCAGATCGCCGACCGGCTCCGGCTGGCGCTGCCGCGCGGCGCGGAGGTCGCCAGGCTCGGCGGCGACGAGTTCGCGGTGCTGCTGCCGACCTGCGACTCCGCGACCAGCGCCCAGCGCGTCGCCCGCCATCTCGTGGCCGAACTCTCCTCCCCGCTGGACCTGGACGGGCTCACGCTCGTCCTGGAGGCCAGTGCCGGTGTCGCCGTACATCCCGAGCACGCGCAGGACGCGGAGGGGCTGCTGCGGCGCGCCGATGTCGCGATGTACCAGGCGAAGCGGGACCGTACGGGCGTCGAGGTCTACGAGTCCAAGCGGGACTCCAACACCCCCGACCGGCTCGGCCTGCTCGGTGATCTGCGGCGCGCGCTGGACGCCGGCGAGGTGGAGCTGCACTACCAGCCGAAGGTCCGCTTCGACGGACAGGTCGCCGGGCTGGAGGCGCTGGTGCGCTGGGTGCACCCGGAACGCGGCCGGGTCCCTCCCGACGAGTTCATCGCCATCGCCGAGTCCTCCGGTCTGATGCCGCATCTGACCGAGTACGTGCTGGAGACGGCGCTGGCCCAGGTCGCCCGCTGGCGGGCGCAGGGGCTGATGGTCCCGGTGGCCGTCAATGTGTCGCCGCGCGACGTCCATACGCCCGGTTTCGCGGGCGCGGTCGCGGCGCGGCTGGCCCGCCACGGCGTCCCCGCCGGATCCCTTCAGCTCGAAATCACCGAGCATGTCCTGCTGGAGGACCCGCAGCGGGCCGCCGACACCCTCGCGGGCCTCACCGCGCACGGTGTGAAGATGTCGCTCGACGACTTCGGCACCGGCTACTCCTCGCTGGTGCATCTGCGCCGGCTGCCGGTGAGCGAGCTGAAGATCGACCGTTCCTTCGTGGCCCGGCTCGCCGTGGACGCCGAGGACGCGGAGATCGTCCGCTGCACCGTCGATCTGGCGCACTCACTGGGGCTGCTGGTCGTCGCGGAGGGCGTGGAGGACGACGAGACCTGGGAGCGGCTGCGCGCACTGCGCTGCGACGCGGTCCAGGGCTGGCTGGTCGCCGCCGCGATGCCGCCCCGCGAGGCGACGGCCTGGCTGCTGGCGAGGGGTACGCGGGGCTGGCAGCGGCCGGCGGAGCTGGAGGCGGCCCGGCGGCGCGCGCAGTCGGGACAGGCGGTCACATAGGGCCCGGGCCGTCAGATGGCGCCGGGCCGCCGGGCGGTGCCGGGCCGTCGGATGGCGCGGACCCCTGAAGGCCCCGCCGGACGGGCGGGGCCTTCAGTGACCATCGGCCGGGCACGCGATCGGCCTGGCGCGCGTGACGGCGGTCCAGTTGGCTGAGCTGACCGCGGCTCAGGTGACCGGTCCCCAGAAGACCGGGTGACCGGCCCTCAGAAGACCTGTCACAGGGCCCCGTTCGCTCGGGCCCCCGCCGGTCAGCGGGTGGGGAGGGTGTGCACGGTGCCCGCGTACCGCCGGCTGAAGCGGGTGCCGGTGGCCGCGGTGACCGTCAGGTCGTAGCCGCCGTCGTCGCTCACCGGCCAGGACAGCGAGGACCGGGAGTCCGGGCCGACCCATACCGTCCTGGCGGGCTTGGAGCCCCCGGCCGGGGTCACCGTGAAGGAGGCCGCCGTGTCACCGTCGTTGGCGAACGTCAGCGACACCGTCGCGCCCTCCCGCTTCCTGCCGCGCAGCGCCGCGCTCGCGGACGGTGCCGGGGCGCCCGCCTCGTGTCCCTTGCGGATGACCGTGCCGGAGAAACGGCGGACGAAGCCGTCGGCGCCGTGCACCGTGAAGTCATAGACGCCGTCGGTCTCCGAGGTGTCCCAGACATAGGTCTTCCTGGCGCCGGGAGCGACGGTGAACGGCGTGCCCGTGAACGGCTTCAGGGTGTTCGGCAGCACGGTGAAGTGGAAGGTCTCGGTGCCCTCGTTGGTGAGCACACAGGTCACCAGGCCCTTCACCCGGTCCACCTCGACATCCGCCCAGGGCCGGTACGGCAGCGCCCGGTGCGGACGGGTGCCCGGTTCCTGGGTGGCCATCGACTGGCCGCCGTTCGGGGGCAGCTTCACCGCCGGGAGCGAGTTCGCCGCGTCCGCCTTCGCCATCAGCGCGGCCGTGTCGGGCAGCTCCGGAATGCTGTAGTCCGGCCTCGCGAAGTCGAAGCAGGTGGTGAGATCGCCGCAGACGGCCCGCCGCCACGCGGAGATGTTCGGCTCCCGTACCCCCGTCACCTTCTCCAGGAAGCGCAGCACCGAGGTGTGGTCGAAGACCTGGGAGTTGACGTAACCGCCGCGCGACCAGGGGGATATGGCCCACAGCGGCACCCGGTTGCCCAGCCCGATGGCCCGGCCGTCCGCGAACTCGTCCGCTGTGCCCGGCTCCGGGGTCGGCGGCAGCACATGGTCGAAGTAGCCGTCGTTCTCGTCGTACATGAGGAGGAAGACGGTGTGCTCCCAGACGTCCGGGTTGGCGAACAGCGACTGGAGCGCGGTGTTGACCCAGTGCGCCCCGTAGTTGGGCCCGGCCGCCGGGTGCTCGCAGAAGAGGTACGGCGCGACCAGCCAGGACACGGTCGGCAGCGTGCCGTCCTTGCAGTCCTGGTCGAAGGCCGTCAGATCGAACTTCGTCATCGCGTTGACGTACCGCGGGTCGTCCTTCGGGAAGTCGTGGAACTGCCTGAAGTACGAGAGCGCGTTGTCGTCGTAGTCGCCGTACCGGTCGTCGAGCGACGGGTTGTGGTAGACGCGCCAGCTCACCCCGGCCGTCTCCAGCCGCTCGGCGTAGGTCGTCCAGTCGGCGACCGGGTTCTCGGTGACGACCGAGTTGTCGGTGAACGGTCCTGTGGTGCCGTCGAGACCGGGGCCGCAGGTGCCGGACCAGAGGAAGAGCCGGTTGGGGTCGGTGGGACCGGCCTGCGAACAGAAGTAGCCGTCACAGAGCGTGAAGGCGTCGGCGAGGGCGTACTGGTACGGGATGTCCTCGCGGGTGAAGTAGCCCATGGTGCGCTCGCCCTTGGCGGCGATCCACTTGTTCATGGCGCCGCCGTTGATGGCGGTGTGGCCGGTGCCCCAGTCGTGCGGGAGGCCGCCGGCGTTCTGGGCGTTGTACTTCGAGGTGTCCATGCGGAACGGCAGCATGAAGCCGTCCGCCCGCCCGGAGTCGGGCTGCCGGAAGACGGAGTCGCCGCCGGGCAGGGTCAGCGCCTGCTTGTCGTCGAAGCCGCGCACCCCGCTGAGGCTGCCGAAGTAGTGGTCGAAGCTGCGGTTCTCCTGCATGAGGACGACGACATGCTTGACGTCCTTGATGGTGCCCTTGGTCTTCTTGCCGCCGCCCGGGTGCGCCGGGGCGGCGACGGCGGGGTCCGGAAGGCCGACTGCGGCAGCGGCGGCGGTCGCCGCGGAGGCGCCCACGAAGGCACGCCGGCTGATCGGGGTCATGGGTGTGGATTCCTTCGGGTCAGGCGTGGCGGGACGGGAGGGAGAAGGTCACGACGGGGGCCGCGTGGTCCGAGGGCCAGCCGTTGCCCGCGGTGTCGGGCACGGCCTTGGGCCAGCCGGTGCACAGGGTGTACGCGGACTCGACCCGCAGCCGGCCGGCGAAGTGGAGCTGGTCGATCCGGTCCTGCGGTTCGCCGGGCCGGACCGGTGACCAGGTGGTGCCGGGGTCGTTCGCCGCGTGCGGGTGGGCCTCCCGGTAGGCGTCGGTCAGCCCGGCCTTGTCGAGCGCCACGGTGATGGGCCAGCGGACCGCGTTCCTGCCCCGGCCGTCGAGGTGTGACGGCGAGGCCAGCCCGGCGGCCAGGACCACCGGCGTCCGGGACGCGATGTCGGCGCGCATGGCGGCGAGCAGCGCGCTCGCCTGCCGGTAGCGGAGGGTCTTGGGTTCGGCGGCCTCGACCTGGGCCGGGGTGCGGCCGTCCCGCAGCGCGTAGGGCCCGTAGGCGGCCTCGTCGAGCTGGGCCGCCCACAGCCGTACGGTCTGGTTGTCCGGCAGCCGGAGGGTCGCCGCGACCGCCGGTACGCCCGGTACCGGCGTCGACGCGTGGTCCAGCGGGAAGCGGCTGACCAGGCCGACGCCGGCGGGGGAGTCGTAGGCGTGCCAGCCGAGGGCGTCGGCGAGTGTCTTCGCCGCGCTGCCGCCCGACTCCTGGACGGCCACCACGTCGAGTCCCCGGCCGAGGATCAGCCGCAGCCGCTTCTCGTGCCCGTCGTCGATGTGCGAGCCCGCGTCCCACAGGTTCAGCGAGGCGACCGTGAGCCGCGGCTGCGCTCCGGCCGTCCGCACCGGCACCTGCACGGTGACGGTGTCCGAGCCGCCCGCGCTGTCCTTGACGGCGACGGTGACACGGCCCGGATGCGCGGAGGGATGCCGGGGAGCCGTGCCGGTGACCGTCCCGTCCTGCCGCACGGACAGCCAGGAGTCACCGGCGAGCCTGCGGAAGGACGGCGTGCCGGCCGGATTGCCCTGCGGCCGGATCCAGAGCGGGGCGAGCGGTACGGAGACGGTGTCACCGGAGGCGTACGCGCCGGTGGTGAAGGAGTCCAGGACGGCGTGCGGGCGCGTGATCACGGGCCTGGCGGTCACGGTGAAGGCCGGGGTCTGGGCGAGGATGCCGTACCCGTCCTTGGCCAGCAGGTAGGCGGTGTAGACGCCTTCGGCGAGGCCGCCGGCGTCCAGCGTGAGGTCACCGGCGGCGGTGGTGACGTAGTCCCAGACCAGGGAGGCGCCGACGCCCGGCTGCCGGGTCCCGTCGTAGATCCCGATCCAGTTCTTGGCGTCGGGGGCGTCGGTGGTCCAGTGGAAGGTGAGCCGGTCACCTTCGTGCGGAGTGGTGGGTGAGGTGAGTGACACCGTGCTGCCGGAGGCAGCGGCCGATCTCTGCGGAGACACGGTAGCTCTGGTCCTCTCCGCCCGGGCGGAGCCCCGGGCCGGAAGTCGGCTGGAAGTTGGTTAGACAACTTCGCCAGTGAGCCACTCCTCCGGGCACATGATGTGAACGGCTGATGGACGGCTGCCGGAGAGAGCCAAAACACCGACATCGTCCGGTACGGACCTTTCTGCGCCGGGTGCGGCGGCAGAGGGTTTCGCGGGCACACCGGCCCGCCCCATAGGATTGGGCAGGTCCCCCGTAACTTCCGTAAACCCGCACACTCACCCCAGAGGATCGTTGCATGCCTGGCATCACGCGCGAGGAGGTCGCCCACCTCGCCCGGCTGGCACGTCTGGAGCTGAAGGCCGAAGAGCTCGACCACTTCGCCGGACAGCTCGACGACATCATCGGCGCGGTCGCACGCGTGTCCGAGGTCGCCGACCAAGACGTCCCGCCGACCTCCCACCCGCTGCCGCTGACCAATGTCATGCGGGCGGACGAGGTCCGTCCGTCGCTCACCCCCGAGCAGGCGCTCTCCGGCGCCCCGGCCCAGGAGCAGCAGCGTTTCAAGGTGCCGCAGATCCTGGGGGAGGACTAAACAGTCATGACGGACATCATCAAGCTCACCGCCGCGCAGATCGCCGCGAAGATCGCCTCCGGCGAACTCACGGCCGTCGAGGTCACCGAGGCCCATCTCGCCCGGATCGAGGCCGTCGACGAGAAGGTCCATGCCTTCCTGCACGTCGACCGTGAGGGCGCGCTGGCCCAGGCCCGTGCCGTGGACGCGCGGCGCGCGGCGGGCGAGAAGCTCGGACCGCTGGCCGGCGTCCCGCTGGCGCTCAAGGACATCTTCACCACCGAGGGCGTCCCGACCACCGTCGGCTCCAAGATCCTCGAAGGCTGGCTCCCGCCCTACGACGCGACCCTCACCAAGAGGCTCAAGGCCGCCGGTGTCGTCATCCTCGGCAAGACCAACATGGACGAGTTCGCCATGGGGTCCTCGACGGAGAACAGCGCCTACGGCCCCACCGGCAACCCCTGGGACCTGACCAGGATCCCCGGCGGCTCCGGCGGCGGCTCGTCCGCCTCCCTCGCCTCGTACCAGGCGCCCCTGGCCATCGGCACGGACACCGGCGGCTCCATCCGCCAGCCGGCGGCCGTCACCGGCACGGTCGGCGTCAAGCCGACCTACGGCGCGGTCTCCCGCTACGGCATGGTCGCCTTCTCGTCCTCCCTCGACCAGGGCGGCCCCTGCGCGCGCACGGTCCTGGACGCGGCGCTGCTGCACGAGGTGATCGCCGGGCACGACCCGCTCGACTCGACCTCCATCGACGCGCCGGTCCCGCCGGTGGTCGAGGCCGCCCGCAACGGCTCGGTCGCCGGGATGCGCGTCGGCGTCGTCAAGCAGTTCCGCGGCGAGGGCTACCAGGCCGGCGTCGTCCAGCGGTTCGACGAGTCCGTGGAGCTGCTCAAGGGGCTCGGCGCCGAGATCGTCGAGCTGGACTGCCCGTCCTTCGCCCTCGGCCTCGCCGCGTACTACCTGATCGCGCCGTCCGAGTGCTCCTCGAACCTCGCCCGCTTCGACGCCATGCGCTACGGCCTGCGGGTCGGCGACGACGGCACCAGGTCCGCCGAGGACGTCACGGCGCTGACCCGTGAGGCGGGCTTCGGCGACGAGGTCAAGCGCCGCATCATGCTCGGCACGTACGCGCTCAGCTCCGGCTACTACGACGCGTACTACGGCTCGGCGCAGAAGGTCCGCACCCTCATCACCCGGGACTTCGAGCGGGCCTTCGAGCAGGTCGACGTGATCGTCTCCCCGACGACACCGACCACCGCCTTCCCGATCGGCGAGCGCGCCGACGACCCGATGGCGATGTATCTCGCGGACCTGTGCACCATTCCGACCAACCTGGCCGGAAACGCCGCCATGTCGCTGCCCTGCGGCCTCGCGCCGGAGGACGGCCTGCCCGTCGGCCTTCAGATCATCGCCCCGGCCATGAAGGACGACCGGCTGTACAAGGTCGGTGCCGCTGTCGAGGCGGCCTTCGTGGAAAGGTGGGGACACCCGCTGCTGGAGGAGGCACCGTCACTATGAGTAGTGCAATGAGCAAGGCCAAGGGCTTCAAGAAGTCCAGGGCCGGTACATACCTGTCGATCGGGACCACCGCTTTCGGAGTGATCGGCGTTGTCAAGCAGGCCAGGACGGCCCACAAGGACAGCGACACACTCCGCCTGCTCGACGCCGCTGTCTCCGCCGCCGCCATCGCCACCGGCCTCGCTCTGCTCCTGCGTGAGCTGAAGCGGCTGGGCGACGACGACGTCCTGCTGGGCTGAGAGGGAATGTTTCACCGTGACCGTCACTGAACTCGTGTCGTACGAGGACGCCCTCGCGACGTACGACCCCGTCATGGGCCTTGAGGTCCACGTCGAGCTCGGCACCAGGACCAAGATGTTCTGCGGCTGCTCGACCGAGCTGGGCGCCGAGCCCAACTCGCAGACCTGCCCCACCTGTCTGGGCATGCCCGGCTCGCTCCCGGTCGTCAACGCGATCGGTGTCGAGTCGGCCATCAAGATCGGCCTCGCGCTCAACTGCGAGATCGCCGAGTGGTGCCGTTTCGCCCGGAAGAACTACTTCTATCCGGACATGCCGAAGAACTTCCAGACCTCGCAGTACGACGAGCCGATCGCCTTCAACGGCTATCTGGACGTCCAGCTCGACGACGGCGAGATCTTCCGGGTGCAGATCGAGCGCGCCCACATGGAGGAGGACACCGGCAAGTCGACGCACGTCGGCGGCGCCACCGGCCGGATCCACGGCGCGTCCCACTCCCTGCTCGACTACAACCGCGCGGGCATCCCGCTCATCGAGATCGTCACCAAGCCCATCGAGGGCGCGGGCGAGCGCGCGCCCGAGGTCGCCAAGGCGTACGTCGCGGAACTGCGCGAGCTGATCAAGGCGCTCGGTGTCTCCGAGGCCCGCATGGAGATGGGCCAGATGCGGTGCGACGTGAACCTCTCGCTGCGCCCGCACGGCCGCGAGAAGTTCGGCACGCGCTCCGAGACGAAGAACGTCAACTCGCTGCGCAGCGTCGAGCGCGCCGCCCGCTTCGAGATCCAGCGCCACGCCGCGGTGCTGAACTCCGGCGGCACGATCATCCAGGAGACCCGTCACTTCCACGAGGAGGACGGCTCCACCACATCGGGCCGCGTGAAGGAGGAGGCCGAGGACTACCGCTACTTCCCGGAGCCCGACCTCGTTCCCGTCGCACCCGCCCGGGACTGGGTGGAGCGGCTCCGCGAGGGACTGCCCGAGCTGCCGCGCGTGCGGCGCAACCGGCTCCGGGAGGAGTGGGGCGTCTCCGAGCACGACATGCAGTCGATCCTCAACGCCGGCGCGATCGATCTGATCGTCGCCACGATCGAGGCGGGCGCGCCGGCCGACCAGGCCCGTAAGTGGTGGATGGGCGAGCTGGCCCGTAACGCCAACGAGTCGGGCCGCGCGCTGGACGAGCTGCCCATCACCCCGGAGCAGGTCACCCGGGTCACCGCGCTCGTCGCCTCCGGTGATCTCAACGACAAGCTGGCCCGTCAGGTGATCGAGGGCGTTCTCGCCGGCGAGGGCGACCCGGACACCGTCGTCGAGAAGCGCGGCCTGAAGGTCGTCTCCGACGAGGGCGCGCTGGGCGCCGCCGTGGACGAGGCGATCGCGGGCAACGCCGCCGTCGCCGACAAGATCCGCGCGGGCAAGGTCGCGGCGGCGGGCGCGCTGGTCGGGGCGGTCATGAAGGCCACCCGGGGCCAGGCCGACGCGGCCCGGGTACGTGAGCTGATCCTGGAGAAGCTCGGCGTCGAGGGCTGACCCTCTCGTCCGTACCTCACGGCCGTCCGTACCTCTCGGCCGGTCCGTACCTCATGGGGCGGCGCACCGAACGGTGCGCCGCCCTCCGAGTGTTCCCGCCCTGCGTGTTCTCACGGGGTGTTTTCCCGCCCGCCGGTACCGGACGCAGCCCGGACCACGGGCCGAACCGTCTTCGCGAGGCCGAGATTCCGTGAGCACCGTCGCCGCCGAGACCGTCTCCGTGGGCCTGCTGCTGGCCGTGCTGGCGTTCGCCGTCGTACGCCCGCGCGGTCTGCCCGAGGCGGTCGCGGCTGTCCCCGCCGCGCTGCTGGTCGTGGTCCTCGGCGTGATCTCGCCCGGCGAGGCGTGGCAGCAGACGCACAGCCTGCTGCCGGTGATCGGGTTTCTCGCGGCCGTGCTGGTGCTGGCTCAGCTCTGCGACGAGGAGGGGCTGTTCGCGGCGGCCGGCGATCTGGTGGCGCGGGCCTGCGGCGGCCGGCCGCGCCGGCTGCTGGGCGGGGTCTTCGGGGTCGCCGCCGTCATCACCGCCGTGCTCAGCCTGGACGCCACGGTCGTCCTGCTCACACCGGTGGTCTTCGCGACCGCGGCCCGGGTCGGCGCCCGCCCGAGGCCGCATGTCTACGCCTGTACGCATCTGGCGAACTCCGCGTCGCTGCTGCTGCCGGTCTCCAATCTGACCAATCTGCTGGCGTTCACCGCGAGCGGTCTGTCCTTCACCCGCTTCGCCGCGCTGATGGCGCTGCCGTGGCTGGCCGCGATCGCCGTCGAGTACGCCGTCTTCCGCCGGTTCTTCGCCGCGGACCTGGCCGCGGGCGCGCACGCTCCGAAGACCGGCGAGCGGCCGGAGCCCCCGGTGTTCACGCTGGTGGTGCTCGGGCTGACGCTGGCCGGGTTCGTGGTCACCTCCTTCGCCGGGATCGAACCGCTGTGGGCGGCGCTCGCCGGTACGGCCGTACTGGCGATCCGCGCCCTGCGGCAGCGCCGGACCACCGTGACGGGGCTCGTCCGCGCCGCGTCACCGCTGTTCTGTCTGTTCGTCCTCGCGCTGGGAGTGGTCGTCAAGGCCGTCGTCGACAACGGGCTGGACACCGGGATCAGCCGGCTGCTCCCCGCCGGATCGACGCTGCCCTCGCTGCTGGCGATCGCCGGCGTCGCCGCCGTACTGGCCAATCTGATCAACAATCTCCCGGCGATCCTGGCCCTGCTGCCGGTCGTCGCGCCCGCCGGGCCCGGCCAGGTGCTCGCGGCGCTGATCGGCGTCAATCTCGGGCCGAACCTCACCTATGTCGGCTCCCTCGCCACCCTGCTGTGGCGGCGCATCCTGCAAGAGCATCAGACGGAGCCGAGGCTCGGCCACTTCACCCGGCTCGGCCTGCTGACGGTGCCCGCCACGCTGGTGGCCGCCACGCTCGCGCTCTGGGGCGCGCTGCTGGTGGTCGGGGTCTGATCCCGGAATGGTAAACGGCCGTCAAAAACCGGGCCCGTCACGAGGGCCGGTGACGGCAGGGCATTGACGGAGGGCTGGTCTAGTCCTTTACTCGTTCCCAGTCGACCGGTTCATGTGCGGAGTCTTCGTTCTCCCATCTGAACAGGTCCGGTTGACCCATCCCGTGAACGGCACGTGCCCGCGCTCCACCCCCACGTTGTGTTTTGACGCGCCCATGACAGGCGCCCATGACAGGAGTGTTCCTGTGTTCCGATCCCGTACGAGAGCTCTGGCCGCCGTCCCGGCCGTCCTCGCCCTGGCCGCCACCGCGCTCGTCGCCACCGCCACCGGCGCCGCCGCCGCGGCCAACCCCGGACCGGGCTTCCCCGCCCAGTACGCGGCGCCCTATGTCGAGACCTGGGGCTCGCCCTCGGCCATCGCCAACGCCCGTAACGCCACCGGGCTCAAGTACTTCACCCTCGCCTTCGTCATCGACGGCGGCGGCTGCGACGCCACCTTCAACGGCGACACGTCGATCACCGACGCGGGCTGGACCTCGGCCATCAACTCGCTGCGCTCGGCCGGCGGCGATGTCATCGCCTCCTTCGGCGGTGCCTCGGGCACCGAACTCGGAGTCGGCTGCGCCACGGTGGCCGCGCTGAAGACCCAGTACAAGCGGGCCGTCGACGGGCTCAACCTGACCCGGATCGACCTCGACATCGAGGGCGGCCAGCTCGGCAACACCGCGGCCAACGACCGCCGCAACAAGGCGCTGGCCCAGCTTCAGCAGGAGTACGCGGCCGCGGGCCGGAAGCTGGACGTCCAGTACACGCTCCCGGTCAACCCGACCGGTCTTGAGCAGGAGTCGATCGACCTTCTCAACAACGCCAAGAGCAACAACCTCAACGTGAACCTCGTCAATATCATGACGATGGACTACGGCCCGGCCATGGACATGGGCAAGGCGGCCACGGACGCGGCCACCGCGCTGCGCGCGCAGCTCGGCAGGATCTGGACCACCAAGACCGACGCGCAGCTCTGGGCGATGGAGGGCAACACCCCGATGATCGGGGTGAACGACACCCAGGCCGAGGTTTTCACCACCGCCAACGCCACCACCCTGGCCAACTTCGCCAAGTCCAGGGGCATCCAGGAGCTCGCCTTCTGGGCGGTGGGCCGTGACAAGGCGTGCGCGACCAACGGCCAGCTCTCGGACAGTTGCAGCGGCACCCCGCAGAGCGCCTACCAGTTCTCCGGCATCTTCAACTCGGTGACGGGCTCGGGCGGTGACGGCGGTGACGGCGGCGCCGGGAAGACCGGGCAGATCACCGGCCTCGGCGGCAAATGCGTCGACGTCGCCTCGGCGAGCAGCGCCAACGGCGCCGCCGTACAGCTCTACGACTGCAACGGCTCGGGCGCGCAGCAGTGGACGGTCTCCACGGACGGCTCGATCCGCGCGCTCGGCAAGTGCCTGGACCTCACCGCCGCCGGTACGGCCAATGGCACGAAGGCGCAGCTCTACGACTGCAACGGCACCGGTGCGCAGCAGTGGCAGAAGGGCGCGGGCAACACCCTGGTGAACCCGGTGTCCGGCAAGTGCCTCGATGTCACGGACAAGTCCACCGCCAATGGCGCCAGGCTCCAGATCTGGACCTGCGCGGGCGGCACCAACCAGCAGTTCCTCCTGCCCGCCTGACGGCGTCGTCCGCCGCGCGGCGGAGCCGGGAAACGCTCGGGCCGCTGTCCCGCCCCCCGTCCGAGGGTGTCCTGATCGTGTGAGGCCCCGAAGTGGTGCCATCCTTCGGGGCCATACGCATGCCATCGATCGGAGGCCGACGCCGTGACCGCACCGACGACCGTTCTCGTCTGGATCACCGAATCCACCTGGCCCGCCTGTGTCGACGCGGCCCGCGAGCGCGCCCCGCACGACGAGGTGGTGCTGCTCCATGTCAGTGATGACGAGGTCGTCGCCGCCGCGCACGACGCCTACGCGGGGCTCCTCGGCCGCGGCGGCCGGCCCGACCGCGATCCGGGCGGCCGGCTCGAAGCGCTCTCGGGTGTGGCGGCGGCCGATCTGCTGGAAGCCGCGGCGCACCGGCTGGGCCGGCCCTGCGAACTCCTCGACCACCACGGCCGGGTGGAGGACGAGGTCGTCCGCGCGGCGGACGGCGTGGACCTGCTGATCTGCGCGCGCGACGGCCGGATCGACCGTCCCGGGCCGCACAGCCTCGGCCGGGCGACCCGGTTCGTCGTGGACCACGCGCGTTGCCCGGTGCTGCTGGTGTGGCCGCACGGTGAGTGAGGCCGGGGGCACTCCGGCGCGCGAGGGGTGCCCGGAGGCCGCTCAGGCGTTGTTGGCGCTGTTGGGGTCGTTGTTTTCGTAGTCGATCGATTCCGTGAGCTCGCGCCACTTGGCGTCGGTTTCGGTACGGAGGCGGTCGGACTCCGTCACATACTGATAGGCGTCGCGGCCCAGCAGCAGATGCACCGGAGGCTCGTCCAGATCCGGCAGGCCCAGGATGACCTGCGCGGCCTTCGCCGGATCGCCCGGCTGCCGGCCGTCCGCGCTCCGTACCCTCTCGGCCATGGCCCCGACGGTCGCCCGATACGGCTCGCTGATTGGCGGGATCGTCATCGACGCGCCGGCCCAGTCGGTCCGCAGGCCGCCCGGCTCGACGACAGTGATCCGCACACCGAGCGGGGCCAGCTCGCGGGAGAGGACCTCGGAGAAGCCGGCCACCGCCCACTTCGCGCTCTGATACGCGCCGAGACCGGGCGATGTGGTCCGGCCGCCGCTCGACGAGATCTGGATGATGTGTCCGGAACCGTTGGCTCGGAGGATCGGTATCGCGGCCTTGGTGACGTGGTAGACGCCGTAGAAGTTGGTGTCGATCTGGGCGCGGAAGTCGGCGTCGGTGACGTCCTCGACGGCCGCGATATCGCCGTAACCGGCGTTGTTGACGATGACGTCCAGTCCGCCGAAGGCGTCGACCGCGCCCTGGACGGCGGCGCGTGCGGCCTCGGCGTCGGTGACGTCGAGCGCCACGGCGCGTACCCGCTCGCCGTAGGTACGGACGAGATCGTCGAGCTGGGCGGGCCTGCGCGCCGTGGCCACCACCCGGTGACCGGCGGCGAGGGCCGCCTCGGCTGTGGCACGGCCGAGACCGCGCGAGCTGCCGGTGATGAACCAGACCTGTGACTGCGTCATGACGGTGTTCCTTGCGCGTGGCGACGTGAGGGTGCGAGATGAGAAGCGATGACGGTCAAGTAACTGACCGTCCAGTTACTTGACTATAAATCTGGGCTCGGGCGAAAGCAAGGATCTGAGTGAACGACCGGTTGGTTGATTCCTGGGCGCCACGACCATGGGGTGAAGGTGGCAAACCATGGCAATGTGTGCATCGCCTGCTACGGGAAGAGCTGCGGGGTGGTCGAAGGTGGCGAGCTGAGGTCGGCCGATGCGCGATGGCGACTGACCAGACAGTCACTTACTCCCTGTGTGGTCGCGGTGACCGGGGCGCCGCTGGCTACGATGAGCGAGTGGCCAGAGACTCCCGCACCACCAGGACCAGTCTGCTGCGCGCGGCGACCGACGAGTTCGCCGCGCACGGCATCGCGGGCGCGCGCGTCGACCGCATCGCCGCCGCGGCCGGCTACAACAAGAACCTGATCTATGTGCACTTCGGGTCCAAGGAGCAGCTCTTCGACGCGGTCTACGAGGCCGCTGTGGAGGAGGTCCTCGACGCCGCGCCCTTCGACGCCGACGATCTGCCCGGATACGCGGGCGCGCTCTTCGACTTCCACCTCGCGCATCCGCATCTGATGCGGCTGGCGCGCTGGCACAGGCTGGAGCGGCCCGGCGAGGTGCTGCCGGTCGCGCTGAAGGCCAACGAGGTGAAACTCCGGGCGCTCGCCGCCGCCCAGGCGGACGGCAGGGTGGACGCCGGTCTGCCACCCCATCTGCTGCTGCCCCTGGTGGTCGCGCTCTCCTCCACCTGGAACGAGGGCAGCCCGGAGCCGGTGAACCCCGCCATGGACGCCGCGGAGATCGCGGCCAGACGGCACGCGGTGGTGGTGTCCGTCGGCCGCCTCACCCGCCCCGCGGTCCGGCGGCCGTAAGGCCCGCCGTCCCCGGCGGGCGAGACGCCCGCGTCGTCGCGGCGGGGTCTCGAAAGCGCCGTGCGCGGCTCCGCGTCACCTCTGGGGGACGTTCATGTCGTAGACGTTCCCGGGCCTCTCTTCTGCCATCCGCTCTCACTAGCGTCCCGGCCGGACTACTTCTTGGAGGTCGGGCATGTCACCGGAGATATCGCGCAGAAGAATGCTCGCCCTTGGCTCGGGCGCGCTGGGCGGGGCGGCTGTCGGGTCGGTGCTGCCGCCGTCCCTGCGGGCCGCGATCGCCGCCGAACCCGCGGCCGGTGGGATGTCGGCGATCAAGCATGTGGTCATCCTGATGCAGGAGAACCGCTCGTTCGACCACTACTTCGGGACGCTGCGCGGGGTGCGGGGATTCGGAGACCGCAACGCCGTCGAGCTTCCCTCCGGGAAGCCCGTCTTCGAGCAGCCCGGTCCGCTGGACACCGTCCTGCCGTTCCCGGTACGGGACGCCGCCGAGACACAGAAGCAGGGCCTCCAGTACATCGGGGCGCTGGACCACTCCTGGGACGGCGGGTTCGCCGCCTGGAACAAGGGCTGGATGGACAACTGGGTCTCCGCCAAGAGCGCCGCCACCATGGCGTACTACGACCGGCGCGACATCCCGCTGCACTACGAGCTCGCGGACACCTTCACGGTGTGCGACGCGTACCACTCGTCCACGCACACGTCGACGAGCCCGAACCGCAACCATCTGTGGAGCGGCTGGACCGGGTTCGAGGCCGACGGCCGGCGGGCCGTCGACAACGACGCGTACGAGGAGGACACCCACCCCGGCTATCCGTGGCCGACCTACGCCGAGCGGCTGGAGAAGG
Organism: Streptomyces sp. NPDC006923; assembly: GCF_040635655.1. Classification (NCBI taxonomy): domain Bacteria; kingdom Bacillati; phylum Actinomycetota; class Actinomycetes; order Kitasatosporales; family Streptomycetaceae; genus Streptomyces; species Streptomyces sp. NPDC006923. The sequence goes on from NZ_JBEYIF010000006.1 coordinate 527,102, forward strand.
CCGGGCGTAGCTGGCAGACGTACACGGAGTGGGAGAACTTCACCGACAACAACATCGAGTTCTTCACCACCTTCAAGGACATCGCGCGCAAGGCGCTCACCGGGGCGCGGGCCCTGCCCGGCCGGCCGGAGGCGGCGGGCTTCACCTATATGGAGGCGTTCTACGCCGCGGTGCGCGACGCCCAGGACGCCGCCGAGCGCGATGAACTGCTCGCCGCGCTGGAGGCCGGCGTCGCCACACTGACCAGGCGGGAGCGGTCGCTCTTCGAGCGGGGACTGCGGCGGGTCGAGAGCGGCACGCTGGCCGAGAAGTTCCGGGCCGACGTGGCCGCGGGGACGCTGCCCGAGGTGTCGTACCTCGTGCCGTCCGCGATCGACTCCGAGCATCCCGGCTCCTCGTCCCCGATCGCCAGCGCCACCCTCGTCTACAAGGTCCTGGACGCGCTCGGCGCGCACCCGGACGTCTGGCGGCACACCGTCGTACTGATCAACTACGACGAGAACGACGGCTTCTTCGACCATGTCCCGCCGCCCGTGCCGCCCGTCAACGACCCCGAGGAGCGCTGGGAGGGCCGGCCGACCGGTCTGGGCATCCGGGTCCCGCTGCTGGTGGTGTCGCCGTGGACGGTCGGCGGCTATGTCTGCTCGCAGGTCTTCGACCACACCTCGGTCATCCGTTTCCTGGAGAAGTGGACCGGGGTCGAGGAGCCCAACATCACCAGGTGGCGGCGGGCCGTCACCGGCGATCTCACCTCGGCCTTCGACTTCCAGCGCGGCCGGTCGCAGCCGGAGGTGGAGCAGCCCGGCGCGATCCCGCCGTTCACCGGCCGCTGGCGGCCCGTACCCCCCACCGAGCAGCGGATGCCGCGACAGGAGAAGGGCGCCAGGCCGGCCAGGCCGCTGCCCTACCAGACCGACGCCCACGGCCATGTCGAGGGCCGGGCCTTCAAGGTCACGCTCAGCAACACGGGCCGGGCGAGCGCGCACTTCGCGCTCTATCCGTACGCCGGGGAGTTCGAGGTCCCGCAGCACCGCGATGTGCGGGGCACGGCGCACTGGACGGTGCCCCTCACCGGCGTGACCGGTGGTGCCTACCGCTTCACCATTACCGGGCCGAACGGTTTCCGCCGCGAGTTCGCCGGGCCGGTGGCGGGCCAGGGCGCCGAGGTGTCGTCGGCCGTGGACCACCACGACCGCGATCTCCAGCTCACCCTGCGCAACACCGGTGACCGGCCGGTCACCTTCACGGTACGGCCGCTCGGCTATGTCGACGAAGCCGATCTGGAGGGCTGGACCCGGCAGATCACGGTGAAGCCGGGCCGCAGCCGGAGCGTCGTGCACTCCGCCGCCGACGCGCACGGCTGGTACGACATCGAGATCACCGCCGAACCGGGCACCGGTGGCGGTCCCGCACACCACAGCGACGCCGGCGTCCGCTTCCGCCGGCGTCTGATGGGGCACATCGAGAACGGCCGTCCGAGCGTCTCGGGCTGATCCGGCCGATGTGCCCGGCGGCGCGCGGGGGCCGGAACCACCTGGAGCCGGGGCCCGCCGTCTCCTGACCGCCGGCCTCCTGACCGTTGGAATCCAGCGGCGTGGCATCCGAGACCATGGCATCCGACGCCATGGAG